>NZ_JBPULM010000050.1:0-517112 GCF_055814915.1 Paenibacillus sp. R-74696
TTTCAAAAACAAGCAAACCGGCTGCCCGCTGGCAGCCGGTGCATCTTCTTATTTCGCCGCTGGAAGCTCTACGACGACTTTGCCTGAAATAATATCTTCAGCAATGGCTTTCACTTTAGTAATTGTGTCTTCGCCAACAAATGGGCTAAGTGCTGATTTGCTGTCTTGGGTTACGAATGTAAGACCTACACCTTTTTCCTTCAAGCCGTAGTCAGTTGCTGTAAAGTCGAATTGGTCGTTTGCGAATGCTTTAACGGTTTCATACGCTACTGCATCTGTACCTTTCAATTGGGAGAGGACGATGTGCTCAGGATCAAGCTCCGTACGGTCAACGTCTTGACCCGAAGCGTACAGGCCTTTTTCCTTCGCTGCTTCAAATACGCCAAGATCGCCTACTGCCGACATGCCGGCTACAAAATCTGCACCTTGCGAGTATTGCAGCAGTGCAAGCTCCTTGCCTTTTGCCGAATCATTGAAATTACCTACATAGTTAGTCAAAAATTTTGCATCTGGGTTTGTGCTTTTAAGCCCTTGCTCAAAACCAAATGTGTATTTCTTAAGCAGCGGTGTATCCATCGCTACTACTGCGCCAACTACATTCGTTTTAGTGGAAAGGCCAGCTGCTGCGCCTAGCAGGTACGCTGCTTCCTGTTCACGGAACACGACGCTGCGAACGTTCGGCTGATTCACGATTGTATCGATAATCGCGAACGGCTTGTCCGGATTTTCTGGAGCTACTTTATTAAGTGCATCCTCCGCTTGGAAGGTTGCTGTAATGATCAGATCGTAATTGTCTGCTACCGCTGCGCGCAGGTTTTGCTCGAATGCAGCAGGGTCTGTAGACTCAATCGTTTTCACTTCTACATTAAATTCTTCACCAGCTCTTTTGAAGCCTTCATCCATCGATGCGAAAAACGGGTTAACACCGATTTGCTCAGGAAGCACGAGCGCAACGCGTTTTTGCTTTTCATTTTCAGGAGCAGCTGTTGCCGTTCCAGCATTTGTAGCCGTACCGCCATTCGTACCGGTGCTGCTGTTATTTGTTCCATTCGAGCCGCAGGCCGCCAGTATAACGACAACCATCAATAATGAAATTGTTAACGCCAGTGTCTTTTTCATCTGTGTACGTTTCTCTCCCTTAAATAGCTTGTATTTTTCTCTTTATCCTAGTAAGCTTATCGGATTTTGTCAATAGTGAATATTCGACAAAACTCTCGTTTATTCTACATTATTTTCATGAAAGTTAGTTATAAAAATACGATGTTGACACAAAATTGTAACAATGCTAGTATAATCGTACTATTCCGAGTCATTTAATATGTTTTGGAAAATAATATCCAATACCGGAGGGAACTTTATGAGCACAAAATATCCTGCACTAACCAGATCCTTATTGTCCGCATCTCTGGCCCTATCCATCGCTTTATCATCGGCTGTTCCTATTTATGCAGCTACTTCTACTACTACAGCAACAAGCACGGCAACGACTGCCGCTTCATCCGAAGCTAAGCTGTTCCTTAAAGAGAAGTTCGGCATCACCTTCACTACCAGCACGATTACAAAAGGACAATTCATTCAAGCTGTAGCGGGTGCGCTTAAGCTGGAGCAGCCGGAAGAGCTTCCTGCCTTCACCGATTTGACGGAGACCAGTCCTTATTATACCGCAGCAGCTGCCCTTCATAAACAAGGAATTCTCACATCAACAACCGTAAACGCCGAGCAAAAGCTGACAGCAGCTTCCGCTTTGTATATCGCCGTTAAAGCAGCTGGACTGCAAGAGCTGGCCCATACATACCCGCAGGCGAAAATTACAGCTGGACTGAAGAAGCTGAATATCCCTGCGTCCTCTCTTGGAACAGCAGCAGCGCAAGAGCTCGCTGCAGCCGTTGATACAGGCTTGCTGCCAGCCTCCCAGTACAATGCCATTAAAGGCAAAGGACTGACGCCGCAGCTTGCCGAAACACTGATCGTGCAAATTCTTTCCTTTAAAGGAGAATACAAGCACTTCATCGGCAACATCAGCGACAGCACTATTTACGCCCAATTGAATGATGCTTTCAAAACGTCCAACATTATTCAAGCACCTGAGCTGCAAACGATTGTAGATGCGGCGCTCAAAAATAATTTGGTGACGGGCTACAACCTGAAGGACGCGCGATTTGACGCCAACTTCACGCCATCGCTATCCCTTACTTATGGACATAGTGACCTCAAGCATGTCATCCAGCTTATCGGGCTGCTGCGCAGCGAAGGCATTGACGCCAAAGTTCAACTGGAGCCTAAAACATCCGCCTTCGTCTTCATGAAGGAATGGGGCGAGCCGCCGACAAAGGATACTGAAAATTATAAAGTTGTCCAAATCGAGAACGGCAACTATATTACGTATGCGAAGGAATTCGACATCGCCTTTGAATTCAAGAATTCAGCGGATAAAGCCCGCTTCCAGCCTATTATTTTGCAATATGCGAAAAAAGATAAAGACGATCAGCCTGGCCTCATCTATGGCTCATGGTTCCAGCCGCTTTATTATTCCTCGACTAAGCTCGATGAATACGAGGTCATTACGAATAATAAAATTACAGGCAGCGGCTATTTTTATGCCCAGTCCTTCTCGCTGAATGATCAATCGAAAGACATTGTAGAAGGCTTCCGCAAGCTCGATCCAGCGGTCAACATTGATTCCTATACGTTCTGGGTAGACAAGCCATTCCATAACTACTTGAATGGCGAAGGTCTATAAGCTTTAGAACAAACCAGCTATTGTTAAAAAAGGGATTCCTTCGTGCAAACGAAGCGAATCCCTTTTTTTGAAATATAGGAAAGGATATAATTTTCTCATCCTTTCTCTATATTTCTCTATATTTCTCGGACTGAAACGCGCCTCGCCACCAAAGGACGGCGATAGCCGTTTCACCTTGATATGAACGCATTGGAAGCTTACTGGGCAAAGGCAGCACCAAGGGCCAGTAAGCAGGACTAAGCCTCGCTGTTGTCCTCGCGCTTGCGTTCCAAATTTTCGCTCATTCTCGTGAACATGCTCACGGTAATATCCATATCCTCCAGCGAAAATCCTTCATAGAGCCTGAGCATGAGATCTTCGCGAACACGCATAATGCCATCCACCAATTTGCGCCCCTCATCCGTGATTGTGAGCAGCACAATACGGCGGTCCTCTTCACTGCGCTCGCGGTCAATGTAGCCAAAATTAATTAATCGGTCTGCGATGCCAGTGACCGCGCCGCTCGTGATTTGCAGCAGCTCCGCCATAACCGACGCTTTCTGTGGGCCATGCTCCGATAGCAGCAAAACCATCTTTGCATCTGTCATGCCGAGCCCTTGAACATTAAACCGATTCCATTCAGCATGGATTAGACGTCTGAGCTGGCGAAAGGCCTCGTCCATCTCACGCATTTTTTCTATTCTTTTCTCCGTATTTTCCTGATTCATTTATACCCCTCGCGATACTGGATTTCTTCACGGCACGATAATTATACTTTTCCTACTACTATACCGTGTTTTTCCTTGATAGCCAAGCCAGAAGCCGTATTAAGCATATAAGTCCATCAACATTACTAGCCAATGCTTGTCCTCTGTGTTAAACTCAAAGGTATCGACTTTTCATACTGGAGGGATTTTTAATGGCACCTAAGAAGATGCGTTCCGACATGATAAAAAAAGGATTTGACCGTGCACCGCACCGCAGCTTGCTGCGTGCAGCAGGAGTTG
Organism: Paenibacillus sp. R-74696; assembly: GCF_055814915.1. Taxonomy (NCBI): domain Bacteria; kingdom Bacillati; phylum Bacillota; class Bacilli; order Caryophanales; family Paenibacillaceae; genus Paenibacillus; species Paenibacillus sp. R-74696. The sequence goes on from NZ_JBPULM010000050.1 coordinate 3,727, forward strand.
CGGAGGAAGATTTCGACAAGCCCTTCATTGCTGTTTGTAATTCCTATATTGATATTGTACCTGGTCACGTTCATTTGCAGGAGTTTGGCAAGCTGGTTAAGCAAGCAATTCGCGATGCTGGCGGCGTTCCTTTCGAATTCAATACCATTGGTGTTGATGATGGGATTGCAATGGGACATATCGGCATGCGCTACTCGCTGGCGAGCCGTGAAATTATCGCCGACTCCGTAGAAACCGTTGTAAATGCGCACTGGTTCGACGGTATGGTTTGCATACCAAACTGTGACAAAATTACTCCGGGCATGATGATGGGCGCCCTGCGCGTCAACATTCCGACGCTGTTCGTCAGCGGCGGACCAATGAAGGCGGGTAAAACATCTGACGGCCGCTCGATCTCGCTCTCCAGCGTTTTTGAAGGTGTCGGCGCTTACCAAGCAGGCATCATCGATGATAAAGACTTGCTGGAGCTTGAACAGTTCGGCTGTCCGACTTGCGGCTCATGCTCAGGCATGTTCACTGCCAACTCGATGAACTGTCTTGCTGAAGGCCTTGGCCTCGCGCTTCCAGGCAACGGCACGATTCTTGCCGTAGCACCTGAGCGTAGAGAATTCGTTAAGCAATCGGCTACCCAGCTGATGAAGCTGATTGAGCTTGGCATCAAGCCTCGCGACATCGTAACGAAAGATACGATTGATAATGCTTTTGCCCTCGATATGGCAATGGGTGGTTCCACAAATACCGTTCTGCATACGCTGGCACTTGCACATGAAGCAGGCATTGACTACCCAATCGAGCGCATCAATGAAATTGCTGAGCGCGTGCCGCATTTGGCTAAAATCGCCCCGGCTTCCGATTACCACATCGAAGATGTGCATCTGGCTGGCGGCGTAAGTGCCGTACTGAATGAAATGTTCAAAAAAGAAGGCACTCTGCATGGCGATTGCATCACCGTAACAGGCAAGACGCTGCGTGAAAACGTAGAGGGCTGTGAAATTCAAAATACCGACGTTATCCGGACGATTGACAATCCGCATAGTGAGCGTGGCGGACTTGCTGTACTGTTCGGCAACCTTGCTCCAGGCGGCGCAATCATCAAAGTCGGCGCGATCGACAAATCGGTTAACGGCTATCATAAAGGTCCTGCTATTTGCTTTGATTCCCAGGATGAAGCTCTTGCGGGCATCGCTAACGGCAAAGTTAAAGAAGGACATGTTGTCATCATTCGTTATGAAGGACCTAAAGGCGGTCCAGGCATGCCAGAAATGCTTGCTCCTACTTCGCAAATCGCTGGTATGGGCCTAGGCGCTAAAGTCGGTCTCGTAACCGATGGACGCTTCTCCGGCGCATCCCGCGGAATCAGTATCGGCCACGTTTCACCGGAAGCGGCTGAAGGCGGTCCAATCGCTTTCGTACAAGACGGCGACATCGTTGAGCTGGATATGAACAACCGTGGAATGAACGTTTTAATCAGCGACGAGGAGTTCGAGAAACGCCGTGCCGCATGGCCAGGCTTCGAACCAAAAATCAAACGCGGTTATCTCGCGCGTTATTCCCACCTCGTTACTAACGCCAGCCGTGGCGGCGTAATGAAAATGTAGTCTAACATCAAGCAGCGCTTCGGCGCTGCTTTTCTTTTTGCCCTAGGTGTTTATTCTAATCAGAATCGAGCTGCTTGTTCTTACATTACGTTAATCCTAAGCCAAGCCAATCTAATCTGACGTTTCAAGGCTCATGGAGCCGCGGCATGCGAGTGGTGCAGGAACAACACAGCTCGACGCGCTGCCTCCTTTTTGAAGGACTGAGGTTCCGCTATTGTGTCATTTTAGACGATTTGAGGCTGTACGCGGACAGGAAATTCGCTATCGTCCTCATTATCCCCCGCAAAATAACGTTTGGCGGCAATTAGTGTCTCCGGAGTCCGCCGACTCTACCATAACCCGTGATTCGAATGAAATAGCGGCTGCTGTGTCCACCAAGCTTAAAGACCTTGCACGAAGCGACCTTTCAGTAAGCAAGCTCCTTTACTTGTGCGCTAAATTCAATCAGAAACAGCAGCTGGCTAGACTAGCGGGTGAATGAAAGAAGAAAAAGCACGCTCAACCGCGTTAACCGCGAGCAAGCGTGCTTTTTTGCATGGTCTTTCCTATCTACCGCTAAAATGAGTTAATAACAAGCAGATTAGCAAACAGGCTTGCCAGCAAGCTAAACATGCAATTAAGAGTTTGATTTCACGCTTTGGCTTAATGCCCCGGCAAGCACCATCGAGCCTCTTGGCTCTACCCCATTGGCATCCGGCTCTTGCGTAATGGCTATTTGATCGTAGTCATCCGGATTAAATGTAAAATACAGCGCTCCTACGCCTTCATTTGGTAGGAACGTCCCTGCATTAACCGGCTTGCCATCTTTAAGCAGCCACACCTGAAAGGCTTCATCGCCTTGAAGCTTAGGCAGCTGCTCGACCTGAACGATCAAATGCATGCCTTTGCTGTCTACGCTAATCGTTGCGCGGCCCTCGGCTACAATGCCTGCTTCCGCCGGCTTAAGCGATACAACACCGTTTACCTGTGAAGCAGCAGCTGGACTGTCGGAGGCCGCAATCTGCTGCTGCAGCTGCTCCAGCTGGCTCGTTAAATCAGCCGTTTCATTGCTAAGCTGGTTAACCTGCTGCAATAAAAAGCCGGAAAGAATAACAAACGAAGCCGCAACACCCGTCATCACACGAGCAACCCAGCGTTTGCGCAGCTGAGCCTGTAGAGCTGCTGTCCGCTGCTCTGTTTGGCTTGGAGACGAATTCTTGTCCGCCGCGCCTGCTTCCCCTGCTGCTGCTAGTAATGGGACTACCCCCGGGCGATGAGCGGATTTTTCACTGCCAGCCTTGTTTTCACTGTTAGAATCGTTAGGACTGCTCGCCTGATTATCGCTGCTCTCTTGGCGTTCTGGGCGAATGCTTTCATCAGCGGCTGTTAATGTCGACATCGGTACAGGCGTTGGCGCAGACTGCAATACAGCAGCCAGTATACGCTGCTTCATACCAGCTGGCGGTTCTACCGAATCAACTGCAAGGGGAAAACGAGTGATAATAGGCTGCAACTCTTCCACCATCTCTCTGCACTGCTGGCAATGCGACAAATGATGTTCAAATTGCTGCGTTGCTTCAGCATCAAGGCCTCCAAGTGAATACATCTCCACGTCATCACAAAGTGAATCATTAGGTTTAATCATTGCCGCACTCCCTCCTTCCATGTATGCTCGAATCGTTTGCGCAGCTGGCCTAGCGCAAGCCTTACCCTGCTTTTAACGGTACCAAGCGGAATTTGATGCTTGTCCGCCACCTCCTGCTGCGTATAACCCATATAATAGATCCATTCAACAATCTGCTTCTGGTCATCACTCAGCTGTCCAATGGCCTCTTTCATCTGTTCGCCGAGCATTCGGTCCTCCACAACCTTCTCAGTTGTATGCGGATCGACCGTTCGCTCTAAGATCATCTCTGCCTGAACCTGCTGCGGACGTCTGCCCTGCTTTCTGATCCAATCAATGGCAAGGTTGCGGGCAATTGCAAAAATCCAGGTGCTAATTTTTCCTGAGGCTTCTTCGGTTTCAACTCTAGAAGCCGCATTCCATATCCGCACAAACAGCTCCTGCACCACTTCCTCCGATGCCATCTCATCTTTCAGCATTCGATAAACGAATGAGTAGACGGGCCGTTCATAGCGATCGTACAGCTGCTCAAGCGCCGATGCATCCTGCCGTGCGATCAGTTGAATTAAATATTCATCAGATGTCGGTTCCCCCATGCTGGGATAGCCTCCTCTATAATTAAGTGATCTTTATTATGATAGCAATGCTGTCCTTTGAATGCCTTTTTTTCTATTTTAAAACTCCGGCCGCCTGTAAACAGACGCCGGAGTTCGATTATATGGTGGAAGTACTGCCCTCCATCGGAACAGCATCCACAGCACCTGCTGGCGCCGCCTGCAAGCTCGCCTCTTGTCCTATGCTTACCCTCAGCAGTGCTGCTTGCGTATTTTGAAAAGCTTGTATTTTGCTCATGGGATATAGCAGCATACATGGATCAATCGCTTTCCTGCGCTCCTTGCTTTTCGCATTCCTCGGTTTCTTCGTCAACACGCGCATAAGCAGCCGCAAGTAAATTCGGGTCGTACGAGCAAATAAGCCGTCCGGCAATGGGATCACCTCAAAGCCAAACCGATCCGCTCCTCGATGAATCATTGTAACGCCGTATAATGCTTTCGCATCAGCCGCCGCAGGATCATGCGCCAATTGATGGGCAAGCATAGGCAATGCCGCTTCTACTTCCCGCAGCATTCTAATTCCAGCAGCTAATGGCGATGCCGCTTCTGCCGCAATGCCAGACAGCTTGCGGTTGTCAAAATGCAGCTCCACCACCCGGTCTCCCTTGCTTAAACGTTCGCCCTCTGCCAGCTCGATTGGCTGGCCGCTGTAGGAAATCATTCGATAATGCAGCGCCGGCGACTCCACTCCTACCTGCTTAAGCTGAAAAGCGAGATGGAACAAACGCTCATACTGCAGCCATAGCGTTATAAGTGATTTTTTAAACCATGACAGCTGGCGTTCCTTGGCTCGCTCTGTCAGCTTTATCATCTCTTCTATCGTAACAAAACGATAGCCTTGCCTTACGCCTTCCTGCAAATAAGCCTCAAGTGCGATTAGCATATTAGCAGGAGCATCCTGATGGGCGCCAGGCGTTTGCCCGCAATCATGAAGCAGCAGCACCTCGCCGGGGCGGAGCTTCTTCAGCATTTTTCGCTTAAGGCGCTCCGCCCCCAGCCTCTTGTTCCAATCTCCGAACATTGACGACCATAATACGATTTGCAAATGGCCAATGCCAGCAAAATCAAACACATTGATAATGCCCCAAGGAGGCCGATAATAATTGGAACGGCTCCCCGTCGCCTCTCGTATTATTTCGCATGTACGCTCGATCTGACGCTTGACGGACCTTGGCCGCATGAACCAATTGGTCTTGTGAACATAATTGTGTATGCCAAGCGTATGGCCTTCCTCATGTATTTTGCTCAATAGCTCCGGCTGCGCTTCGCCATGTGCACCAACGATGAAAAAAGTCGCTTTCGCATCATAGCGAGCCAGCAACTCAAGCAGCTTTGGCGTATAGACAGCATCCGGGCCATCGTCAAAGGTAAGAGCAATTTCCTTCTTTACCAGGCCTTTCTTAAAAACCCTAAATCCGAAAGTACGACTGATAAACGCAGGGAGGAAAGCGTAGAACGAGAAAAAATAAAGAGTCCAGACAACTAAGTTCTCCATTTATGTTTTCCCCACCGTTATTAAAATTTTTAGCTGGATGTAATCGGCGATAAACAAACAACGATAACTTTAATTGTATCATATGGCTACAAAAAATAGGCAGCAAAATTAAAATTATAGTACAATCAAAACGAGATATACGAAATTGGAAAAGAGAGGTTTTCAGCTATGCTACCCTTTTATAAAAAATATTGGCGAACCGCATTTGACATTGCACTGATCGCGCTAACGGTTTATTTAATTATGTTTGCCTTTAGTCATTTTTATCAATTGGCTACACCTATCATTTTCTCCTTTGTTATTTTCATGTGCATTGAGCCGCTGGCACGAAGGCTGAACAAGATTGGCATTAAAAAATCCATCGCGTCAGGCATATCGATTTTATTGTTTTCCATCCTTATTCTATCCGCCTTCTCCGGGCTCGGTTACATTATTTCGAAGCAGGGCTCCGAGTTTCTGGACAAGCTGCCGGAATATCAGGCTATTCTCGTGGAGCAGGTGGAGCTTAGCACGTCACAGGTGCAAAATAAAATTCAGGCCCTCCCGCCTGAGCTCGTCGCGCAAATTACGGAATACATCCAGGGTGCTGCCGAATATGTGCCGAATTTGGTCAAAATGATTTTTGCTGGAACCGTCGGCTACGTGTCCTCGTTCTCCAGCTTTATGTTTAACTTTCTGGTCGGTATTATATTAGCTTATTTCCTAAGTATTGAAATTAATGACTGGAAAAAAACAGCGGCGGATAAAACGCCCAAAACGTTTAAAAAAGCCTTTTTCTTCTTGCGTGAAAATGTATTAAAGGGCATTTCCGGCTACCTGAAGGCGCAAGCCAAGATGATTACGATTACGTTTTTCGTCATCTTCATCTCGCTGCTGCTGCTCGGTGTCAAAAATGCCCTTGTAGTCGCCGTCATCTCGGCTATTTTTGATGTGCTGCCGCTGCTTGGGGTAGGAACGATCTTTATCCCTTGGATCATTTATTTGTTTATCGTGGGGCATACTTCCCTTGCGGTATGGCTGTCCGTATTGTATATCGTCGTCGTATTGGCCAGACAGCTATTGGAGCCAAAAATTACCGGAGACACGCTCGGCGTATCTGCATTTACGATGCTGGCATTTATGATTATTTCGCTCAAGCTGTTCGGCATTGCCGGCGTCATCTTATCGCCCGTGCTCATCATTTTGCTCAAAACCTTGTATGACCAAGGTTTTTTCCATCGCTGGATCAGAGCGCCGCAAGGCGAATTCGACAGCCAGGTGCCTCCTCCAGGTGCCGGAGAAGGCACAGGCAACCCGCCAGCTCCTCCAAGCGTATAAATCTGCTTTCGTTTAAAGCTGTTTTATCGCTTCGCTATAATATCCATGACGCCGCGAAACAGCTTCGTCGCCTGATTGCTTGTACCGGGACTCCTGCTCTCGGCAAGCACGGCGACGGCGTATCGCGGCGTATTTGTCGGTCCGTAGCCGATGAACCATTGGTGAACGCGCTCCTTGCCGCTGACCAGCGTCTGCGCCGTACCGGACTTACCGGCAATCGGCCATATGCCATCACGAATGGAGCGTCCCGTTCCGTACTCAGTGACCGCCTTCATCCCTGCCAGCAGCGTGCCAGCGGTTCTCGCATGTATCGGCGTTCCCGCCTGCCGGGCTTGCTGGGGCTCCAGCTCCACCATCAGCTGTCCGTTCGCATAACGAATTTCACTTACGATTCGCGGCTCCAGCCGTTGACCGCCATGTAAAATCGTCACGACCAAATTCGCCGCCTGCAGCGGCGTCATCCTGACATCCCGTTGGCCGATACCGCTTTGAGCCATAATTCCCCCGTCTACGTCAAGAGTAGGCTTGTCCTGCAATTGCTGCCAAATGCTCGCAGCAAACAACTGTCCGCCTTCTTCCTCGCCAAGCAGCCGCAAACGTCCGGCAAACGGGCCAAATGCTGATTCGGCATGCCAGCCAGATCGATCACCAATGCCAAGCGCCGTAGCAGTCTGATACAGCTCATAGCCGCTCAACCGCTCCGCAAGCGTTGCAAACACAATGTTGCAGGACTGAGCTAATCCTTCCTCAAGCGTCAGACTTCCATGGCCATCCTGCTTCCAGCATGTTAAACCATATTTTCCGTATTGCCCCCTGCATGTGAACACTTCTTTTTCGTCTACAACACCAGCCTCAAGCGCCGCCGCTTCTGTTACAAGCTTAAAAATCGAACCTGGGGCAACCGCTTGGAGCGCATGATTTGACCAATCGGTTTCTTCATTCCGATCCAGCTGCTGCGGGTTCATCTGCGGTCTGGACACCATGCTGACGATATCCGCATTTTGCGCATCCAGCACGACGATTGCTCCAGCTTTCAAGCCATTTGCATCTGCGTACAGCTCAAGCTGCTGCTGGAGCTGTACATCCAGCGTCGTCTTTACTTTCAGCGGATAGTAGGCGCTATCCGGCTGAAAAACCCGCAGACCCAGCCCCTGAAGCGGATGCCGCTGCCCATCAACATAAAAAGATACCGACGTTGGCCCATTGCCTCTTAGCAGCGTATCCAGCGATTTCTCAAGTCCAGCACCGCCGATTTCATCTGTCAGCTTGCGCTTGCCTGACGCCAGATCCGCTCCATAAGCCTGCTCCAGCCATTCCGGATGCTGGCTTATAAAACCAATGGCTTGCCTGGCATTAAGCTGCGGCAAATACCGGTTGTGATAGGGCAGCACCTTGACTCCATTTATATGGAGCTGCGAAAGTCCTGCCAACTGGCTCGCAGAAAGGCTCAAGGGTGCCTTCTGCCTTTCCTCCCGCCAAAAATCAGCACTCTTGAGCGCATCCCATTTTTCCACCAGCTGCTCGTAAGACACCTGCAGAAGCTTCGCCAGCTTGCGCAGCTCCGTCGTCTCTCCCCGTGCCTTGCTCTCTACTGGAAATAGTGCCAATGCTGAATAGCTTTCCCCCGTAATGGCTCTCCCGTAACGATCAATAAAATCGCCGCGCCCTGAATCCAGCACCAAATTTCGCTGCCGCTGAATAGCTGCCTTATGCTGCCAGTCGATATGCTTGCTGAGCATCTGGGCAGCGGGCTGACCCAAGCTTGGCATCAGCTGCAGCGTCGCCAGCCTAATCAAATAACCTGCCATTATAACCGTTAAAAGTATTGCTACAATTGCTGCACGCCGCCTGATCATTTCAGCTAGCCTCCTTCCCCTCAGTATGGCCTTAATGCCAACGTATAAACCGCGTCGCCCTTCCCTTAAGCCCTTCAACACTCGTTCCAGCTGCCCAAAAAATAGTTCAGTTTCATTTAAGGTAGCCCAAGTATGATAACCCTCAAGAACCTATATGAAGAGGTGATGCTTCCATTATGAAGACGCACAAGAAGGCAGCCAAAAAAACGAAACGGATATGGATGATTGCAACGATCGCAACGCTCTTAGGCCTTGGCTCATTGACATATGGTCTCGCAGACCGTTATTTGATCAAGCACGTCGAAGTCGTCGTAACTGACCAAGCGGCAACGTCCAACAGCTCAAGCGATACAGCTGCTTCAACTGCTGAAGTTCAAGCAGCATCAGATGATTGGAACTACAGCAGCGACGATATACAAATTAAAATTGAGCAGGTTCAGACAGGATCTGGCTCAGATCTGATCAACTATTTTGTCGCAGATGTCACAGTTAAAGATGCCAGCAGCCTGCGCTCTGCATTCGCCGAAAACAGTTTTGGAACGAATATTATAGAGGATACCTCAGTCATCGCTTCCAGCAATAATGCCATTTTTGCAATCAACGGCGATTATTATGGCTTCCGTGATGATGGCGTCATTATTCGCAACGGTACCGTATACCGCGATGATCCGGTGCGGAATGCGCTGGCACTGTTCGATGACGGAACGCTCCAAACGTATGATGAAACAGAGATTTCCTCCTCCGATCTGCTTGCTGACGGCGTCACCAATACGTTGTCATTCGGCCCCATACTGATACAAGATGGCAAAATCACAAGTGATTTCAGCAGTGTCAAAATCGATACTAATTTCGGAAACCGCTCGATCCAAAATGCGAATCCGAGAACCGCGATCGGAATGATTGCTCCAAACCATTATGTATTTGTCGTAGTAGACGGGCGGAAGGAAGGCTACAGCCGCGGAATGACACTGACCGAGCTTGCCGATGTCATGGCTGGCCTCGGAGCTACAGAAGCCTACAATTTGGACGGCGGAGGCTCATCGACGATGTATTTCATGGGCAGAGTTGTCAATAATCCGCTTGGTAAAAATCAAGAACGCGGCGTCAGCGACATCTTATATATTGGGGAGGAGTAATTCATCATGACTATATTAGTTCCGGCCTATGAGCCTGATAATCGGCTGCTTGATTTGATCCAGCAGCTGCATGCGTTCCAGCTTGAGCCCATCGTCATTGTCGATGACGGAAGCGGGCCAAGCTACCGTGACATTTTTGAAGCGGCTGAAGCCTCCGGCTGCACCGTTCTGACCCACGAGGTCAACCTCGGGAAAGGACGTGCCTTAAAAACGGGGTTTGGCTATATACAAAAAGCCGGTATGCCGGGCCACGTCGTCTGTGCAGATAGTGACGGGCAGCATCTGCCCCATGACATAAAGCGGATTTTCGAGAAGCTGCTCAGCCAGACAACGCCAGGCATTGTGCTGGGCAGCCGCCGTTTTAGCGGAACCATCCCACTGCGAAGCCGCTTTGGCAACTCGGTCACTCGGTCAGTCTTCTCTCTCACTACGGGCACTAAAATTTATGATACGCAAACCGGTTTGCGCGGCTTTTCACTTTCCATGCTGGACTGGCTGTGCCAAATTCCTGGCGAGCGGTTCGAATATGAAATGAACATGCTGCTGACCGCTCACCGGGATGGCTTTAAGATTACCGAGGAATATATTGATACCGTCTATTTGGATCATAATAAATCATCCCATTTTCGCCCGCTGATCGACTCTTTCCGCATTTATTTGCCGATTATAATGTTCAGCACCTCTTCCCTGCTGTCAGCAATACTAGACTTCACGCTATTATTCCTTATTCAAAGCATTAGCCACAACCTGTTCTTGTCCGTAGTAGCCGCAAGATTGTGCAGCTCCATCTTCAACTATACAATGAACAGAAAGTACGTGTTCACGGGCGGCAAAGTATCCAGGGTACACCAATCGCTGCCAAAATATTTCTCGCTGGTCATTCTTGTGCTGCTCTTAAATTATGGACTTCTGTACTTTTACAATGAAACCCTTATCCTTCCCCTTGTTATCGCCAAATTGCTGACCGAGGCATCCATCTTTCTTTTCAGTTATTGGGCCCAGCGCAAATATGTGTATTAGGGTGAAATATGGCTTCACTGCATGAAAAGCTTGGCTTCCGATCGCCATTAATCCAGCACAAGCTTTTCATTTTCGTTACGCATTTTTCACCATGTTTGAAAAAAAGCCGTTTGAACGGGGAAGTACCCCGTTCAAACGGCTGAATGAAAGTCGATATTATTCGATTTTAAATTTCGAAAGAGAATCTTTCAGCTCACGCGATACGCTGCCCAGCTCTTCCGACAGGCTGACGAGACCGTCACTTATGCTAAGCTGCTCGCTGCTGAGGGAAGCTACCTCTTCTGATGTTGCCGAGGATTGCTGTGCTACTGCGCTGACATTCGTCATTGCCTCGGACAACACTTCCTGCGACTTGTCCAGCTCGCCGATGGAGTCCGTTACTGAATCCAGCTTGTGTACAAACTGTACCATCTGCTCCTGAACACCTACGAAAATATCCGTCGCCTGCTTCACAGAAACAATTTGCTCTTGGAATAAAGGATAAGCATCCGACAATACGCTAACCGTATTGTCAATTTCCTCTTGGATTTTTTCCGTGATTTGTCCTACCACATCAATCGATTGACGGGATTGATCGGCCAGCTTGCGAATTTCATCGGCCACGACCATAAAGCCTTTGCCCGCTGCACCTGCACGCGCTGCTTCAATCGCCGCATTCAGGGAAAGAATGTTGGTCTGCTTCGTCAAATTGTTCAATACATCCAATATTTTAACGATAGAGCCTGTGCTGTCTTTAAGGCTGTCTACCTTTTCAACCATAGAGCGTGTCATTTGCTCGGTCTGTCCCGTTTTGTGGCTCAGCTCGCCCATGTAGGCCGCTCCACGCTCACTCGCTTTCTCTACCTCTCCAGCTGCACGTACAATTTCCGCATTCGCCTGCTTCACTGTTTCCATTTGGGTCGAAATATTGCCGCTCAAGTCGCTGCCGCGCTCTGCTTCAACAGCAAGGCTTGAAGCTCCATTTGCGATTTCTTCAGTTGCGACTGATATTTCCCGTGAGGAAATGGCTGTTTTCCGCGATACATCCGTCAGCTCGCCTGCCGTATGCAGCACAGTATCCGCAGATTGTGTAGCCTGCTTCGCCAAATTGGTAATTTGCGTCATCATATCGTTAAAGCTGTCGCTCAGCTCACCGATTTCATCGGAACGTTTCTGAATCGTAGAACGCACCGTCAAATTGCCCCGTTGTCCCTCGTTCATTAAATTGCGCAGGTTCGTCAGTGGCTGTGCAATCGTTCTAATGACAAGGAAGCCAATCGCAATTGCAATGAATACAGCTACAATCGCTGTAATAATGGTCATATTGCGAATAACTTTTGCATCCTCGACCAACGTATCTACCGGAATAAGACCGAGCAGCTTCCAATCTACGGAATCAAATGATTTATAGACCGTCAGCATGGATTCGCCATCGCTAGTATTCAGCTTTTCCGATCCTTCTATTGCAGCGTCTCCTTCAGTCGGAAGAGCTACTGGAGCCGGCTGACCAATCAGGTCATTGTTAGGAGGCAAAATATAGTTGTTTTGACCATCTACGATCGAAAGCTCACTGCCTAGTCCCAAGGATACATCCTTTATTGAATCTTGGAGGCTAGCCAAATTAATTTCAATTAGCAGCATATAGGAAACTTCATTCAGCGTGCTGTCCTTCAGAAGACGGCTGATACCAACCGTTGGCGCACCGTTCGCACCGCCGAAGCCCTTCGGCTGGGTCCCAATCCATAGCGCCTTGCCATTTGCTTCTTGCACCTTGCTGAACCACTCTTCCTGCTTCATCGCAGCGGTTGCAACAGAAGAAGCATTTCCTGCTGTTACGACTGGCAGCTTGTCGTCCAACGGCAGCAAATAGATTGCCTTAATGCTGGAGTTGCCTAGCGCGTAATCCTGCATTTTGCTAGACAGCTCGCGGCTTGCTTCAAACCGGGTATAATCGTCCTCGCCGTCACGCATTTTACCGATCAACGTATGTAAGTCTTTATTAATTAAAATTTGCATCGTCATTTCTTCATAGTTGTCCAAAATAATGTTCAAATTCGTCGTTACTTGGCTGACTGTCTGAAAGCTAGCCCCGGAAACTTTGCGCTCGACAATCGTTTTCGTCTGTGAATATGAAATGAGACCTACTGCCAAAACACAGGTTACGATGCTGGCAAAAATAATTAAAAACAGCTTCGTACCTACCGATTTATTGACCTGGTTCAGCTTCATTTCCTTCGTCAGCGCGAGCAGCTGCTTGGAGGAGCTTTTCCCGTATTTGCCCGTATTAGAGGCGATTTTTTTTATAATCGGTTTAGAGCTGCCCCAAAGTCCAGAAAGGGCTTTCATAGATTTCCCTGCTTCTGTTTTTTTCATCGTAATTTTCTTCGACTGAGTTTTGTCCTCATTTTTTTTCAATGATGACACCGCCTTTTTTATTTGTTACAGACTAGGTCTCTAGAAGCGTTCAATATGTTGTCAATGAATCCTTGTACTCTCTTTTCTTATGTAGCCCCTAATTCTATATATCGGTTTTCAACTCACAAATAATTAATAAATAATAAAAAAAACACTGTTATCGAAAAACGAAAACAGTGTCGTGGTCCTAGTTATTTTTTTATCATTAGTTTACGCAGCATATCCATTGGTTCAACAGGTGCAAAAGTCTTAATGTGGATGCGCTGAAGCGGGTGTCTTGCTGCATCCAGCTCTTGTCCCTTGTCATCGGTCATCCGCGTAATCGTCTGCTTGAAGAAGCGGCCGCCGGGTCCTACAAACTCAACTTCTTGTCCCAATTTGAAGTGGTTGCGCTGTTGTACAACCGCAATGCCCGTCTCTTCATTGTATTCCAGAACAACTCCGGCAAAATCATAAGGAGCTGGCTTATCTTCCGGCTCATAAATATGATCCTCTGCACCCGGTGTATCGAGGAAAAATCCCGTGTTGAGCGGACGGTTCGCCGCTTTGAAAATTTCATCCAGCCATTCTTGCTTCAGTACAAAATTTTCCGGGTCCTCAAAATAGGAATCAATCGCTTGACGATACACATTCACAACAGTAGCAACATAGTGAATACTCTTCATGCGGCCTTCAATTTTGAAGCTATCTACGCCAACATCAATCAGCTCTGGCAAATATTCAATCATACACAGGTCTTTAGACCCCATCGTGAATTGATCTTCGCCTTCGGTGTACATTGGCATATCATCAACGAACAAATCGTATTTCCAGCGACACGACTGCGAGCAGCCCCCACGGTTGGAGTCCCGATCGGTAAAGTGATTGCTGAGTACACAGCGGCCAGAAAATGAAGAACACATCGCGCCATGAATAAACGCTTCAATTTCAATATCTACATGCTTTTTAATTTCGGCGATTTCTTCAAAGCTTGTTTCTCTGGCCAGAACGACGCGTGGCAGTCCTTCTTCCTTCCAAAACTGTACCGCCTGCCAGTTGAGCGTGGATTGCTGGGTGCTCAAATGCGCTTCCAGCTTAGGAGCTACTCGCGCAGCCGTCTCTATAATAATCGGATCTGCGACAATAATCGCTGAAATGCCGACTTCCTCCAGATTGCGCAAATACTCCTCAAGCCCGCCGATATCCTCATTATGCGCGTAAATATTCGTAGCCACGAATACCTTAGCGCCATAACGATTGGCAAACTCGACGCCTTCTCGCATTTCCTCAAAGCTGAAATTGCCTGCGTTGGAACGAAGGCCGTATTTTTGTCCGCCAATGTATACGGCGTCAGCGCCATAATGGATGGCGAATTTCAGCTTTTCCAAATTGCCTGCCGGGGCAAGCAGCTCGGGACGATCGAGTCTATGGCGTTTTCCCTGATAGCGGGTTTTCACCGGGCTCGTCGCCCCTGAATACGTGTTTTCTGCAACTGTCATAGTTGCTGCACCTCCTGCTCCCATACCTCAATACACCTGTTCTTTATAAAAGAAACCAAAGCTCAGCTCACGCTGCGGATCTTGCGCTTCTTGAATCGGCTCCAGCCACTCATCCTGAAAACGGTAGCCCTCCGGATCAGCCATATAAGCGTCAATGACATTGCGATAAGCCCTTACTATGATTTCATTGTATTCTATCGACTTGAGCAGCCCTTCAATCTTCAAGCTCTCCACGCCGATTTCCATCAGCTCATGCAGGTTTTCCAGCATGCAAATATCATCCGAGCTCAAAATATGCGTGCCGTTGGCATCCTCAAAAATAGGGAAACGCTCATCTTTACGCTCAGCTTCCATTACGTATAGCCCTTGCTCCTTGCTGGCGCTGCCAAGCTTGCCGGAGTCTTCCTGATGATCCAAATAGCTGTTCACAAGCGAACGCTTGGAATGATAAATATTCGTCAAGCCATGAACCTGCACCTCGATTGGCATCGTGGAGTTTTCTTTGATTTCAATGACCTGATCCATATTCAGCTCGCGGGCAAGCACAAACCGCGTAGCCCCGCGCTTTCTCCAATATTCAGCTGTCGCATAATTCGTTGAAGTCATCTCGGCATTCCAATGCAGCGGCATGTCAGGAGCGGCACTCCGTGCAGCCATCAATACAGCGGGGTCACCGAACATTACGCCGTTTACACCAGCTTCGGCCAGTGCCTGCAAATAGCCTGGCAAAGATTCCACGACTTTGTTTTCGATCAAATTATTTACCGATACATAAATGTTTACGCCGTGAGGCGCCGCCAGCTCCACCGCTTGCCTGATCATTTCCAGATCAAATTGTCCAGCAAGACGCATGCCGTAGCGTGCTTCTCCAATTAGGAAAGCATCAGCCCCGGCAGCAATTAGGCGCTCCAGCTCCTCCAAAGATGAAGCTGTCGTTAATAATTCTGGCTTTACTGCCATGCTCCTTACACTCCTTACTTAGACTGCGCAGTCTTGTTGCTGTTAGCAATATTATTGTTATGCTCGCTAAAGGTTTTAGCAAACAGATGCTGTCCCGTTCCATCTTTCTTGGTTACATAGAAAAAATATTCCGTTTCCTGCGGATAAAGTGCCGCTTTGATCGAGCTAAGGCTTGGGGCTGCAATCGGTCCCGGCGGGAGCCCATCTACCAAATAGGTGTTATAAGGGCTATCTATCTTGAGATCCTTATTATATAAACGTTCCTTTGGCTTATCGAGTGCATATTGCACTGTTGCATCTATTTGAAGCTTCATCGGCTTGTTCAAGCGATTATATATAACGCTCGCAACGATCGGACGCTCCTCGTCAACGACCACCTCGCGCTCAACCAGGGATGCAATCGTAAGCAGCTGATGAATCGTCAGCTTGCGTTTTTCCAGCTGAATCGTCCAATCATTGGGAAGCTGGGCAAGCTTGACATCAAGTTCAGAAATCATACGGTTCAATATTTCCTGCTCCGAACTGCCCTTCTTCATTTCATAGGTTTCAGGAAACAAATACCCTTCTAGCCGGTGATGCAGCTTAGCATCAGCGGAAATCTCATTGACCGCATCCGCATTGCTCCACGTTTGCTGCTTATCGGCAAGCTCCAAAAATTTATCCTTGTCGATCAGCTTCTCTTCCGCCAGCTTATCGGCAATTTGCAGTACCGTAAGCCCCTCTGGAATCGTAAACCGGATCGTCTCCTGCTTGACGGTGCTGCCGCTATTCAGCATAGCAATGACATCTGCCTTATCCATGCCGGGATTCATCGAATACGTGCCCGCTTGGAATTTGCCGCCTTCTTTTTCCAGCTTCAAATAATATTTAAAGATCAGGGCATTTTTAATAATCCCTTCCTCTTGAAGCACATCGGAAATTTGGCTCGCTGAGGCGCTGTTTGGAATGACAATCTGCTTGGCCTCTGCCGTCTTGGTTGGCTCTAATTGAAGCCACAAATAAATAAATGCGCCGCCCACCACTGTAGTGATGACGCCTAAAATGCTTAAAAATACGTAAAAAGCGATACGAACCTTGCTAGGCTTAGATGACTGCCTCTTTGCGTTGTCCAACCTGCTTTCCTCCTAATTCCCCAATACGTCGAGAAAAAGAGCGGTGTGCACCGCTCTTTTTCTCGATGTATACGTATAATAAAGCTTGCTTAAGGTCGCTCATCGCCAGCAAATAACAAATCGTCATAAGCTTCGGACGCCAGTTCCCATTCTTCATCATCCTCAATCGTTTCCAGCTCCGGCTCTTCGCCAAGCTCGCCAATGACGCGGAAAAGCTCCACTTCATCCTCGCCCTTCATCGCTTCCGACTGGAGCGCCGCATAGACGTAGGAGCCGAGTCTAAACTCAGCCTTGATGTCGAATGTTTCCATAACGCCGCCGCCCGCAAGCAGCTCGATTTGAGGACCGAAGGCTTCCCGCAGCCGCTCAAGCGGCTGCGGGATTAGTACCTCGCCTTGATCCATTAATTTTCTTCCTCCAACTCGCCGAGCAGCGTATTAAACGTCTCCTCCACGATGTTCCATTCTTCTTCGTCTTCAATCGTGTACAGCTGGAGATCATCGCCATCTTCCTCGTAGCGGAAGGCGTAAACCTCATCTTCCTCTTCGCTCTCGCCAACGAGCGGAACGACCATCATATATTTCTGATCAGAGCCATCCACTTCAAACTTCATGATGACTTCGAATTCTTCTTCATTGCCGTCTTCATCCGGAATATAAATAATTTCCGGCTCTTCGAACTGCATATCATCCTTTGTCATCTTAACCCTCACCTTTTCGTTTTGTAATTTGCGCCAAAATAGCTTTCGCTCCTGTTAACGCAAGCCCTTAGAATCGAGATAATTTTGTAAAATGAGCGTTGCCGCCATTTTGTCCACTACCAGCTTTCGCTTCTTACGGCTGACATCCGCTTCTATGAGAGTACGCTCTGCGGCTACAGTAGTCAACCGTTCGTCCCAAAGGTGAACAGGCAAGTGTAGTTTCTGTCGAAGCTGCTCTGCGAATTCAATACTAATTTCGCCTCGCGGACCGATGGTGTTATTCATGTTTTTCGGCAGTCCCAAGACGATTTCACTAACCTCATACTGCTGCGCAATTTCAGCGAGCCGATCCAATTCGCCATTGTCCCGGCGCTTCTTCACGACCTCAAGCCCTTGCGCAGTCCAGCCAAAAGGATCGCTTACCGCAACACCAATGTTGCGATCGCCGTAATCGAGTCCCATTGTTCTCATTGCTTGTCCGGCTCCTGACTATTATGTTTTCTTATTGTTCAAATAAAACCGGACAAGCTCTTCAATGAGTTCATCGCGTTCCTTCTTGCGAATCAGGCTCCTGGCGTTGTTGTGCCGCGGAATATACGCGGGATCACCGGAGAGCAAATAGCCTACAATCTGATTGATCGGATTGTACTCTTTCTCCAGAAGTGCCTCATGCACAGACAGCAAAATGTCCTGTGAGGAGGTTTCCAAACTTTCCGGCAACACATCAAACTTCATCGTTTTGTCCATGGAACTCATCGCCAGCACCTCGCTTTCCAACTACATTTCAATGAGATTACTATCGATACACATTCCTATCATATCACATTTGCTTGGGCGAGAACCAGTTCTTCCGCAAGTTTCAGTGCTTCTTCCAATTTGGAAGCGTCCTTGCCGCCAGCCTGCGCCATATCAGGACGGCCACCGCCGCTTCCGCCGCACACAGCTGCTGCTTCTTTAATAATTTTGCCAGCGTGAAGACCCTTCTTCACCAAATCGGCCGATACCGACGCTACAAGGCTGACTTTATCCTCTTGAACAGCGCCGAGAATAATAACCGCAGAAGGCAGCTTAAGCTTCAGCTCATCAGAAATGCCGCGCAGCGCGTCTATGGATGGCGCATTTACTTGAGCGCTAAGCACCGTAATTTCGCCGATCTGCTTCGCCTGCTGCTCAAGCGAGCCTGCTTCGATCCGGCTCAGCTTCGCTTGCAGCGATTCATTCTCACGGCCAAGCTCCTTCACCTGTGCATGCAGCGCTTCAATACGCTTAGGCACATCTCCATTGCTCGATTTCAGCAATGCTGCTGCTTGCCCCAGCAAATCAAGCTGGCTTTCAGTGTAGCTGTAAGCATGGCGGCCTGTAACGGCTTCAATCCGGCGCACGCCGGAGCCAATTCCGCTTTCGCTGATCAGCTTGAACACGCCGATTTGCGAAGTGCTGGCTACGTGACAGCCGCCGCAAAGCTCAAGGCTGTAGTCGCCGACTTGCACGACGCGGACGACATCGCCATATTTTTCACCGAATAAGGCCATTGCTCCCATTTCCTTCGCTTCTGCAAGCGACTTGTTCGTAATGGTCACATCGGTGCTGTTCCAAATTTGCTCATTGACACGGCGCTCGATTTCTACAAGCTCCTCATCGGTAATGCTGCCAAAGTGGGAGAAGTCAAAACGCAGACGCTCCGCCTCAACAAGGGAACCGGCTTGATTAACATGTGTGCCCAGTACTTCCTTGAGCGCTTTGTGCAGCAAATGGGTTGCGGTATGGTTTTTAATGACATCCTCACGAACCGCTTTCGCAACAGCCGCCTGTACTTTCTCGCCCGTCTTCACGGTACCTGATACAACGAGCGCATGATGCACGCTTTGGCCATGCGGCGCTTTCGTCACATCTTTCACCTGCAAGGAGAAGCCTTGGCCCGAAATGATGCCGCGGTCGCCAATTTGTCCGCCGCTCTCCGCATAGAACGGAGTACGGTCAAGCAGCACAAACACTTCGCTGCCTTCGCTTGCGCTATCAATCAGCGCATCCTCTTGCACAATCGCCGTAATGGCCGATTCAATTACCAATTCATTATAGCCAACAAATTCGCTTTTAACCGTGAATTCGCCGAGTGCGCCACCTTGAATCTTCATGCCGCCCGTATCCTGACGAGCTGCCCGTGCGCGCTCGCGCTGCGCTTCCATTGCTGCGTCAAAGCCTGCACGGTCAACGGTCAAGCCGTTTTCCGCTGCAAAGTCCTCCGTCAGGTCAAACGGGAAGCCGTACGTGTCATACAGGCGGAATGCATCCTCGCCGCCGATTTCCTTGCCGCCTGCTGCGCGAGCGGAATCTACCAGCGTCGTGAGCAAAGCCAGGCCGTCGGATAGCGTCTCGTGGAAACGCTCTTCCTCTGTACGAATAACCTTCTCAATAAATTCGCGCTTGGACACAACCTCATCATAGTACACGCCCATCACTTCGCCGACAGTAGCTGTCAGCTCATGAAGGAATGGACGGTCGATGCCGATCGATTTTCCGTAACGAACCGCTCTGCGGAGCAAACGGCGAATAATGTAGCCGCGTCCTTCATTAGAAGGCATAACGCCGTCGCCGACAGCGAAAGCAACCGTACGAATGTGGTCAGCGATAACTTTCAGCGCCACATCGTGCTCAGCGTTCACATGATATTTCACGCCAGCAAGCTCACACGTACGCTCGATAATTGGCATGAACAGGTCCGTATCAAAGTTCGAATCTACATCCTGCAAAATCGAAGCGAAACGCTCCAGACCTGCGCCTGTATCGATGTTTTTGTTAGGAAGCGGCGTATAGCTGCCGTCTTTGTTATGGTTGAATTGCGAGAATACGAGGTTCCACACTTCCAGAAAACGCTCGTTTTCGCCGCCCGGCCAGCATTCCGAATCATTCAAATCGCCGTATTTGTCGCCGCGGTCATAGAAAATTTCCGTACATGGCCCGCATGGACCTTCGCCGATATCCCAGAAGTTTTCATCCAGCTTGTAGATGCGCTCCTCTGGCAGGCCGATTTTTTTATTCCAGAACTCGTATGCTTCTTCATCCTCCGGGTAAACGGTAACCGATAGGCGCTCTGGATCGAAGCCGATCCACTCCTTGCCCGTTAGAAACTCCCAAGCCCATGTAATCGCTTCTTCCTTGAAATAATCGCCGATGGAGAAATTTCCGAGCATTTCAAAAAAAGTATGGTGGCGGCGCGTTTTGCCGACATTTTCGATATCGTTGGTGCGAATGCACTTCTGGGAATTCGTAATCCGTGGATTTTCCGGAATGACGCGTCCGTCAAAATAAGCTTTCAACGGCGCCATGCCTGCGTTAATCCATAGCAGCGATGGATCGTTGTGCGGCACGAGCGATGCGCTCGGCTCGATTGTATGTCCTTTGCTTTCAAAAAAAGCAAGCCATTTTGCCCGAATTTCACTAGCCTTCATAGTTGATACGCCTCCAATAGGTTTCATTATTTACGCCTGCATTTTGCAGCCAAACCTGCTTTAAAACATCAAAAAGTCCCTGTCAGTTATGACAGGGACGAAAACTCGCGGTACCACCCTGGTTATCGCCAGCTTCAGCCTTGCGCTATTTCTAGCGGCACAGCCTTACGCAGCAATCTCCTCGTATGGACAATAACGGGTCCTCCCGGTGAAGTTCATTCACACTCCGAAAGCAGCTTTCAGCCATCCTTCGCCATAAAAGCTCTTGCAGCCAACGCCGGATAACGGCGAAGAAGCTTCCTCTCTGATTGACGGTCTATAGCTTACTTCTTTTTCATCAACGATTTCCATTTAAAATATAAGAACTTATAAGTTTTGCACTTATAAATGGGCTTATATTTCTCCGACAAAGCTCTTCGCTCGTCCCAGAAGGACGACGAAGTCGTTTTTGCTTGAGTTGTACTAAAAATGAGTATATCGGCAGCAAGGCCCGCTGTCAAATAATCTTTCGCCGCACATAATAGGCAAACATATGCTGGACGATGACCTTCAGCGCCGCGAAAATCGGAACGGCGAGAATCATCCCCGCGACGCCCGCTACCTCTCCTCCGACCAGCAGGGCAAAAATAATCGCCAGCGGATGCATATGCAGCGTCCTCCCCACCACCTGCGGAGAAATGATATTGCCCTCTAAAATTTGGCATAGCGTATTGATTACCGCGACGAGAATCATCATTTTGACCGATATGGTCGAGGCCATCAGAATTGCTGGAATCGCCCCCAGAAACGGGCCCAAGTAGGGAATAATGTTCGTAATCGCTACAATGCCGGCAAGCAGCAGCGCATATTCCATTCCGATAATCGTGTAGCCGATATAGGCAAGCACACCGACGATCAGACAGACGAGAAACTGCCCGCGTATGTAGCTGCCGAGCGCCGAGTCAATATCCTTCATCAGCCGGACGGTATTTTGACGATGCGACTTGGGCACGTACGTAATGATCGTCCGCTCAAACACCTCAAAATCCTTCAAAATGTAGAATGCCAGAAACGGCACAATAAAGGCAATAAACACCGTATTCAGCACCGAACCAATATTGTTGATAAAATGGATCAGCGTTTCCGACAGCTTCCGCTCCATATGAAGCAGCGACTGGTTCATCCCATCGCGCAGGCTGTCCGGCAGAAACGATGTATTGTTGATATCCGTCACCAAATTTTGCGCCTTCATCGTCAGGTCTGGCACCCGCTCGTTGAGCTCCTGCACCTGCATGGCAAGCATTGGAATGACATTGACGAGCAAGACGGTCAGCGCTGTGAAAAATACCGTATAAATGAGCAGCACCGCCATCGTACGCGGAACTTTACGTTCATGCAGCATCGTCACTACAGGATTCAGCACGTAGGAAATAATCATGGCAACGATAAATGGCGCAAGAATCGCCTTGAGGAAAAAATAAATATTCATAAACATTGGTTTGACCAATATAAGCAAATACAGCGCCAGCAAACCTAGAATAATGTAGACCAGCCATACAAACAAACGGCTTTTTGTGAACCGCTCCACTTTCCCTCACCCCCGCTCGCTTACCAAGGTGAAACGGCTGTCGCCGTCCTTTGACGGCGGCTGCGCGTTTCAGTCCGAGAAATATAAGTCCATTTATAAGTGTGAAGCTTATAAATTCTTATATTTCAAAAGAGGCCCCTAGGCCAATCTGCTACAGTATATGTACAAGCGGGGAAAATCATCCATGCTGCTGGCCAGTTATTGTTTACGAGTGTTAAAACGGCTAATTTCCTTCAGCAGCTGATCCGCATGATCGGACAATTCTCTGGCCGCATCGGAAATATTTTCAATCGATAGCGACTGCTCCATTGTGGAGGATGCCGCTTCTTCCGTCGAAGCCGCACTTTCCTCTGCAACTGCCGCAAGCCCCGTAATCACATCAGAGACCTGTGCAGCACCCGATTTCAGCTCCGTAATGCCTGAAGTCACCGAATTAATTTTTAGAATAATTTCATCTACAGATTCCCGAATGCGGTCAAAAGAAGCCGCTGTCTCCTCCATAGAATCCAGCTGGGCTGCACTGTTCCGGCGGAACTGCTCAAGCTCAGCTGTACTTTGCTCACCCGCTGCATGCAACTCACTCAGCAGTTGATCGATTCCGCTCACCGATTGCGAGGACTGCTCGGCGAGCTTGCGGACCTCAGTGGCAACTACAGCAAAACCTTTGCCATTCTCGCCAGCGCGGGCCGCCTCAATAGCTGCATTGAGCGCCAGCAAATTCGTTTGTGCGGCAATGGCCTGAATGCTGCCGGTAATTTTAGAAATTTCACCGATTTTACTCAGCAGCAGCTCATTGGACTCTTCCACCCGCTCGGTAGATTCCTTCCCAGCCTCCGAAAGATCCGTCTGACGGGCAATCGCGCCTTTACCGCTTTCCATCGCTTGATTAACATCCAAAATCGTTACCGACGCTTGGCGGGTCTCATCCGCGATTTGGTCAATGACCGTATTAATTTCGGATACCATCTCGGCACCCGATTGCACAGATTGTGCCTGATCACCAGCTCCCTTGGCAATTTCCTCAATGACGGTCGATATTTGCCCAGCAATTTCATTGCTGCCCGAAGCATCCTTGTACATCGTCTTGGAGGATGTTTGTACGAGCTGCGCAGATTGATCAACCTGCTGAATAAGCTGATTGAGGGAAGCGCTCATTGCATTAAACGAAGAACCCAGCTGGGCAATTTCGTCCTTGCCCTTAACAGGCACCTGCACCGTAAGATCGCCGGCGGCCAGCAGCTGTGCACTCTTTTTCATATTAAGCAATGGCTTCAGCGCTTTAAGGGATATCAAATAGGCGACAGCAGCCAGCAGTAAGGTGAACACGACGATAAAGCTTATATAAAGCTGCTTGGAGCTCGTAAGCTCAGCAAAGGCCGCTGATTTGGAAATGGAGGTCGCTACTACCCAATTGGTGTTTGGAACCTTTTCAAAATACAACAGCTGCGTGTCATTGTTATACGTATATTCTGCCCGGCCGGAAGGTTCACCGAGCATTTGCTCTACCACATTTTTATAGTCATTTTGCTCCGCAAGCTGCGTGTTCAGCAGGCTTTGATCAGGGTGGGAAAGAACGACGCCCGTCCGGTCCAGCAAAAAGGTAAAGCCGTCTTCCGTTTTAATCGAGCTGATTTTTTCCTTAATGGAATCGAGAGAAATATTTTCTGAAATGGCGCCTTGGAAAGCTCCATTCTGGTCATGCAGCGGCACGCCGATAAAAATAGCCTGTACTCCCGCCTTCGTAATATACGCATCGCTATAAGTGAGCTTGCCTGATTCCTTAATCGCTAAATACCACGGACGCTGGCGAGCATCGAACGTAGCATCCGGAATAAAGCCCGCGCCATCCATATAGGTGCCGTCTTCCAGACCAAAATAGATCGTATCGATATCCTCTTTATTATCAGGCAGTTGAAAGGCCATCAAATGGTCCATGCCGATTTCGTTCAGCGGTACGGTATCCTCAATCACTTTGCCTACGGTCTCGATTACTTTGGCCTGTTTTTGCGCCCAGCCATCTACTTCAGCAACCGCTTTTTGGACGGAGCTTTGAATTTCTCCATTTACCGAACTCGTTGCCTGCTTTTCAATTACATACAGTGCAAAATAACTGAGCGGAGTTGCGAGCAGAATACAAATAGCCGTTACAAACACAATAATTTTCACTTTAAGCGTCATTCCTACGCCTCTTTTCTCATTTTGTATAGCCCTTAAAAATTCAATTAAACATGAAGGGACTATAAATATATCGACAATTTCTCCAGTACCTTTATAGCTGAGAATTGGAAAATCAAAATAACTGTTGAATGCTTGCTCGGACTTGTATTTGCAGGAAAAACAAGCACTTTCATTTCCAAAATACCCGATTTTCTTTAATGAAATTACCAGCAATGAACAAGGGATACTCAAATCCATTGACAAAAATGTTTCCCAGGCGCAATATTGTTTCATAGCACAAACAAATGCAACAGCCAACACATCTGAGCGTAAACGAAAGAAGGGTTTTTATGAGCACACAGTCCGATCAACTGGATAAAAAATCCGGCTGGCTCCGCGCGAGTGGAAATGTCAGCCTTGAAGAAGTGAACTCCTCTATTCATATACCGAAAAATGCAAGCGGCTTTCGAAAATTTCTCGCCTTCGCTGGCCCCGGCATGCTGGTCGCCGTCGGCTATATCGATCCCGGCAACTGGGCAACATCCATTGCGGGCGGCGCAAGGTTCGGCTATACGCTGCTGGCCGTTATTCTGATCGCCAATTTAATTGCGATTTTGCTGCAAAATCTGTCGGCAAGGCTCGGCATCGTTACCGGCCGCGACCTTGCCCAAGCAACCCGCGACTCCGTCGGCATGAAAGGCGCTGTCATCCTCTGGCTGCTGGCCGAGCTTGCCATTATTGCAACCGATCTTGCCGAGGTTATCGGCTCCGCCATTGCCCTAAATTTATTGTTTGGCCTCCCCTTAATAGGCGGTATTCTTATTACGACGCTAGATGTATTTTTGCTGCTGCTGCTGCAGAAGAAAGGCTTTCGGCTTATTGAATCCCTTATTATTGTGCTGATGGCTACGATATTCGGGGTATTTGTATTCGAGGTCATTATTTCGCGTCCGGATATATCAGCGGTGCTTTCCGGCTATGTTCCGAAGTTTGAAATCGTAAGCAGCCCCGCCATGCTGTTCGTATCTCTTGGCATCCTTGGGGCAACGGTTATGCCGCATAATCTGTATTTGCATTCCTCCATCATTCAGACGAGAAAATATGAGCGGACGGAGGAGGGACGGCGGGAAGCGATTAAGTATTCCCAATGGGATTCCGGCGTTTCGCTGACCATCGCTTTTCTGATTAATTCAAGCATCTTGATTCTGGGAGCTGCGGCCTTTTATGGAACGGGCCTGAATGTAACGGAAATCGAAGGCGCCTATCAACTGCTTAGCCCAACGCTTGGCGTCAGCATTGCCAGCACCTTATTCGCTGTTGCCTTGCTCGCTTCTGGCCAAAGCTCGACAATTACGGGGACTTTAACGGGGCAAATCGTTATGGAGGGTTTTATTAAATTTTCGATTCCGCCTTGGCTGCGCCGTATTGTGACACGATTGCTTGCTGTCATTCCAGCGCTCATCGTCACCTGGCTGTTCGGCACGCGCGGAACGGGCGAGCTGCTGCTGTGGAGCCAAGTCGTCCTGAGCTTGCAGCTTCCGTTCGCCATTATTCCGCTTGTGCTGTTCACAAGCAGCCAAGCCAAAATGGGTATGTTCGCCAACAAGCCTTGGGTCAAAGTGCTTGCCTGGCTATGCGTAGGGGTTATTACAGCGCTAAACCTGTTCCTTGTGCTGTATTTGTTCGCCACTGGGCATGAGCTAGGGTAATGAGCCGCTATGCCCAGCAGCTTTAAATTATTCAGACTCCACTTGATTAGCCGCTATCCAGTCTAGCGCTTCCTTTGCTGCGGAAGCCTCTACCGGGGTATCCGGCTTTTTTTGTACCTGCTTCAGTCTTTCGATTACGGAGTCCTCCACTAATGCCGGGTTAATAATCGATATCGCCCAGGCTGCCCAGAAGCTCGGCTTCTCCTGATTTTGCTCGGCAGTCCAGATCTGCTGGAGCGGTTTAACACTTTCACTGCCTATTCTAACCAAGGTCAATGCGGCGGCCATACGAAGCTTCTCATTGTCTGCATCAAGCAGCGCCGCAACCTGTTCAGCCGCAGCTCCAGACAGCGGGCCCAGCTCGCCGAGCACAATAACCAGCATCGTCCGCACAGGATCTTTTGCAGCCCGCAGCTGCACAAGCAACTCGGGTACGATTTTTCCGCCTTCGTTTTTCAGCGCCTGGATCGCTGCAAGCGCATCTAGCGGATTTTCGCTTGCAAGCTTCGCTATTTGGGCCTGCACCTCATTTAATTCGGCCACTTTAACCCCTCCTCGCCCTTCTATATCATTAAAAAAGAGAACAGCCACATGACTGTTCCCTTCTAATTGTATGTCAGTATGTAACCATGCATAACACTAGGTTGCATGGATTTGTGGCATTTCATCTTCAAAAAACAGATCATCAAGTGAACTAAGCGTCCCATCTTCCTCCACTTGGTACACGGACATCTTCTCTCCGTTGACAGTCAGTTCAATGAAGCAGCCCCAGCAATAAAATTGATGGGAACCTATTTTTCCTATATCTTTCGAATTGCAGTTGGGACATCTCATCATCTTTCATTTCTCCCTATTTTTCGAATTGGAAGCTGCGACAGGCTCCAATTCTGCTTCACTGACAGCAGGAACGATAATCGCGTCTTCCCCGAGCAGCACGGCATCTGAATCTTCAGGAGCTCTGAGCCACTTGCGCCCTTCCATTAGATCCGATATAAAACCGTCCGTAAGCTCAAAGCCTACTATTGGTGTACCCATAAATGGATGAAAATAAACGTCCGATACTTGTCCAAGCATCACGCCGTGTACCGTCACCATAGGCATACCCTTGAGCTGGACTTTACTGGTGCAAAAGGTTCTGCCCAGCTGCTCAAGCTTTGTTTTCTGCACAGCTGCTTCGTCGGAAATAATTATCGCGTCTACGCCGCATGTCAGCACCGCATTCCAGTCCACTGTCTTGACGACATTAGCAAACCAGCCGTTGCTTTCGAGCACGAGTCCTGTAACTTTCCAGTGGGAGTCGAAAATCGCATCCTTGATCGTGCCTTCGCGCTTGCCGGAATGAATAACCAGCACGGGCAGACCGATCAATTGCTGTAGTTTAATCACGGCCGGGAAGCCTCCTAGGCGTTATTACGGATGCGCTGCACAATCGTTGCAACTTTTTGCGCTGCGGCACCCAGTTCCTCCTTAGTATTCCCCAAACCGAAGCTGAATCTTACGGCGGAAGCCAGCCTTTCCTCCGGCAGCTTCATCGACCGCAGCACATGGGAGCGCTCCAGCGCCCCTGACGTGCAGGCCGAGCCGCTTGCGGCTGCAATGCCTGCCATATCGAGATTCATCAGCATCGTCTCGGTATCGATCCCGATAAAGCTGATATTGACGATATGCGGAAGTGCCTGCTCCGCCGCGCCATTGATGACTATATCTATATCCACATTTTTCCTGAGCAGCTCTACCCATACCATACGAAGCTCGCTCAGAAAAAGTTGCTTGTTTTGCGCTTCTTTCACACAAATTTCAACAGCTTTGGCGAAGCCGACGATGCCGGCGACATTTTCGGTGCCTGCACGGCGCTTGCGTTCTTGCGAGCCGCCCTGCGAGCTCGCCTCAAATGGCGTGCCAGCAGCGATATATAACGCGCCAACCCCTTGCGGGCCATTGATTTTGTGGGCGGAAAAGCTCATTAAATCGATTGGCAGCCCATTGAGCTGATAGCTCGCTGTACCCAGTGCCTGAACGGCATCGACATGAAAAATAACGCCTCGCTCATGCGCCAGGCGCCCGATGTCTTCAATCGGCTGCATACTTCCTACCTCATTATTGCCGTGCATAATGCTAATCAGCGCCGTATTTGGCTTTATTG
Organism: Paenibacillus sp. R-74696; assembly: GCF_055814915.1. Lineage (NCBI taxonomy): Bacteria > Bacillati > Bacillota > Bacilli > Caryophanales > Paenibacillaceae > Paenibacillus > Paenibacillus sp. R-74696. The sequence goes on from NZ_JBPULM010000050.1 coordinate 32,035, forward strand.
CCGCCGCTACATCAGCAAGCGACACTTGACCTTGCTCATCAACGGGCAGCAGCGTCAGCTCAAAGCCTTCGCGCTCAAGCGCTTCGCAGGGATGCAGCACCGCATGGTGCTCAGCCTCCGCTGTAATGATATGGTTTTTGCCTAGCAGCGCCTGCGCGCGGGCAACACCCTTGAGCGCCATATTGTTGCTCTCTGTGCCGCCAGACGTAAATACGAGCTCAGCAGGCTTGCAGCCGACAGCTGCCGCGATCTGGTCGCGGGAGCGATTAATATGCTGCCGCGCCGCGCGTCCGAAGGCATGCATGCTCGATGCATTGCCTCCCGGACCCTGCATCACTTCCAGCATCGCGCGCGCGACTTCTGGATGCATTGGCGTCGTTGCGGCATGATCGAAATAGTGCATAGCTTGTCTAGCTCCTTCTATTATAAAAGTAGAAATTATCATCGTATCCTCAAAAGTATAGCACAAGGCGAATCAACAAGCACTACCGCTCGCACTGAAAAAGAAAGCAAAACCTTTGTTTCGTTTTATGCAGACGACAATGGCTCTAACAACACAACACGCCAGCCTCTCGGCTGGCGTGCATAGAATTGAAAATCAATATTCATTCACTTCGAAGAAAAGGATTTTATCAAAAATAACGTAATCCGTTCTGCTTTTATAGGGCCCCATATTCCAGGTTTTATTGAAGGTGTAGCGTTCTTTTCCAATGCCGCGATCCTTCCCGTCATACCAGTCAATAAAAGCATTCACCTCAGCCATGGACAGGTCATACTCTTTTTCGAGACCACTGGTCATCGTAATGATTAGAATAGCTCTGCCGTTTATATCCGGGGTTGGAGTAGGCGTCGGTGTCACTACAGGTGTCGGAGTAGGTGTTGGCTCCGGCGTTGGCGTCACCTCTGGCGTTGGAGTAGGAGTAGGCTCCGGGGTGTGAATGGAAAGCATTTCAACAACTTTTGATGGCGATTGATTTGAGACACCACCAATAACATAAATGTTGTTGTTTACAACAGCTGATACGTACTGCGTTCTTGTGCTATTCATATTGGTTACAGATTCTAAAATATTGGTCTCAAAGTTGTATTTACTCACCTTATTGTTGGACAGAACATAAACTTCACCATTCACAGCTACAACATTATTGTATGAATTCGAAACGTCTATCGTTGCTAATTTATTATAACTATCCGTTACGACATCATATTCGTATACAGCCTTGCCAGAGAACAGATATACTTTCCCATTTACTTGGACAACATCCATACCAGAAAGAGCCGCTGGAAGAGGATTTTTGTTGATCCATTTGTTAGTTTCAGGATTGAACATATGGACATGTGTCTGGAAAACATCATTATTATCAGATCCGCCAAATACGTAAAGATGATTATCAATTACTGCCGTCGCCGACCATGATCTCATACTAGGCATTTCTACTCCTGAGCTCCAGCTATTGGTAAGCGGATTATAAATCTCAACCGCTCTCGTTCTAACCGTATCACTACCATTATAAGCATAGCCGCCAATCACATATATTTTATCTTGGTACACAGTTGCTGAAAAAGCGGCTCTTGCAGTATTCATATCGGCCAGCCTTGTCCAGCTATCGTTAACAGGATCATATTTATATGTATGATTACTTGCTGTCCCGAAATAAGATTCCTTCCCAGTACCCGCCCCGCCAAAAACATAAATTTCTCCGTTATACTCTACAACAGCAGGCGACGATCTCGGTGAAGTAATGCTTTCTTTAATAGTCCACTCATAAGTCGTTTCTGCTGCTTCTGCTTTAGGGTTCAAGACCACACTTGTAACTACCATACTTAAAACCATTAAAAATAAACCTATTTTTTTGAATTTCCCAACCACATTCTCAGCTCCTAATTTTATTTTTATTAATTATATTATAAATAATTAAATATTAATAGTCTTTAATTAAAGAAAATAATGTAATATAATTAAGATTTTCAGATTTAATCACCCTTTTTAAGCAACAAAAAAAAGACCGGCGAATTAAATTTCAACCAGTCTGTCTAAATAGATGTTGAGTATAAAGTTTTCGGTATTTAAATATAAAACATATAGCTGTCTGCCTTACCCGGATCTTGGAAGCTGACCATGTCCTGAAGTGTGGTCGAATCTAATACGGAGGCGATGCCGTCGCGAATACGCAGCCACAGATCGCGCTTCGCCGGATCATCCTCTTCGGTAAAATCGACTGGGGAGATTGGCCCTTCCAGCACGCGGATCACATCACCAGCTGTAATATGCTCAGGCTCCTTGGACAAAATGTAGCCGCCATAGGCTCCACGAATACTTTTTACAAGTCCAGCGTTGCGAAGCGGCGCAACGAGCTGCTCCAAATAATGCTCGGACAAGCTATTGCGTTCAGCTATGCTTTTCAAAGAGATCGGTCCCTCGCCAAATTTCCCCGCAAGCTCCATCATTATCGTTAGGCCGTAACGGCCTTTGGTTGATATTTTCATAAAAGGGCACCTCGTTTTCATTAGTTGTGTTGCCTTGCGCACCCATGACTCGGTTTAAATCATGGTATTCCCATATAGCTTCTATGTTAGCATATAGTGCGTTCAACATGCGAGAAAAGCTTGTTATTCTTCTTAAAAAAGTTTTTTGTGCAGCGATAAATATATGCTACAATGAGAGATACTCGTTTTAGAGTTTGAATACAAGGCGGTGTAAGCAAATGGAAAAATCCAAACAAGAAACTAGAGTCGTTGTCGGCATGTCCGGCGGTGTAGACTCTTCCGTAACCGCACTGCTGCTTAAGCAGGAAGGTTATGATGTTGTCGGCATTTTCATGAAAAACTGGGATGATACCGATGAATTTGGTCACTGCACAGCAGAGGAAGACGCGGAAGACGTTCGCCGCGTATGCGACCAGATCGGCATTCCGTATTATACGGTTAATTTTGAGAAGCAATATTTCGATAAAGTATTCACTTATTTTCTAGATGAATACAAGCGCGGCCGTACGCCGAATCCCGACGTCATGTGCAACCGGGAAATCAAGTTCGGCGATTTTCTCAAAAAAGCGAATGAGCTAGGCGCCGACTATTTGGCGACAGGCCATTACGCGCGCGTAGAACGAACGCCGGATGGCGAAACGAAGCTGCTGCGCGGCGTGGACAGCAATAAAGACCAGACTTACTTCCTCAGTGCGCTGAACCAGAAGCAGCTCGCGAAGGCAATGTTCCCGATTGGCCATCTGCCGAAGCCAGAGGTAAGACGGATTGCTGAAGAGGCAGGCTTGTACACCGCGAAGAAAAAAGACAGCACCGGCGTCTGCTTCATCGGCGAGCGCAACTTCAAGGAATTTCTGAGCGGCTATTTGCCAGCCCAGAAAGGCGACATGGTCGACATTCGCAGCGGTGAAGTCAAGGGCAAGCATGACGGCCTGATGTATTATACGCTCGGACAGCGCCAAGGCCTTGGCATTGGCGGCTCCGGCAATGGCGAGCCTTGGTTCGTTGCGGACAAAGACCTTGAGCGCAACATTTTGTATGTGGTGCAAGGCGAGCAGCATCCGAGCATGTATTCGACTGGTCTAATCGCCAGCGGCATGAACTGGATTTCACCTCAGCAGCCGGAAGGTCCTTTTCGCTGCACGGCCAAGTTCCGCTACCGCCAAGCAGATCAGGGCGTTACCGTGACACCTGGCGCTGACGGAACAGCACATATTGTGTTCGATCAGCCGCAAAAGGCGATCACGCCAGGCCAAGCCGTCGTTCTCTATGATGGCGATGTTTGTCTTGCAGGCGGCACAATCGATATCGTAGAGAAGATTGAAGTCGACGAAGCGGCTTTCCTTGCCGCTCGTTAAGTATTTTTCAATTTGAATGGCTAGCAGTCAGCAGTCTTTGAAACATGAACTTCAGTCCCAAGCAAGCAGGGCAAGTTAAGGCAAGGCAAGGAACCTTTTCACTGATGGGCAGCGCCCGGAGGAGAAGGTTCCATTTTTATATGCACAGCGCCCTTATGTCCCTGTCCCCTTGCCGTCAGCATTTCCAGCGTCTCCCTTCAAATCCTCTTGCTCCTTGTCTGAAGGATAAGCAGCGAGCCGGCTCACGCGAATACGGGAAATGCGGTAATGATCCGTTTCCTCGATGACAAACTCGAAATGATTGGCTTCTTTTACACGATTGCCTTTGCGGGGCAGGTTTTCCAGTTGGGAATACATCCAGCCGCCAATCGTATCAAAGTTGTCACAGCTAATATTCGTGCCGAGGCAGCTGTTTACCTCCTCAATCAGCATCATCCCGCTAATCGAGTGGCTCCCTTCGCCGAGCTGCTCAATCATCGCTCGCTCCTCGTCAAACTCATCCTGAATTTCACCAACAATTTCCTCCATAATGTCTTCCAGCGTTACGATGCCTGATGTACCGCCATATTCATCTATTAAAATCGCAATTTGCGTTTTGCTCTCCTGCATTTGCCCAAGCAGCTCCCGTATGAAAATCGACTCCGGCACCGTCATAATTGGGCGCAAAATTTGCTCGATGTCGGTCAGCGTATGCTGCGCATCCTTCCATAAATCTTTGATATGGACAAAGCCGATAATATCATCCTTGTCGCTTTCACAGACGGGATAACGCGTATGCATTTCGGCAAGCGCCATCTGTTTATTTTCCGCAAGCGACAGCTGGGTGTACAAGCAGATGATCTCTCGCCTTGGAATCATAATTTCTCTCGCATGCGTTTCTGTAAATTTGAAAATATTATCAACAAGCAGCAGCTCCGTATGATGAATGTGTCCGAAACGCTGGCTTTCCTTGAGCAGCAGTCGAATGTCTTGACTGGAATATGCATGGGCTGTACCTGCGCCCACCCGGGCCTCACCATCCTGAACCATCCAGCTGGACAGTACGTCCAGCAGACGTGCCAACGGATACATGATTTTATGAAAATAAAACAGTGGTGCGGCCGCGAGCGCAACGACCCGCTTCGCACGATGTCCCGCAATGGCTTTCGGAACGAGTACGCCGCAAACGCTGTGCAGCACGGCAGCCAGCAGCAAAGCGGCTGCGACAGCGCACACTTCCGCTACGATTGGAGCGATGGGGACTCGCCCACTCATTCCAGTCAGCCATGAATCGAAGAGCAGGCGGAATGCCGGAATCCCCATCCAGCCCATCCCCAGCGACGCGAGTGTTATTCCAAGCTGGCATATGGTTAAATAAGTTTGAGGCTCACGCAGCATCGCAGCAGAAGCAGTTGCCCTTTTTGTTGAACGGCGCCCGCTCTGCAGCTTATGCAGCTGATCAGGCCGCAAACGCAGCATAGCCGTCTCCGCCGCTGTGAAAAAACCGTTAGCGAGCAATAACCCTGCAAACAGCACAAACTGAATCGTTTCACCCAATGCGGCTTCGCCTGCCCTGCCCCAGAATATGCTCCGGTGACGGTAGGCGCACCCCCTCGTCCATCTCTCGCCGTTTTTAAGTGACGGTAATTATGTTTATTCATCGTAGTCCGTACATTATTCAGCATAGACCTAGCGTTTTTTTGCAAAAGTTCATAAAGTCGCCTATAATTTGCCGCAGAGCAGGCCGTTTGTCACACCCCAATATCTGATATAATGCTAACAGCTTGCTACAACATACTTAAGCTTCAGCTTACAAGGAGGAACAATATGAAACGTTTTATTCTAATTATGCTGGCTGTTATTTGGCTAGTTCCCGGTGCCGTTTTTGCCCATTCCAAAATCGAGCAGGCCACACCTGCCGTAGACGAGACGGTAACCGCATCACCTGCTCAAATCTCACTTTCTTTCAATACGGATATCGAAAAGCTCAGTACATTCAAGCTTTTGAACGCGGCTGGCGAGCAAATTGCCACCGATGAAGTAACTGTAGACGGAAAAACGATGAGCGGTGCGGTTCCAACGGCGCTGGAGAACGGGATATACACGGTAAAATGGGCGATTATCGGCGCTGATGGCCATGCGATTGAGGGCGACTACAGCTTCACCGTCAACGCGCCGGAAGCTGCTGCAAGCGAGCAGCCTGCATCGGCATCCCCTTCGCCTGAAAGCACATCAACGCCTGAAGCTGCGGCAACCGAGTCGCCTGTCCTTGAAACGGCAAGCCCTGCGGCAAGCGTTGCTCCAACAGCAGATCCTGCAGCCCCTACGGAAGGAAAGGATAGCAGCTCCACAACGAGCGTGATCATTATTGTCGTTGTCATTCTGCTTATTGCCGTTATCGCTGCCGCTGCGAGAAGACGTAAAAAATGATTTATTTGAGCGAGACGCTTCTGTATGTTTGCTTTGCGTTGTTAATGGGCGCATTTACTTTGCGTCTCGTGCCGGAGGGCAAGCGTCCGCAGGTTGTTGTCCCTGATCGCTTGCTGCTGGCCTGCACGCTTGCTATCCCTGTGCTTTCGTTTGTTCCGCTTGATCAAACGGCACGTACTTTCGCCGCCGACTTTGAACTTAGCTATATGCAAATGATGAAAAGCCTGCTGCTTGATGCCGTAGCAGGCAAAGCCTTCGTGTGGACGCTGCTTAGCTCCCTCGGCCTGTCCGTCCTGCTCGCAATGAAATCCTTCCGGCAGGACCGCCATATGCCGAAGGTTGGGCTGTTCATAGCCTTGCTGCTGGCTGTATGGCTCGGTTATGCCAGCCATGCCTCAGCGCTCTATGGGCTGAAAGGGGTCGTCATTCACAGCGCCCATTTTATAGCCGTCACCATTTGGCTGGGCATTGTCGTTACGATAAGCTGGTTTTCGAAGGACGAAAACCATTGGGAGCCGTTTTTATCATGGTTTTCAACGCTCGCCTTCGGCTGTTTTTTCGTAACGATATCAGCGGGCATTACATTAATGACCTTTACGACACCAGAATATGTTAACGCCTGGATGCTGCCGTACGGGCAAATGCTGTTGATTAAGCATTTATTGCTGCTGCCGCTGCTGCTGCTCGCGTATACGAACAGCTTTGGCTACAAAAACAAGCTCAAGCAAGATGCCGCTTTCCGCCCGCTCCCTTGGTTAAAGGCAGAAAGCCTGATCGCCTTGCTGATTTTTATCGCCACAAGCGTGCTGGGCCAGCAGGCCCCGCCGCATGAGGTGAAGGAAACGCTGCAAACAACAGCACCATCTTCTTTGTTCACAACGATTTATAAAGGAAGCTTCAGCCCTGATATTACGCTTCATTTTTCGCTTGGACTTGATAGCTGGCTGCTGCTTGCATCAGCTGCTATTATGATTGTCGGCTTTTTCCGGATGTACCGCAGCAATTCGCTGATGCCTGCTTTTGCGATGGGAATGCTGGCTGCCGCATTTGGCTACGGCGCACTCATGTTTGCCATTGCGTAGAGCGATGGATCTCTGAAGCACTTATCGGTTTTATTGAAAAAAAGCAAGGACGCTGGCGGCATTAGCCTCGGCTTCCTTGCTTTTTTATACTGGTTATGATTCCAGAACCATTAGATTTGTCAAGCTACCAAGCTTTTCGATTTCGATCGTAACATGGTCCCCTGCCTTGAGATAGCTTTGCTTGTCCACCGGATAACCGAGCATGACGCCTTCAGGCGTACCCGTCAAGATGACATCGCCCGGCGACAGCGTCATATGGCGCGAAACATAGCTGACGATTTCCTTGCAGTTAAAAATCATATCGCTCGTGTTCGAGTGCTGGCGCACCTCGCCGTTTACGAAACATTTCATCTCCAGCTCATTCGGATTGCCTACCTCGTCCGCTGTTACGAGATAAGGGCCGAGCGGCGCAAATTTGTCGCACGTTTTGCCCAGCAGCCACTGGCCTGTCCGCATTTGCAAATCGCGAGCCGACAAATCATTGGCAGCGCAGTAGCCGAATACGTAGCTGAGCGCTTCCTCCTCCGTCACATGCTTCGCTTCTTTGCCAATGACAATCGCTAGCTCTGCCTCGTAATCCACCTTCTCGGAGGCAATAGGAAGCGGTACTTCTTCTCCATGGGCGGCGAGCGTATTGCTAAATTTGCTGAACAGAATCGGCACCTCGGGAATGGCCGCATTGGACTCCTCCGCATGCTTGCGGTAATTGAGGCCTATGCAAAGGATTTTGCCAGGGCTTGTCACAGCAGGGGCAAACACAAGCTCCGCTTCATCGAGAAATACCGGGCCAAGCTCAGCGGCACGGCTTAACGCTTCGTCCGCCAGACGGTGAAGGGCTTCAACGGCCTCCGCCCCGCCTTCAATGACCTGATGGATATTTTGAGGTACGGATGCACTGCCTTTACAAGCTACACTGGCTGCCGCCACATCGAGAATGCCTTGCTCCGTCTTTACTCCCAAACGCTCTGCACCTTGCTCCGTAAATGTTAACAGCTTCATAGGTTTATACAGCTCCTTTGTTTGGTGTTATTTTGTGGGATCCGGGTCGGCGGCCCAGAAAAAGGTTTCTGCCGTGTCATCTTGGTCGCACCCGCGTAAAGTGTAGACCTCATCCCCACGATCCGTCTGCTTCGTTCCTATTCCTTCGCAGATCGTGCTTGGCCTGCCTAAATCGGAGCCAAACGCTTTTTTAAGTACAGTGAAATAAAAAAATGAATGATGGATAGCGATGAGCACACAATAGAAATGGCTATATTCAAAAAGATATTCGAATAACTAGTAATAAAAGATATGACCACTATATTCAGGATATAGAATATAATCGCTATTGGAGCTATTGCCTCTGCTTTTTTCACTATTAATAGCAATAGTTGTACGAGTATAGAATAAAACATAAGAAAGAAACCAGGTAAAAAAAACAATATGGTTGTAATATCAGTAAAAAGCACGAACTCATTGTCATTGTAATTCGGGTAAAAAGACACCAGCCATAAAGAAACTAAAAAAGATACAAACAACCACATATAATATATTTTAAACACCTCAATATAATAATAAACCAAAGAGAAAAGAACAGGGAACGGGATACAACAGAGTCCACTCGACAAAGAGTTGTGGTTATCGCTTTGCAATTTGCCTGAGCCTCCATACGAAGGCCGGCATTAGAAGGTTTCCATCCTATCCTTCAAACGGCTATTTCTTCCCCTTCGGACGTTTCCGCAGCTCTTGGTTTTGCCGGATTTTATCCTCCATGCCCTGCTCGGATGCCTGATAAAAGCTCATTTCCCGCAGCTTGTCTGGCAAATATTGCTGCTGCACATAATGCCCCGGATAATCATGCGGGTACTTGTAGCCTTCGTGACCAAGCTGCGCCGAGCCTTTATAATGCGTATCGCGCAAATGCAGCGGCACTTCGGCTGCGCCCAGCCCCTCCATCATCGTCATCGCCTTGCCGATGGCCATCGCCGTTGCATTTGATTTTGGGCTTTCTACCGCGAACAAAATCGCTTGTGACACATTGTATTTCGCCTCCGGCCAGCCGATTTTGTGATAAGCATCCATCGCCGTTACCGCCTGCACCATCGCTTGCGGATTCGCAAGGCCAATGTCCTCGCTGCAAGCGACGATCAGCCGGCGGATAAACGTCATCGGGTCCATGCCAAGCTTCTCCACCGCGTACAAAAACCAGAACAGCGCTGCATCGCTGGAGCCGCGAATGCTTTTATGAAACGCTGACAGCACATCATATTGCGTCGATTGATCCGCTTTGACCGCACGGTTGCGTATCGATTCCTGCGCCACCTCCAGCGTAATATGTACCGAGCCGTCCGGCTCAGAAGGCGTTGTCACTGCGGCCAGCTCCAGTGCGTTCAAAGCGCGGCGAATGTCGCCGCCTGCCATATTCGCGATATGCGCCAGCGCCTCCTCGTCGCAGTGCAGCTCCATAAAGCCCAGCCCGCGGCTTTTATCCGCCAGCGCCCGCTTCATGGACTCCAGCGCATGCTGCGGACCGAGCGGCTCCAATTGAAACAGTGTCGAGCGTGACAGAAGCGCCCCATTTACATGGTGAAATGGATTTTCCGTCGTCGCGCCAATAAAAATGATGATGCCCTGCTCAACCGCTGGCAGCAGCGCATCTTGTCTTGCCGTGTTAAAGCGATGCACCTCGTCGAGGAACAAAATTGTTTTTTTGCCATACATCGTCTTGCTCAGACGGGCTTGCTCAATAACTTCGCGCACATCCTTCACCGAAGCGTCAACGGCGTTCAGCTTGACGAACTCGCCCGCTGTCCGCTTGGAAATAATGTTGGCAAGCGTCGTCTTGCCGCAGCCCGGCGGGCCGTACAGCAAAATGGACGACACCTGATCCCCTTCAATCGCCCGGCGCAGCAGCTTGTCCTCTCCAATGATATGCTCTTGCCCAATATATTCATCCAGCGTCTGCGGCCGCATGCGGTCGGCTAGCAGCCTCGCCCGCGGCGTCTCCGCTTCCTGATAAGAAAATAAATCCATATGCCTCACAACCTTCTTTTCTATTCCTATCGATCATAGCATATTCGCTTTTTATTGCGCCATGGGATTGGCTGTTGAGAAAGAAGGTTTTTTTGATTATAATAAACGGTAATTCATTGAAAAGGGGGTCGGTATGGATGGCAATACGAGATTGCCGGATTGGCACAGCCCACTGCAGAGCTTGTTTTAGAAGCGATACTTTGCAAGGGCGTACTCATAACTGATACGTTTTCTCCCAGCCACGCTTATGTCGTTTCTAATACTTGGCTTTGCACCTTATTTTCTGCATGATCAAAACAAATAAGGGGCTGAACCTAAATGCGTGAACCATTTATTAGAAACCATCAATATAATGAGATAAAAAAACAAGCCGGTATTTTGCAGCATGCGCTTGGCACGGTTGTCGATTTGAAAATTTTGGAGTCCGTTAAATATACGGCAGAATCTAAAATTATGGAGATGTTCCCAGGCGCCACCGCCGAGCAGAAGCAAATGCTTGAGGCCGTTTCAACGCTAAGGACGAAAGAGGATTTTGCCAAGTATTTGCGGGATCTGGAAGCCTATTTGACGGAGTTTCCAGCCATTACGGCCAAACAGATACAGAAGCTTTTTCCCAAAAATAAAAAGCTCAGGCTGCCCGATCTAGCCGCTATCGACTATCGCTATGTCACTTATTTAAGCTGGATTGATATTGCGAGCAATAAGCTGTTTATCGTTTATCCGGTAAATGGGCAGTTTGTTGGCGTCGAAGGCCGCTACAACCGGGCGAACAAGAAAAACTATTGCTTTGTGTGCAATCGGTTCGAGGAGCTTGCTTTATTTTCCGCCATAACGAAAAAAAGGCCCGCGGGCACATCACCCGACTACTACAAAGCCATCGGAAATTATATGTGCGCCAAAAGCGATGATTGCAATAAAAACATTACAGATACGACCGCACTGGAAAAGTTCATTGATGCGGTAATCGGATAATTTAAAGACGGGTTTACCTAAAGCGTGTATCGATATTCAATCGGTATGCGCTTTTTCATTTTGCTCATTACTGAAAAGCTGGCACAAAATAGGCTCCACCACAGGCACGGCTTTTGTCATATCGCTCCCCTATAGGGATGAATGCACTGCTGGATTTTAACACTTGCCAGTTTTTTGTGAAGCGCTTACAAAAAGTCTTTGACAAAACGTCCGCCTAGCAGCAAAATGAAAGCAGCAACGGTGCGCGTGAACTGCTGGATTTATTTTATTAGTCGTATGGCATACCTTTGGTCCTCAACTTTACAATTGCTCTGAAGGCGGGGCCGCTATTAGAATTGGTGGCAAACAAAACCGGCAAAGGGAGGCATTCGCTCATGGCTCAAGCAAACGTCATTAAAGTTGTTATTGCCGAAGACGAAGATATCATCCGAGGTACGCTGGTGCGCAAGCTCGAAGGTCTGGATCAGGCCATTCGAATTGTCGGCTCCGCCCAGGATGGCAAAGAAGCGCTCGAGCTTGTGAAGCGGGAGCAGCCGGATCTGCTCATTACCGATATTCGGATGCCCGTCATGGATGGCATTGAGCTCATTGGGTCCATCCACCGCTATTATCCACGCATGCGCAAAATTATTACAAGCGGCTTTGCGGATTTTGAATACGCGCGGCAAGCGATTCAGTACAATGTCATTGAATATTTGCTGAAACCGATTGCAACCTCTGAGCTTGCGCGGGTATACAATCGCGTAAAGACGCTAATTGAGGCGGAACGGACTGATTATAACCCCCCGGTGAAAAGCCTCCAGCCAAGCGGAGCGGACACGGATACGGATGAATTGGTGCAAATGGTGCAAGGCTTCATGCGCGAGCATTACAGGGAAAATCTCAGCCTGGAGCAAATTGCCCGCAGCTTCAATTTTACCGCCTCCCACTTGAGCAAAGTTTTTATGAAGCATACGGAGGAGTCCCCTTCCCGCTATTTGATGTCGCTGCGTATCCACGAAGCGAAATATTTGCTTCGCAATCATGCTCACCTGTCCGTTAAGGAAGTCGGGGAGCAGGTCGGCTATTGCGACCCGTTTTATTTCAGCCGCATCTTCAAGCAGATGACGGGCTTTACGCCGAAGGAGTTTCAGAAATAAGCATGCTTATTCAACAAAAAAACCAGAGCCCATGATATGCCTGTGCATATCCGCTCTGGTTTATTTTATTTGGCTGTAAGCCGGGCTTGCCTAGACTGTAATATCTGCCTTCGCCAGCAGATCCTGTACGACGACACTGACCATAATCAGTCCCGCCACTGGAGGAACAAATGCATTGCTCGCTGGCGGCTGCTGTGCCTTGCGAATTTCCGGCGCGTTCTCGGGCACGATGCGCTGCGTCACATCTTGACGCGGCTTCTTCGGCGTCTCCGAGGAGAACACAACCTTCACGCCTTTATGAATGCCTTCCTTGCGCAGTCTTTGCCGCACAACGCGGGCAATGGGATCGGTGTGGGTTTTGGAAATATCCACAACTTCAAATTTCGTCGGGTCCATTTTGTTAGCGGCGCCCATGCTCGAAATAATCGGAATTTTGCGCTCCAGGCACTGCTTGATCAAATGGATTTTGTACGAAATCGTATCGGAAGCATCGACCACATAATCAATCGGATATTCAAAAAATTTATCGAACGTCTCTTCCGTATAAAACATGCGCAGAGATACCGCGTCGCACTCTGGGTTAATGAGCTTAATGCGGTCGCGCATCAAGTCTGCCTTCGGCTCGCCAACGGTCGTCGTAAGCGCATGGATCTGGCGATTGACGTTTGTAATATCGACAACATCTTTATCGACCAAAATAATACGGCCTATGCCTGTACGGGCAAGCGCCTCAGCAGCAATGCCGCCCACGCCGCCGATACCAAGCACCGCTACCGTACTCCCTTTCATCAGCTCGAGGCCTTCCGGCCCGATTGCCAGCTCCGTGCGTGAAAATTGGTGCAGCATCTAAAAATCGCCGTCCCTTCCGTTATCTATTCCATGCATCTAGGGTGAGAAGGCGGGCAATTTCGCCCGCCCATTCCATTAAGCCTGTGGTGCTTGTGGCGCTTCTGGTGCTGCTCCTACTGGTGCAGGCTGTTTTGCAGGCTTAGGCACTGTACGGATATGAAGCTGCTCTAATTGGGATAGCTCAACCTCGGACGGCGCATTGCACAGCAGATCGGTTGCGTTCGCTGTTTTCGGGAATGCAATCGTTTCACGCAGGTTCGTGCGGCCAGCCAGCAGCATGATGAGACGGTCGAAGCCGAAAGCGATGCCGCCATGCGGAGGCGTACCGTATTCAAAAGCATCCAGCAGGTAACCGAAGTTCTGCTGTGCTGTTTCTGGCGACAAACCAAGCGCATTGAACATTTTCTCCTGTACTTCACGCTTGTAAATACGCATCGAGCCTCCGCCTACTTCATAGCCGTTCAGGACTATATCATAAGCTTGTGCGCGGATTTTGCCTGGATCTGTATCAAACAGGTGCAAATCATCCTCATGCGGACGTGTGAATGGATGATGCTCGGCTACATAACGCTGCGCATCCTCGTCCCAGCCAAGAAGCGGGAAGTCTACGACCCATACGAACTTAAATTTAGTGTCGTCGATCAAGCCAAGCTCGCGGCCCACTTTCAGGCGCAGATTGCCCATGACATCAACAACAACTTTTTGCTTGTCAGCAGAGAATGTAAGCAAGTCGCCATCTTCAACTTGAAGACGCTCAGTCAATGCCGCGATTTCCTCCGGTTTCAGGAACTTCACGATTGGACCGCGCCATTCGCCATCCTTCACCGTAATCCAAGCTAGGCCTTTACCGCCATAACGAGCAGCGAACGGCTGCAGATCGTCAAGCTCTTTACGGCTCCAGCCGCCACAGCCTTTAGCGTTGAATGCCTTCACGACGCCGCCGGATGCTGCTACGCTTGCGAATACCTTCACTTCGCTTGTCGCTACAATATCGGTAATATCTTGAATTTCCATGCCGAAGCGTAGGTCAGGCTTATCGGAGCCATATTTATTGATGGCATCTTCATACGTAATGCGTTGGAACGGAAGCGCAAGCTCCACGCCTACTGTCTCGCGGAACAATCTTGCAGCAAGCTGCTCCATCATGCCCAGCAATTGATCCTGCGACAGGAAGGAAGTTTCAATATCGACTTGTGTGAACTCAGGCTGACGGTCTGCGCGAAGATCCTCATCGCGGAAGCAGCGAGCGATTTGATAATAACGCTCAATGCCGCCGACCATTAGCAATTGCTTGAAAATTTGCGGCGATTGCGGCAGGGCAAAAAATTCGCCTTCATGCACGCGGCTTGGTACCAAATAATCACGGGCACCTTCTGGTGAGCTCTTGGTCAAAATTGGCGTTTCAACGTCAATAAAGCCTTCTCCGTCAAGGAAGTCGCGGAAAATCTTCGCTGCTTTCGAACGGAGCAGCAATGTTTTTTGCATTTCCGGACGACGCAGATCAAGGTAACGGTATTTCAAGCGCAGCGACTCGTCAACTTCGACGCCGTCTTCGATTGGGAATGGCGGTGTTTTTGCCGCGTTCATAATTTCGATTTTTTCAACGCGCACTTCGATTTCGCCTGTTTCCAGGTTCGCGTTAACGGTCTCTGGGTCACGCTCAACAACTGTGCCTTGAACAGCAAGTACAAACTCGTTGCGGGCACGGTCAGCAATCGCCAGCGCATCGCCGGAAAAATCAGGGTTAAATACCGTTTGCACAATACCTGTACGGTCGCGAAGATCAATAAACAATACGCCGCCTAGGTCACGACGACGCTGTACCCAGCCGTTCAAAATGACCGTTTGTCCAATATCGCTTTTCGTTAATTTTCCACATGGGTGTGTTTTCAACATAATGGTTATGCTCCTTTTATTTAAAAGATTTAGTAAACTCAGGAGCTGAGAGGAAATTAGTACCCGGTGCGGTACTTTATTTCGTCGCAGTCTCTAAGCTTGAATCGCTGCTGCAAGCTCGCTGATTGCTACGGTGCGCTGCTCGCCGCTTTCCATATTTTTCAGGGCAATTTCGCCGCGCTCCAGCTCGTCATCGCCGAGAATGGCGGTAAAACGTGCCTTGAAGCGATCCGCTGACTTCATCTGCGCCTTCATCTTGCGATCTGTGTAGTCACGGTCAGCGCGCAAGCCTGCTGCACGCAGGTCATGTACGATCTTAGTCGCCTCACGCTCTGCTGCCTCGCCAAGGCTGATGACGTAAACGTCGACCTGGCTCGTTTCCTTGATGCCTTCCGTCTTCTGGTGCTCAAGGAGCAATATCGTCCGCTCCAGCCCGAGGCCAAGACCGACGCCCGGCTGATCCGGTCCGCCAATATCGGCAACGAGCCCATTGTAGCGTCCGCCGCCGCCAATCGTATCGATGGCACCGATACCTTCCGCTTTATATTCAAAAGCGGTATGCGTGTAATAATCAAGCCCGCGCACCAGCTTCGAATTGACATCGAACGGAATATTCATCGCCGTCAAATACGCTTTAACCTTTTCAAAATGCGTTGAGCATTCCTCATCCAAACTATCCAAAATCGACGGAGCACCTTCAAAATGCTTCTGGTCGACTTTGCAGTCCAGCACGCGCAGCGGGTTGCGGTCCATCCGCGACTGGCAATCTTTGCACAGCAGCTCGCGCTTCGGCTCAAGGAACGCAAGCAGGCGCTCGCGGAAGGCAAGCCTTACTTCCGGCGTTCCGACGGAATTGATCTCGACGCGTACCCCTTTAAGGCCAACCTCGGTATAAAACGTGTAGCCCAAAGCGATAACCTCGGCATCAAGCGCCGGATTCACCGAGCCCATCGCCTCAACGCCGAACTGGTGAAACTGGCGGTAACGCCCCGCTTGCTGGCGCTCATAGCGGAACATAGGACCGATGTAATACAGCTTCGTCAGATCAGGCTCGCCATACAGTTTATTTTCAACGAACGCCCGAACGACACCGGCTGTGCCCTCTGGACGCAGCGTCACGCTGCGATTGCCGCGATCCGTGAACGTATACATCTCTTTCTCTACAACGTCCGTTGTTTCGCCTACGCCGCGCTGGAACAGCTCGGTCGCTTCGAAGATCGGCGTGCGAATTTCACGAAAATTAAAGCGGCGGCATATTTCGCGCGCCTTCTGCTCGACGAACTGCCAGCTGTCGATTGAGCCCGGCAGCATGTCCTGCGTTCCCGGTAATTTTTGAAATGCCATGTCATTTTCCTCCTGACCTGCTGCTGAAAAACATGAAAACAAGCAAAACAGCACTCGCCGTGTGATGACGGCAGGGCTCATTTTGCGGTGAAATATAAGCCAGTGGTAAGTGTAAAACTTATAAAGTCTTATATTTAAAGCAAAAAACTCCCGCCCCTGAACAGCAAATATTGCTGTCAGGGACGAGAGTATAGCTCCCGTGGTACCACCCACATTCCGAGACAGCTGCCCTAAGGCAGAAGCTCGCTTGAAGACGGTTAACGCCCGTCACCCGCAGTACGGCTACTGAAACAATCGCTTGCCTAGGGCTTAAACCCCAGCAGGCTGACGTTCACCGTCTGTTCTCCGGAAAGTCTGTTCATCCCGCCATTATAAGAATGCTTGCAGCCTAAGGCATTCCTCTCTGCATATATGCGCATGGATTACTTTGTTCCATCATGAAATCATTATAGTGAATGGTGCTGATGCTTCATTTTACTTGGGCGTCGTCAGAAAGTCAAGATGCGATTCAGCTGTAATCAGCCCGATTGTATAGAAACAGTCGTATGCCCGCCAGAAGACAGAAAAAAACCTGCAATCACATTGCAGGTCCAAAAGTAAATTATATTTTAAAAAAGGGGGTCGAGGTCTATTATAGGCTTGCGATGTTAAAATAGCGTTATCGTTTGATTACAGTAACATTACAGTTTAGAAAGCGTTTTATTTCCTGCTATTTCGACCTTTCCCCTGCTTTTGCGCCAGCGTATGCGGACAAGCGTTAGCCTATGTCATATGGCTTATGGCATCGTATTGTATCCTGCTTCCAGTTCTTTGCCGCGCGGGTACCCTATCTGCATTCGGCTCCATATTATGTGTCCCTAATGTCGCTCCGCTTGCCAGCAGTAGTTGGAAAGCCTGCCCATTCCTCTGCCGCCTCCATGTCTTCCTCCAGCTGTGACAGCCTGATGGCTTCATGCCGATCTGCATGAAGCAGCTTGCGGCTAATCCGCTCCAGCCCTTGCTCCTTGCGGGATTGATGCATGCGTTCATTCGCCTCCGGTACAAAATAAATAGGCGCTCAGCCACGGCCAATCGCTGCCGAATGCTTTAAGCGCGCCCATTCTCTCCCCTATTGTATCCAGAAGGTCTCCCCACTAATCTTCATCCCTGCATGATTGCTTGTCCAATTGCCATTCATGCTGCTGGAAAAGATACACCTCGAACCTTTCATCTTTTATTTATTTGAAATAAAATCCAAAATATGAAACATATTCTGTTTTTTGATCGTCATAAAGTTACGTCCAATTCGTACGCAATCGTATCCTTAAAGCGCTTAGTCGTGCAAAGAAAATGGTATACAGAGATTTATCAGTAAGAAAAATCAAAAAAGGGGCATGAAATGATGAGGAAAAAATCTTTGCTGACCGCTACAACCTTACTACTATCGGCTCTCATTTTTACGTCAACCGCTTTCGCCTATACGTTTACCGGTCACAAATGGCCCAAGTCCGTTAATAATACTTACAACGTTTATGTAAAATACGCTACCACTAATACGACTTATAAAGCTGCTTTTGATTCCGCCGTCTCTGATTGGAATAGTGCCCAAAGTAAAATAAAATTTAATCTTTCGGCACTCAACACTTCAACATTCAGCACCGTTGGCACTCAAAGTGTCGATGATCCTTCGATGTATGGGGTATGCATTACTTATGTGAGCCCAGGTACAGCTTCAACTAGCTACTTTACCGCGGATATCAATATAGGGAACCCAAGTGTTGTAAATTATCCCCAAACAAGAAGGAGCACTGCTGGACATGAATTAGGGCACGCCCTTGGTCTGGGTCATAGCTCTGTTCCTGTGACGGCCCTTATGAATTCAAGCAGAGACAGGGAAAACATATACTTGCCGCAAATCGATGATAAAAATGGAATAAATGCCCTTTATCCAAAATAATTAAAGGAGGAAATCATAATGACGATACGATGGAATCTTCGTATGACCCTAATTACAGTGTTATGCGCAGCGCTCATGACCGCAGTGGTTTTACTTATAACAAAAGAGCAGGAAATGCCAGCTACGTATAATGTAAATTATGCTCCGGATTATGCAGTAAGCGGGGATATTGCAGGATTAGTTCATCATTCCGATTATGTGGTATCCGGCCGCTACGAGAAATTTATTGAGAATTGGAACATGGGAGAAAACCATTTTAGTGAGGTGTATTCGTTTGTAGTCGAGGAAGCCTTGTTAGGCGAGATTGGAGGCACCATTCATATTTCCATTCCACATAACATTTTATTAAAGCATACGGTAGATGAAGTGGAATATGAAGCGGTGCTCAATTCGCCCAACTACAGCAAACCTGATTTTGATCAAACTTATGTCTTGTTTTTGAAAAAAGCACAGACTAAGGATGTGTTCGGCCCCTCTTCAGTACCCTTTCAAGTGGAAGTGGATTCTTTTGGCAGCGTTGCTTTGAAAGTGAATACAGAAAACAAGGAGCTTTCCTTAACAACTGAGCAAAACGATACGATCCATTTCCAAACGGAACAGATTGAGCTAGCCTCTATTGATAAAATAACCGGTTTGACTAAAGAAGGATTATTTACAGAAATTAAAA
This sequence comes from Paenibacillus sp. R-74696, assembly GCF_055814915.1. Lineage (NCBI taxonomy): Bacteria > Bacillati > Bacillota > Bacilli > Caryophanales > Paenibacillaceae > Paenibacillus > Paenibacillus sp. R-74696. Next base: position 51,183 of record NZ_JBPULM010000050.1, read on the forward strand.
CGGAGGTTGCTGCCAAAGAGGAAATGAATTAAGGAATCCCTCTGCGAATGCAATTCTTCTTTACGGCTCTATTCCTTGCTGTCCAAAATCAATGTAACAGGACCCCAGTTGACGAACGATACATCCATCATAGCGCCAAAACGCCCCGTCTCCACTTGCAGCCCATGCTGCTGGCGAAGATAGGCATTAAACTGCTCGTAGAGCGGCTCAGCCTGTTCTGGGCGCGCAGCAGCCATAAAGTTAGGTCGTCGGCCTTTGCGACTGTCTCCATACAATGTAAACTGCGATACGGACAAAATAGCGCCACCGGTTTCGACGATGGAAAAATTCATTTTGCCAGCCTCATCTTCAAAAATGCGCAGGCCCGCGATTTTATCGGCCATCCATTTGATGTCTGCTACTGTATCTTCATGGGTAATCCCAACAAGCAGCACGTATCCGAAGTTGATTGCTCCTGTTATTTCACCTTCGACGGTCACGCTCGCCTGCTTGCTTCTCTGTATCACAACCTTCATGCTTTCCCATCCTCCCTTAAAAAAGAAGAAGGCGGCTAAGTACGCCGCCATCCCTCTGTCATTCATCCCTGCTTCGCGCATGCGAAGCAGGTGTAATCAATGTATGCCTGTTGAACTACACAATAACAGTCAACTAAGTGTAGTCATTATCTTTTGACTTTATCTTTATCTTTATCTTTATCTTTTATCTTTAGCTTGTTGCCTACTGGCAATAGCAAAACTTGCTTTTAAAACCTTTTTGGGGAAGAGGAGGGGGAGAGAGTGAAGTGAAAGGTTTGGAATTGAGGAGCGGAGCGTTCGCTTTTGCTGATGGATTTTAACCGCTACGGTTATATTCCAAAAATCCATCAGCAATGGCGACCGAAACCCAAACCTTTCACGCAGCGTCCCCCGCCCTTCCCCAACTAAAGGCTTTTGCAGCAAAATCAGCTATTCATAATCCTTTGGACGGAATATATATCCTGCACCCGTTTAATCTTCTCCACCACAGATGAGAGATGCTCAACGTTCTTAATCAGCACGGTCATATGAATCATGACCATTTTATTTTTCACGGAACGCCCGGTCACTGCTGAAATATTCGTCTTGCTTCCGGATACGACTTGCAGCACTTCATTGAGCAGACCATTACGGTCATGACCGGTAATTTCAATATCGACGCTGTAATTTGCCTCGACAGATTCTTCCCACTCCACCTCAATGACGCGATCAGCTTCCTCTCCGTCCATGCCAAACGGAATGTTCTGGCAATCCATACGATGCACCGAGACGCCGCGTCCACGCGTAATGTAGCCAATAATAGCGTCGCCAGGCACCGGATTGCAGCAGCGAGCAAAGCGAATGAGCAAATTATCAATACCTCGTACCGTAACGCCATGGTGCTGGCGATTTTTGCGGCTGACTCCCGATTTCGCATCTTTATCCGTACCGAGCTCAATCGTATTGTTTTTCTCAGCTTCCTTGCGCAGCTTCTCCGTTAGACGGGTACAAATCTGTGCAGCGGTCACGCCGCCAAAGTTAACGCCCGACAGCATGTCCTCCACATCGTTAAATGAGAACTTGGACGCAACCTCCTGCAGCTTGTCCTCGGTCAGCCAAGCCGAAGGCTCTAGACCAAGGCGCTTGAGCTCACGCTCGACAGCCTCACGGCCCTTCGCCACATTTTCCTCGCGCTGCTCCTTCTTAAACCACTGCCTGATTTTGCTGCGCGCATGCGAAGATTGTGCGATTTTCACCCAATCCTGGCTCGGTCCGTACGAATGCTTGGAGGTGAGAATTTCAATAATATCGCCGGTTTTGAGCTTACAATCAAGCGGCACAATACGGCCGTTCACCTTGGCGCCAATCGTGCGGTTGCCAACCTCCGTGTGAATGCGGTAAGCAAAATCCAGCGGCACAGAGCCGGCTGGCAGCTCAATGACTTCACCGCTCGGCGTAAATACAAATACAAGATCGGAGAAAAAATCCATTTTCAGCGATTCCATAAACTCCGATGCGTCGCGAGCGTCATTTTGCAGCTCCAATATTTCGCGGAACCAAGACATTTTATCTTCAAAATTGCGGTTTGGCACGACCGTGCCTTCCTTGTACGCCCAATGCGCCGCAATCCCGTATTCTGATGTACGATGCATATCCCATGTCCGAATTTGCACTTCGGTCGGCTCGCCATTCGGCCCTACAACCGTCGTATGCAGCGACTGGTACATATTCGCCTTCGGCATCGCGATATAATCCTTGAACCTTCCCGGCATCGGCTTCCACAGCGTGTGGATAATGCCGAGCGTCGCATAACAATCTTTAATATTTTCGACAATAATCCGAATCGCCATGAGATCATAAATCTCATTAAACTGCTTGTTGCGGTCGGTCATTTTTTTGTAAATGCTGTACAAATGCTTCGGGCGCCCGGAAATATCGCCTTCAATGCCCATTTCGCCAAGCTTCTCTTCAATACGCTCAATAACATCGGCAATAAACTGCTCGCGCTCTGCCCGTTTTTTCTTCATCAAGTTGGCGATGCGATAATATTGCTGCGGATTTAAATACCGAAGTGCAATATCCTCCATCTCCCATTTAATCGCGGAAATACCTAGCCGATGCGCAATGGGGCAAAAAATTTCCAGCGTCTCATACGCAATCCGCCGCTGGGCTTCCTCTGACTGGAATTTCAGCGTCCGCATATTGTGCAGGCGATCGGCAAGCTTAATCAAAATAACGCGAATATCCTGCGCCATCGCCACAAACATTTTTCGATAATTTTCGTTTTGCTGCTCTTCCTTGGAACGAAAACGGATTTTCTCCAGCTTCGTCAGTCCGTCAACCAGCATCGCGCAGGTTTCACCGAATTTCGCCCGAACCGTCTCTAGATCGACTGTCGTATCTTCAACCACGTCATGCAGCAAAGCTGTAATAATGGACAGCACATCCATCTGCATATCCACCAATATATCTGCTACGGCAATCGGATGTAAAATGTAAGGTTCGCCTGATTTCCGCACTTGTCCATGATGAGCCTGATCTGCAAAATGATAGGCTTCCCTTATGCGTAATAAGTCCTGTTCCTTCATATAGGCCGATGCCTTTTCAATTAACTGCTCTATGCCCATGAACATCCCTTTCCGAAATGAGCCCTGCTTCGGCTCCCCTTCGCGCATTTTCCGAGTTTTCTAATATTATGCCTGTAAGCATAGCATGACGTCAACTACGCTGTCGATTGAAGTGTCGATTTAAGTCATGGAAATTTAAATTTTTCAACCGGTAACGCGGACTTTATAGTGCAAAAGCCAACCAGCAGCAGCTGGTTGGCTTAAACGCTCAAACGATTTTATTTCATCCTTCAAGATATTTCTAGTAAGTAACGAGTGAAACGACGTCCATATCGCCAAGCTTCTCGCGGCCTGTCAAATACGACAGCTCGATGAGAAAAGCCGAACCGACAATTTCCCCGCCAAGCTGACGAATCAAATTAATGGAGGTTGCGATCGTGCCGCCCGTTGCAAGTAGATCATCAGCAATCAAAACGCGCTGTCCCGGCTGGATGGAGTCCTTGTGCATAGCGAGCACATCTTTGCCATACTCCAGGTCATAGCTCGCTTCAATCGTTTCGCCGGGCAGTTTGCCGCTTTTGCGAATGGGCGCAAAACCTACGCCTAGTGCAAGGGCAAGCGGAGCGCCGATAACGAAGCCGCGTGCTTCCGGTCCTGCAACGATATCAATTTTCAAATGCTCAACCGCTTTGCGCATTTCTTCAATGGCAGCACGGTAAGCTGGGCCGTCCTTCAGCAAAGTAGTAATATCCTTAAAGCGAATGCCTGGCTGTGGGAAATCGGGAATGACCCGAATGTAATCTTTAAAATTAATTTGTGACTCGCTCATCAATTATTCGTCCCTTCTGTCTATCGCCATTGCGGTGCTGTCAAACCAATATTGTAGCTGCAAAGAGTGGAGATTGCAATTGCTCTGCTTTACTTTTTGCCTCCTGATAGGAAGGCGCTGTGCTTAGCTCTCGCTTCTCCGGTGCTTCTGCTACGATTGCAAATCCATCCTCAATGCGGATAAACGCAAGCTCGGTAAACACGCGCAGCATAACCTCGGTCATTTCCTGCGGCCATCCGCTCAGCTCCGCGAGGCGCTTCGCAAGCCCCTCAAGCGGTGCCTGCTTCATTCTCCGAAGCAGTTGATACACTTGACCGAAATGCTCACGTTCAGGAAATTTAGCATACGCGCCTCCGCTGAACAGGTCATGAATATGCAGCTGCGGCTTGCGCTGGCCGTTCCATTCATTAATAGACAGCGCGCCTACCAGATCGACCGTGCTGCTCGCAATTAGCCGGTCGGCGATGGCTCCCATGCTGAAGCCTACCGCTTCCAGCACAGCCTGCCCACTCTTCACTGTCAGCTTGAGATGCTTCGCTTCCTTGCCCATCGTTCGCTTGTCTGCAAGCGCGGCGCCCTGAAAGAGCAATCGTGGCGATGGATTACCCGCCCCGAACGGCTCCAACTGCGCTAGCTCATTGATCGTTTGCAAATTAGCTTCTTCAACCTTGCACTCCAGATCAATGCCCGTTTTTGGAATCCAATCCTGCTCGCTGAGCCATTCCAAAGCAAGCTCGCTCAGCTGGCGTTCAAAATCAGCCAGCTGGTCACGATGCAGGCTCATGCCTGCCGCCGCCTGATGGCCCCCGTAATGGTCCAGCAGCTTCTCGCAGGCGGTAAGTGCTGCATGCAGGTCGTAGCCGTCAATGGAGCGCGCAGACCCCTTGCACATGCCGCTCTCTCCATCTATGCCTAGAATAATGACGGGCTTGTAATGGCGTTCCAGCAGCTTGGAGGCAACAATGCCGATAACGCCCACATTCCAGCCTTCGCCCGCAAGCACTATGACTGCCGGCTCTGCTTCGCCCGCTTCCAAAGCTTGTGCTTGCTTCTGCGCCCACAGCTCCTCCGCCTCTTTGACGATGCCTTCCACAATGCGCTGCCGCTCGCGGTTCAGCATATCGAGCGAGGTCGCCGCCAGTATAGCCTCATCGTAGTTATCGCTTATGAGCAGCTCGACAGCGCGCCGCGCATGATCAAGCCTGCCAGCCGCATTAATGCGCGGCGCCATGCCGAAGGCGACAGTCGTAGATGTAATCGACGGCAGCTCTATGCCCGTCGACTCGGCAAGCGCAAGAAATCCGGTATTCGTCGTCTGGCGAAGCCGTTCCAGCCCGCTTTTGACTAAAATCCGGTTTTCGCCAGTCAGAGGCATTAAATCAGCAATCGTTCCCAGACAAACGATGTCCGTCAGTTCCATAGGCGGGCGTTCCAGCAGCGCTTGCGCCAGCTTGAATGCGACACCAACGCCTGCCAGCCCTTCAAATGGATAAGTGCAATCATGCCGCTTCGGGTTAACAACGGCGCAGGCATCCGGAATACGTGCTGGCGGTTCGTGATGGTCGGTGACAACGACATCAAGCCCAAGCTCCTTGGCGTAAGCAATTTCATCGTAAGCGCTAATGCCGGTATCAACGGTCACAATTAAGCCAACGCCCTCAGCGGCCGCCTTCTCCAGTGCCGCCTTGTTTAATCCATAACCCTCGAGCGCCCGATGGGGAATATAATAATCAAAATGAAGGCCGAGCTCGCGAAACACATGCACGAGCAGCGAGGTGCTGGATACGCCGTCGGCATCATAATCGCCATAAATACGTACTTTTTCGCCAGCTGAGGCCGCCTCCCGAATACGGGTGACAGCCTCCCTCATATCTTTTAGCAAATACGGGTCATGCAAATGCTCAGAGCCGCCTCTTAAAAACTGCTCCGCCTGTGCGACCTCCCTATAGCCGCGCTGCACCAAAAGCTTGGCGGCAAGTGGCGACAGGCGCAAAGCTGTCGAAAGCTCCTGCGCCGCCGCGTCTGCCTGCTCGTCCCAAGGTGCAAGATTCCAACGTGTTTTAGCTTGAATCACGCCGACTTCAACTCCTTTCTGCCTTGCTGCGCTATTGCAGCAGCGTAGGCATATGTTCCTGATTCGGATCGTGATTGGATTTATAAGGATAACCGGGGTCATACGGCTCGACATGAACGGTTGCGTCCGTTAGGTGGGTAAAGCGTGTCAGCAGCAGTCGTTTCACCCTTTTTGCCACTTCATGGCCCTCAAGTACGGTCACGCGCGGATTAACGCTGATAACGGTCTCCGCAACGACATAATGGCCCCGCTCGCGAGCGTGCAGCGACTGTACCGTTACGACGCCTTCCACCCGTTGAACGAGCTGCATGAGCTCCTCGGTATTTTCGCTATATACCTCTGTTGATGCTTCCTCCTTGCGAGAGGATGGCACAATAATGCGGTAGCCGCCGTTCATGACGATAACCGAAATGACGATAGCTGCTGCCGAATCAAAATAATAAAGCACCGGAAGCGAAATCAGCTTGCCCAGCCACGCGGTCCCTGCACCAATGAATACCGCAAGTGTCGCGTACAAGCTGCTGCCATGCTCCCTTTGTTTCCAGATGAGCTCCTTCACAAGCAGGCAACTAGCCAAAGCAGCAAGCGCGCTCCAATGAGGCGGCTTGCTGATCCCCTCAGCAATGTCGCGAACGGCCGAAATGCCAATCTCCAAACCAATTAGAAGCAGGGCTGCTGCTAAAACAACATTCATGAAGGTTTCTGTCTTCCTTGTTTCCTTGTGCTTTATAGCAGCAGCGCTGCCAGAAGATGTTTCGCTGCCATTGCCACCGCGCTGCGAAACGACCTTTTCCGCGAAAATAGCCGCCGCCTCCGCAGCAGATCGGCAACCATCTGCAAGCAATGCTTTGCTGCCGGACAGCCAGCCTGCTGCCCCTTTCAACAACGCCAACGCCGCATTACCCCATATTCCTGACCAGCTGGCCGGTTCTGCTTTTGTATATCGTTGGTTCATTGTCATGACTGCCTCCTCCTACGCTGTTAGACCGCAGTCTTGGCAGGCTGCTTTGCTTTAGGCTTTTGTTTGCTTTTAAGAAGAAGCCAAAGCGGGCTCGCAATACAGATAGACGAGTATGCGCCGCTTGTCAGACCGATAATTTTTGCCAAGGCAAACAGCTTGATCGACTCGCTTCCGAACAGGAACAAACAGACCGCGATAACGAGAACGGCAAGCACCGTATAAATATTACGCGCCATCGTCTGCCATAGGCTCTGATTGACCATTTCTGCGAGCTGGTCACGCGTTTTCAGCTTGCCAAAACGAAGATTTTCACGAATTCGGTCGAAAATAACGATTTTATCATTAATCGAATAACCGATTGTCGTGAGCACCGCCGCAATAAATGGCAGGTCGACTTCCAGACGGAAAATGGAAAACACAGCGACTACAACAAAAGCGTCATATAAAATGGCAATGTTCGCTGCTAAAGCAAAGCGCCATTCGAAACGGATCATCACATAAATCATGATCGCAATACTTGCAATAATAACAGCATAAATCGTCTTAAAGCCTAGCTCACGCGCCATATCTGGAGATACGACACTGACCTCTGCCGATACTTGATCGCCAAATTTTGCTTTAAAGGCATTTTGAATTTCTGTTACCTTCGCTTGCTCCAATACTTCTTCAAACCGAGCAGAAACGCGGTCCCCGTTCGTGCCGCCAACCGTCGGTGTAACATTCGTAATGCCAGCTGTGGCCAAAACTTCCTTCGCATCCGCCTGAGTAAGGGCTTTGCCGACTACGATATCCATATTCGTACCCGCTTTAAAATCGACGCCATAGTTCAGATTGAACAGGAACAGCGAAATAATCCCTATTACCGTTAAAATAATAGAAGCCATGAAAAACTTTTTGCTATGCTTGATAAAGTCAAAATGCACCGTTGTTTTAAAGTTCACGGATGTCCGCCTCCTTCACGCCGAAATAGCTAGGTTTAGTAAACAGGTTGCTGCGAATCAGCAAATGAATCAGCAGGCGTGAGAAGAAAATGTTTGTAACGATACTGACCAAAATACTCAAAATCATCGTCAGTGCAAAGCCTCTGATCGCACCGTTTCCGATGTAATAAAGCACGCCGCAGGAAATCATGTTTGTAATATTCGCATCCATAATTGTGCGGAACGAGTTTTTGGAGCCGGCTTTAAGCGAGGAAAGCAAGCTTTTTCCGCTGCGAATTTCCTCTTTAATCCGTTCATACATAATAATATTCGCGTCAACCGCCATCCCGATCCCGAGAACAAATGCGGCAATACCCGGCAGCGTTAAAGTCACATTCAACATCTCAAATACGAGAACCAGCATCCAAGTAAAGGTAATAACCGTAATACCTGCTACAACGCCCGGTATGCGGAACAAAATAATCAGGAACACCAAAATAATCGCCGAGCCGATGATGCCGGCACGAACGGTATCTTCAAGAGACTGCTGCCCAAGCTTTGCGCCTACGCTTTGCGTGTATTTCTCAGTCAGCTTAAGCGGCAGTGCGCCCAAATTAATCGTATCTTTCAAGTTATTTGCCTCATCAAGCGTGAAGTTACCACTAATTTGCGCGCTTCCGCCGCTGATTGGCTGGTTGACGTTCGGATTCGACAGCATTTCATCGTCGAGATAAATCGCTAGCGTCTTGCCTGTCAGTCTCCTCGTAACATCCTCAAACTTCTTTGCATCTTTCAGCTTAATCGAAACGACCGGATTATTCAGCGAATCATATTCGACCGTAGCTGCATTTTGCACAAAATCATCACCTTGAAGCTCTACCGTGCCATCTGGCGCTTTAAACGTCAGATTAACCGGCTTCTTGATGATGTCTCTTACCTCATCCTCATTCGTCACGCCAGCAAGCCTGACGCGAATGCGGTTCGTTCCTTCAGTCGTAATCTCCGGCTCGGAAATACCGATCTTGTCGGCACGAGCCTCCAGGCTTTTCGCCGTATCCTTCAGCAAAGTAGGCGTTACTTTATCGCCGGCCGTAAGCGGTTCAGCCTCATAAAGCACCTCGAATCCGCCCTTCAAATCCAGGCCTAGCCGAATGCCGTTTACCAGCGATGGGCTTGTCCAAGCGATCACGCCAAACATGATGACTACGATCCCAAGGAAGGCAAATAATCTTTTCCCGTTCATATTTCCTAAGTCCCCCTTATGATCTCAATATTCCTATTATACTTGCGAGCAATTTTTGAGTCAAAAAAAAGAAACCCTTCCCTTAGAAATGGGTTCCCCGGTAAGCGCTAATCGTCAAAAAGTTCATAAAGCTCGTCACCTTCAGCGACAAAATGTCGTTGACCAGCTTGTGCAGCTCCGGCTGCCCGCTCTTTTTATAACCCGCGCTTACGCATGCCCAAATATCTTTGCCATTCGCATGTTCATAGCCAATAAGCTGAAACTCCTCTGCCTTGCTGTTGCACAGCTGTTCAATTACCTGAGCCAGGTCCTGTTCCTCCATAGCCGCGCCTCCCGTGCTTTTTCGCCTTGACTGCTACTATTCGCTGCCTAGGGCGCATATTCCTGCACACGGAGCGATGTTCATAATCCAATCATGATTCGGACATGCCGTGCATAACTATGATACTGCAACAATACGGCTAATGGAATGAGGGGCGAGTATGACCAAGCAAACGTTTATAAAAGGGGCCATGATTTTACTTGCGGCGGGTGTCATCAATCGAATTCTCGGCTTCATCCCGCGCATCGCGCTGCCGCGCATTATAGGCGCCGAAGGCGTGGGGCTGTATCAGCTGAGCTATCCGTTTTTGGCCGTCATGCTGACAATTATTACCGGCGGCATTCCGCTCGCCGTTGCCAAATGGATTGCCGAAGCCCAGTCAAACGGGGACGAGGGACGGATCCGCCATATTTTTCGCAGTGCGATGCTGCTTACGATCTTTCTTGCCATTACGCTGACCAGCCTGCTGCTGCTATTCTCGCCTTGGATAACCGCGCATTTGCTGCCGGACAAGCGTGTACAGCGCACGTTTCTGTTCATGACTCCGATGCTGCTGATCGTCGGGATTTCATCTGTATTTCGCGGCTACTTCCAGGGCAAGCAAAATATGATTCCATCTGCGGCCTCCCAAATTGTGGAGACGGTGCTGCGCATTATTTTCTCGCTTGGTTTCGCGATGCTCCTCATGCCCAAAGGCTTGGAATGGGCAGCGGCTGGCGCCATGCTTGGCGTTGTGGTTGGAGAAATAGGAGGCCTAGCTGTACTGCTATGGAAATACGCAAGGGAAAAAAGAACTCCCGCTCAGTTGACTGAGGCAAGCAAGCCATCTACAACTGAAGATAAGGCACCCATTATGGGCAAGCTGCTTAGCCTTTCCATACCCGTTACAGCCAGCCGCCTTGTCGGCTCGCTCTCCTATTTGCTGGAATCCATTTTCACCGCTCGCAGTCTGGCTACAGCAGGTATCGCTACAGGCATTGCTACAGCGCAATACGGGGCGCTGCAAGGAATGGTCATACCGCTCATCCTGCTGCCTACCGCTTTGACCTACTCCCTTGCCTCCTCGCTTATTCCGTCGCTTTCCGAAGCGGCGTCAAGGGGGGATATGGCTACAATACATAAGCGTTTGCATCAATCCATGAGGCTGGCACTTGTCGCAGGAGCACCCTTCGTCGTTATTCTTGGCCTATTTGCCGAGCCGATCTGTCGGATGCTGTACAACCACAGTGAAATTGCTCCTATGCTGCAACTGCTTGCCCCTGTCGGCCTTTTTATTTATTTGCAGGCTCCACTGCAAGCCACTCTCCAGGCGCTGGATAAACCGGGAAAGGCGCTTATGAACACGTTAATAGGGGCCGCTATTAAGCTGGTCTTAATTATTTATCTCGCCTCCAAGCCCGAATTTGGCATATACGGCGCTTTGATTGCGATTAATTTGAATATTGTACTAGTCACTGCGCTGCATGGCATTAGCGTTCTCAAGCTGATCGGCTTCCGCATGAAGCTGCGCGATTTTATGAAGGTCATCTCTGCTATGGTGATTATGGGGGCTGCTGCTCGCTTCGTCATGAACCGTGAGCCGCTCGCCGCGGAATGGGTGAATTTGCTCGTTGCCTGTGCATGCGGGGCTATTGTATATTTGGCGCTAATGGTATGGACCAACATTATTGACCGGCATGACCTCACCCGCCTGCCCAAAATTGGTCATTGGTTTTCACGGACCTAGCGGCATACATGTACAAAAAAAAGCCGCGAGCAGGTTGGGACATTATGGCTCCCAAACTACCTTCGCGGCTTTTTCGTTTTATCCAAAAACAGCTTGCCTTTATGGTCTATTGTACACAGGAATACTTCCTTGAAGTCGGTCACACCTTCATCCTGCAGCACATTTTTCAACCAAAAACGGGTTTTCTCCAGCTTCTCTAAATTTTCATCCTGTACTTTGCCATCCATAATGAGCGGAATGGGCAAAATTTCAAAACGATATTTAGGCGGAATGACTTTAGAATCTTGCCTCGTGCTAAGCTTGCTTGTTAATTCCGAAATTTGCTCAGTCCTAGTGCCTTCTTCCATCTGCTGCTGTTGCTCTGCTTCGCTGCTGCTCAGCTGCGGCTCAGCAAACAAATGCTCCTCCGACATTTCCGGCGGGGCCTCATCGGTATTTTTAGGAATAACCGACAGCTTGCCGCTCGTCTCCAAAATCGCAAATTCCACATCCGAGATCCTTGTAATTTGATTTTCTCTAAGCTGGAGCATAAAATCATCCAGATTGTAGCGCTGCTTGCGCATCACATCGCGATTGAGCTTGCCCTTCGCCATAATGATGCTGGGCTTTCCGTCAAACAAGAGCCGCAGCTTGCGATTTTTCAGCGCCACAAAAGCCATGCCCACCTGCACGAGCATTAAAATAACCATCGGCACAATGCCTTCCCACATCGTTCGATCCAAATCCTCTATAACGATCACGGCTATTTCGGCAATCATGACCGAGATAACCAGGTCAAAAACCGACAGCTTGCCGATTTCCCGCTTCCCCATAAACCGCATAATGAGAAATACGATGAAATAAATCAATACGGTACGCAGCACAAGGGTCAGAAATTCCAAGTGATCCCGCCTCCTTCATCGCTCGCGCCTGCTGCATTTTGGCCTGAGCAGTCTGTACACGTATTCTCACCTGCCGCCATGTCCCTCATACGAAACGGCCAGGCACGAATTTATGGTAAAGGCGGGAAAACATAAAATTATGGAATCAGAATAAAATACACGTAAGCTGTGGAGACGAGCAGCGACATGAATGCAATCGGCGCTCCAACTTTAAGAAAAGCTCTAAAATGAAAGCTTTTGCCTTCCCGCAGAGCAAGGCCAGCGGCAATTACGTTTGCGGAGGCGCCAATGAGCGTGCCGTTGCTGCCGAGATTTGCACCAAGCGACAGCGACCACCACAGCGGCTCCATTTGACTCGCGCTCAGTCCAAGCTCAGCACCCATCGCGTGAATGACTGGCACCATTGCTGTCACAAACGGCACATTATCCATCGTAGCGGAGGCTATACCGGAAATCCACAATAGCAGCACTGATGCTATATCCGCATTACCGGAAGTCATTTGCAGCAGAACCAAAGCGATTTGGCTTGTCCAATTCGTCGCCGAAAGCCCCGCTACCATAATAAATAAGCCGATAAAAAATAAAATCGTGCCCCAATCCACCATGCGGAAGGCGATTTCTGCCTCCTTGCGCTTTAGACCGATAACCATGAGCAATGCCGCGCTGCCGAGCGCAATAGCCGCCGGCTCTATGCCTAATAAGGAATGGAGCGTAAAGGCAATGATGGTTAGCAAAAATACGATGACTGATTTGATCATCAGCGGGCGATTTTTAATATAGGAGCTGGCGGAAAGCTTCATCAGCTCGCTAGCTTCCTTGCTTTTATGCGTAGGCTTAAAATGCTTGCGGTACACAAACAAAAATAAACCAATAGTAACGATCAAAATAAACAACGAAACGGGTCCTAAATGGACGATAAAGGCATTAAACGTCAGCTGCTTGTTGGCAGCGCCAATAATCATATTAACCGGATCACCGATTAAAGTAGCAGCTCCACCGATGTTCGAAGCCGCAATTTCTGCAAAAATAAACGGGTAGGGATTCAGCTTCAGCAATTTTGTAATCGACATCGTTACCGGAATAACGAGCAGCATAATCGTTACATTGTCCAAAAACGCTGAGCTAATGCCAGTTAAGGCAATAAGCAGTATAAATATTTTCCACGAGCTTCCTTTGACCCACTGGGCCAGCTTAATCGCTATGTATGGGATGACGCCTGCCCGGTTCAAAATGCCGACAAGCAGCATCATGCCGATGAGCAGCATAATAACGCGCCAGCCGACCGCCTCCGTAAATGCATACCGCAGATCCAATATGCCCAGCACCAATATGAGAAATGCGCCTGCCAGCGCCGCCGCTGCCCGATTGATTTTATCCGTAATGACAAAGGCATAGGTTACCAAAAAAATAACTGCTACTGCGATAACCTGCCAAGCCGCCGGATTGTAAAGCATTCCTGCTGCCTTGGTTTCCATCTCGCTTCACCCTTTCTTATCCCTCACATTATACGTAATTGGATAGAATTTCGTCCACCCTCCCACTTGTTTGTACTATTCCACACAGCCTGGCCATATGGTTTAAGTAAAAGGAATTTAAGGAGGAAATCGATGAATCCCATTAAACATGTGCCGCGGCCGCCCCAGATCGCTTCGCCTATGCTGGCGGGTCTCCTTTATGCCATCGTTTGGCTTGCTTTAGGCGCTTTGCTGCTCTCGCTTCTGCTGCACTTCGGCAATATGAAGGAAAGCAGCCTGCCGACCTTCGCAACGTGTATTCATGGCTTGTCCGCTTTTGCCGGCGGATTAACATCGGGCAAGCGTTCTGGTATGAAAGGCTGGTACCAGGGCGGATTGCTGGGGCTGCTCTATGGTGTGACCATACTGTTAATCGGCTTTCTTGCTGCCGATGCCGGCTTTTCCCTGCATACCGCGATTGTGCTTGGCATTACTTTGCTGCTTGGTGCTTTCGGGGGCGTTATTGGCGTCAATCTCAAGAAGTAATTCGGTGGCTGGCAATGCTAACGTTTCGAGGATGAAATATAAGCCCATTATAAGGGAGTAACTTATACTTGCTTATATCTTAAAAAAAGCTTGCGCCTTGAAGGTTAGACCTTCAAGGCGCAAGCTTTGTGGAGCTATCCTACTAATCTTTCGAAATCGTAGGCGCACTGCTAACGACCGAGCTAATTGCGCTGCGTTCAAACGTCAGCTTAACCGTATCACTGACGCGAAGTACGACTGTGTCATCCGTCAATTCTGTGATTGTACCGTGCATACCGCCGATTGTTGAAATTTTATCGCCTTTTTTCAGCTGCGACAACAGCGCTGTACGCTGCTTCTGTTTCTTCTGTTGCGGACGAATAAGCAAGAAGTAGAACACGGCGAACATGAGTAGTATCGGCCATGCCATTCCCCAAATGCTATTCGTTGGCGCTCCAGCTGCATCTGCTAACCATAGTGACATTGAAATCCCCCCTTTCTAAAATCCTTTATCGTTATCCCGCAACCCATAGCTGTCAAAAAACTCATCGCGAAAATCAAGGAGCCGATCTTCGGTAATCGCCTGACGCACATCCCTCATGAGTTGAAGCAGGAAATGTAGATTATGATAAGTCGTCAATCTCATACCGAATGTTTCATCGGCCTTCATCAAGTGGCGAATATAAGCGCGTGAATAATTCGTGCATGTGTAGCAAGAGCATTTTGGATCAAGTGGCCCAAAGTCCTCTGCATACTTGGCATTGCGAATAACGAGTCTTCCCTCGCTTGTCATCGTAGTTCCGTTGCGCGCAATTCTCGTAGGAAGCACACAGTCGAACATATCGATGCCGCGAATGGAACCTTCCAGCAGCGCATCGGGCGAACCAACTCCCATTAAATACCTTGGCTTGCCGGTTGGAAGCAGCGGTACCGTATACTCAAGTGCTTGATACATCAAGTGTTTCGGCTCTCCGACACTTAGTCCTCCAATAGCATACCCCGGGAAATCCATGGAAGTCAAATCTTTCGCGCTCTGGATGCGCAGGTCCTCATACATGCCTCCCTGGACGATTGCGAACAGACCTTGGTCATGTGGACGAGCATGGGATTCAAGGCAGCGCTCAGCCCAGCGTGTCGTGCGCTCAAGCGACTGTTTTACATAAGCATGCTCAGCCGGATATGGCGGGCATTCGTCAAATGCCATCATAATATCAGAGCCGAGCGCATTTTGAATTTCCATCGCCTTTTCCGGTGACAAAAACATCTTATCTCCGTTCAAATGGGAACGGAACTGGACGCCTTCCTCGGTAATTTTACGCATTTCGCTCAAGCTGAACACCTGAAAGCCGCCGCTGTCAGTCAGAATCGGACGGTCCCAGTTCATAAACTTATGCAATCCGCCTGCGCGTTTAATCAAATCATGTCCGGGACGCAAAAACAGATGGTACGTATTGCTCAAAATAATATGAGCATCCATCGTCTTCAGCTCTTCCGGGCTCATTGTCTTTACCGTCGCCTGGGTTCCCACCGGCATAAAAGCCGGCGTCTCGATTACGCCATGGGGCGTATGGACGCGGCCGAGCCGCGCTCCAGACTGCTTGCACACTTTTAACAATTCATAGGTTACAGCCACAATTCACGCTTCCTGTCCTCTTTAATTTTGTTGCTCTACTATTAATAAATAAACATCGCATCGCCGAAGCTGAAAAAGCGGTATTCCTCACGAATCGCTTCCGCATACGCGCCCATCACCGCATCGCGCCCAGCAAGCGCGCTGACGAGCATAACCAGCGTCGACTTAGGCAAATGAAAATTGGTCAGCAGCGCATTAACAAGCTTGAAGGAATAGCCCGGAAAAATAAAAATATCAGTCCAGCCGCTGCATGCCTGAATGAATTCATTCTCAAAGCGGGTCGCAACGGTTTCCAGCGTCCGCGCAGAGGTTGTCCCCACCGCAACGATTCGCGCGCCCTCGGCCTTCGCCTGATTCAGCAGCGCCGCCGTCTCCTCGCTAAGCTCGTAATATTCCGAATGCATGACATGCTCTTCCACAACGTCTACCGACATCGGCCGAAACGTTCCGAGTCCTACATGCAGCGTCACATAGGCAATTCGCACACCTTTATCTGCAAGCTGCTTCAAAAAATCGGCTGTAAAATGCAGCCCTGCCGTTGGTGCGGCTGCCGAGCCATCATGCTTGGCATAAACGGTCTGATAGCGCTCACGCTCCTCCAGACGTTCCCGAATGTAGGGGGGAAGCGGCATTTCGCCAAGCCGCTCCAGCAGCTCCTGAAAAATGCCGGAATAGGCAAACCGAATCGTGCGGCCGCCCATATCGCCTTCCTCTTCTACAAAGGCACGCAGCAGAGGCTGGCCGCTGCCATCGTCGCCAAACCAAACCTCTGTACCGATCTTCATGCGTTTGGCTGGCTTCGCGAGCGCCTCCCAGCGGTCTCCTTCGAGCTGCTTAAGCAGCAGAAGCTCGATCTTCGCCCCCGTATCCGCCTTTGCGCCAATTAAACGAGCAGGCAGTACCCTAGTGTCATTAAGCACCAGCACATCGCCGGCATGCAAATGCTGCGCCAGATCAGTGAAGCTTTCATGGTTCACCGCGCCGTTGCTGCGATCCAGCGTCAAGAGTCTTGATGAGGTCCGCTGCAGCAGCGGCGTCTGGGCGATTAAATGCTCCGGCAGTTCAAAATCAAACATTTCTACGTTCATCTGTCAGTCATCATTCCTTAGCGATAGTTACATCATTATAATAGTATTTCAGAATATAAGAGTAGTCATACCCTTGCTCGGCAAGGCCTAGCGCTCCATATTGGGACAAACCGATGCCATGACCGAAGCCTGTGCCAACGAAACGGAAGCTCGGCGTCTTGGTTGCTTCACGGACTTGGCCTTTGCCGCCCATAATATACAGCTTGGCATCCATTTGCTTCACTTCGCCGCCTGCCCCAACCGTATAGACCGCACCTGCGCTCTCCGGCTTTGTTGTCGTTTTCTTATTCGCTCCAAGTACGGTCACACGTGCCGTCTCATCGATTTGGAACAGGGTGCTTGGCAAGCTCCCAAGCGCCGTCCTCAGCATATCTGGATATTTGACCTCAAGCTTTTTGCCGTTTGCCAGCAATTCCGTAGCGCGTCCAGACTGTCCTGTCTTGCTCACTTGAAGCGAATAAATCGGTCCGGATATCGTGGTGACGCTCTTGAGTGAAGCGACCAGCTCTTCTGAGCTGAACGGGCCTCGTACCCAAGACATCGGGCCCGATTGCACCGATTTTTCCAAAACGACAACCTTAGCGCCCGAATTAACCTGGCCTACTAGCGGAACCTCATCCTGAATGAGCGGTATTTTCCGTACCTTTACGCCGTCCGTGTTAACCTTCATCAGCTTAATTCCTGCGGGATTCGTTTCGCTTGTTGCCGTAAGCAAATCCTCGCGAATATAGCCTGTCAAGCCGCTTGGGAGCACGACGCGGTACCAGCTGAACAGCCCTTTTTCCGCCGAGCTGTCGGTCGGGCTTTTGACGCTGGTCAAATAGGGGACTGCATTGCCCCATACTTCCTTCGCATCCGCTGTAGCCCCACCGCCATTAGAGGAATATAGCGCTTCGATCAGCTTACCCTTGTACAGTATAACCTCACCTTGCGTCGCATCTACCGCTTGAATCGTTGATTGCTTCTCCGTGCTTGTGCCAGCATAGGCTTGGCTGCTCACACTATCAACCACATGGGCAATTTGAAAACCTGAGCCCTGATAGAGTGCATACGTTCTAGCGGCTACCGCCTGGGCTTTCAAAGCCTCCTGCGGCCAAGAGGAAACCATTTCCGCACCTACAACCGAATACAAATACTGCTCAAACGGAAGTTCATTTACGACTGCAAGCTTGCCATTAAAATCACTGAATTCAAACGCCCCGCGATACGTGCGGCTGTAACGCTCCGTCAGCTTAATGGTTTCTTTGCCTGCCGGCTCTACCCACACTTTGGCGCTTGTTACAGGGAACGTGTACATCGTAAGCGGGCTTCCCGCCTTGCCTGTCAGCGTGTGATCACTCTTCAGCAGCAAATACGGCGTTTTGACATCGGCCTGCAGCAGGCTGACTCCAGCTGCTCCAGTCGCTACCTTAATAAGGTCTAAGTCAGCACTGCTGGCAGCAGCACCTACCATAACCGAATAACGCAGCCCGCTTGCAGGCTTGCGTACAGCGATATACGTATCAATACCTGCTGCCTCGAATGCTGCGGCCGCCTTGACAGCCTCAGCTTTAGAAGCGTAGCCTGTGCTTTCCAGATGAAGCGGACCTTGCAGCTCCGGCTGGGAGCCGCCTGCAAGCTTCGTTAGCTCGCTGTCTGACTTCCATTTGCTTAGCGCTGTTTTTGCTTCGTCAACGGTTTTGTAGGTACCTTCTGTTACCTGGTACACCGTCTTGCTTTTCTTCGTTAAGGAAGTAATAAAACCGCTGCCCTTGGCCGCTTGCACTCGTTTATATGCGCTTAGGGCCGTTTCGAAGCTGGTCGTTTCCAGCACCTTGACCTTATAATCATCCTTCGCAAAGCGGGCCTGTACATTGGCTGATTCCCGCAGCCATTCCTCCGCGCCGGACGGCTGCTTCATGCCAATGGACAAGCCGCCCGCTGAGCTGAGTGTAGCCGCGGCCGTATTCACCTGATATTTCCCCGGAAATTGCAAAAAAATAGCGACTCGTATCGAATCAAGCTGAGGTACTGCTCCTTGAGAAGGCTGTACATGCCACATTGAAATGAGCAATAACCCAGCTAAAGTTAGAAGCGACAGCCGTCTGATCGAAAAGCGGGTGTTCATCTCACCTTCCCCCTTCTGGGTGATTATTGTTCTGCCTTGGCGGCTTCCACTCGCAGCCGTCCACCGAGCAGCTTTGCTCCGTTCTGCCAAACCATTCATAACGCCGGCTCGCAATAATGCGATAAATAGCATCCGCTATTCGGCTCATGCCTGGTATTCGGTAAAGCAGAGAAAGTACGCCCAGGCCTTTAACCGTGCGCAGCACACGAATAACGCCTGCTGCTCCGGCATAAAGCGCGCCATTGCTGTCCGCAACATGCATTTTCTCATAAAGCTGCTGCACACTCACCTGCTGAATGCCGGGGACGCTCACCGTCCCTTGCTGCTCCAATTGCTGAATTTGCACAAATTGCAAATCAGCCCGCGACGGTAGCTCCTTGAGCCTTGCAACCGTCGCAATGCAGAGATTGCACTCGCCATCATAGATGACAAACAGCTTTTCTGCTGAACTCTGCCTTGCACCAGCCATTCTAATTTCTCTCCGGATAAGGGATGCCTAAATGGCGATAAGCCTGTTCGGTTGCCATCCGTCCGCGCGGTGTCCGCTGGAGGAAACCGATCTGCATTAAATAAGGCTCATACACATCTTCTATCGTCTGGCTTTCCTCGCCAATGGTAGCCGCAATTGTATCCAAGCCTACCGGGCGCCCGGCAAATGTCGTCATCATGGATTGCAGCATTTTATGGTCGATGCTGTCCAGGCCCATCGGATCCACCTGCAGCAGCTCCAGAGCTGAGCTTGCTATTTCGTCTGTTATAATGCCATCGCCGCGCACTTGGGCAAAATCCCTTACCCGCTTAAGCAGGCGGTTGGCAATCCGCGGTGTTCCACGGGAGCGCAGCGCAATTTCCTGAGAGGCTTCGCCTACGATGGAAATATCAAAAATTTCCGCCGAGCGCGAAATAATATAAGCAAGCTCATCAACCGTATAAAACTCCAGCCGGCTGATGACGCCGAAGCGATCCCGCAGTGGAGCGGAAAGCAGCCCCGCCCTTGTCGTCGCGCCAATCAGTGTAAATGGCGGCAAATCAAGCCGTACGGACCTTGCGCTTGGGCCTTTGCCAATCATAATGTCAAGCGCGTAATCCTCCATTGCCGGGTA
Source organism: Paenibacillus sp. R-74696 (assembly GCF_055814915.1). NCBI lineage: Bacteria > Bacillati > Bacillota > Bacilli > Caryophanales > Paenibacillaceae > Paenibacillus > Paenibacillus sp. R-74696. The sequence continues at coordinate 71,110 of NZ_JBPULM010000050.1, forward strand.
AAGCACTTCCTCCACTGTACGGTGCAGCCTATGGATCTCATCGATAAACAGCACGTCGCCCTCCTGCAAATTCGTCAGCAGAGCAGCGAGATCGCCTGGGCGCTCAATGGCTGGTCCCGATGTCGTGCGCAGGTTTACGCCAAGCTCATTGGCGATGATGTTCGACAGCGTTGTTTTCCCAAGTCCGGGCGGTCCGTAGAGCAATACATGATCGAGCGCTTCCTTGCGAAGCTTTGCTGCGTCTATGTACACTTTCAAATTTTCCTTCGCCTTCGATTGACCGATATATTCAGCCAAATAACGAGGACGCAGACTTAGCTCCACCGCCTGATCATCCATCATAAGGTTGGCGGAAATAATTCTTTCGTCCATCCGTGCTCAGCTCCTTTTCGTCAACCTTTAAACAGCTGCTGCAAAGCGCGCTTCATGAGGGAATCGACCGTCTCCTCTGGAACCACCGTCTGCTGCAAGCCATGCCAAGCCCGATCAAGCTCCGCAGCTGTATAACCGAGCGCTGCGAGCGCCTCACGCGCCTCTTCCCATGCGGTTCCCGCTCCCTGGCCGCTGCCGCTTTGGAATAAATCGGGCTCCAGGTAAGCGCCCGCCGCCGACAGCACCGCCGCATCGCTTGCGATGCCCGCAAGCTTGTCCTTCAAGTCCAAAATCATCCGCTGCGCCGTCTTCTTGCCGATTCCGGGCAGCTTCGTAAGAAACGTAATATTTTCCTGCTGAATGGCAGCAATAACCGTTTCCGGCTTGCCTCCTGCGAGTATGCCCAGCGCCACGCGCGGACCAATGCCCGATACTTCCAGCAGCTTGCGGAACAGCGTCTGTTCCTCGCGCGTTGCAAACCCGTACAATAAAATCGCATCCTCACGGACGGAATGATGAATATAAAGGGTGACGGCTTCTTCCTTTTTCGCTAACGCATACGGATTCGGCGTAAACACCCGGTAACCGACATCCCGTACATCCAGCACCACATACTCCAGCTCGACATGGGACACTATACCTCGTAAAAAATCAATCATGATCGTCCCGCCTCATTTATTTTTTGGACTAAAACCGCCGAATGGGCATGGCAAATAGCCACTGCCAGCGCATCTGCTACATCATCGGGTTTCGGAATGGCCGATAAATTCAAGAACATTTTAACCATCTCCTGCACTTGGCGCTTCTCCGCCTTGCCATAGCCTACAACGGCCTGCTTGACTTGCAGCGGCGTATATTCCGCAACCGGAAGCCCGCGCTGCGCCGCCGCCAAAATAATAACTCCACGCGCCTGCCCAACCGCAAACGCCGTTGATACGTTCCGGTTAAAGAACAGCTTCTCCACCGCAACCGAATCGGGCTTGTACTTATCCATTAGAGCGACAGCCGAATCATAAATTTGAATGAGCCGCTCCTCGGGCGGCGTATGCGCCTCCGTCTGAATACAGCCATACTGAACGGGCTTAAGCTTATGACCCTCTTTATCAATGAAACCAAAACCCGCTATCGCAATACCGGGATCTATGCCTAGAACGCGCAAACCGCCAACTCCTTATTCCTGCTGTTTATTTCTCCTATTATACCAAAAGACAGAAAGGATGAGAACATGCGTTTGAGGAAAGTGCTTAGGAGCAGTCGCTTTTCTTTGCACCATCATCCATTATACAACAAGAAGAGGACGTCCTCTATAAGAACGTCCTCTTCCTTCGCTAATAAAATAAATGCATTGACCAAAAGAACAATTACTGTATGAAATTGTTTAAACGAATTTACCCCGAATTATAACTAGACCCCTTAATGTGTTATCTCGATTATTCTATCCGATTTGCTCGCAACTTCTTTATCATGAGTTACACAAACAATTGTTTTACCGAAACTCTGTAATTCACGGAACAAGGAAATAACAATTTCCTTGTTTATATTATCCAAATTACCTGTGGGCTCATCTGCTAATATAATTTTACAAGGCTTTAATATAACTCTGGCAATAGCAACTCTTTGTTGTTCTCCACCACTTAATTGATATATCTTTTTATTCAAAAATGTAGCACTTAATCCTACCCTATTCAAAGTGTTTTTCATTAACTCCTCACTGAATTCATTATTATATGTTTTTGAGAGTAGTAAGTTTTCAGACACAGTTTCATTGTCCATTAGAACGTAGTTTTGAAAAATATAACCCAATGTATACCTTCTTAAATACATAGTTTCTTTTTTAGTAGGATTGATTGTGTTAGCAATTATAACACTACCCTTGTCGGGTTTATCTAATAGACCTATTAGATTCAAAGCTGTTGTTTTGCCCGCACCACTCGAGCCTATTATAGACACAATCTCATTATCATTTATTTTCAGTGAAAAATTCGTTAATACAGGCTTTCCGTCAAAGCCTTTACTCACATTGTTGAGTTCAATCATAAACGTTCTCCTTTTAACACCTTATTCATGTGCCTTCTACTTAAGTAACTACTTAGACTATTTATAACAAGCAAATCAATAATTAATACAAAAACGACCAAAGGGATAATAAAATTGATACCATAAATAAAGTATATTAAAAATCCAGAAATAATATTAGTAATCACAGTAGATATAATTATTTGTCTATTAATTACCCAGTAAGAATATCCGAATAAGTATTTAAGATTCAAACGATAAATATTAGCATTGTAATAAGCCCAAACAAAGATAATAATAAGTATTACCGAGAAGATCATTGTTATGGTCAATCCAATAATCTGTTGGAATAACAGCCATTGTTGTTCAACAATTTGATCATTTGCTTCACTATAGACAGACAGAGCATTGTTTATTTCAAATACCCCGGCCTCGCGTATAGACGAAGAAATACTTTCAAAAGCATTTCCTTGAGTATTGTCTATAAAGAATAGTGAAGTGGTAGCATACGCTCCTAAATTTGAAGTATCTACACTATCATTATATATTACCGCAATTGGATCTATAATTTTATTTTGACTGTCTCCAGTATAACTGTCAAAAGTAAAATAACTCTGTCCCTCCTTCGTATATATAATATTAACCATTAGATCCTCTATTTTCTTTTCGTTTAAGGGATGTCCAAGTTCCTTCCTATATATATTATCCACACTTACTTTTTGAAAATAGAACCAATCTTTATACGATTGAATAATTTGATTTTCAAAGTATCTAAACTGCACAGGCACTAATAAATTCAAGGTATTTTCGTTATCTCGCACATATGCATTCACAGATAAATCATTAATTGCATATATAGGATTAATATTTAAATAATTACAATTAATAGTAACTCTTCTTCCGTAAGGAGAATATATTTCATCTTCATTTGTTGTATTTCGAGTGTAACTATATGTAATTTCACCCTTATTGTATTCAATCACTTGAAAATTCTCAGATAGCATTAAGAACGCATTGTTATTCATCTCAATCTTTTTATAGAAGTCAAATAATTTATTATTTAAATTTCTATCCAACTCTAAATTACTATATATCTCTTTTCCTAATGGTCCTAATTGAATCTTGTATACGTTTTGCGTTTGATTCCAATAATCCAAAGCCTCAACCTTATTTTTTAAATAATACAAATTAGACAATGAAGAACTGACAATAGATAATAAAAATACAGAAACCACAAATTTCAATGTAATAGATATCCATTTAATTTTATCAAAAGGCATCTTTCTTTTTAGTAAAACAGTATTATCATTGAATTTTTGGATGAACCAAGTACCTATCAAAGCAAACAAAAAAAGAAAAATGGTGGCAATAATGTTTATAATTATATAAAAAACCATGTATTCTATCAGAGAATACATCTGATTGAAACATACAGAAAATATCAAGATTAGAAAGAATAATAAGGATACTAAAACGATTATATAACTTAAAAACATTTTCGGGTAAGAAAATAACACCTGCCACTTTGAATACCCCCAAAGCTCTTTCAGCAATATTTTTTTTGCATTTTGCATAAGAAAATAAAAAAATACAATTAAAAATATTACAAACGAAAACACAACAACCATCAATAAATTAACGTTCGCAAAAAAAATATTATTTATAGTCTTATTTACGAACGTTATTTTACCATATACTGAGAATTTTTTAACAAATGCATTTATTGTATCATTGTCAGTTTTACTAAAATAAAATTCTTCCCCGAGCCCAACATTTTTCACTTCCTGCATATTGTATATTCGGATCTCCCAATTCGATAGTGGGAATAAAAAAACACCCGACTGGTTTGTTTGAATTGAATCTTGAGCTTTACTAGATATATATGCATTCCCTTTAGGTAGATCACCTATTTTCAACTTTATATTGGGATTATTTTTCATGTTAGTGGAATATATATTCAAATCATGTTCACTTATAAAATTATACTGAGAAATGTTTACATCATTATCATTAGAAAATTCAATCATATCATTTATTAACTCACTATTATTAAAATCCAATCTTGCCTTGCTATAATCAAATTCCACCATTTGATTATTTTCATATAAAAAGTCAAATGTTTGCTTGTTATTCATAAAAAAATATCCAAATAAGTTGACTGAAATAATAACTAATACTAATAGTGCGTAAAGCAATTTTTTCACAAAAAAATACCCCTTTAAATTAACTACCATAATGCAGTTTAAACCTGCACTATGGTAGTTTTTATTATTAGCGAGTCTGCCAGTTAGCTTTGTTACCTGATACCGTAGATTTTATCCAAGCCGAAGCCTCAATAGATGGAGTTTTCCACTCACTCCGTATTGTTGAATGACTATTAGATACACTTGCTAAATGTTCTTTTGTTTGATGATTATAATAAGCAGTATGACGATCTCCACCTCTTACCACCGTAAAAGTACCTCCGCCGTTTTCGTCATCATCAGCTAATAAAGAGATAGCCTGGTTCCCAATTACATTTTTACTTTGCACAGTTTTAAACGCCGATTCTTGAGCAATATAGGAATCTAAATCAATTCCACCACTATTTTGATTTTCTGAGGAAGCAGCTGATGCACTCAATGCAGTCCCCACAAGACAAGCTCCTAGAACAAGAGATACAGTTAAACTTTTAATTTTCTTCAAAATAAAAACTCCTTTTCAAAAATTTATTTTAACACAGCTATTATATTAACATAATCATTTTAAGTTTTCCATATTTTTTTTCCAAACCAATAGATACCCAGTTAGAATGGTACAAAAACAATATTTGTTATGAATGTTTATAATTCAAGTGACCAAGTTTCGGCCAGTATCATCGTCATGTACCGCTGCCTTTCCGCATTCTATTTACCTAGTGGTTTATAACTTACTCGCCTCGTTTTGTATTCTGCACTCTATTTGCACAGTAGGACGCTTACTATATAGTATCAATACTCGATCATAAACAAAAACCGTTTTAAACTAAATAAACATTATATTTTTCCTGAATAAATAAGTAAATCCACATTATGGACAGCACTTGATCCATAATGTGGATTTACTTATTAAACAGAAATTACATGTCACTTTCTCTTACATTCACCTTAATCTTACTTAATTAGCAGATTTGCCATGTCCCAGCTCATAGTCGCTAAAGGTAGACAGGACGCTGTTAAATTCATCGATGTCATTAATTTTAATCCCGTGTGACAGCTGTTCTACTTTATCGCGAGGCAAGCTGCTTTCCAAATACCGAATATCCAGTTGAAAAAAAGTTCGCAGCACCTTCTCCTGCTGGGGCGCCCCTTCAAACAGCGATAAATTCCCCTGCTTATCCACGCCCATATACGCTTCATTCTGGCAATGCTTCGAAAACTCATCCACCGTCTGCTCCACCAGCACCCGGTTGTTCGTTTTATCGAAGGTGGCATGCCAACTGCTATTTGCCTCCAACAGCCGAATCAGCTGGAGCGAGGTCATGCGTCCGAGCGGCCTGCTCTCCTGCCCGCATAAATAGTAGCGGCGCAGCATGACGCTCACTGGCTCCTGCTGCTCTCGCAGCTCGCGAAGCAAGTCAGTAGAGGGGCGGGTGACGGCTCCTGAACGAAAAGCTTCACCTACGACATTAGCGGCAGCCGCTTTTCCAGGCTGCCAGACAGCACACGCTAGCGTTACGGCAAGCAAGGCGATACTGCCCAGCGTCCATAGCGGACGGCGGCGAAGCTTTCTTTTTAGCTGCTTCCATAAGCTCATTAGCATTATGATTGAACCCCTTTGTGCTCTTTTATTGCATAGGGTTCCACTGAGCTTCCAATATTATGCGCGTAAGAGAAACGTTGCGGGCAAGCTAGCTTCTATTCATTCTACCGACAACCTTCTACTCAGCGTTTTTCGCGTTTTCAGCAGATCCCACATTTACAGCCTCAGCAAGCGTCGCAAATAAAGCTTGGGTATACGGATGCTTTAGCGCCCCTTCCTCCCACTGGCTAAACGTTTCTACGATTTCTCCCTGATACATGACGGCAACTCGGTCGCACAGCTGACGGGCAAGCCCCAGATCATGCGTAATGAATAAGTAGGATAGCTCTTGCTCTCGCTGAATTTGCTCGAGCATCTCCACAATAGATGACTGTGATAATGGATCGAGACTGGCTAACGACTCGTCGAAAATAATCAAATCCGGCTGCACGGCCAGCGCTCTTGCGATGCATACACGCTGCTTCTGTCCGCCGCTTAGCTGATGCGGCAGCTTCTCCAAGAAGCTTTCATCCAAGCCGACGGCACGTATAAGCTGCACGCTGGCCTCCCGAATTTCCGGCGGACGCTTCGCGTCAAAATTGCGCAGCGGCTCCGCAAGCACTTCCTTCACAAGCATTCGGGGATGCAGCGAGGATGCAGAATCCTGAAGCACAAGCTGTACGCTTTTGTATACCTGCAGATCCTTCATATGAGGTCCATGAATAGACTGGCCGCCGAGCAAAATTTGCCCGGAGCTCAGCGTTTCAAGCTTCATAATGAGCTTGGCTAATGTGCTTTTCCCGCTGCCGCTTTCTCCAACAAGCCCAAGCGTTTCACCAAGGTGCAGCGCAAGATCTACCTGCTTCACAGCTTGAACGGACGCCTTGCCGTCCTGCGTCTTGAGCCCTCTTCGCCTTCTCAGCAACCGCAGCGGATATGCCTTGGACACCTGACGCAACTCCAACACGATCATAGGGCGCTTCCTCTCGCTTGGACTGAGGTTATCCCGCTGGGCTGCATCGTAATCACACGATCCGCGAATTTGCGGACGCTTTGCTCGTCATGCGAAATGAGCAGCACCGTCAGGCCAAAATCCGCCTGCAGCTGCTTTAGCAAAGCTAAAACCCGGTCGCGATTGAGGGCATCCAGCGCCGTCGTTGGCTCATCGGCAATAAACAGCGTCGGCTCCGTGCTCAGCATCATCGCAAGCAGCACCCTCTGGCGCATGCCTCCGCTTAGCTCAAAAGGGTATGCGTCCAATATCAGTTCCGGGTCCGCAAAGCCAATACGTTGCAGCAGCATATACAAATACGATTCCATTTCTTTGCGCGATCGCTTCGCCTGCAGCTTCAGCGTCTCGACCATCTGCTTGCGCACCGTGCGGATCGGATCAAGTCCGCTAAGCGAATGCTGAATGAGCAAGGCGATTTCCTCTCGGCGAAGCTGCTGCATGCGGCGCTCATCATAACGGGAAATATCATCGCCCCCGTAAAAAATTTGCCCGCCTGTCAGGCGCAGCCCGGTTTCCAGCAGCCCGACAAGCGCATGGGCCGTCATGCTTTTGCCACAGCCGCTTGGCCCTACAAGCGCAGCCATTTCACCAGCATGAAGCTCCAAGGAAACATTTTCGACGATAGGGCACCATTTTCCAGCCTGCTGCCGGGAAATTTCTATATTTTGAACGCAGAGCAGCGGTGCATCGTTAAGGTTGGCGCTGCTGATAATGTTCGTGCTGCTTTCCGCCATCTTACACCTCTTTCGGAACGTAAGCGTTCTGCTCTTTAAATCGGTCGCCAATTAATTGGCATGATAACACGAAGCTCACGATCGCAAGCCCCGGAAAAATCATGACATGCGGCGCCAGCTGGAAATAACGCGTAGCATCATGCAGCATGACGCCCCACTCAGGAGTCGGCGGCTGCACGCCTAGGCCGAGAAAAGATAGACCGGCGATGAGCAGCACGATTTTGCCAATGTCCAGCGTACTAAATACAGCAATTGGCGCTGCAATCTGCGGCAAAATATAACGTCGCATAATTCGCAAATGAGAATTACCGGACATGCGGGCTGTAATTAAGTAATCCTCTTTGCTTACCTTAAGCACAAGCCCGCGGATAAGCCGGACATAATTGGCCCACCTCACGATAACAATCGCAAGGATCATATTCGTAAACCCGGGTCCGAGAATGCCCACAATCGCAATCGTCAGCACAAAATCGGGAAAAGCGAGCGTGCCGTCCATCAGCCGCATGAAAAAATGATCGGTGCGTCCGCCAAAATAGCCGGTCAACAGCCCGATCGGCAAGCTAATGCATAAGCTCAATCCCAAAATAACAAAAGCAATCGAAACAGTCGTCCGAATGCCGTACAAAATACGAGATAAAATACAGCGCCCCAAATGATCGGTGCCAAAAGGGTATTCGCCGCTCGGCGACAGAAGCCGATTGGATAAATTGACCTGCAGCGGGTTATGAGGCGCGAGCCACGGGGCAAGCACGCCCAGCAGTATTATGACTGCAAATAGGCCGATGCCAAGCAGCAGGCTTGTATTCTTTTTCTGAAAAAGGGTCCGCATAAAAAAAGGGTACCTCCTAGCTTGCCCGCAGCCGCGGGTCCAAGCGCACATAAAAAACTTCAACCGCCAAATGGATCGCGACAAACAAGAAGGAGGTGAATACCACATAACCTTGAATGACCGGATAATCCCGCGCCGTTATCGCTTCAATAATATATTTGCCTACGCCGGGCCAGGAGAAGATCGTCTCAACGATCACATTCCCCCCCAGCATAAAAGCAAAGCTTGTCCCCAGCATCGATAAAATCGGCAAAAACGCATGCTTAAACACTTGGAAGATTAAAATCCTTCCCTTGGACAAGCCTCGCGCACGCGATGCCTTGACGAAGTTCTGGCTGTTCATCTCGAGCATATTCGTCCGCAAAACCCGGGCATATACCGCACCAAGTCCGAGCCCAAGCGTAACCGCCGGCATTAAGAGGTGAGCAAGGCCGCCGCGTCCCATGGAAGGCAGCCAGCCAAGACGGACCGAGAAAAAATAAATCAATAAAAAACCGAGCCAAAAGGAGGGGATCGAGGCGCCAAGCAGCGCCAGCAATCGGCCCATCCGGTCAAGCAGCCCTGTTGAAAAGATTGCGGTGGCGAGGCCGATGAGGCAGGTTGCCAGCAGCATGACAAATGCACCAGCAGAGGCCAGCTCCAGTGTGGCGGGCAGCCTTTTAAGCAGTTCGCCTGCAACTGGCTCTTTGGACATATAAGATGTCCCCCACTGCCATGTAAATACATCGCCGAGCCAGCGTATATATTGGCTCCACAAGGAATCCGTCAGTCCCATTTCCTCCCGCAGCGCGTCAATCGCCTCCTGTGAAGCCGGGATATTGTGCGTGGTCAGCAATATTCTCGCCGGATCGCCAGGAGACACCCTCATTAAAATGAAGGTCAGCGTCGCTACGCAAAAAATAACCAAAAGCATTTGCGCGATGCGTTCAAGCCAAAAACGAAGCATACTTAGGTACACCCTTTACTTAGGTGATATCGACTTCAGCTGTCACATAATAATATTCAATCGGATGCGGAATAAAGCCCGTTACCCCTTTTTTCACACCAAATACATTATCGGGGTGTACGATAAACGACTGCGGCAAATCTTCATTAATAATGTCCTGAGCTTCTATCGCAAGCGCATTGCGTGCTTCTGTAGCAGACGTTTCGTTCAGCTTGTTAATAACCGTCTCAAGCGGCTTCGATACATAATGGCTGACATTCGATTCGCTAGCTGATTGATAGAAAATGTTCAAGAAATATTGAGGATCGCCCGTGTGTGCCGTCAGCATGCTGTACATAGCAAGATCCCAATCGGACTTCGCAAGCTCAGCATCAATATTTTCAACCTTGCGAATTTTCACGGTAATGCCTTCATTAAGCAGTTGGTTCTGAATCACCTCTGCCATTACGGACAGCTCTGGGCGGTGCGGGAACGTAAGGAGCGTCGCCTCGAATGGCTTGCCTTCCTTCTCCCACATGCCTGCAGCATTTTTCTGCCAGCCGCCAGCGCTCAGCAATTGCTCCGTCGTTTCCCCTGCTGCTTGCTCCGCTACTTTGCCAAATGGCAAAATTTCCGGGAATGGGCTTTTCGCTTTCGTGCCATAGCCACGCATAACAGATTCAATAATCGCCTCGCGTGGAATGGCTTGATCTACAACCTCGCGGTTCGCCTTTTCTTTAAACAAAGCAGAATTCATATTAAATAATACCATATGTGTACGAACCGATGGTGCAGACAGCACTTCCAGCTTGCTGTCCTTCTCTACCAACTCAATGCTGTCAATCGGAATGTCCGTAGCAACATCTACTTCGCCAGCTTGCAGCGCCATCAGGCGGGTATTGCCATCGGTTACAAACTTCATTGTCACTTCCTTAAGCTTCGCCGGTTGTCCCCAATAACCATCATAACGCTCAACAACAAGCGATACGTCTTTCGTAAACTGCTTGATTTTGAAAGCTCCCGTCATGGCCGGGTAGCTGCCCGCTTCCTTCATGCTGTCGACATCAAGAATAATCGTGCTTGGATCAGCCAAGCTGGAAATGATAGCCGAGTTCGGCTGTGTTGTTATAAGTTTCAGCTCATCCGGTGCAACCACTTCTATATCTTTCACCAGCAGCAAATCCTTCGCCAAATGGCTATTTTCAATGGAACGAAGCAGCGAAGCTTTCACGCTTTCTGCATCCATCTTTTTGCCGTCGTGAAACGTTACGTTGTTCTCCAGCTTGAGCGTCCACGTGTTAGCATCCTCCTGCTTCCACTCCTTCGCAAGCCAAGCGGCCGGCTGCAGCTGCTCATTCAATTTAATAAGCGTTTCCCCTGCGCCAGAGCGCATAACGTCCCAGCTGTCATCGCCATGCGGATCAACGCCTGCCGGGTTCCAGGTGTACGCCATTGTCAGTGTTTTATTTGCGGCAGAAGCGTTGTTTTCCCCGGCAGCATTGGTGCCCTTCCCTGCGTTTGAGTCAGCATTCGTGCTGCATCCTGCAAGCACCAGCATCAGGCAAACGATCATCATTCCAAGTGACAAGCTAAATGGCTTCTTCGTGTTGTTCATTTTTCTTTTGTCTCCCCTTCTAGTAAGCGTAAACGGCCGAAAGCCGTCCTGTGGCGGCAAAGCTACCGTTTCGCGTAGAAATATAGAGAAAGGATAGAAAAATCATATCCTTTCCTACATTTTAAAAAAAGCATCCCCGACCCTTAAGAAAGCAGTCAGAAATGCTTTTATGATAAATAACTAAACCTTATCTGCCTCTGCTCGTCATGGAGCAGCAAATAATCGTTAGACATTTTGCAATAAATGGGCATAACCAACCACCTCCCTAAGCACCGTAGGTCAAACAGTGATGTTAAAACAGGCAGGTCTCCTGACTTGGGGCCTCCCTCTCTTCCCTTCCCGGCTAGGGCGAGCATCTGCAATTCGTTCTGCGACGAAAAGAAGCTCATCAGCCAGTGGTTTATTTGTGAGGGGAGCGCAGCTTGCTCATTGATTAGCTGCTGCCCTTTACAGTGGCGGGTCCGTGTCGGCCTTTAACCGAACTTCCCTTTTAAGCGAACTAAGGCCTATATGTCCTTGCCTTCGTACCGCACCTATTTTCATACAATTATGAAGTTTTGCAGGCTAATCAGCCTGTCTTGTCCGTAATCCACTCTTAATCTTAGGGAGGAAGTGCTGATCTGTCAACATTTTGATTTAGATAAGCTTTAGTTCCATCATAATGCACACGCCCCAGTGTCTTAAACAAGCTAAATGAAAGGTTTTTCAATATAAAACTTTCATATTTTTTCCAGTAATGATATATTGAAAATACTTCACGCATGATGAGCTTATTTATTAAGTTAGTCCAATAGATACTCTATCAAATAGAAAAGGAATGATCACATTGCCGGTGAAAATCCTTCCAGTCGAAGTAAAACAAATTATTGATTCCTATTGGTTTTACAGTGATTTTTATTCGATTATATCTCGCGTAGATTCGAAAAAAATGTGGTTTATGAATAATTATATTAATTTATTCGATATTCCCGATCCAAACCAATTATATACTTTTTTCTACAATGGTTATTATAGAGATAAAATGGTTGAGTTTTATGACTGCCCTTTTATTGATTTTCAGCGGATAGCGATAGACAGGCGAAGCTCGACTATTTTGAATAATGACCTGCTTGATTTTATTAAAGCATCGATTGACGGCGGCTATTATGTGATCGTTATGATCGACCGTTTTTATATAAAAGAATATGAAATTTCTGCGAAATCCCCACATGAAGTCATGATAAATGGGTATGATGATGCCAATAAAAAGCTGTATTTCTGCGACAATAATGCCAATGGAAAATACTCAACGAATATCACCTGTGATTACGAGGCTTTTAGCAAAGCGTTTCATTTATTAGAAATCGAAGCCCATGATTTTAAACAGCATCTTTATTTATTGAAGCCTCTCGAAAATAACGACTATGCTTTTTCTCTAAAATACGTGAAAAATACGATGAAAGCCTATCTCTTATCTAGGGCACATACGGATGAATATTACAACGAAGCTACAGGCACACCCGGGCTAACCTTCGGCATTAATGTATACGACAAGGCCTCCGATTATTTAAAATATTTGGCTCAAGAGGAGGTTGTATTTGATATTAGATCGTTTCACCTGCTTTACGACCATAAGAAATGTATGACTATGCGATTAGACTACATGATTAATAACAAGCATTTGATTGATGATAATCAAATTTTGAACAGATGGAGAAAGCTGGAGGCGGCTGTGCATGCTGTAAGAAATTCCATTTTAAAATATTGGCTTACTCGAAGCTCGGATGCTTTGTACAAGCAAATGGAGCAATTGCATAAATTAAAGGAGACGGAAATGGGTTTGCTGCAGGAGGTTGTGGACCAGTTGAAGGATGGTTAATAGAAGCCATACCGTTTATGGTGACTGCATGGCTTCTCTTGACGCTTTAGGCAAAGTGAATGTTGAGCATGGACGAGTTTACTTTTTTCCACCAGAAGCTAGCAAGTCAGCCACTTCTTTCATCGTTTCTCTAATTGTAATACTGTCTGCTAGATAATATTTGTCTTGGTCGAGTAGATGTACCTTTCCATTCTTGACTGCCGGCAATCCTTGCCATAAGCCTGATTTCTGAAGCTCATTGTAGTCTTCCTCATCCTCTACAATGAGCAGTAGATGATCCCCTACATACTCTGGAAGCAGCTCCTGCGAGACGACAACCGCATTTTTCCAACGATCCTTATTCATTTCTGCCTGAACCTTATCGACTGCTTTGGCTTGTAAGGCTGTCCTCACGACATACCCACCAAAGTTAGTACTCAAATAAATTCGCAGTCCGCCTTCCTCGATAAGGAGAATAGAAACCGATTCATCTCCAATGGCTTGCTTCACCTTCGCTCGCGAAACATCCCTTTCTGTCTCGTAATCTTTAATCCAACCACTCGCTAATGACTTCTTTCCCAATACATCCGCAACTTTAGGAAAAACATCATAAATTGGATCGCTGAACTTAATGTACACAATCGGAGATACTTTTTCTAATTTATCCATAATATCAGGATAGATTTCCGGATAGACAGAACTAAAAATCATTAAATCCGGTGAAAGCTCTACTATTTTCTCAACATTTGGCGGATCACCGATAGAATCAACGCCTGCCAGTGATGGTTTTATGAACGAGTTAAGAAAATCATTATCGCAAACCGCAATCGGCTGAATGCCAACCGTTATGGCCACCGAAGAAAACTCGCATACAGCAACCTTTTGCGGCGAGACTGGAATTTCCACAGCCCTCCCCATATCGTCGGTGAATATTCTTGTCCCCGCAGTCACATCGGCTTGTTCTGCGTTCAGAGCCATGTTGCTTCCTCCGTCCTCCAACGGCTTGTCTGCCATTGAACCACATGCCGCAATAACGAATAAAATGACCAGCATTCCTGCCATGTACAATCCTCTGCTGCTGCCTATCTGTTTCATTTTTCTTATTCCCCTTCAGCCCTATAATTAAGAATGATTATCATAATCGATTATAGGGCTTCCTTCTTAATAATATCCATACACTATCATGATTGCTGATGGATTGTTATGTATCTTATTCATATTCTTCTCCCTCAATTCCTGCGCCTAGCAACACAGCCGCTTCTTCCATTTGCGCCATAATGGACAACGGATCATAAGCCAGCCACTGGTGTACATCAACTAGATAAATATTGCCGCTGCGCACGGCGGGGAAGGATGACCATACAGAAGACTCTTGAATGTCGGCCCATACTTGGCGAGTCTCCTCATCAGGCTGCACGACGACGATAAGGTGATCCGCCCTGAAAAAAGGCAGCTCATCCAGAGTTATGACTGTGGAGTGATAGCTATCATTTATTTCGAATTGCTTCGCAAGCTTATAAGGTGGTGTCAAACCAAGCGAACGGTACAACGAATAGCCCATAATTTGGTTTCCATACATTTGAAGAAAATCAGCCCGAACACGGAAAACCGCAATCGTCTGCCCTTCCATCTTCCTAAATAACCTGTTTCTAAGCTCAAGAGCTCTCCCTTCATAATTCCGCAGCCATTCCTCTACTTGTAGCTCCAAACCTAAAGCACTTCCAATTGCTTTAAATTGAACATATAAAGGATCTTTTTTGTCATCCACCTCTATAACCTTCGCTCCGCACTGCCCACGCTGCAGCCAGGAAGTTGGACCTACAACAATATCGGGCTTTAATTGATCTGTTACATCAGAGTCATAATAGGGGAATTCATCTATTCCTACATCTAGAGCATCATCAGACCAGTCCGCAAGCAGCCCTCTAAGTCCGACCATGCCTGCACTGACACCTACAGGACGAATACCAAGCGCTCGTATATGTCCATAGTAGTCAACCGCTACAACACGCAATGGCTTTTCTTGTTTGTACGCTGAAGGTGCGGCGCCCGTATTTAACTTAAAGCGGCGGCTAAAATAATAGGGATCGTCGAAGCCAACCATTCGTCCAACCTGTTTGACTGTGATGCCCGGACGCTGCAGCAGCAGCTTGGCTGCCTGAATTCGCAGTTCCGTCAAAAAGTCAACGGGAGATTGTCCCTTATATGTTTTGAATAATCTTGAATAATGCTCTGGATTTAGACCAGCCATTTGTGCAAGTTGATTCCTTGTCAATCTATCGCCAAAATGCGCTTCCATATACAGAGCCGTTTCCTCAATTCTATCCTTTAACAATCTTTTTGTTCCTGTCGTTTTTTCACCTTTATTCATTGCAACCATGCTAACCTCCAAGTCAACGAAGCTTCTGTCAGTTGTCCAAGTAGAATGCCGCCATTTACAATGGTTTGAGCTTTCTAATGACTTGATTATAGCATCAACCTCATGAACAGAATCAAATAAATGAAACTAAGCATAAACGAAAATGACATGCGCTTCTCAACCGTTGTGGTCCGCAAAGAAAATGAAACAAGCTGTCTTCGGTTCGATACCGAAGACAGCTTATTGGGCAGCGCTCTTGTTAATTATCTGCCAGCTGTAGACTTGACTAGGAGACAAGGTGCTTTATTACGTTTTTTAACGGCTAATCCAAGGGCTGCTGTTTTGCTTGCTCGTTCTCGAGCGAGGGGCAACGGTGCGAATAACCGCTTTTTTATTGGATTTGCGCTGCGTATTGTTTTTGCCGTTTTTCACATTGATTCTCGTTATTTCTTTTACTTCCTCATCTTCTTCGCGCTTATCCTTGCAGCCGCAATTGCATGGTTTTTGTGTCTCTACTCCAGCGGTTTGCATAGGATAATATCCGTACGGCGGGAACGGAGGAAATGCTGAAACGGGATAGCCGTTGCAGTTGTTGCCAATTGGCGATACCATTCCGCCATAGCCATAGCCTTGCGTGTTCGCTGGCGATACGGCTCCACCATAGCCGTAGCCCTGTGTTTCTGCTGGCGATACCATTCCGCCGTAACCTTGCGTGCTTGCTGGCGATACGGCTCCACCATAGCCGTAGCCTTGCGTTTCTGCTGGCGATACCATTCCGCCGTAACCTTGCGTGCTTGCTGGCGATACGGCTCCACCATAGCCGTAGCCTTGCGTTTCTGCTGGCGATACCATTCCGCCATAACCTTGCGTGCTTGCTGGCGATACGGCTCCACCATAGCCGTAGCCCTGCGTTTCTGCTGGCGATACCATTCCGCCATAACCTTGCGTGCTTGCTGGCGATACGGCTCCACCATAGCCGTAGCCCTGCGTTTCTGCTGGCGATACCATTCCGCCGTAACCTTGCGTGCTTGCTGGCGATACGGCTCCACCATAGCCGTAGCCCTGCGTTTCTGCTGGCGATACCATTCCGCCGTAACCTTGCGACTCCGCAGGTGATACCATTCCACCATAGCCGTAGCCTTGCGTTTCTGCAGGCAATACCATTCCGCCGTAACCTTGCGACTCCGCAGGTGATACCATTCCACCGTAGCCGTAGCCTTGTGTTTCTGCCGGCGATACCATTCCGCCATAACCGTAACCATGCGTCTCAGCTGGCGACACTTGACCGCCATAACCGTAGCCACCAGCGCCGATACCACCTATCGGATACATGCCTGGAGGACATGGATTATAGCCTCCTCCATGGCTTGCAGGGCTAACCATAGTTGGCTGCTCCCAATGACCGTAACCGCCTGTTTGGGCAGGTGATACCATCGTAGGCATGCCGTAGCCACCGTATTGCGGCCAAGTAGGAGCAGTTGCAGCGGGAGATACAGTCGTAGTCGGATAAGTCGATGAGGCTTCTACCGCAGGCGTGCCATATTGCATAAACAAGTCAACGCTTTGCTGATGATGGGAATAAACCGGGTACGTCTTTTTCTCCACTGGCTTCTCAATTGGCAGCGGTTTTGGTTTTGGCTGTGGCGCAGGTGCTGCCTCCGGCAATGTAGGCGTCACAATGGGAGCGGTTGGCGTCTTCGTTATTGGCGCGGTTGGCGTCTTCGCAATAGGAGCGGTTGGCGTTTTTTCGGTTACTGGCGCAGTCGGCGTTTTGCCAGGTATTTGCCCTGTCGGTTTTTTACCGCCAACCCATTGCTGTACCCCTTGCATGACCGACAGCGGATGCAGGGCATGATGTCCTGCATGACCGCCGGTTCCAGCTGCAGTCGTCCCTGCTCCCGTAGTCCCCGCGCCTGTAGTCGGTGTAGTCGTCATATGGCCCGCTTTTGGCACATTGACAATTTCGCCTGTCATAAGCACATTGGGATTTTTAAGTTGAGGATTCGCTTTGATCATATCGGCGAGCGGAACTCCCCATGCCTTGGACAGCTTCCACAGCGTATCCCCCTGCTTCACCACATATTGGTGCATAATGTCCATTCCACCAGTTCCATGGGATGAGGATGGGATTTTAATTTTCATGCCCACCTCAATGACGTCTGGATTCGTAATGGAAGGATTAAGCTTCAAAATCTCCTCAACCGTAACATGATGCTTCTGACCGATTAAGTAGAGGGAATCGCCTTTCTTCACTACATAAATTTTCACTTGCCGACAACCTCCTGTCACGTTCTTTAAATAACAAGCATAAATACTGCCGTGCATGTTTGCTTGCTATCAATCTTTATATCCTATGCAGCACATGGGCAGGTGTCCCCAATTTTGCAAAAAAAATAGCGAGCCGCAGCCAGCTTCCCAGAAGCTGTGCGTCTCGCTATTAGCAAAAATCAATTCCCTCGGCCTAATTCAGCCATTTAATCTATCCTTACAGCTAAGAAGAGATGCGGTAACTTGCCGCATTCCCCATATCTGTTACCCGAGCTATTATCCTTTCGACTGCTGGAGCTGCTCATACGTAAAGCTTGGATAACAGCCCAGCACGCGTACCTGACAACCGATAGCTTCAATTTCAGAAATCGCAGCTGGAAGCAGCACGGTATCAAGCGACATCTCAATGTCGATATAAAAATAGGAATTACCCAGCTTTTTCTTCGTCGGACGCGATTCAATACGCGACAGATTGATGCGGCGCCATGCGAAAGCTGACAACACCTGATGCAGCGCACCTGGATAGTCATCCGGCAAATTCACCAAAATACTCGTCTTCTTGAAATCCGACTGCCGCGCCGTATAAGGCTGCTCACCCACGAGTAAAAATCGCGTATAGTTGTTGCTGTGGTCGGTAATGCTTGCCTGCAAAATATCAAGCTCATTGTTTGCTGCCGCTCTTGACGTACCAATCGCCAGCCAGCCTGCTCCCGGATTGTCGCGTACGATACGCACCGCTTCAGATGTACTGCCAACATGCTCGGTATCAGCATGCGGAATTTCGCTTCTAAGAAACTGCAAGCACTGCGCCATTGCCACCGGGTGGCTGATTACCTTTTTCACACGGGAATAATCTACAGCGCCATACTCATTCGTCAGCTCTGAACGCCTGCCGATTAAATTTTGAATGGAAGGATACACCCATTCGGCCTGAATCGGCAAGTCCACTTCATGAACCATCCAGTCCATATGCAGACTAACCGAGCCTTCAATTGTGTTCTCAATCGGAATAATGCTATAGCCGCTTTCCCCTTTAACCGTCGACAGAAACACATCGGCAATGAGTCGATGATGCTTCCACGCTACTTCTTCTCCAGCAAAAAACTGCCGTGCCGCTTCGTCTGATACAGAACCCGCTGGCAGTAAAGCAACCGATTTAGTCGTACTCATACGGCCTCTCCTCTAATCCGCTCAAGCAAGCCCAGCGATTCTGTGCCAGCCTCTGCCTGCTCTATCGTTACTACCGGCCCTTCCGCACATGGCTTCAGCCATAGCGTCTGCGCCTCAATCCCTTCCTGCTTCAACGTTCCCAGCAGAAAATGCTCCAGCTCCTGCTTGCGAGGGCTGTCCGACTCTACAAAAGCGATGAGCGTCGGGCCTGCGCCGCTTAAAGCTGCTCCCAGCGCGCCATAATCGGCCGCTTTGGCCAAAATTTCCGCCATGCCGGGAATAAGCGCTGCCCGGTATGGCTGATGCAGGCGATCCCGCATCGCATGGCGAATGAGCCCTAGCTCGCCGCTGGCAAGAGCCGCAACGAGCAGCGAGCTGCGGCTCACATTAAATACCGCATCCTGCATGCTGATTTGTTTCGGCAGCGCATGACGCGCCTTCTCCGTAGACAGCTGGAATGCGGGAATTGCAACGAGCGCTTCCAGCTTCTCATGCGGCGCCAGACGAACATAATCTGCCCGCTCTCCATCCCAAGCGGACACGACAATGCCGCCAAACAGCGACGCGCCAACATTGTCCGGGTGGCCCTCCAGCGCTGTCGCCATCTGAAACAGCTTATCATCAGACAGCGGACTGCCGATTAACGCATTGGCGGCAACCAGCGCACCTACGATTGCCGAAGCGCTGCTGCCAAGTCCGCGTGTAAGCGGAATATTGCTGTACATCGCAATGTCCAGCTCTGGTACCTGTACACCCGCTTCCTTGAATACAAGCTGCGCCACTTTATAGATCAAGTTCGACTTATCCTCAGGGATGCCTGTCATTTCGTCTCCATATAGGCGCAGCACCGTACGCTCGGCAACTGACATTTCAACCCAGGCATAAAGGGATAGCGCCATGCCCAGCGTATCGAAGCCTGGACCCAAATTAGCGGTGCTCGCAGGCACCTTTACGATTACACGACGGTTATTCATAACGTTATAAAGCTCCTTCGATTACTAGTGTTGGCTTAACCTTCAACGCGATACACGCTCTTCACCTTGCGGATAACATCGAGCTCTTCAAAGGTTTGCAACACCTTCTGCATCGCTGCTTTATTCGCATCATGCGTAATGACGATAATTTCTGCTTCTGGATTGACGGGGTTCGGCTGCTGCAGCACCGATTCCAAGCTCACCTCAAAGTCCGCAAATACTTGAGTAATACGGGCAAGCACGCCTGCGCGATCTGCTACATGGAGGAGCAGGAAATATTTTGAGGAAATTTGCTCATCGGTTTTGAGCTTCTTCTCCTTATACGTCATAATGCCTTGCTTGCCGTTAACGCCAAGCTTCAAGTTTTTCACAACTGCCACGAGATCGGCAACAATCGAGGTAGCCGTAGGCATGCCGCCAGCGCCCGGGCCATAAAACATCGTTTCTCCAACTGCTTCGCCATGTACATATACGGCGTTGAATACGCCATTAACCGACGCGATAGGGTGCGTTTGCTTCACCATCGTTGGCTGTACACTAATGCTGAATTCATCATCTTGACGCTCTGCGATGCCAAGCAGCTTAAGCTCATAACCCAGACGCTTCGCATATTGGATGTCTTCACGGCTGACCGATGAAATTCCTTGAACGGATACATCATCCAAGGCCACTTTGGCGCGGAAGCCAAGCGTCGCCAAAATCGTCATTTTGCGCGCAGCATCCAGTCCCTCAACGTCAGAGGTCGGATCGGACTCCGCATAGCCGAGTGCTTGAGCTTCCTTAAGCACATCGGAGTACGAAGCACCTTCCTGGCTCATTTTCGTCAAAATATAGTTCGTCGTGCCGTTAACGATACCCATAATTTTAGTAATCCGGTCGGAGGAGAAGCCTTCGATCAAAGTACGGATAATTGGAATGCCGCCAGCTACGCTCGCCTCATAAAGCACATCGCAGCCATGCTCCTGAGCAACTGCCAAAATTTCCGTGCCATGCAGCGCCATCAAATCTTTATTGGCAGTCACGACGTGCTTGCCGCGAGATAAAGCTTCAATAATATATGGCTTCGTCTGTTCAATTCCGCCCATGACTTCGACGATTACATCAATTTCGGGATTGTGGATAATTTCCCAAGGATCCTCTGTCAGCTTGGATGGATCGATTGAAATATCGCGCGCTTTGTTTTTGTTGCTGACGAGCACCTTCGCAATTTCAATTGCCGAACCGGTCTGGCTTTGCAGATCCTCCTGATGTCCTTCCACGATGCGGACGACACCTGTTCCTACTGTTCCAAGCCCTAGCAAGCCTACTTTAATTGGTTTCATATGATTCCCTCCATTTATACTTCAATAAAATAACGTTCTATTTCATCAGCCTTGCCCGATTACGGCGGCTTTACGCACACCCTGCTGGCTGCGAATAACATCCATTAAAGAGTCCAAATCCCCGCTGAGCTGGGAAACGTCAACTGAAATGACCACATGGGCAAGTCCTTGCAGGGGAATGCTTTGGTTGATCGTCAGCACATTGCCTTCATGCGCCGCCACGAGCGACAGCACCTTTGACAGCACACCCGATCGATGCTCCAGCTCCATGGAAATGGTTACTAGCCGCTCACGGTTAATTTGATGCATCGCATAAACGCCATCTTTATACTTGTAAAAAGCGCTCCTGCTCAGGTTCGCCTTCTCGGCCGCCTCATGCACCGTTGCCGCTTCGCCTCTGGCAAGCATCTCCTTCACCTGCAATGTCTTGAGAATGGCTTCCGGCAGCATATCCTCCCGTACAGCAAAATACCGCTGCGTCACTTCCGTCCCCCCTAAAAAGACATTTGTTCTTCTATAAAGGACATTATAGCGGAATCATAGGGCTGGGGCAATAGGTTTAAATGATAATCCGCTTTTTATCTCGAATCGTCCTCAAAAAAAACGTTCCCCGCAAAGTTAAGCTTCGCAGGGAACGCTTTCAATTTCATCATTACTTTGTGGTTATCACGGCAAAGCGTCCGCCTCGCGCGCTGCGCAGCCTACTGCTCTGTCCAAGTGATAGTCAGCTCGGAAATGCCTTCCTCAGAAGCCAGCTTGCCGCCGATGATCGATATGAATTCAGAGCCGGAAATCGTTCCCTGAATCACAATATTTTTATCATCTATCGTCTGGGCACCGTCCTTCAGCTTCTTTTCATTTACATAATCTTTATACAATTGGCCAAGCTTGTCGAAGCTTTCCTTCGTCTTGAAAACAAGCAAAACCGATTTTTTGCCGTCATCGATATTTTCCGTCGAATTTATAATAACCGCATCATCGGGAATCGGGAAATCGGCGGGCAAATAGCCGGGTCTCACGCTTTCAGACGATTCTCCTCCGCCTTTACCCTCATCCGAAGGAGATGGAGATGGGGATGACGCAGCAGCATCGCTTGGCGTCGCTTCCACTCCAGGGCTTGTGCTTTCCGCTGTATATCCCGGAGCTGCACTCATTGTTTCCTGAGGAGCTGTATTTGTCCCGTTCTCGGCATTATCGCCGCAGGCGCTTACGACACCCGCTATAATAACGACCGACAATAAAGAAAACCATTTATTTTTTTTCATGTTTTAACATCCTCTCACTAAAAGTAAAAATCATCATCACAGCAGCTCATGCAAGGAATCTTCAAGCAGGGCTGCATCCAGCTTAATAATTGCTGCTAAACGCTAGTCAATTTTCCGACCAGGTTACTGTAATTTGTGAAACGCCCGCTTCTGAAAGTGTGGTGCCCAGCAGCCATATCGAATGCGTTTTATCTATCGAGCCCTCAATCATAAGCTTCGAATCCGTAAAAGTCACGCTGCCATTTTCCAGCTTTTTATCTATCGCATAGGCTTGATAAAGCTTAGCAAGCTCATCCATCGACTTTTTTGTCGTAAAATTGAGCAATATCACTTTCTTGCCCTCATTTACCGAATTGGAGGAGGTCATGATAACAGCGTCATCAGGAATCGGAAAATCGTTTGGCAGATCAGCCGGTCTTGCAAGAGCCGAAGACGGTTCACTGCCATCTGGCAGCTCGGTTTGCTTCGGTTCTGCCTGTCTCTCGTGCTGACCCGCCACTGCCTGCTCAGGCCATGTCCGGTCCATCGCTGCTGGGGCGCCACTGCCTCCATCCCCCGCATCGTCGCTGCAAGCACTGAGCCATACGGAAATACTCACCATCGTAATTAAGGAGAGTACTTTGCTTCTTCTCATTACGTTAAACATCCTTTCAACTGCAGTTTTCCATAGCCTCGCAGTCTCTGCTGCCTAAGCCATGCTCGCTACTGATTCAGCATACCTCCTAACCCTTATCTCCACTTGTTTATGCCTTAGATAGGCCGAATCAATAAGCTGCTCTGTATAGCTATTACACCTTTTTCAGCAGGTTATAACAGTTTTTGCGCCATTTTGTGAAAATAGTGCTGGTTGAGCATATAAAAAAAGACGGCTTGCGCCGTCTCCTTGTGCTGCATATTTGATTAAGCCATATAGTCGCTGCCTTCGAAAAATTCAAAGGTGAAATCGCCAATTTGCACCGTATCGCCATCTTTAGCGCCGTGCTTGCGCAGCGCTGCATCAACGCCCATTTTCCGCATAATTTGGGCAAATCGCATGACCGAGTCATACGAAGTAACCTTCATACGCTTCAAATATTTCTCGATGCTTTCGCTTTCGACAACATACAGCTCGTTCTCTTTGCGAATCGTATAGCTGGATTCTTCGCGTTTCTCGAACGTAAACACCTTACGCTCCGTGACATCCTTCACTTCTTCGATTTCCAGTTCATCTGGAACCGACTCCAGCGTATCCATCGCCTTGTACAATAGCTCCTGTACACCCTGTTTCGTTAAAGAAGACATCGGCACGATAAGGTATTCCTTCTCGCCGCGCACCTCATCCAACTGCTGCTTAAACATCTCAAGATGCTCTGCCGCTTCCGGCATATCCATCTTGTTAGCCGCAATAATTTGCGGACGGTCGGCCAACTTCTCATTGTAGAGCACAAGCTCTTCATTGATTTGCAACCAATCCTCAAAAGGATCGCGACCCTCGGAGCCGGACATATCCAGCACGTGGACGATGACGCGGGTCCGCTCGACATGGCGTAAAAACTCATGTCCCAGACCAACGCCTTCATGCGCACCTTCGATTAATCCCGGTAAATCCGCCATCACGAAGCTGCGGTCATCGCCAACGTCTACAACCCCTAAATTCGGCGTTAACGTTGTAAAATGATACGCGCCAATTTTCGGCTTGGCCCCGGATACGACCGACAGCAATGTGGACTTGCCTACGCTTGGAAATCCGACAAGACCTACGTCTGCCATTACCTTAAGCTCAAGCACAATCCAGCGTTCTTGGCCTTCTTCACCAGTCTCGGCAATATCCGGAGCGGGGTTGTTAATCGTTGCAAAACGCGTATTGCCGCGTCCGCCGCGTCCGCCCTTTGCTACTATAATTTCCTGGCCATGACGTGTCATGTCAGCAATGATTTCCTGCGAGTCATCGTCAATAATGATCGTGCCTGGAGGAATGCGTACAATCATATCATCCGCACCCGCACCATGCATGCTTTTCACTTTGCCGCGCTCGCCGCGCTCGCCTTTAAAATGCTTCTGATAGCGGAAATCCATCAGCGTACGCAAGCCTTCATCCACGCGGAAAATAATATTTCCGCCTTTACCGCCATCGCCACCGGCAGGTCCGCCCTCCGGTACATACTTCTCACGGCGATAGGAAACGATTCCGTCGCCACCGTTGCCGCCTTTTACAAATATTTTCGCTTTATCGACAAACATGTTGTGCCCCCGTTCAAGCGCGCTTTTCCGCCTTAAGCCGTATTTCCTCCTGCGGATGTTCAATATCGACCGCCTGCAGAGTCGCGCCTTTCAACTGCTGTTTTATTTGATCCTTCAATTGTTGCTCATCCATTAGCTCGCCCTCAAGTTCGAAAGCAACGTGAAGCTGCTGCCCATCCCAATCAAGTACCAGTGTAAGCACGGCGACTTCGCCAAAACCAGGCTTAACCGCCAGACGATAGCTATTCATTATGCCAATTAATGCTTCGGAAATTTCGTGGCTGGCAAGCGGCAGCTCATTTAAATTCAAGTCCTGCTCTATGTCCACCTTCAGCTCAAGGCAGCTTGTCAGTGTACGGAAGCCTTGAATGTAGCTGACGAGCGCTGGCTCCCCCAGCTTAGAAATTTGACTCTCCGTTAGCATCTTTGCCCTTATTTTCTCCACATATTCCACCGTTTTATCCGGTTTCTGCATCCGCGTGTAGCCATATATCACTTGCAGGTCGTTCATCCAGTCATGCCGATGATGGTTTAGCGTCCTCATCCCTGCGGCCTGGAGGCTGTGTATCGTAAGTGCAAGCTGCTCTGCATGCTCACGCCGCTCCGAGCGAATCCAGATGACTGCAGCAGCCGTAAGCCAAAGCATGAAAAGCACTAGCAGCCAGACTGACGAAGGCCATACAAGCATAGCCACAGCCGGTAGCACAATAGAAAAAGCTGCGATGTGCTTTGCCGATTTAATGCGATCCATTTATTGATCCCACTTTCTTCCGCATGTTTCCCAGCTAATTCAGTATAACATGTCGCTGCATTAGCCGATAGGTCTTTAAGCAGCAAATGCCCCGGCCTACACGCGAGGCCGGGGCATTTGCTGCTATTATGCTTCTACTGCTGCGGCTACTGGAGCCAGGTCCACTGGATACACGCTCACTTTTTTGCGATCGCGTCCCCAACGCTCAAACTTCACAACGCCTTCGACTTTCGCATAAAGCGTATCGTCTTTGCCGATGCCTACGTTAGTTCCTGGGTGAATTTTTGTTCCGCGTTGACGGAACAAGATGCTTCCAGCAGATACGGTTTGACCGTCAGCACGTTTAGCGCCAAGACGCTTCGATTGACTGTCACGTCCGTTCTTTGTGGAACCTACACCTTTCTTCGAAGCGAAAAGCTGAAGATTCAGTTTCAACATGAGATTTCCCTCCCTCATTCAAGAGATTGTTGTTTAATCACAACATATTTTCCGTAGGACTGTGCGATCGTATTAAGCATCACGATCATCGACTCCAGCAGCAGCTGCACCTTATGATCGGTTTCCTGATCAGCTAACACCGGAATATCCGATGATAACCATCCATTGTCCATTACATAAGGAAGCTTCACATCTGCCAAAGCTTCAACCGAGTTGACCGTACCGACTGATATAGCCGACACGCCAGCGCAGACAATGTCTTTGCCGAGCTTCGCATACTTCGCATGTCCTTTAATCTTAAACGATGTAATCCGCTTGTCAGCATTTCGTACAATCGTAACCGTGATCATAATAATCCTCTTATGCTTGGATTTTGCCGATCGTTACTTTTGTGTACGGTTGACGATGACCTTGCTTACGACGGTAGTTCTTTTTGGCTTTGTATTTGTAAACGATGATCTTTTGGCCTCTGCCTTGTTTTTCAACAGTAGCAGAAACAGTAGCGCCGGAAAGAACTGGAGTACCAGTTACAAGACCGTCTGCACCGGATACAGCCAACACGCGATCAAACGTTACGCTTTCGCCTGCATTGGCGTTCAGTTTTTCGATGAAAAGCACATCGCCTTCCTGAACTTTGTATTGCTTGCCGCCAGTTTCGATAATTGCGAACATTGTGAGTGCACCTCCTTATTGTCGAAGACTCGCCTAATCCAGGTGAATTGCAGCATGGGCTGCCATTGCTTGTACCCGATCGGAGCGGTATCTGCAAGTCCGCTGTATAAAACAATCAGACATACTTGAACATTCTAGCATACAAAATGGAATCAAGCAACCTCTTTTCCACACGATTGTCTATAGCATACCCTCTTGCAGCACATTCCATTGTCTCTATTTTTTTTATTTTGTATAATAAGGCCAGTCTTACGGAACGGATTACGACGATCACCATTTAATCTAATCTGTCTGAAGTCAGCACGCAATGACAGGCAGCCCTCTGTTAAATGATGCTACAATATTGAGAGCAAAGGAAGTTGATGCGGCATGGAAGCTATTCTTCGAATGAAGGATGCACTCGACCTGATGGAGCAAAAAATGGAGGAACGCCTCGACATCGCCGATATCGCCAAGGCCGCCTATGTGTCGCCGTTTCATTTTCAGCGCATGTTCCACATGCTTACTGGAATGACAGTCGCGGAATATATCCGTAAGCGCAAGCTGACACTTGCGGCGCAGGAGCTGACGTCAAGCACCATAAAGGTCGCAGACGTTGCCTTTAAATACGGTTATGATACTCCCGAGTCATTCTCCAAGGCCTTTCGCCGCATTCATGGCATTTCGCCTTCGGAAGCGAGAGCACCCGGCGTTACATTGAAAGCATTCCCCCGCATTTCATTCCAGCTATCGTTGAAGGGAGACAAGGACATGGATTATCGTATTGAGGAAAAAGAAGCTTTTCAAATTGCAGGCTTGTCCTATGAAGTGAGCTGTAAGGACGGACAAAATTTCATCGATATTCCTAAGCTGTGGGAGGCATTCAACCAAAGCGAAGCGCCCGCCGAGCTTTATGCCAAAGGGGATGGGGCAATTATTGGCGTCTGTCTTGACGGCCAGCCCGATAAGGAGACATTCACCTATATGATTGCTACCTCTGTTGATGCCAATGTGGCTGACAAGGAAGAGAAATATACGGTCCGTACCGTTCCCGCAGCTACCTGGGCCATATTCACCTCGACAGGCCCATTACCTGATTCGCTTCAAAATGTATTTCGCCGGATTTTCCAAGAGTGGTTTCCCGGAACCGGCTATGAGCATGCCGGAGGCCCTGAGCTGGAGGTTTATTACGAAGGGGATACTTGCGCTGAAGATTACCGCAGCGAAGTATGGATTCCGATTTTGAAAAAAGAAGCAACCGGCGCTTAGCTCGCCAAACCTAAGCAAAAACGACCGATGAAGGCTCCTCTTCATCGGTCGTTCTATTTGTCGCGCACCCAAACGCTATCCCACTTTTTGCACAGCTAGACTTTAACTTGCCCCTGCCTGCCGCTTCCTCCGCAGCACGGACAGCGCTCCGTTAGCTGGCCCGCAGCACCCTCCCGCGCTTTTTTGCGGGTCACTTCCATAAGCCCTAGTCTTGTCCAGCCAACGACCGAGCATTTTGTCGGGTCCAGCCTCGCCCATTCATTCAGGCGCGCGATAATCCGCTCGCGGTTTGGTTCATTTTCCATATCGATAAAATCAATAATAATGATGCCGCCCACATCACGCAGCCGCAGCAGCCGGGCGATTTCATCAGCCGCCTCCATATTCGTACGGAAGACGGTATCCTCTAAATTCGTAGCGCCTGTGAATTTGCCCGTATTTACATCAATAACGGTCAGAGCTTCCGTCTCTCCCCATACTAGCGAGCCGCCGCTTGCCAGCCGAATATTCGGTTGAAACGCTTCATGCACCTGCCGAGTGACGTCAAAAGCATCAAATAGAGTAAGCGAAGCACCCCGGTCATACAGCTTGAGCCGTTTTTCGAGCTGCGGCGTCATTTCCCGCAGCAGCGCAGCCGCTTCCTGCAGGCGGGATGCATCATCAATCCATACCTCTTCCACTTTCATATCTAGCGTATCGCGGACAATTCGCCGCAGCAGACCCGCCTCCATATGTAGGCCTGCTGGTGCTTTCGCTTTCGCGGCCTGGCTTATTATACGCTCCCAGCTGGCGCGAAGCTGGGCAACATCAGCCGCAAGCGACTGCTCGGACTCACCTGAGGCAGCCGTCCGGAGGATGATGCCTTCCTCGCCTTGAAGCAGCTGCTCGCCTACATCGCGCAGTCTGGCACGCTCGCTGTCGGCAGCGATTTTTCGTGAAACGCCTACATATCCAGCCTGGGGCATGAGCACCAGCCAGCGCCCCGGCAATGTAAAGTGGGTCGTCACCCTGGCTCCCTTGCCGCCAAGCGGCTCCTTCATCACCTGTACCATCAGCTCTTGACCTGGCCGCACCAGCTCTTCAATTGAAGGCTTTATCTCCGGCTGCTTCTCCAAATTGGGATGCAATAAATCATCTATATAGAGAAAAGCGTTTTTGCCTAGACCAATATCTACGAACGCCGCCTGCATGCCAGGCAGCACATTAATGACACGCCCTTTGTAGACGTTGCCTACGAGGCCGCTTTTCTCCGACCGTTCCATAAAAAATTCCATGAGCCGGCCATCCTGCAAAACAGCTGTTTGAAGCATTTCTCCGTCACTGTGCATCAACATTTGCTTCATCTCTCAAACATCACCCGCCAGCTCTCACGTTTTCTTTTATATTAACACAAGTCGCAGCGGGAGTTCCTTATCTGTTTTTTGTCCCCTTAAGGAAGAAGCTCAATAACAGGACGGTTCGGATTGCGCTCAAGCAAATAACGGTCAACAACACGCTGCTCTGGAGCTATCATGGCAATGCTGGAGCCTCGCTCCATAATATAAAACAAGTGATACCGCTCGCGCCAAAGCAAACGAACGGCATATACCGCAGATTGCCTGCCATCCACCACGATAGGGCTGGCAAGCACGCCTTGCGCCATTTTGCGGATAGCTACCTGGTCGCGATGCATGAGAAACCGAATGAATAAATACGGAATGCTCCGATTATAGGTCCAGTTCGTCATAAACAGAAACGTTCCAATGATGAGCAGATTGAATTGAATAGCGCCGCCGGGACGCAGCAGCCCTAGCAGTGAAACGCCGATCATTAAGCTGCTGAGCACAAGGCTGATGCGTGCCGTCCAGCGCATAACGTTGAAAAAGTTCAAGCTATAGCTAAGGGCCGCTTGCAGCAGCTTCCCGCCATCAAGCGGATAAATCGGCAATAAATTAAATAAGCCAATCATCATATTTGCCTGAACGACATAGGCTGACCATTCGGGATCCCATAGTCCCAGCTGACCGAGGCCCCAAGCAGCTAGTCCCATCCATACATTTTGCAGCGGTCCGGCTATCGCTACAAGCGCATCCTCTCCCGCTGGAAGGCTGCCCGCATCCTCCACTTCAGCCACACCGCCGAAAGGCAGCAGCTTAACCTCGCGAATATGCCAGCCGAAATAACGCGCCACCAGCACATGGCCAGCCTCATGGACAATTACGATTAAAAACAAGGTGAACAGCTCGACAAAATAACCTGTTAATACGGAGGCCGCCATTACCAGCACAAACAACGGATGCACCGACCAGCGAATGCCCCTCCATTTAACCAAGCGGGATCACGCTTACCGGATCAATATAGCGGTCGTTTTGCTTAATTGCAAAATAAAGCAGGCTCGGCTCCTCACCGCTTGCTCTGCGCAGGCTTCCGACCTGATCGCCCGCTTCCACCCAATCATTCACGCCAACTGATGCATACCCTAGCTTGCCATATACGCTGACTCGTTCATCCGCATGCTGGACTACGACGGTTACTCCATTATCCGATGGCTCTGAGACAACAAGTACTCTGCCTGTCTCTACCGCATTTACCGCTTCCTCCGATGAGCCAGCAAGCTCGACACCGTTTAACAGCTCGGCAAAGGTACGTACGATAGCACCGCCTTCAAGCGGAGCAACGATAGGCAGCTTAACTGCACCTTCCGCAGCAGTTGCCTCCTTCTGCTCCTCTTGGAAAATCGGAATAAACGTCGGCGCTCCGGCAAACGTTTCTTTATACCATTTTGCCGCACTGGCAAAATCCAGCTCATCATGAAGCGCCTGCGCTACATAAGCTCGGCTCTCCATTGCCCACTTCTCATCAATCTGATATAAGCCCCATATGCCAGCGAACAACACAGCAGCCACCACTATTTTCCAACGCAGCTCGCGAAAGAAGGGATGTGGTTGTCCACCCTTTGGCGGCTCCGTATACGGCGGTTCTCCTGACGGATGTCCATAACGATAATCCATGCGGCTCGTCCGGCTTCGCTGATCGTCCTGTATCTGCGTCCATCCATCCCAAGGATTCGGGCTTTCCTTCCACAATTTCTCGGGGTCCCGCTCCTCCTCATCCAATGGTGGATAGTGCGGAGGCACAGTAGGTACGCTGTATTCCGCCCTTGAAAGCCGCTCTTGCATGAATCCATCCCGAACGGGCTGCTCCATTAATCGTCTAATTTTCTCTTCACGGCGCCTTCGCACCGCTTCCTTCGTATCCATCAACCGTTCCTCCCCCTCTCGCTTATCAGAGAGCTTGTTTCCTTCTACATCCTTATGAGGAAAAACGGACAAGTATGCAAATTCAGCAGGCAAAAAGAAAAAGAACGCTGCTTTCTCTTCCCAGAGAATTGCAGCGCCCTTCCAAGCAGCTAGGTGGTTATTCAGCCAGCTCATAAACTTCCTGATGAGCCTTTATACTGAATACTATGCCAATACTAATCATATTCAGGAGTAGAGAAGTACCGCCGTAGCTGATAAATGGCAGCGTGATGCCGGTAATCGGCATTAGTCCGATCATCATGCCGATATTTTGGAATATCTGAAATACGAACATAGAAGCAATGCCTATCGTCATATAGGCAGCGCGCAAATCATGACATTTGAAGGCGATTATTATAATTCGGTAAATGAGCAGGAAATACAGCAGCAGCAGCACGGCTGCACCCTGAAAACCAAATTCCTCGCCGATAACAGCAAAGATGGAATCGGAGTACGGATAAGGGATGAACTTCCCGTTTTTCATCTCACCCTGCAGATAACCGTCACCCGTAAGTCCACCTGAGCCTATGGCAATTTTGGCATTTTGAGATTGATAACTTTGATTAGCAGTTGCAGTATCCGGATGTAAAAAGGTATTAATCCTTGCATACCAGTGCTGTTTTTCTTGCGCTTCTAAAAACGTTTTAATCTCCGTGTTAAAAATATTAAATAAGGAAACAAACAAAATAGTACCGCCAATTGCTAACCCTAGCCCGATAAGAACATGTTTGTATTTAATATTCCCAATCCATAACATGCCGAGCAAGATAACTAAATAAATAATCGCATTACCTAAATCAGGCTGCATCATAACTAAAGCAAAGGGCAAAAAGGCAAAAGCACCAATAGGCAATAAATCCTGCATAAAACCTAAACGGTCACCTTTTTTACGTCCCATTATATAGGCTATTCCAACAATAAGAAAAATTTTCATTATTTCGGCAGGTTGAAAAGAAAATGAACCGAATCTAAACCAGCCCTTTGCCTTATTTATCTCAGATCCGAAAAAATAAACCAAGATGAGCAGTGTAACACCAAATCCATATAATACATGCCAACTCTTCAGCAAAATCCGATAATCAAAAACAGCAGCAAAAATAGCAATTAAAAATCCAGCAACATAAAAATAAACCATTTTTTTAGTTGAAGTGTCGTATTGAGAATTATCCCAAGTCGCACTATAAACAACTAGCAAACTAATCGCCATCAGGCAAACCAGGATTGCAACGATACCCCAGTCAATTTTTTTAAATTTATTCAGCACAATACAATCATCCTATTCCCAAAAACTTGCGGAACCGTTTGAAGGCGCCTGCCTTCTCATCTAGCAGCATAAGTGGAACCATATCGCCCAAAATGCGGCGGGCAATGTTGCGGTAAGCAATTGCCGCGCGCGACGAAGGGTCCATCACCGTCGGCTCGCCTGTGTTCGCGGATTTGATAACCTTCTCATCATCCGGCACGATACCGAGCAAATCAACGGCAAGCACCTGACAAATTTCATCAATATCAAGCATTTCCCCGCTCTTCACCATGTTCTGACGAATACGGTTAATGATGATTTTGGCAGCGATGCCCTCTTTCTCAAGCAGGCCGATGACTCGGTCTGCATCGCGAACCGCAGCATTTTCTGGCGTCGTAATAACAATAGCCCGATCTGCGCCGGCTATCGCATTGCGGAAGCCCTGTTCAATTCCGGCTGGGCAATCAATAATGACATAATCAAATTCCTTCTTCAGCTCCAGCACCATCTCTTTAACCTGTTCGGGCGATACATCATTTTTGTCCTTCGTTTGGGCAGCCGGCAGCATGTACAGCTCATCAAAGCGCTTGTCCTTGATCAGCGCTTGATTCAAGCGGCAGCGGCCTTCAGCCACATCGATGAGATCATAAATAATGCGATTTTCCAGCCCCATAACAACATCCAAATTACGCAGTCCGATGTCGGTGTCAACCATACATACCTTCTTGCCAAGCAGAGCCAATGCCGTTCCTAGATTGGCAGACGTAGTCGTTTTGCCAACGCCGCCTTTTCCAGATGTGACAACAATCGCTTCTCCCATAAGTTACACCCCTCTCAACATAATCGGATTATTGCGTAAACGGTATAATTGCGAAATTTTATCCATCTGCATCGTTCCCTCATTCAAAAAGGCAAACTCCATTGCTGGATCGCCCGACATCCATTCCTCTGGCGGCCTGCTAATGATATCTGCTATGCGCAATTGTGTCGGTCGCATCAGTGATGCCGCAATAATAACATCCGTTCGTCCGTTAACACCAGCATGAGCGACACCACGCAGCGCGCCCATCACATAAATATCGCCGGTGCTGATAATCGTTCCTCCCGGGTTCACATCCCCCGTCAGCAGCAAATCGCCTTCACGCTCTATCGTTTGACCCGATCGGATAATTCCACTGATGAGCTGAATGCCAGGTGGCGGAGCCGGCGGCTGGCTGCCAGCCGCCGGCTCCGATTCTACCGATTGTACAATCAGATTGCCCTGTGCGCGAATAACCGATCGAATCCGTTCTTTATCCTCATCGTCAAGCTGCCTGCTTCCTAGCTTGACATGGACGTGCACGAGCGGGCCGGTGAGCAGCTGCTGATGGGTTTTCTCCAGCTTGTAGTGCAGCTCATCGAGTAATAATTCAAGCTCACAACTATCGTCGAGAAGGAACACGAGACCTTCCTTGACGCCTTTAATCATAATATGCTGCTTTTCGGCCACGATTGTCCCTCCCCAACGTATTGCATTCTTTTCGAAACAATCGAATTCCTGCTTTAACCGCCAATTTATTCCTCATCCTGGTCCTGATTTAGCTTCGCATCCTGCTCATACAGCTTGCGAACTGGCACGTAAATAACCAAAGCAAAGGCAAGCTGCAAAAATAAGCTAGGCAAAATATGATCCAGCAGCGCGAAAGCATACGACTCCTCCGTCAACCGGAAAAGCGAATAAATAAAATAAACGGCTGAATCGTACGCAATGCACGCAAAGCCAATGACGGACAGGCAAGTAAGCAGTGTGCTGCGGCGGCGATCGAACAGAAGTCCGGCAAAATAACCGATTAGCCCCATCATGAACGTATGTACACCGAGCAAATGACCATAGTAGACGATATCCTGAATAAGTCCAATACCTATGCCAAACATCAGTGCCCGATGGCGACCGCTATACAGAGCAGCATATAATACAAAGACAAAGCTAAAATGCGGAATAATTTTGCCAGCATAATCGACCGGAATGATCCACGGCATGACGCTGCCCTCAATAACAAAAAGGAAAAACAACAGCAGGATAAGCCGATTCGTGCTCATCATACTCATTTCCCCGCATCCTCCGATGCAGACACCTCGACTACAAAAACCTCTTTAAGCTGGTTCAAATTTGCCGCCATCTCAATTGAAGCTGTGTACGTCAAGCCAAAATTGCCTACTTCCTTTGTCTCTACCGTTCCAATAACAAGACCGCGCGGGTAAACACTGTCACTCCCTGAGGTAACGACCAGATCACCGACGATCATTTTGTCGTTTTCGCCGATTCTCGTCATAATCAATCGCTGCGTCTCATCATCGTAGCTGGTAACCATTCCGAAAGAGTCGCTCTTGCCAAGAATAGTCGCCGCAATCGCATTTGAAGTGGGCGACTTTTCATCTAGCTCCGTAATCGGCATTACCGTTGCCGTATTCGGCCTTACCTGGCTGACAATACCGATAATGCCGTCAATGGTTGTAACCGCCATGTTCTGCTTGATGCCATTCAGCGAGCCTAAATTGATTTCCAGCGTCTTGCTGTACGGATTATTGTCAACGGCAATGACATGAGCAATGCGGTAGTTGTAATTGTTTATTCTTTTCTGCTGCTCTGTAAAATTCAGCTTTTTCTGCAAACTCTCATTCTCTTCCTGCAGAAAGTTATAGCCGATTTTGTCGCGGGCATAAGCCGCTGCTGTCAGTCTAAGCTGTTCATTCTCCTCATAAATCTCCCGGAGATTGCCAATATCCTCAAAGAAACCCGCTATTGAAGCAGCGGGCACATAAAACCATTGCTGAACGAATCCGACTGAATCTCCGATAAACTTCTCCGGTATACTCAGCTCCTTACGGTCACTTAGCGAGAAGCCGATAACCACAATGAACAGAATAAACCCGAACATAAGCATAAACATGCGCTTATTTCTAAACAGCTTAAACAGCTCGATCACCTGCCTGTTCTAATCACATTTTCATTTTTTGCCAAATTGGCAGGAAGCTCTTCTAGCGTTTCGAACGGCCGCCTGAGCCGCCTCTGCTCTTGAATAAATGAATATGGTCAAGCGAACGGCCGGTGCCAATGGCTACGCAGTCCAGCGGGTTTTCCGCTACAATGACTGGCATGCCGGTCTCGCGCTGCAGCAGCTTGTCCAAATTACGAAGCAGTGCTCCGCCGCCTGTAAGTACAATGCCGCGATCCATAATATCGGCCGACAGCTCTGGCGGGCATTTTTCAAGCGTGATTTTAACGGCATCCACAATAGCGGTCACCGTATCCGCAAGCGCTTCGCTTACTTCATCCGATGTTATGGCGAGTGTCTTAGGCAAGCCGGAAACGAGATCGCGGCCTCTAATTTCCACCGATTCCGGCGGATCAAGCGGCAGTGCTGTACCCAAATCCATCTTAAGCTGCTCTGCCGTACGTTCCCCAATCATTAGATTGTAGAAGCGTTTAATATATTGGATAATGGACTCATCCATTTCATCCCCAGCGACGCGAATCGAACGGCTTGTTACAATCCCGCCGAGCGAAATCACTGCAACCTCTGTCGTTCCGCCGCCAATATCAACGACCATGCTGCCCGTAGGCTCCCAAACCGGAAGATCGGCGCCAATCGCTGCTGCGAACGGTTCTTCAATCGTATAAGCTTCACGTGCACCTGCTTGCTTCGCTGCATCTTCAACCGCGCGCTTCTCAACTGCAGTAATGCCAGACGGCACGCAAATCATGACGTTCGGATGACGCGGAAACAAAGATTTTTGCTTTTGTGCTGAACGAATAAAATATTTAATCATCGTTGCTGTCGTTTCAAAGTCAGCAATGACGCCATCCTTCATTGGACGTACGGCGCGAATATTGCCCGGCGTTCTGCCGATCATTTTTTTCGCTTGCTCGCCAACTGCTTCTATCGTTTTCGTATCGGTACGCAGGGCTACCACAGACGGCTCCCTCACGACAATTCCTTTTCCTTTTACGTATACAAGAGTATTAGCTGTTCCCAAGTCAATGCCAAGATCTTTCGATAAACCACCAAACATGTTAGTGCTCCCTTCTGAAATGCCACAATCCTTCTTATTATATTACATGTAGCCTTGTTCCTTCAAACTAATAAACCTTCCATCACCTATAACGAGATGATCCAACACTTCAATGCCTACCAGCTCTCCAGCAGAAACGAGCCGCTTCGTCAGCGCGATGTCTTCAGGACTTGGTGTAGGATCGCCGCTCGGATGATTATGCACACAAATGAGCGAGGCGCTGCTGCATTTAATAGCCGCACGAAATACTTCCCTTGGATGAACGAGCGAGGCATTCAGCGTTCCCATCGAAAGCGTCTCTTGAGCAATAATGTGATTTTTCGTATTGAGAAAAAGACAGACGAAATGCTCTTTTTTCAAATGACGAAGCTCATCCATGACATAATTCGCCGCATCCTCTGGTCTCTTCACCGTAACAACCTCGCCATTGCCCGTACGAGATACTCTGCGTCCAAGCTCAAGTCCCGCACGCAATTGAATCGCTTTCGCCGGACCGATGCCGCGAATGGCCGTCAGCTCCTCCAGACTCATATCCATCAAGTTGCGCAAATTGCCGCATTCCTTCATGATATTACCCGCAAGATGGACAACTGATTCCTTTTTCGTGCCTGTTCGCAAAAGAATGGCCAGTAATTCCGTGTGACTGAGCGCTTCGGCCCCATATTTCATTAATCGCTCTCTTGGACGTTCTTCCTGTGGGACATCACGTATGAATTGGCGCTGCGGCTCCATGCCCATCCCTGCTTTCGTAAGTTAGCTTGAAATACGCGGATCAAAATACATGTATGCGATACGCTGCGAGCATATCTGACAGCAGTGACAGCGGCAAGCCGACAACGTTGAAATAACAGCCCTCGATTCCCTCAACAAGCGTGGCCCCATAACCTTGAATGCCATAAGACCCAGCTTTGTCATACGATTCCCCGGTAGCTATATAACGATGAATCTGTTCATCCTTAAGCGGCCTCATATGCACCTTCGTCATGCGATGAGCCGAAGATTGTTCACCATTATACGTTAAAACACAAGCAACACCTGTATATACTTCATGAGCTCTGCCTTGTAGGCTGCTCAACATAGCAAAAGCATCTGCCTCATCCACTGGCTTGCCCAGTACATGGCCATCCACAACGACAATCGTGTCCGCGCCTACGACGATAGAGGATTCAGTACTCCCCTGTTTCCGCAAAAGCTCAGCCGTTGCCCGCGCCTTGCGCAAGGAAAGCTGTTCCACAATTTGCTGAGGGCTCCAATCGGACGGCACACTTTCGTCCGCTTCTGAGGACAAAATATAAACCGGCAAGGAAAGGTCAAGAGAGGCGACCAGTTCCTTCCGGCGCGGAGACGACGATGCCAGCACAAACTGGCTGATCGGATTCATAGGTATAGCTCTCCTTCGTTTAAGCTTACATTTTGCGATAAAGCCATATAGCCACTATAACACCAATAATACTGAATAAGCTAATTTGGAAGTTAATCGTCATTGTAAAGCTCAGCACATATAAATCAACGGCAGGAGACCATGAAGCTTGAATCGCTTTGGTCAAGAAAGTTATTCCCGGAATCGACTCCAGCCAGCGTGCCACCAATGCCCCCGCAAGCAGACCGAGCACTAGGAAAAGCAATAACATCCAGCCATTTTTCTTCATCGTTCAACGCCTCTCGCCAAGTAATGACAACTGCACTCTATTATACCTTAGTATGATTTCCGTTTACAATGCGCGTATAGTCTCAAACCATGTTTTTTGTGTCAGGATCGCTTCCATTAAAGCTCGCTGTACCGACCACAAGTGTGCCTGGGAAGGGTTTTTATCATATTCCGTAAGCGACGAAGCTGCCGTATTTACCGCTTGGACAACCGCCCCCATCGACGCTTTACCCGCCTCGCCTTGAATGCCGGACTCCATCGCCTTTATGCTGAGCGTCCATTTTTGATGCTCCGCCCTCCAAGCCTTCGCCGCGTTCTCGCCAAGTGGTGCAAGAACTGGCTGCTCCAGCTGGGCCAGCGCCAAATCATCGAGCATGCTTATCAAGGCATTCGTCTGTTCAAAAAAGCGGTTTGCCTCTGCTGCATCCCCTTTAAATGGAAATTGCTGCGGCGCCTGAATGATCAGCTCCTTCACATATACCTCGGTGCCAGGCAGCATTTTGCTCAGCGCAATTGCCCTGCTGCGGTCACCCGCCATCCCCGCATATACCCGGTAGTCGTCTGCTGTTGTCGCAGCAGCAGCTGCAAGCCCCTTGCTAGCCAGCTCCTCCATGGCGGCATCCTTGCCTTCTGAGTTGCTAAATACGCCATATTGCAGCAAATGGTAGGCCTGTGGCTGGATAGCCACTTCTACCGTTTCAAGCGGCGCAGCTGAACTTGCCCCATTCCCCGCACCTGCTTCCGTGCCCAAGCCATTTTCCGCACTTTGCGAAGCTGGATTCCCGCTAACCGCGCTCGACTGCCCGCCCGAATTAGAGGGGTCTGCCGAGGAGGAATCCAAAAATAAAGACAGCAGCAAATACCCGAATAATGCTCCCGTTGCCAGCGCCCCAGCGACAGATAAAAAAACATTGATCCATGATGGCGAATGTCCAAGCTTGCGAATAGAGCGAACCGGATGGTTGCCCAGCTCAAGCTCAGGCGAATGCCGCTCGCTGTCATTTGCCCATCCATAGTGGGCATTTTCTGGCCCATGCTCCGCTCCATTGCCATTCCATTTTGAGCCGCTGAAAGAAGGTGCCTGCTGCTGGTGAGGATCATTGGATAGCGGGACCCCTTCCTGCTCGTCCATCTGAGACTGCTCTTCAGAAATATGAACAGGCGGCTCTTTATCTACTATATGTTTCGGCGATTTCGACGAAATGGGCGAATCGGCATGCGAACGGATTCGACTAGCCGTCTTTGTCTTAGATTCTTCAGGCAAGTGAGGATCCGACCCGCGAATCAATTGCTCCAGCTGATCCATATCCTCCCCGGCCTGGCTGCTCCATGGACTGAACTGCTCATCTGAATAAGTGGCTGCATTTTTGTATAAGGGGATGACTTCAGCAAAACCTCCCTGCTTCGAAGCACCTGGCTGCGCAGAAGCAGCCGGGATTTTCACAACAGGCTGCGCAGAAGCAGCCGGGATTTTCACAACAGGCTGCGCCGCGGCCATCTGCTTGTTTTCGGAGCGCGAAGCTTGTCCGGCTTGGTCGAAACGGTACGTAATGCGGTTTTTTGAGTTCATGTCATTCTCTCCTTGTCTCATTCTTCTATTCCTACTCTATGAGACAATTAAGAGATTTATGATTATGAACAAACGGATACGCAAGCAAAAACGACTTCGTCGTCCTTTGGCGGCGCGGCTCGTTTCATTCCGAGAAATATAAGCCCATTTATAAGTGCAGAACTTATAAATTCTTATATTTTAAATAACATTCGCAGCTTACCTCAAGTTTCGTACAGTCGACAACCTTTTTTGCTATAAAAAGCTAAGGGAATTGTATCCATCATATAAAAGCTGTGCTAGCTCATTTGAATGCATGATGTAAATATCTTCAAAGACATTTCCATAGTTTGGGCACAGCTCCTTTTTGCAACGAAACAAAAAACGCTGGAAAACGATTTTAACGTTTTCCAGCGTTTAATGGAGTCCATATGCCCTTAGCAAGGGATACCAGCTTTATTTACGGCCTGCCTTCAGCCATTTAGCCAAAGCATCCGCTGTTTTCCAAATATCGCCGGCTCCCATCGTAATGACAAGATCGCCAGCAGAAGCAGCTGTCTTCAAATACTCCAGCACTTCTTCCTTTGTCGCAATAAACGTCGTATTCGCATTGCTGTTCGTCTTAATCAGCTCGACCAGCCTCTCCGAATTGACGCCCTCAATTTGCTGTTCGCCAGCTGGCGAATAGATATCGGTAATGATGACCTCGTCCGCTTCCGGAAACGCCCGGCTGAACTGGTCGAGAAGGAAATAGGTACGCGTGTAACGCTGCGGCTGGAACACGGCTACAATCCGTTTGCCTGTCGCTTTGGCAGCACTGATCGTTGCGCTGATCTCGGTAGGATGATGGGCATAGTCGTCAATAACGAGAATGTCCTCTACTTCGCCGAGCACTTGGAAACGACGCTTCGCCCCAATGAATTCACGAATAGCGCCCGCAATTTGCGCAAATGGCAGCCCTGCTTCCAGGCAGGTAATAATGGTAGCCATCGCGTTATATACATTATGTTTACCTGGTACAGACAGTTCTACCTGGCCCAGCAGCTTCCCTTGGTGGGTAAGCTCGAACGATACTTTGCGGTCACCAAGCACGACTTTCTCTGCCTTGTACTGGGCTTCACCATCAATGCCGTAAGTAACGAGCTGTGATGGGTCGAGCGATTGGCTTGCATACAGCTTGCTGATGATCTCGTCAATATTGTCATCGTCCGCGCATACGATAGCTTTGCCATCCGGCTTTACCTGCGACAGAAACTGAACGTAGGCAGCCTTCAGCTTGCCGAAATCCCCGTCATAGTTTTCCAGATGATCCGGTTCAATATTGGTTACAATCGCAATAGACGGGTGATAATGCAGGAAAGAGCCATCACTCTCGTCGGCTTCCGCTACGACGTATTCCCCTTTTCCCGCTTTTGCATTCGTGCCGACGTTTACAATCTCGCCGCCAATGATATACGTCGGATCGGTTCCGCAGTTTTCCATAACGAGCGCGATCATCGACGAGGTCGTCGTCTTGCCATGAGCGCCGGCAACAGCGACGCCCTTGCCTTCATTCATAAGCTGAGCCAGCATTTGCGAACGATGCAGCACCGGAATATTGAGAGCTTCCGCGGCGCGGCGCTCTACATTATCCTTCGTTAGTGCAGTGGAGTAAACCACCAGCTCCGCACC
Source organism: Paenibacillus sp. R-74696 (assembly GCF_055814915.1). NCBI lineage: Bacteria > Bacillati > Bacillota > Bacilli > Caryophanales > Paenibacillaceae > Paenibacillus > Paenibacillus sp. R-74696. The sequence goes on from NZ_JBPULM010000050.1 coordinate 112,338, forward strand.
TTTAATATTTTCCGGCTCATGACCGATATAGATTTTTGCGCCTTTCGCCGCCAGCTTCTCTGTGAGTTCCTGACGAGCGACATCAGAACCAGTTACAGTATAGCCCTTCTCCAGCATAACGCGGGCGATAGCACTCATCCCGTAACCGCCTATTCCGATGAAATGAACATGTTTTGCTGTATTCAAAGACGGTTCACCAACCTTTTTCAGAATCAGAGTTGTACAATAAGCGGGCGCGAACGTCCGCTATTAAATAAAGCGTTCCGGTCACAACCCCAAGGTCTGTTTCCCCGGTCAAATGCTGCAGCTGCTCAAGCGCTGCTTTCCAGTCAGGCTCCACAATCAACTCAAAAGCCTCGTCCCCCTGTACAGCACGTACTAGATCAGCCAGCGCCTGCGCATCTTTTTTGTTGCGAAAATCAGGCTCGGTCACAATTAGCGTATCTACTATTGGCAGTATATGCTTCATAACCTCGCGATGATTCTTATTATCCAGCATACCCATCATTAGGATTAAACGATCATAACGATAGGTTGATTTTAATGCGGCAGCAAGCGTCTGTGCTCCCTCAGGATTATGCGCGCCATCAATAAGAATACGCGGGGAATGCGACACCATTTCCAGGCGCCCAGGCCATGCAGCAAGGCGCAGCCCCTCCTCCAGCGCATCATCCTCCACAATAAGAGCCGCATATTGGCGAAGCACCTCAAGGGCCATCACTGCGACCGCTGCATTCGTGCGCTGATGGGCGCCGTTCAGCGTGATCGTCAGTGGATGAATCGGACGGAAAAGCCCATCAAAACGGAACGTTTGCTCATCCTCGCGAACCGAAAGCGCCGTCTCGCTGAACTGCTCGCCTAACAAATACAGCGAGCTTTTGCTGTCGATCGCTTTTTGCCGAATAACTTCGACCACTTCTGGCTGCGTAACCGCACTCACGACGGGAACGCCAGGCTTAATAATGCCTGCCTTTTCCGCCGCTACCTTCTCCAGCGTATCGCCAAGGCGATCCATATGGTCATGCCCGACATTGGTAATGATGGAGAGAACAGGCGTCACAATATTCGTAACGTCCATTCGTCCGCCAAGCCCCGTTTCCCATACGACATAATCGGGATAGGTTACCTTAGCGAAATACAAGATAGCCAGCGCCGTAGACACCTCGAACATCGTTGGAGAGCCCAGCTCAGTTGCCGCAATTTCCTCAACGATAGGCTTTAGCACATTCGACAGCTCAAGCAGTGTCTGCTCTTCAATATCAGCGTTATTATATTGAAAACGATTCGTAAACTTCGTAATGTATGGCGATGTAAACGTACCTACATCATAACCGCATTTAATGAGCGTGCTCGTCAAAAAAGCACAGGTAGAACCTTTGCCGTTCGTTCCAGCGACATGGATAAACTTCAGTCTGCGATGCGGATTGCCCAGCCGCTCCATCAAGACTAGGGCCCGCTCAAGACCAGGCCTTATTCCGAATGGAATAAGACCATTTATCCAATCTACTGCTTCCTGGTAAGACTGCAGCCCGCCGCTTTCCGGCTGGCCTGAGAGCTGATTTGTCATCGTAGAAACGCCTTCTTTCTTCCCGGTGTCTTATCCGCGCAAATCCGCGATTCTAGCTTGAACCTTATCGCGTTTGTCCGCATAATCCTTCATTTTGGAGCGTTCCTCTTCGATGACCTTCGCAGGCGCCTTCGCTACAAAGCCCTCATTGCCCAGCTTCTTCTCAATGCGGGTTACTTCGCCGTTCAGCGTCGCAAGCTCCTTCTCAAGTCGGGCGATTTCCTGCGAAATATCAATCAGCCCTGCAAGCGGGAAGTACAGCTCCGCGCCCGTTACAATACCGCTCATCGCCTTATCCGGAGCCAATAAATCAAGACCAGTCTCAAGCTTCGAGGTTCCGCAGAACCGGCGGACAAACTCTTCATTGCGAGTCAGAATTACCGCTTCGGCTTCGCTCGTTGGCTTAATCAATAGCTCGATTTTTTTGCTCATCGGTACGTTTACTTCCGCGCGGACATTACGCACTGAACGGATGATATCCATCAGCAGCTCCATTTCCTTCACTGCTTCCGGCGCTTCAAGCGCAGTATCGTACTGTGGCCATGCGGCAAGCGTAATCGTCTCGCCTTCATGCGGCAGATGCTGCCAAATTTCCTCACTAATGTAAGGCATAAACGGATGAATCAGGCGCTGCGTGCGGTCAAGCACATATGCGAGTACCGACTTTGTCGCTTGTTTCGCTTCTTCATCGTTGCCATAGAGGTTAAGCTTGGCAAACTCGATATACCAGTCGCAAAGGTCATCCCAGATGAAATTGTACAGCTGGCGTCCAGTCTCCCCAAACTCGTAGCTGTCCATCAAACGGGTTACTTCGCGAACCGTTTCATTCAGGCGGTGCAAAATCCAGCGATCCGCCGTACCCAGCTTGCCGCTTATATCAATGTCGCTCGCTGCGAAACCTTCCAGATTCATCAGCGCAAAACGCGACGCATTCCAAATTTTATTCGCAAAGTTGCGTGCCTGCTCGACCTTCTCAAAGCGGAAGCGCAAATCCTGCCCCGGTGTGCTGCCTGTCGAAAGCATATAGCGCATCGCATCGGCGCCGTACTGTTCAATGACTTCGAGCGGATTGATGCCATTGCCAAGCGACTTGGACATTTTGTTGCCGTTCGCATCGCGTACGAGACCGTGAATCAGCACGTCCTTGAACGGCTTTTGCTCCGTAAACTCCAGCGCGGTAAAAATCATCCGGGATACCCAGAAGAAAATAATATCGTAGCCCGTCACCAAAACATTCGTTGGGTAGAAGCGTTTTAAGTCCTCGGTCTGCTCCGGCCAGCCAAGCGTCGAGAACGGCCACAGACCCGAGCTGAACCATGTATCCAAAACATCCTCATCCTGGCGCAGCTCCGTGCCACCACAAGACGAACAGCTCGTTACTTCTTTATGGTCTACATGCATTTCACCGCAGGCGTCGCAATACCAGGCCGGAATACGATGGCCCCACCACAGCTGACGGGAAATACACCAGTCGTGTACATTTTCAATCCAGTGCAAATAAATTTTCTCAAAACGATCCGGAACGAATGTTACACCATCGCTGGATTTTTGCGCTTTAATCGCCTGTTCAGCCAGCGGCTTCATATCAACGAACCATTGCGTCGACAAATACGGCTCAACTACCGCGCCGCTGCGCTCACTGTGGCCCACCTGATGCACGTGATCCTCGATTTGAACGCACACACCCTGCTCCTGTAAATCCTTCACGAGCTGCTTGCGGCATTCGAAACGATCCAGTCCCGCATAAGGGCCGGCTTCCGCATTCATCTTGCCGGACTCGTCCATAACGATAATTTGCGGCAGATCATGACGAAGGCCTACCTCGAAGTCATTCGGATCATGAGCTGGCGTAATTTTCACAGCCCCGGAGCCAAATTCCTTGTCTACGTATTCGTCTCCAATAATCGGAATTTCGCGTCCAATGACCGGCAATACGATCATTTGACCAATCAGGTGCTGGTAACGCTCATCTTCAGGATGAACAGCAACCGCGCTATCGCCCAGCATCGTTTCCGGACGCGTTGTCGCAACCGTAATATGCCCTGAGCCATCCTTCAGCGGATATTGCAAATGGTATAAGTGACCGTTCAGCTCTTTATGCTCAACCTCAATATCAGACAAAGCGGTTCTCGCAGCCGGGTCCCAGTTGATGATTTTTTTGCCGCGGTAAATGAGGCCCTTCTTGTATAGCTGTACAAATACCTCGCGAACAGCCTTAGACAGCCCCTCGTCAAGCGTGAAGCGTTCGCGCGAATAATCGAGCGACAGCCCCATTTTTGCCCATTGGCCGCGAATCGTCCCCGCGTATTGCTCCTTCCAATCCCATACCTGCTCCAAAAAAGCCTCGCGTCCGAGATCGTAGCGGGATTGTCCTTGCTCGCGCAGCTTCTGCTCCACTTTCGTCTGTGTTGCAATGCCTGCATGGTCCGTTCCCGGCAGCCACAGAGCATCAAAGCCCTGCATCCGCTTAAAGCGAATGAGAATATCCTGCAAGGTGAAATCGAGCGCATGCCCAATGTGCAAAACTCCCGTTACATTCGGCGGGGGAATAACGATCGTATAGGTCTCGGCCTCTGGGCGCTTGCCCGCTTCAAAAAATTTTCCATCCATCCAGAAGTCATACCACTTCAGTTCAGCGGCTTTCGGGTCGTAGGTCGTCGGCATCGCCGGCGTCGTTTGATTTTCAGACATAAGCTCCATCCTCCACATATCGCATAATGGCATCCATACATAATTTTGAATACAAAAAAACCTTCCGCCCTTATAGCAAAGGACGAAAGGTTAGCTTCCGTGGTACCACCTTTGTTCCGTGCGTCTTGCTGCTGCACGGCACTCAAACAGATAACGGCTGTGGCCGGCTTGAATTAACGAATAGCAATTCGTTTGATTCAAGCAACTCCAGGGCGACTTGTACGAGTAAAATCCTGCGGAACTCTCAGCACTAACGGCTCCGCTCTCTGAAGGCTTGGCTGCGTACTCTTCCCCTTCAACGTCGTTCGTTGACTTTAAGACATATTTATCTAATGATACACTCTTTGTGAGAAAAAGTCAAACCACAGGGCTCGTACAAATCATTATATGTCATGCTGTATGCCAAGGTGAAACGGCTCTAGCCGTCCTTTGGCGGCGCGGCGCGTTTCAGTCCGAGAAATATTAGAGAAGGGATGGAGAAATCAGATCCTTTCCTATATTTCAAGCGTAAACGGCTGCCATCGTCCTCTGGCGGCAAAGCTGCCGTTTCGAGGGTGGAATATAAAAAGAGCTTTGACCGCTATTTCGCTGATCAAAGCTCCTTCTGTCAAACTTCCTGCCGCTACGGAATATAAAGCAGCTGTCCTTCCTCCACCGCCGACTCATTCAAGCCGTTGTACAGCAAAATCTCCCGCGGGTTCAAGCTGTAGCGCACCGCAATTGAATCAAGTGTCTCGTCGCGCTGCACGATGCATACCCGGATTTTACGGAATTCCCGCTCATCGGATTGCTTCAAAAACAAATTGCGCCACTCGATTTCATCGCCTGCGGGCTGCTGCGCCTTCGTCTGCTCCAGCGCATACTCCGCCGCCTCCTGCTCCGCAGCTTGCCGCGCCAATTGCTCGCGCTTGCTCGTTTGCAGCAGCGTCACAAGCCCCACGCCTGATGCAGGAGATGCCGCTGCTTCCGGCGCCTTGCTGCCAAATGCTATTCGCATCTCCTGCTTCTCTGGCTCTGCTTGCGGCTCCGCACTTGCTTCCTCCGCCTCCTGCCACTGACTTAAACGCTCCAGCTCGCTATCCTGCCACGGAGATGCATCGTAGCTGCTCTGCTCTGCTTCCGCCGGGATGTAAGGCTCCTCTGATTGTTGCGGTTGTCCCCCCGGGCTCCAGCCAAAGTCCTCCGCTTGCTGATAGGCAGAAGCTCCCTGCTGCCTCTCCTGCGCGATGCCATGACCCAGACCAGTTACGGCTGGCTGCTGCGCATAAGCAGGCGGCGAATTAAAATTTGCGTTAAAGCTCGGCTGCGACCCGGAATGCTCCTGCTCCTGAAACCACTCGGCTGCCGACCAGCCTGCATCACGCGGCGAAGGCGAAATCGTAACCCCAGCCTCCGGCCCTTCTGCTTCCTCGCGTTCGTCAGCCTCTTCATACGCCCGCTCATTATAAGCATTATAAGCTTCAATCTCGGAATCAGACTCGTCGAACGCTTGAGCCCCATTAAACGCCTGAGCTTCTTCCTGCTCACCTCTTAAGGGCAGTTGCCCTTCCTGTCCAGCAAAATAAGGCTCAGCTTGCGCTCCCAAAGCAACCTGGGCAGCCTCAGCAGCCTCGTGAGCCGCAAAGGGTTCGCCACCACTCCGCCGAAGCTCCTCTTCGAACGAAGCCTGACTCGTATCTATACGATCATGGATGACGGTGAATGGCTCCTCGCGCCACGCTTCCTCCGGCTCCTGCTGCGGCTCCACGAGAATGCCGCGAAGCGACAGCACCCCGGTAATGTTAAGCGTTCGCGATGATAGCAAATCGACGTCGAAATTATCAATTTCTACCGTCACATCGTCGAGCCGTGAAATCCGGTTCAACGGCATTGTAATTTCGACGGGGATGAAATGCTCCAGTGCCTGAAGCGGAGCGGCTTCATTCGTACTGCGATATACTCCGCTTAGCAGCAGCTGGCCTTTCAATACTGCGTGCTCCCCCTGCTCAACAACCTGAATGCGAGGCACAAGCTCAATTTCTTCCAGCTCATCGATATCGGCAACTTCATCCGACAGATGCACGCGTTCATACACGTCAAAGCGCAAGCCTTTCGTTTGATCCGTCACGCTCAAGTCCTCCCTCCCTATACTGACCCATTTAGACAATGCTTGGGCTAAAAATGCTACTCTCACTAATTATCTATATGGGCTAAGGGGGGAGAGCATGACTATCTTTTGCAGCAGCTACAATTTAGCTCGCAATTCAGCAAGCCAATCGGGCTCCTGGGCTGCAACTTCCACAGGCAAATCCGTCCACGGATGGGCAAAAAGAAGTCGCTCGCCATGCAGCGCCTGCGTCTTCAGCAGCTGCACAGAGCCCCCATAAAGCGCATCGCCAAGCAGCGGGTGGCCCAAGTGGCTCATATGGACGCGAATTTGATGCGTTCGTCCCGTCTCCAGCTGCAAACGGACAAGCGTAGCCGCTGCATAGTTTTCGGCCGCTTCATAGTGGGTTACTGCGGAATCACCGCCCGGCGCAACACGTCTTCTGGAGCGATGATGGCGATCCTTGCCAATCGGAGCATCAACGGTGCCCGCGGCCGGGCGCAGCCGCCCTTGAACAAACGCAATATAGCGGCGGTCGATCGCCTTGCGGCGCATCGCTTCGTCCAGCTTCCACTGGGCGAAATCATTTTTGGAATAAAGCACGGGACCCGATGTATCATCATCGAGACGGTGGATATGGCGGACAGGCAGCGGATCTCCCTGCAGCAGCATATGGCGCGCCGCCGCTTCATCCAGCGTTCCCGCCTGATTGGCGCCTGTGCCATGCACAGCCACTCCTGCCTCCTTATAAAGCACGAGGCAAAAGTCATCCTCGAAAAGAACAACAGGACGGGCACTGCCTTGCGACAGCTTCGCTTGACGATACAATGGATCGCTAAGCAGATCGGCCGCGGGAAACGCGAGCAACCGAATATGCTGCCCATCAAAACGGATGCCGCCGATGGAGAACAGCCGATTAATCCATTTTTCTGGAAAAAGAGAACGGGCCAGCAGCCACTGCCGCACTTGATGCGGATGACTGCCGGCCTCTAATGTTCCGGTGCGTTCTCCAGGTTGCCCGTCGTTATTTGGTGCAGACCATGAGCCTTCTGACAGCTCCTGCCAATCCAGCTCAAGCCACTCCCCCGCCCGCTTATAGTGAAGCATTGGCATGGAATGAAACCTCCTATTTTCGAATGCAATCGCCTAGATGGCTGCTTGCTAGAACTACAATCTGCTCAAAGCAGCCGCGTTGGCAGCAATCGTTGCATCAATATCTTCATCGGTATGGACAGCCGATACGAACATGCCTTCAAACTGCGAGGGAGCGACACTCACGCCAAGCTCCAGCATAGCGGCAAAATACACCTTGAAGCGCTCTAAATCTGCTGTTTTGGCTGTATCGTAATTGATGACATGCGTTTCGGTGAAAAACGGGCATACCATAGAGCCGACACGATTGATCGTCGAAGCAATGCCAGCCGCCTTCGCATTCGCTTCAAAGCCGCGCTGTAACCGGACCGCTTGGCGCTCCAGCAGCTCATATGTCTCCGGCGTCAGCAGCTTCAGCGTCGTATAACCAGCAGCCATCGCCAGTGGATTGCCTGACAACGTGCCCGCCTGATAAATCGGACCACTCGGCGCCATAAGCTCCATCAGATCGCGTCTGCCGCCATAAGCGCCGACCGGCAATCCGCCCCCGATCACCTTGCCAAAGCATGTGATATCTGGCTTAATGCCATACAAACCTTGCGCACTGCTGTAATGAACGCGGAAACCGGTCATTACTTCATCAAAAATAAGCAGGCTGCCGTATTGCTCCGTTATATCGCGCAGGCCTTGCAGAAATCCCGGAAGCGGCGGGACTACGCCCATGTTGCCGGCAATCGGCTCGACGATGACGCAGGCAATTTCCTCGCCATATTTTTCAAATACGAGCTTCATCGACTCGATATCATTGTAAGGCGCGGTAATCGTCTGCGAGGCAATGCTTTCTGGAACGCCAGGACTATCGGGCAAGCCAAGCGTCGCCACACCGGAACCCGCTTTAATGAGCAAGCTGTCGGCATGACCGTGATAAGAGCCTTCAAATTTGACGATTTTGCTGCGCTTCGTAAACCCGCGTGCGAGACGCAAAGCGCTCATCGTCGCTTCTGTGCCGGAGTTGACCATCCGGACCACATCAACCGAAGGCACGCGCTCGCACACCAGCTCCGCCATAAGCGTCTCCAGTTCTGTTGGCGCCCCAAAGCTGGTGCCTTTTTCTGCGGTACGCTTGATCGCTTCTACGACTTCAGGATGCGCATGGCCCATAATGAGCGGTCCCCATGAAGCGACATAATCGATATAGCTGTTGCCGTCGATATCAAATACGCGGCTGCCTTGGCCCCGCTCCATATAAACCGGGTTCAATCCTACGGATTTAAAAGCGCGAACCGGACTGTTCACACCGCCAGGAATGACTTGCTTAGCCCGTGCGAATGCCTCGCGTGAGCGTGTATCACTTCTGCCTGTAGATGAATGATTCATCGACTATTCAGCCCCTTTCAACCAACGTGCCGCATCCTTCGCATGGTACGTAATCAAAATGTCCGCACCCGCGCGCTTCATTCCGGTCAGCGTCTCCAATACGACGGCGCGCTCGTCAATCCAGCCATTTGCCGCTGCCGCTTTTACCATCGCATATTCGCCGCTCACATTGTACGCCGCCACCGGCAGGTCAAAATGCTCCTTCAGCAGGCGAATAACGTCCATATACGCAAGCGCTGGCTTAACCATCAGCATATCCGCGCCTTCAATGACGTCGGACTCCGCTTCCCGCAGCGCCTCGCGCGCATTGGCAGGGTCCATCTGATACGTCTTGCGGTCGCCGAATTGCGGTGTTGAATGCGCCGCTTCACGGAACGGGCCATAAAAAGCAGAAGCATATTTGACCGAGTAAGACAAAATCGGAATATGTGTAAAGCCCGCTTCGTCTAAACCTTCGCGAATAGCGCCCACGAAGCCGTCCATCATATTGGATGGAGCGATCATATCCGCGCCTGCCTCAGCTTGGGAAACTGCTGTACGAACGAGCTGTGTCAGCGAAGCATCATTATCAACCTCTGCGTTGCCTGTACGCTCATGCACATGGATTAGGCCACAATGACCGTGATCTGTAAATTGGCATAAGCAAGTATCTGCTACAACGAGCAGCTCAGGCGCCCAGCCCTTTACAGCACGGATTGCCTCTTGCACAATACCATCAGGAGCAAATGCGGAAGTGCCTTCGCTATCTTTGTCAGCAGGAACGCCAAACAGCATGACGGATGGAATACCCAGAGCCGCAACTTCCCTGATTTCCTCTTCCAAGCGGTCTAATGAAAAATGATAAACGCCCGGCATCGATGTGATTTCTTCCTTCACGTTCGTGCCCACCGTTACAAATATAGGATAAATAAAATCATTAGCAGAAAGCGCCGTTTCCCTCACCATGCTGCGAAGAGCGGCGGATTGCCGCAATCTCCGATGTCTTACGACAGGAAATGCCATCTTCCATTCCTCCTCCAACTGTTTTGTGAGGCTTGTGTCGCGCCAATTACGGCTAGCATTTGCCTCATTTGTTAGTTACACCAAGTATTTGCCCATCTATATTTTTAAAATAATGCCTTATGCCCGTTCCGCGCTGCGGTACTTAATCATTGCATCGATTAGCGAAGGTATCGTCGCCTGCTCGGCCTCAGCGGCTACACGCAAGCCCGCTTCTTTCATGGTAGCCGATGTCAGCGGTCCAATGCTGATCGCCGGAATGTCCAAAATCGCCTGCACAGGATCGCTAATGCCGCTGCGGCGCAGCTTCTCCAGCAGGTTCGTCACCGTCGAAGAGCTGGTGAACGTAATCATGTGAATCTGCTTCTCGTCGATCCATTCCAGCACCTGATCATCCTGCGTATCGGCAAGCACGGTTTCGTATACGTCAATTTCCGTTGGCAGCAGTCCCATGGCTGCCAATTCGCGCGGCAGCACCTCGCGCGCCAAATCACCTCGCGGCAGCAGTACCCGCTCGCCAGCTTGCAGCTCTCCTGCAAGCTGCTCCAGCAGCCCTTCAGCCTGAAACTTTGCCGGCAGCAGCTCGACAGTCAGCCCGCGATTTTCCAGCGCTTCGGCTGTCCTCGGGCCAACGGCGGCAATTCTCGCCTTATGGAAGCGCCGGATATCGATGCCGAACCGCCTCAGCCAACGATAGAAATAGTCCACGCCATTTACGCTCGTGAACATCAGCCAGCCATATTGCTCCGCTTCCGAAAGCGCAGCACGCAGTGTAGCGACCGCTGTGGCCTCCTGAGGCTCGCGGATATCAATGACAGGATATTCGCACGGTTCGCCTCCCAGCTCATCTACAAGGTCAGCCAGCTCGCTTGCCTGTGCTCTCGCTCTCGTCACCATCACGCGCGTGCCAAACAGTGGCTTGCTTTCGTACCACTGCAATTGCTCGCGCTGCAGCACGACATCGCCAACGACAATGACAGCCGGCGGCTGAAAATGAGCCTCCCGCACAATTTGCTCGATCGTAGCAAGCGTGCCGACAACCGTCTGCTGCTCGACTCTCGTTCCCCAGCGCACCAGCGCAACTGGCGTCGTGCCAGGCTTGCCATGTTTCATGAGCTGATCGGCAATATAGCCAATCTTGGCTACGCCCATCAGGAAAATAAGCGTTCCTGTAGCATTCGTTACCTTGTCCCAATATATCGAGCGATCCAGCTTATCAGGGCTTTCATGTCCCGTTATGATCGAGAGCGAGGACGCAAAATCGCGATGCGTCACCGGAATGCCAGCGTAGGCAGGGACAGCAATCGCAGAAGTAATGCCCGGCACGATTTCAAAGCTTATGCCGTTTTCCTTAAGCAGTCCCGCTTCCTCGCCTACGCGGCCAAAAATCGTCGGATCGCCGCCCTTAAGCCGCGTCACTACCTTGCCTTGCAAAGCAAGGTCCACAAGCAGCTGGTTAATTTCCTCCTGCTTCATCGTGTGGCGATCGGGAAGCTTGCCTACGTATACTTTCTCGGCGCCCGGCTTCATATGCGCAAGTAGCCTTGGGCTTGCCAAGCGGTCGTAGACGACAACATCGCTTTTCTTCAGATATTCCAAGCCGCGAAGCGTAATCAGCTTGGCGTCACCCGGACCCGCGCCAACCAAATAAACGATACCTTTCCCCATCATGGCTATCCCCCGATTTCCGCTAATATGCGGTCCGCTCCTCTTGCTATGAGCGCTGCGGCCACTTCCTTGCCCAGCACCTCTGGATCGCTGCCTGTCTTGATTTCCTTCAGCAGCACTTCCCCATCCGCTGACCCTACAATTCCCGTTAGCGCAAGCTCAGCGCCTTCCAGCGTACCGTCTGCACCTTTACGCACAACCGCATGCGCCCCAATCGGAATTTGGCAGCCGCCATTAAGCGCGCCAAGAAAGCTCCGCTCGGCCCGAACTGCATAAGCGGTTTCGGCGTCATTAAATAAATCAAGCAGCTCGCGAATCTGCCCGTCATTCCCTCGGCATTCAATACCAAGCGCGCCTTGCCCAACAGCTGGCACCGATACATCCTCCTGTAAAAAGGCAGATATGCGGTTTTCCCAGCCCATTCTGCTGAGACCGGCGGCTGCAAGCACGATCGCATCGAACCCTTCCGTTTCCAGCTTGCGAATACGGGAATCAATGTTGCCTCTAATGGATTCTACAACTAGGTCAGGGCGCAGGTTTTTGAGCTGGGATGAGCGGCGCAGGCTGCTTGTTCCAACTTTTGCGCCTTGCGGCAAAGCAGCGAGACTGTCCCCCTGCTTCATAATGAGGCAATCGCGCGGATCAACGCGCTTCGGAATCGCCCCGTTCACTAACCCCTCAGGCAGCTCATATGGCATGTCCTTCATGCTGTGGACCGCCATATCGATTTCGCCATCCAGCAGCGCTTGCTCGATTTCCTTTACGAACAATCCTTTTCCGCCAACCTTCGATAAAGTCACATCGAGAATTTGATCACCTTTTGTGACGATTTTTCGAATTTCAAACGAATAGTCGAAGCCATGCTGCTCACTGATTCGTTTAAGCTCGTCAATCACTTGTCCCGTTTGCGTAAGCGCGAGTGCGCTTTGGCGGGTTCCGACGATAATGGTGCGCTTTTCCTTATTGTTTGCTGCCATTTATGTATTCCTCCTGTCAGTTGCTGCGATGAGCCGCTCAATCCAGGCGTCTATATCGCCGTCTTCCTCTCCATGGTTTGGCGCTTCTTGCGCCGCTAGCTTCAGCAATTCGCGTCGCAGCCTGTGGTCGCCAATTGTGAGCTTCACCCGCTCACGAAGCTCCTTCAGCCTAGCTGTACTGCCTATATATTCCGAACCATACTGCTGCGCCAGCTCCTCCCGAATACGCGAGGATAACGCCGGGCTCGCTCCTGATGCAGACACGGCAACGACCAACTCGCCGCGCCTCACAACCGACGGATTAATAAAAGTTCCTGCCCCGGCCTCATCTGCACGATTAACCCAGATGCCTGCTTGCTCGCCATCCAGCGCAATTTGGCGATTCAGTTCCGCCTGATCCGTAGCGGCAAAAAGAAGCCGCGCCGCCTTCGCATCCTCGCTCGCATAAGCTCTCGCTTTCGCCTCGATATGACCGGCACGCGCAAGCTCCTCTAGCTGCGGGGTAAAAACAAGCGCAATAACCGTCACCTGATCGGCTCCCGCCTCAAGCAGCCCCAGCACCTTGCGCTCGGCAATCGGGCCGCCACCAACAACGATGCAGTGGCTTCCTTGAAGCTTTAGCATTACCGGATAGTAGCCGTTCATAAACATCACCTAACTTCTAATGAAAATTAGATACGTAGCTTGCCAGCAAATTGAGAACTAGAAAGCTGAACGCCACAATATGCAGCTTCGCAAGCTGCGTACTCGTGCGATTAAGCAACGACCGGTTTACTACAAAAATAATATATACAATCAGAGCGAGGAAGGAAGTGATCACTTTCCAATCCAGCAGCAGCATCGAACGTCCTTCAATAAGCAGCAGTGTCACTGCAAGAGACAGCGACAAAGCAAGCAGTGGAACACCGATAATGACAGCGCGATCAGAATATCTTTCAATTTTATCAAGGCTTGGCAGCCTTCTCACATATTTGGACCAGCGTTTCTCCCTCAGCTCCCGATGCAGAAAAATGTACATCCCGGCGAAAATAACGCCTATGGTCAATGACACGTATGAAACGAGCACAAGGCTAATATGCACAATCAGCAGCTCTCTTGCTGTTGTAGAAATCGCAAACATCGCCTCATTGCCTGGCTTGCTGTAAAGATTAAGGGCCAGCACGGAAAAACCAACGACGTTTACAAGAAACACAATAAACTCTATTTTGAAAAAACGGCTGATTACAAGCGATATAGAGACCAAGAGCCAGCAAAACCCCAGCCAATATTCAAAGGTTGATATCGTCGCCACTTCAAAGTGCGACACGATTCGCGAAATCAAAAATAACGTCTGTAAAATCCATACAAAAATAAGTAGCCCTGTACCCATCCGTTTCGCTCTCCGGCTTGCGTCCATAAAATCGGAGAAATAAAACAGAAGGCTCAGGGCGTATACATAAAGTATCGCGTCATACAACCAGTTTAGCGTTGCCATAAATGCCTCCACATCGCCGCCCTATGCGTCTGTCAAGAGCGTGCTTCTACCGAAGGGCAGAAGCCAATGCTGCCGTAGCTGCAGGTGATTGCACATTTTTCATTTTTGCTGCAGCCGCCTCGGCAGCTTCCGCTTTAAGCTCAGCTTGCTGCGACTTGTCCAATTGCTCTTCCAATGCAAAAAGCTTTACAAACATGTCCATCGCCTCGTCAGCACGTCTTTCTCCGGCCATTTCCTTGATCCGCAAAATAGGGTCCTGCATCATTTGATTGACAATGCTCTTCGTCAGCTTTCTAATTACTTTAAGCTCATGCTCGTCCAGATCCGGGAGCTTGTTCGTCAAGCTGTTGAACGTCTCCTCATGAATCTCTGCTGCTTTCGTCTGCAGCGCCCGAATAAGCGGCACGACACCAAGCGTTTTGTACCATTGCTCAAACAGATCCATTTCCTGAGCGATCATCGTTTCGATTTTGGCGGCTTCCTTGCGGCGCTGTTCCAAGTTACTTTCCACAATGCCCTCCAAATCGTCAATGTCATATAAAAAGACGTTGTCCACCGCAGCAATCGTTGGATCAAGATCCCTTGGAACGGCGATATCAATCATAAATAGCGGCTTTGATCTCCGGCGCTGCATGGCGCTTGCGACTACCTGACGCGTAAGCACGAAGTTATCAGCACCCGTCGAGCTAATCACGATATCAGCTTCATGCAGCCTATTCGTCGCTTCATCCATAGAGCAAGCTATTCCGTTAAACTTGTCCGCCAACTGAACGGCACGCTCATACGTCCGGTTCACAACGATAACTCTATCAGCACCATTCGCGTATAGATGCTTCGCGGTTAGCTCGCCCGTCTCGCCAGCCCCAATCAGCATGACCGTCTTCTTGGAAAATTGACCGAATATTCGCTTGCCCAGCTCAACAGCAGCATAGCTGACCGATACGGCAGATTCGCCAATCGTCGTCTCCGAATGCGCCCGCTTCGCCATCGTAATCGCCTGCTTAAACAACGTATTGAAAAGCGTTCCCGTCGCTTTCTGCTGCTGGGCTAGTGCAAAAGCATCCTTCACTTGTCCGAGAATTTGCGTCTCGCCAATAATCATTGAATCCAGACCGCTCGTTACGTGGAAAAGATGCTCGATTGCCTTCTCATCCTCGTACATATATAAATGATTCGTAAATTCTTTCCTCGGCAGGTTAAACCACTGCTCCATAAAGCTGCGAATATGATGCCCGCATAATTGATGCCTGTCCACCACCGCATACAATTCTGTCCGATTGCAGGTCGCCACAATGACACATTCCAAAATGCTGTCTGTATTCATAAGCTGTTTGACAGCTTCCGGCAGCTCTTTTTCCGAAAACGCAAAACGTTCTCTTACTTCTACTGGAGCTGTACGGTAGTTAAGACCTACTGTAATGATGTGCATGTGTGTCACCTGCCTCCCTTATCAAATTGCCGCGTTCTTTCTTTCTACGCCATTATAGCACAGTTCGACATTCATACTTCCTTCATTTATGAATAAAGTTTGAACCACAAATCCATTATTCCCTAATCATACAAAGAAATAACCATGGAAGCTTCCATGGTTATTTCTGTATCATACATGTGAGAGCTTTAAACGAGCTCGATTTGTTTCAATTTCGGTTCTTCAACTTGCAATTCGCCCATACCACGTATCAGCTTTTTCGCATGAGTTGTTGTTGGCTTCAGCACAGCAATCATATAATCGATAGCCACCTGTGGATCCACGGTTTCGCCGCAAGTATAACAATCAAGCGCGGCAAATCCTCTCTCAGGATACGTGTGAATAGAGAGGTGACTCTCTGACAGCAACACGAGTACGGTTGCTCCTTGAGGCTCAAATTGTTTGGATTGCACCGACATTACAGTAGCGCCACAGCTTTCAGCAGCCTCCACCATTTGGGCTTGCAAAAATTCAGCGTTGTTCAGTAGATCGAAATCTACTCCCCAAGTATCAACAGCAACGTGTCTTCCGAAAGTTGAGTATTCCATCTTCCGGTTCCCCCTTCCTAGGAATAAAATGTTTAAAAATTTCATCCGCTAGGACCTACGTCATTCACTTCCCGAGGGAATAATCTCTCGCAACATAACCATGTCCTGAGTGAATCCTGGTTCCTATTATTGTGTTAAACGATGTTTTCAACGAGATTAAAAATAACATCTATCCGAAAGAATTGCAACCTTTTTTTTCAGCCGGCCATATTATTTTTGGCATCCTGCGGACTGAATACGGAAATATGGTCGCGTAGGAACGCATATCGAACACCTTCATGCCCTTGTTGAAGCTGATCGTGACGCCCCGTTTTGTATACGCTGCATAAATTCCTTTTCCGGCAGCCTCGGTACTGTCAGCCTTGCCCCAATCCTGCTCAATCTCGTCAAACAACGCAATATGCGCCGCCTATTTCACCTCGGGAATTTTGCCTTCCTTCGCCAAAGCAACAAGCTGGCCTATGCTGAGCGTTTCACTAGCTTGGCCTGCATGTCCGCTCTGACCTGCTTGTCCATTAGCAGGCGAGCTTACTGGCGCTGTTTCCTGACCGTTAGCGGATGTTTCCTGCTTCTTTTACTTGTAAAAGATTGCTCTTCGTTATTATGGACTATTACTGTAAGCGAAATGTTGCAGTATGCAGATCATTCCAAAAATTACCATATTATAATTTTGCCTCAAAGCAGTTCTTCCTGAAAATAAAAAAAAGAAACCGCGGCTGCGATTCCTATAAGCTTATGTTTACTATCTGCTTGCCATGCATACTTTAATTACGCCTCAAGCATAAACAGCTTGTGCGTATGCATAGCCAAACGCTCATCAATAGCGGCGATTTCGGTCTGATTTTTTGTCTGATTCCGAAGATCAAGCAGCTCATTAATGGCATTATTAACCATCGAAATCTCGCGTTCAATCAAACGGCTGCGGAATACCCGCTCCAGTTGCCCGATCGTATCCTTATACTCGAACACAACACGTGCACCGCTCTTCGTTGTTTCAACGATTTTACGAACGGCTCCCTGTATATAGTGGTAGGTCATTGTATAATGGCTGTAAATGCGATTAACAACGGCGTCCCCATGGAATGCTGAAACAGCTTTGCGCATAGCATTGGTTAGCTTCTGGTGAACAAGGCGGCAGGTGAGCACACAAACGTAACGGTCTTGTTGACGCTCAAAGATCAGTCTGATCTCTTCCCTCCCTGCTACGTCTTCGAGAACCAGCTCCTGATTGCCGTTATCGAGCACCATCACTTGTAGGTGAAGCTGCTGATCATCAAAAAAACGGACAAATTGGGTCATCTCTTCATTCGTTAACTGCAGTTTGGCATTTACATACTCTGTGGCTAGCCGCTGAGCCATAAAAATCTCCTCAATTCTTTAAACTTGCAATTGGATGCTACAATCAATTCTATTCTTCTATACCCGCTTTACGCGAAACTGAAACGAATCCTTCCAATGACCATTCGCCCTTTCACGCTCGCTTACCTATATTATACGTGATTGCATCCAATTATTCCTGCCGCTCAGTGCCGAAATTCTCGCATATTTCAGAAAAAACGGGAAAATTATGCGAGGAGACCCACAAATCTTCCTGTATTCTCTTCTTTATGTGAAAAGTTGCCGTACTTGCTCGCTTATGTGGATATCGTCTCCGTAATAACGCTCCATAATTCATCGCGGCCTTGGCCAGTCTCCGAGGAATAGAGCACCACTTTATCACGAGGATCCGCTTGCAGCGTCGTCTTGATCATTTTAATATGCTTGTCCCATTTGCCTTTAGGAATTTTGTCCGCTTTCGTAGCCACAATGCAGGTCCGAATATTGTAATGCTTGAGCCAGTTGTACATAAGCTGATCATCCTTGGATGGCTCATGGCGAATGTCGATAATAAGCAATTGCAGCTTGAGCTCCTTGCGATCGCGAATGTATCTTTCAATCATTTGGCCAAAAGCTTCGCGCTGGGTTTTGGAAACCTTGGCATAGCCATAACCGGGGAAATCGACAAAATAAATGCTGTCATTGACGCGGTAATAGTTAAGCTGCTGGGTTTTACCAGGCTGCGAGCTTGTTCTTGCCAAGTTTTTACGCATAATCATTTTATTAATTAATGAGGACTTCCCGACATTCGAACGCCCTGCCAGAGCAATCTCTGGCAAGGCATCCTCCGGGTATTGATGCGGCTGAACCGCGCTTATAATAAAATCTGCTTGTGTAATCTTCATAATATAGGTGTTCCTGCTTTCTCTTCTGTCTTGGCCGGAAGCAGCGCATGCAGGAGGACTTCATCAATATGCCCGACCGGGACAAACGTTATTTCACTCCGCACACTGTCTGGAATGTCACGCAGATCGCGTTCATTGTCCTTCGGCAGCAATATTTTCTTAATGCCTGCACGGTGGGCAGCAAGCGATTTCTCCTTGAGTCCTCCGATTGGCAAGACGCGTCCTCGAAGCGTAATTTCCCCTGTCATCGCGACCTCTTTGGACACATAACGTCCAGTCAAAGCCGAAATAAGCGCAGTGGCAATCGTGATGCCCGCGGACGGACCATCCTTCGGAATCGCACCTTCCGGAATATGAATATGAATATCGTTTTTCTCATGGAACTGCGGGTCAATGCCAAGCTCCAGCGCCTTCGAACGCGTATAGCTGAACGCGGCCTGCGCCGATTCCTTCATGACATCACCGAGCTGCCCCGTGAGCGTCAGCTTTCCGCTGCCTGGCATAACGGTCACTTCAATAACGAGTGTATCGCCGCCGACCTCAGTCCAGGCTAAGCCTGTAACTGCACCGATCTGATTTTCGGCCTCAGCCATGCCGTAGCGGAACTTCGCAGGTCCCAGCCATTCCTTAAGCAGCTCCAGATCAACGTGTAGCGTCTTCACCTCGGCTGGCTGCTCTGTCTCTGCAAGTTGCTCAGACTGCAAGGCAGCCTCCTGCTGCTTCTCCAGACGCCCAGATATAGAGGCAGCTTCTCCGCCCTCGCCAAATGCAGCTTCCAGCACATTCAAAGCTGGCTCATCTTGAACAGCTGCTTCCTCTACCTTTATTGGAACCGTACCCGATGCAACAATTTGCTTGGCTGCCTTGCGGCAAATCGCAGCCATTTGCTGCTCCAAATTCCGCACGCCGGATTCGCGCGTGTAATCGCGTATAAGCTGAAGCAGCGTTTCCTCGCTCACCTGCAGCTGCTCATCTGTAAGGCCATGCTCCCGCTTCTGCTTCGGCAGCAAATAGCGCTGAGCGATTTTCAGCTTCTCAAGCTCGGTATAACCGGGAATGTACAGCACTTCCATCCGGTCCAGCAGCGGGCGCGGAATATTATGCATGGCATTCGCCGTCGTTACAAACATGACGCTCGACAGGTCGAATGGAACCTCAACAAAATGATCGCTAAACGTATTGTTTTGCTCCGGGTCCAGCACCTCAAGCAATGCAGAGGCTGGATCACCGCGGAAATCCATTGCCATCTTGTCGATTTCATCGAGCAGAAATACCGGGTTACTAGAACCCGCAGTCTTCATGCCTTGAATAATACGGCCTGGCATAGCACCCACGTATGTACGGCGATGCCCGCGAATTTCTGCTTCGTCCCGAACGCCGCCAAGCGATATGCGAACGAATTTGCGTCCCAGCGACTTCGCAATGGAGCGGGCGAGCGATGTTTTACCAACGCCTGGAGGGCCGACTAGGCAAAGAATCGGTCCTTTAAGCTTTTTCACCAGCTGCTGGACCGCAAGGTACTCAAGTACCCGCTCCTTTGGCTTTTCAAGTCCATAATGATCCTGGTTAAGAATGTCTTCCGCCTTGGACAGACTGAGATCGTCTTCAGTCTCCTTGCTCCATGGCAACGATAAGAGCCAATCAATATAATTGCGTATAACGCCGCCTTCAGCCGAGGTAGTCGGCATTTTTTCCAGACGGTCAATTTCCTTCTCAATCTTTTCTCTCACTTGGTCAGGCACGTCAGCCTGCTCCAGCTGGCTGCGCAGCTCCTCAACCTCGCCGGCGCGTCCTTCCTTCTCGCCAAGCTCCTTCTGGATCGCTTTCATCTGCTCACGCAAATAATATTCCTTCTGCGTTTTCTCCATCTGCTTCTTGACGCGCTGGCTGATTTTGCGCTCGAGCTCCAGCACTTCCCGCTCATTGTTCAAAATATCGAGCAGCCGCTCAAGCCGCTGCCGGACATCAATCGTCTCCAAAATATCTTGCTTGTCTTTAATTTTGAGAGATAGATGGCTCGTGATAACATCGGCCAAGCGGCCTGGTTCGTCAATATCCGAGACAGCCGCATGCGTCTCTGGCGTAATTTTTTTGGACAAGGACGTATAATGCTCAAATTGGCTGAGCACCGAGCGCATGAGCGCATCCACCTCAGGATCGGTCGTTTCCTCTTCCGGAAATTCCTTAACCATAACCTCATAAAATTCTTCAGTCGGCAAATAATCAATAATTTCCGCGCGCAGGACGCCTTCCACCAGCACGCGGATCGTTCCGTTAGGCAGCTTAAGCATTTGCCGTACCTTTGCAATCGTGCCGACTCTGTATATATCTTCCTCGGTCGGCTCCTCTATGTTCACTTCCGATTGCGAGCAAAGCAATATCATATGATCGTCAACCATCGCGCGTTCTAGCGCGCGAACCGATTTGTCCCTACCCACATCAAGGTGTAGCACCATGCTGGGATATACCAGTAGCCCCCTGAGCGGAAGCAAGGGCAGCCGACGGTTTTTCGTTTTTCCGGGTCCCACACCAGCACCTCCAAATGTTTAAGTCTCCCTTATTTTATCATTCTGCGGAATCAGCCTGCAAATAGGGAACAGCCGCCCCCATATACCGCTCGTTTGCAACGTGGTTTTCCACTTCGTTTACGACGGTATTTCCTAAAGGGAACACCAGATTAAATACTTCATCTACACGTTCCACAGGAATGACCTTCAAACCTTTTAAATCCGCAAAGATGGCCTGCCAGTTTTCACGCGGAATAATGACCGTGTCCGCCCCTGCCTGAAAAGCCGCCTCGACCTTCGCCAGCACGCCGCCAACAGGCTTGACGTCGCCATGGATGCCAACTTCTCCTGTCATCGCCAGCTTGTTGTCGATTGTCTCGTTTTTGATCGCTGAAGCGATTGCTGTCGCCATCGCAATTCCCGCAGACGGGCCATCGATCGGCGTTCCACCCGGGAAGTTGATATGCAGGTCATAATCCTGCGGATTGAGACCATATCGGCGCAGCATCGTCAGGACGTTTTCAACAGAGCCCTTCGCCATGCTTTTGCGGCGCAGCGTACGCGAGCCTCCGCCGAGCTCTTCCTCCTCGACTACTCCGGTAATCGTATATTGCCCTTTGCCACTGGCAGCCGGAATAGCACTGACCTCAACTTCGAGCAGCATGCCCATATTCGGGCCATAGACGGCAAGACCGTTGACGATGCCCACTTGCGGCGCTTCTGGCACCTTCCGTTCTGGACGCGGTGGAATTTGGCTGCTGTTCACAACCCATTCAACATCGGCAGCTGAAATGCGATCCCGTTTCTCGGATAAAGCAACACCTGCTGCCAGCTGAATGACATTTACCGCTTCACGGCCATTTGTCGCATATCGCTGCACAACCTCTACAGCTTCAGGGCAGGGGGAAAACCCAATTTTCCGAACCGCATTTTCGGCAATGGAAGCAATCTCACCTGCTAGCAGCGGACGAAAGAAAATTTCCATGCAGCGTGAGCGAATCGCGGGCGGCAGCTCCTGCGGCGAACGTGTCGTCGCACCGACAAGACGAAAATCGGCAGGCAGGCCATTTTGAAAAATATCATGGATGTACGAAGGAATATTAACGTCCTCAGAATTATAATAAGCACTCTCCAAATATACTTTGCGATCCTCGAGTACTTTTAACAGCTTATTCATTTGGACGGGATGCAATTCCCCGATTTCGTCAATGAACAAAATACCGCCATGCGCCTTCGTTACAGCGCCAGCCTTCGGCTGAGGGATACCAGCAACTCCCATCGCCCCCGCGCCTTGATAAATCGGATCGTGAACAGAACCAATCAAAGGATCAGCAATGCCGCGCTCATCAAATCTCGCGGTAGTCGCGTCAATTTCCGTAAACTTCGCTTCTGGCAAAAATGGCGAGGCTGCGTTTTTCTTCGCTTCCTCCAGCACGACGCGAGCGGCTGCTGTTTTGCCAACGCCCGGCGGGCCATAAATAATAACATGCTGCGGATTTGCGCTGCACAACGCAGCTTTAAGCGCACGCAGGCCATCTAGTTGGCCAACGATATCCTGCATCGCCTGTGGCCTTGTCTTCTCGGCCAGCGGCTTCGTCAGCGAGATGGAACGCAGCTTGCGCAGCTTATCCATTTCCTTGCGGGACTCCCGGTCAACCGCAGACCGATTCGTTTTTTGATTGCGCAGCAAATTCCAGAAGTACAAACCGATAACCACTGCAAAAAACACTTGAATCAGCATCAAAATAATACTTAAACTCATACGTTACCCGCTCCTCTCAAAGGCACACTATCCGGCAATAAAGTTCATAACTGGTAGTATTGCCTCATCAGGAGAAAAATAACCGTCGATATAAGCGTAAATGGCGTTGCCTTCCGTTGGCGGCAACGCCCGTTTCGCGGTGTAATTGAAGCTGATTTATAAAAAACTTATAAATGTAGAAATATAGAGAAAGGATGGAAACACCATATATTTTCCTATATTTTCAAAAAAACCGTGCCGTCGTTCACATGAACAACAGCACGGCCATGTTTATAAGGCAGGCGTATGATGCTTGCGGCCAGGAATTTCTCCTGTTTCTTCAAAAGCGTGTACGATAATATCAATTTCCTTCTTCAGCTCGCTGAGCAGCTCAGCTTCAGGAACTTTGCGAACCAGCTCTCCGTAACGGAACAGCATCCCTTCGCCTCTAGCTCCCGCAATACCGATATCTGCTTCACGTGCTTCTCCAGGACCGTTGACGGCACAGCCAAGCACCGACACCTTGATCGGCACCTTGATTTTCGAAATGTATTCCTCGACCTCATTGGCGATAGTGAACAAGTCAATATCAAGCCGGCCGCAAGTTGGACATGAGACGAGCGTTGCCGCATTCGTAATAAGTCCAAATGTTTTCAGCAGCTCCCGAGCTACCTTTACTTCTTCCACTGGATCAGCGCTTAAGCTAATACGCAGTGTATTACCAATGCCAAGCGTCAGCAGCGCACCAATGCCGGCAGCACTTTTGATCGTACCCGTATGCAGCGTGCCTGCTTCCGTAATGCCAAGGTGAAGCGGGTAACGGATCTTCTCCGCCGCCATTTTGTAAGCGGCAATAGCCATAGGAACGTCGGAAGCTTTGAGCGACACAATAATATCATGGAAATCTAGCTCCTCCAAAATACCAATGTGGAACAAAGCGCTCTCCACCATTGCCTCAGGCGTCGGATAGCCGTATTTCTCCAGCAAATGATTTTCCAAGGAGCCGGCATTTACACCGATGCGAATTGGAATACCTTTTTCCTTGCAAGCTTTAACGACCGCTTCGACACGCTCGCGGCGGCCAATATTGCCGGGATTGATTCTAACCTTGTCAATGCCGTTTTCAATTGCAGCAAGCGCGAGCCTATAATCAAAATGGATATCGGCAACAAGAGGAATATGAATCCGCTTCTTTATTTCCTTAATCGCTTCCGCCGCTTCCTTATTGTTGACGGTCACGCGAACGACCTGACAGCCCGCTTCCTCGAGCCGAAGTATTTCCGCAACAGTTGCCTCTACGTCTGCCGTTTTGGTCGTGCACATACTTTGAATGATGACTTCGTCGCTGCCGCCAATCGTCAAGTTACCGACTCTGACAGGCACCGTATCTTTACGTGTGTACATACAGTGATCTCTCCCATGAACGTCAAAGTCCACCCTCTTGATGCGAGCTATGAAGCCGCCCAGCGGGTGGAACAGTGACGGTGATGAATATTATTTAGGCGCTTTCTTCCTTCTTCTTGCCCTTCTTCGCTGTCAGTTCAGGCATAATTTTGTCCCGAACTGCCTGCTCCGTAACGAGGCAAGTGTTGACATCATCGCGCGACGGAATTTCATACATCACATCAAGCATAATGCCCTCAATAATAGCACGAAGGCCGCGGGCACCTGTATTGCGCTTGATTGCTTCCTTAGCAATTGCTTCCAGTGCGCCTTCTTCGAAGTCCAATTTTACATTGTCCATCTCCAGCAGCTTCTGGTATTGCTTAACGAGTGCGTTTTTCGGTTCGGACAAAATCCGTACCAATGCCGGCTCATCAAGCGGCTCCAAAGTCGAAATAACAGGAAGACGGCCGACAAACTCGGGGATAAGACCGAATTTGAGCAAATCCTCCGGCAAAACCATCGACAAGTATTCGCCCGCTTTCAAATCCTTCTGTACTTCGCCAGTAGAATTGAAGCCGATCACTTTTTTGCCGATACGACGTTTGATTAGCTGCTCCAGGCCATCGAAAGCACCACCGCAAATAAACAAAATGTTCGTCGTATCAATCTGGATGAACTCTTGATGTGGATGCTTGCGACCGCCTTGTGGCGGTACAGAGGCAACCGTACCCTCAAGAATTTTCAGCAAGGCTTGCTGCACGCCTTCACCCGATACATCGCGCGTAATTGAAGGGTTTTCGGATTTACGAGCCACCTTATCAATTTCGTCGATATAAATAATTCCGCGCTCTGCTTTCTCAACGTCATAATCTGCCGCCTGAATAAGCTTGAGCAAAATGTTCTCAACGTCCTCGCCCACATAACCCGCTTCAGTAAGCGAAGTTGCGTCAGCAATTGCGAAAGGAACGTTCAAAATTTTAGCCATCGTCTGCGCCAGCAGCGTTTTACCAGAGCCTGTAGGGCCAACAAGCAAAATGTTGCTCTTTTGCAGTTCAACGTCTTCGATTTTGCTTTGTGAATTTACGCGCTTGTAGTGATTGTAAACCGCAACTGCAAGCGACTTCTTAGCAAATTCCTGTCCAATAACATAGGAATCAAGAATACCGCGAATATCTTGCGGCTTCGGAATGTCTTTCAGGTCCAGCTCTTCTTCATGACCTAGCTCTTCCTCTACAATCTCCGTGCAGAGCTCGATACATTCATCGCATATATAGACGCCGGGACCGGCAACCAATTTACGCACTTGCTCCTGCGATTTGCCGCAGAATGAGCATTTCAACTGGCCCTTCTCATCGTTGAATTTAAACATGGAATCACCCCTTCTTCAAAATCTTATATCGGCGTGGTAATAACCTTGTCGATCAAGCCGTATTCAAGCGCTTCTTGTGCACTAAGGAAATAATCGCGATCTGTATCGCGGTCGATTTTATCATAGGGCTGGCCGGTACGCTCCACATAAATATTATTCAGCTTATGCTTGGTTTTAAGAATCCAGTCGGCATGGATTTTAATATCCGTTGCCTGACCTCTTACACCGCCGAGCGGCTGATGAATCATAACTTCACTGTTAGGCAGCGCGAAACGCTTGCCCTTGGCTCCCGCTGTCAGCAGAAGGGAACCCATGCTCGCAGCCATACCTACACAAATCGTAGACACGTCCGGCTTAATATATTGCATCGTATCAAAAATGCCCATGCCAGCCGTAACGGAACCGCCAGGGGAATTGATGTACAGATGGATGTCTTTCTCAGGATCGTCGGCCGTTAGAAAAAGCAGCTGTGCAATGATGGAGTTTGCAACATCGTCATCAATCGCACTTCCGAGAAATATAATTCTGTCCTTGAGCAAACGCGAGTAAATATCGTAAGACCTCTCCCCGCGATTCGTTTGTTCGACTACGATAGGTACCAGATTCATCCGACCAACCTCTTTTCGTTTATGGCTTAATTTCCAACTTTATTGTAACACGCCAAAAGCTCACTGTCATTTTTCACTACTACCTTATGCGAACGGCGATGCTTGATATGTACGGAGAACTGCCCCGCGCTTAAATGTACCATTATGTAGTTTGAAAATAAGGCACGTGGGTAGACGTGCCTTATTCTCAGGTTAATGCTTATATTCAGTTGATTGATTAAGCTTCTTGGACTGCTTCAACGATCTTGCTGTTGTCATTCAAAAGCTTGATTGTTTTACGCAGTTGAACATCTTGCTTCAGGCTGTCGATGTTGCCGTTTTTCGTGAACAGTTCACGAAGCTCTTCAACTGGACGGTTGTAAGAAGTCGACAGTGTTTCAAGCTCAGCTGTCAAATCCTCGTCTGTAATCTCGATGCCCTCTGCTTTAGCAATCGCTTCAAGAACCAGGTTGTTGCGAACGCGTTTAGCTGCATCGCCTGCCATTTGCTCACGAAGCACGGACTCGTCTTGGCCAGAGAACTGGTAGTACAGGTCCAGCGTCATGCCTTGCATGCGAAGACGGTTTTCGAAATCGCGAAGCATGAAATCCACTTCAGTATCAACCATCGGCTGAGGAATTTCCACTTGCGAAGCTTCGCTTGCTTTTTCAACGATTTGAACTTCAAGCGCTTGCTCTGCATCTTTAGCTTTCTTTTCTTTCAGCTTGCCAGCAAGATCTTGCTTGTACTCTTCAAGCGTATCAAATTCGCTGACATCTTTAGCGAACTCATCGTCAAGAGCAGGCAGGCTTTTGCGTTTGATTTCGTGCAGCTTCACTTTGAAAATCGCTTGCTTACCAGCAAGGTTTTCAGCGTGGTAGGTTTCCGGGAACGTTACTTCAACATCTTTGAAGTCACCGATTTGCATACCAACTACTTGATCTTCAAAGCCTGGAATGAAGGAATTCGAGCCCAGCTCCAGCGAATAACCTTCGCTTTTACCGCCTTCGAACTGTTCTCCATCTACATAACCGTCAAAATCAATGACAGTTGTATCGCCGTTCTCAGCTGAACCTTCATCAAGAACAGTCAGCTCAGCATGGCGTTGTTGTAGGCGCTCCAGTTCAGCAGTGATTTCTTCTTCGCTAACTTCTGTGCTTGCAGCTGTAACTTCAAGGCCTTTGTACTCGCCAAGCTCTACTTCTGGCTTAACGATAACTTTAGCTTTGAATTTGAACGTTTGGCCTTTGCCAAATTGCTCAACATCGATTTCAGGACGGTCAACCGGCTGAAGATCGTTTTCTTCGATTGCGTTTGTGTAAGCTTCAGGCAGCAAAATGTCGATTGCATCCTGATACAGGCTCTCTACGCCAAAGCGCGATTCGAACATGCCCCGTGGAACTTTACCTTTACGGAATCCAGGAACGTTAACCTTTTGAACGACTTTCTTAAACGCCTCATCCAGTGCTACTGCTACTTTCTCAGCACCAACCTCAACATCAATAGAGATGAGGTTCTTGTCTATTTTTTCCCAAGTTGCTTTCATTTTATGCTTTCCCCTCCAAAAATACGCATACATCCGTAGATTTCACGTTTCATAAACCATTCTATTATAATAGTATTGAGCTTTTTAATCAAGGCTCTGGATCTTCATCCCCTGGTTGCTGTACAACGGCCACCTGACGAAGCGTCCGGCAGGCCTGTTCGTAACGGAATCTAAGTGCTTCTGTAATGCCGTATGTATCTCGAATATCATCATCATTGACGGTGCCGTATACGGTAATTAACAAAGTCTGGTGCAGCGCTCCTGCGTAGCAATCCACCGTCTCCTCATCATCCCGCAGCATCCATGTGTAAGCGGTCGTGCCGTATAAAAATTGCAGACTGTCTTTCCAAAGCTCTCTCGCAAAATGTGGAAGCGATGGATCATCCGCCTCCGTAATGCTCTCCACACGCTCCAAAATGCGGTTGACGGGCTGTGGAAAATCATCCATTGCAAGCGGCGTCGCGTCAATCTCCAGCTCTGCCTGCTCGCCTAGCCGCTCCATAACGAGCCGTCCGGTCGCTCCTCGCTTGCGCAAGCATTGCAGCGCCTTGAACTGCACGATAGGATGAACGTCTGATGCTGTGGTGAGCCACTGTGAAATGATATCATCCACCTCGGTTGCCCGAATGAATACCGCCCGTTCCAGCGCTAAAATCTGCTGATCAATCATCGGGTGATGCTTCATAATGTAGAGCACCTGTTTCACATAACCTTCATCCTGCTCAGCAGGATTGAGCAGATCTTCACGTATCGCTTGCTCATCGGCTTCCTGCTCTGCTGGATTTAAAGCCTCCTCTTCACCAGGAACGCGATATTCCGGAAAAGCCATATCGAGCCAGGAAAGCAAGCTTTCCCATTCCTCATAGTGGCGCTCGTCCTCGCCTTTGCAGGAAAGCAGGAACTGCAGCAGCCGCTTGGCTTCACCATATTGCTCGGCTTCAAGCATCCGGGTCAATTGAATTTGATACTGATCCAACATTCGCGGGAACAAATACACGTTTTTTCCTGTGCCTTCATTATGCGAGTCATTGGGAGTTGTAATGGTACCACCACCTTGTCGGTCAAACTCCAGCTTCATCTGTCCATTGCTTGCGATAGATTATACCACGGAAGCGAGCAATATAAAAATATACGTTTATCCGACAGCATAATTATAAAAAAAGCTTGCCCTGCACATTGAAAATGTGTATATTAATTCATGTGGCTTTTTTACCCAAGTATTTTCAAGCAGAAACATAAAATTGCCTATTGCGTAAATACAGGCTGCCATGCTATACTCATTCTTACGTGTCCCAGTAGCTCAGCTGGATAGAGCAACGCCCTTCTAAGGCGTCGGTCGGGAGTTCGAATCTCTCCTGGGACGTTCCCTAAACAAATAAGTATTATTTTAATAAATCAGAAAATCCCCGCAAACGCTGGTACACCAGTGTTTGCGGGGATTTTGCATTTCGAATTTTTTCGAAAATACAGATCAATTATAACTGTTATCCTATAGCAATCGCGTTTCTTGCTAACTTTTATAAAATTTGGTGGTATGTATCAATTACCATATATAGAAAAAATAAAAAAGCCCGGGAACAAACTGTTTTTCAACAGTTTATCTTCCCAGGCTTTTATTCCAGTCCATTAAATCTGGATCGTTATAAGATCATCATCCGTATAAGGGTCTAATGTGTAATACATTTCCCGCTCATTGTAATCCACAATAGCAATCATGAAATTATTAAAGACCCGATAGCCCGACCCTTCACGTTCAATAGCTTCAGCCGGGTAAGCACTAGGGTAGGTCTTCGAATAAGTATCAAGATATAATCCAAAAAAGGAATTGGCGACATCTAAGTTATCATACAAATCCTCAGCTATATATTGCACAATGTACGGGAGAGACGTATCATCCTTCTTCTGAAGCTTCATCAGGCTCGAATAGGACGCCGTATCAGTTATGGCCCCGCCAATTAAGATATTTTTCTTATCTGAGGAAAGCGTAGTGAACCATTCAAATTCCAGCTCCAAGCCTTCGTAGGTAAAGTAGCCATACTCCTCATTTAAATATTCCTCTATTTCGTCCGCTTTGGCAGCTAGCGTAGTATTCCCAGACGTTGATTCTCCTGGCGCAGCCGCAGTATAAGATTTAGATTGCTGAGGCTTTTTCAAAAAAGTGCTCACATCTGTAGAAGGAATAGCTAGATTGATGGCTGCAGAGCTTTCTACAAGCGCAGTTGTAATGCCTACCAGCTCGCCTTTCAAGTTAAACAAGGCTCCACCGCTGCTCCCATGATCGATAGGCGTAGAAATTTGGATATAATTTTGGCCGTCAACCGTTCTGTTCTTCGTACTAACAACGCCTGAAGTAAGCGAGTTGGTGAAGCCAAGCGGGGACCCGATTGCCACGACAGATTCGCCCAATTTCAGCTTGGAGGAATCCCCAATCGTAACGGTTGGCAAGTTCAAATTAGACGAATCTATTTTGATCAAAGCCAGATCTCTATCCTTATCGGCATTTAAAACAGTGCTGGATACATATTTCACTTCATCACTTGTATAAATAACCGCTTTATGAGCGCCTTCAATAACATGATAATTGGTTATAATTTCGCCCTTTGATCCGACAATAACGCCGCTTCCGCTTGCGATTGCTTTATTATTTTGATCAACTACCTCAATATACACAACCCGATCGGACAGCTCGCCTATTTGTTCAATCGTCATATCTTGCGTTTTAGCAGGATCAGTTGGAGTTGGAGTAGGTGCCGGCGTAGTTGTCGGAGCAGGAGTTTCCGTCGTTGTACTACCAGCATTCAAATATATTTTTTTGCTTTTCACTTCAATGCCATAGCCTAACGTTTCACTTACAAAACGAAGCGGCACATATGTTACACCCGATATCGCCTTAGGAGCTACATTTAATTTAAAGGATGCCCCATTAGAATAAGCTACTGGATTATTAATCGTTAAAATAATTTCTGTATTATCTTTTTTCGCATTAATCGTTTTCGTCTTGCCATTGTAGCTAATGGTTGCCCCTAATGCTTCAAACAAATTGCGGAAGGGCACAAGTGTAGTGCCTTCACTAACAAATGGAGAATTACTGAATGACAGCTCTGTACCATCCAAATATACTTTCCATTTCCCTTCTGCTGCATAACTTGTTGCAGCACTTGGAATAAATAACGAAATCATAAGGATAAAAAATACTATTTTCTTCAATGCAAACATCCCTTCAGTTTATATGCTTCCTGCTTATTGAAGTATATTACAACAATGCCACGCAAGTAAAAGATTATTTTAAAAAAATAAAGAAATTTTACGAATTATAGCATTCATTATTCACTTACAAAAAGAAAAGACACCACTTCTTCCCCAATTAACGGGAGAAATGGTGTCTTTAATTCCTAAATCATTCGATTATAGCAACGATTTACTACTGTCTTTCAACGGTAAAGCCATCTTTCTCAAGCAGCGTCACGATACCGTCAGGACCCAACATATGCAATGCACCTACTACTACAAAATAAGTCGATTTATCAGTGCCGTTCAAAAATCCTTTTACTTGATCCGTCATGCCAACATTGCGGTCTTTAATCAAAGCATTGTAATATTCAGGCTCTTTTTCAACTTCTGCTGTCAATGCAACGAGTACATCGTCGCTGCCACTTACCCACATATCGGTTAAAGCATCGATGCCTGTAGGCTCCGAAGTTGCTGGCTGGCTTACTGCATCAAGAGTTTGAACCAATTGCTTCTCCTGCAATTCTTTTGAAAAACCCTCAAACATGGACAGTTGACCCTCTGCTGTCTCAAGAGAAATGACAGGAACATTCGCTTTATTCGCTTTTTCTGTGAAATAAAGATCTATGCCATTGCTAGTATTGTAACCAGTACCCTGCATACCCATCGCAGTAATGGTTTGTGTTACGATCCATGGCTTATAAGGATCAAAGGTATTTTCCGGCAATTTATTCGCTTTCAACAGAGCTGTAATTTTTGCATAGGTCTCCGCCGAGATATGATCCTTGAGCGTCGTACCATCCGAGTAAGTACCCAGTTTGTTTGCATAAGCCTGCAAGGCTGCAGGATCAAGCTTTGTCAAGTCAACCTCTACCGCCAGATGCTGTGCTGTTTTGAATGCCTCTTCAATTTCCGGACGAAGCGGATACATGCTGTCTTTCGCCACATGAATCGAGCCAAGCAGGTAAACTGCATTTCCATTTTTTTCTACTTTCCATAGGAAGCCTTTGCTGCCTTCGGCATTAACCTTAACCGTAAAGGTAATCGTGCGAAGCGCTTTGCTCCAGTCTACTTGATAGCCAGTTGCCTCGCCAATGAAGCGAAGCGGAATGTACGTTACGTTTTTGATTGTTTTTGGAGCTACTTCAAGCTGTTTTTTCTCGCCGTTGACCGTAGCCGTTTTGTTGCCAATTTGCAGCGACAGATCTACGCCTTCTTTGGTAGCGGTTACCGTTTGCGTGCTTTTGTTCCACACAACCTTCGCATCAAGCTCTTCCAAAATCGGACGCATTGGCACGAGCGTGCTGCCCTTCTCAATAACAGGCTCAAAATTGTCAAACTTGACTTCGCTGCCATTAATAACGACGCTTATTGGCTTCTCAGCCGCATGTACAGGAGTGAATAGGGAAAAAGCTACAAATAATGACATGAGTAAAGCACTAATTTTTTTCATTTGGACTCCTTATAAATCAGTAGTAGTAGAGAAGAATGCTGCTTGCTCGTTTTAAAAACTCCCCCCTCCATATTCTACAAACGAACTGCAGCAAAGCTGCCACGACCGTGCGCTTTGCTGCATGGATATATGCAATCATTCAATCTCTCTTGGTAAGTTTACCCTCTACACCCACAGGTTTCAATACCTGTCCACTCCTCTTGTTAATCAATTCCATATTTGAGCAAATGATAGTACAAGATCTACTTAATCAAATAAAAAGCGAATGCTTACCGCATTTTAAGCGCCTTATCGGTTCGCGTATTGACGAATCTGTAAGGCGACGCAGTAAAGCATTCGCTATTTAGATTATAAAAAGTAGTCGCATGTAGTCTTTAGCCAGCTAACGTCAAAAATAGCTTATCTTTGATTGCCGCGACGTTTGCCGGTCGGGTTATTTTGCGCATCATGCTTGGGATTTTTATCGACAACCTGCTCGGCAAACTTCGGGTTCACGTCAAATTTTAGGCTTTTATCCTTGGGTGATTGACTCATCTTCTGCTCCCCCTCCCATCGTGGCCTCGTGAAGCGGCAGCCCCATCTGCTCAACATGGTGTTTCGTTGATTCTGTGCCATATTCATGCAGCAGCCGATAAATTTGAACGATTAACGAATCGTACCCGTAGTTCATTTCTTCATCACTGGCTGGGCTGAACGGCGTTTTGGCAAAATGGAACGTCTGCAATTCATCCATGCTCGAAAGCTCCTCAAACAGCTCCTGCAAGCGGATAAACTCCCGTTCGTTTGCCATAATCTCCAGCTCATAGGCTGCAGCGCCTTGATCCTCAAGAATTTGCCCAGCCTGGACGGATACATAATATTTTCGGCGGGTTTGATCCAATTCATCGCCTTGTCTCATTTGCAAGCTGACACTCCCTTCCGAATTTATGCCGTAAACACAGCTGCTTGCCGCGCCGCCATCCCTAGCTTCCCCTGATGGACAGACATTTTATGCCTTTTTTCAGCATATGACTATTATTATCGCGACTGGAGTCCTGCAAAGAGAGGGATGAGGGCAATGTGTGGAATAACCGGCTGGATTGATTGGACGCGCGATCTGACCCAAGACAGCAGCATTTTGGAAAAAATGACAAAAACACTTGAGCTTCGCGGCCCTGACGCCTCTGGCACATGGATATCAGCGCATTGTGCGCTTGGACACCGGCGGCTCAGCGTTATCGATCCGGAAAATGGTGCCCAGCCGATGATTCGGCGCACCGAAGATGATGATTTATTTGTCATCGTCTATAATGGCGAGTTATACAACGCAGGAGAGCTGCGCAAGGAATTGGAGGCCGCTGGAAGTAAATTTACAACGACATGCGATACAGAGGTGCTGCTCCATGCTTTTATGGAATGGGGCAAAGCTTGCGTAGAACGCTTTAATGGCATCTTCGCCTTTGCGATATGGAATGTGGAGGAGCAGGAGCTTTTTTTGGCCCGTGACAGACTTGGCGTCAAACCCTTGTTCATCAGTCAGGCAAACGGACTATTTTTGTTCGGATCAGAACCAAAGGCGATTTTGGCCCATCCTGACGTGCTGCCAGAGGTTGGCGCAGAAGGGCTTGCCGAGCTGTTTATACTTGGCCCTGCGAGAACCCCCGGTCAAGGCGTCTATAAGCATATTACCGAGCTGCTGCCAGCAGAGTGCATGACGGTGTCTCAAGCGGGGATCCGACGAACAAAATATTGGAGCCTCGAAAGCTCGCCCCATACGGAAAATGTACAAGAAACGGCCGAGCATGTCCGCGACCTGCTTCGTGATACGACCGAGCGCCAGCTCGTGTCGGATGTCCCGGTGTGCACCCTGCTGTCTGGCGGACTGGATTCCAGCGCCTTGACGACGCTTGCGGTGCAATATTATGAGCAGACCGGACAAGGAAACGTCCATACGTTTTCCGTTGATTATGCGGATAATGCCAAGCATTTTAAGGCTCATGCCTTTCAGCCGAACAGCGATGCCCCATGGATCGAGCGGATGACCACCTACCTTGATACCATCCATCACCCGGTGCAGTTTGATACGCCGGAGCTGGTAGCCGCTTTGCGCGATGCCACCTTCGCCCGTGACCTGCCAGGCATGGCGGACGTCGATGCTTCGCTGCTATTGTTTTGCCGTGAAATCAAAAAAGAAGCGACCGTCGCCATTTCTGGTGAAGCGGCCGATGAAATTTTTGGCGGCTATCCATGGTTCCACCGCGAGGATGCGCTGAATGCGTCCACCTTTCCATGGTCGCTCGCCTCTGATATGCGCGCGAGTCTGCTCGCTCCGGATGTAGAAAAATGGATTAAGCCGCTTGATTATATCGGCGACCGCTATGCCCAAGCGGTTGCAGAAGTGCCGCATCTGGACGGCGAAAGCGCAGCTGTGCGAAAAATGAGGCAAATGTCATACCTCAACATTACCCGCTTCATGCCAACGCTGCTGGACCGGAAGGACCGTATGAGCATGGCTGCGGGACTTGAAGTGCGCGTCCCATTTTGCGACCACCGGCTCGTGCAGTATGTATGGAATATTCCATGGGATATAAAAACATCCGGTGACCGCGAAAAAGGCATTTTACGCAAGGCGCTCCGCGGCGTATTGCCAGACGACGTGCTGACACGCAAAAAAAGCCCCTATCCGAAGACGCATAATCCGAATTATTTGGCCGCTGTCAAAGGGCTGCTGCTTGACGTATTAAACGATTCCTCTTCCCCGCTGCTGCCGCTCATTGATGTTAAAAAAGTGCGCGAGCTCGCCGAGTCCGCTGACGCCAGCTCCAATATTCCCTGGTTCGGCCAATTAATGTCCGGCCCTCAGCTGTTCGCCTATTTGTATCAAACGAATCTGTGGCTGAAGCAGTATGGCATTACCATTAAGTAATCACAATACGAGGTTGAATCAAAATAACGCCTTATCGCCGTCATTTCCTAAAGGCTTTTA
Source organism: Paenibacillus sp. R-74696 (assembly GCF_055814915.1). Classification (NCBI taxonomy): domain Bacteria; kingdom Bacillati; phylum Bacillota; class Bacilli; order Caryophanales; family Paenibacillaceae; genus Paenibacillus; species Paenibacillus sp. R-74696. The sequence goes on from NZ_JBPULM010000050.1 coordinate 147,289, forward strand.
AAGTCTGTCAGGAAAAAGCAAGCCGAATAGTTAAATATAAAAAAAGCCTTCGAATCCAGATTACACCTTGGATACGAAGGCTTTATTGTTACTGCGCTGAAAGCTGATCTACATTTGGATAAACCCTATGCACTCTAAATTATACCAGCTTCGGCAAAAGCTCCTTCAGCGCATTTCCGCGATGGCTGATCTGCTGCTTCTCTTCCTTGGACAGCTCCGCCATGCCGCGAGCAAGCGTTGGCAGCCAGAACAGCGGGTCATAGCCGAAGCCGCCAGCACCGCGCGGCTTATCCATAATAAAACCGTCAACCGTTCCTTCGGCTTCCATAAACTCGCCTGTCGCTGGATCATACAGCGACAGCACACATACAAATTGGGCACGGCTCAGCAGCCTTGTGCCATCCTCCAGCGCCTCAGCTGCTTCTGGCTGCGCCAAACGGTTCAGCTCAGCAAGCAGCTTTGCATTATTGGAGCTGTCCGTAGCCCCTTCGCCAGAATATCTGGCTGAATATACACCAGGAGCACCGGCAAGCGCCGCTACGCTCAAGCCGGAATCATCGGCGAGCACCGGCACCTGAAACGCATCGCCAGCCGCCTTCGCTTTAATTCGCGCATTTGCCGCGAAGGTATCCCCATCCTCCACAATATCCGCAAAATCCGGATATTCATTCAGGCTGACTACACGCTTGCCAAGCTTGGCGAAGGCATGGGCAAATTCCTTGACCTTGCCCTCATTTTTCGTAGCAATCAGAATGATCTCGCTGCTCAGCTCCATCATTTCTCTGCTCCTCCTCCGATCAGCCCCGCTGCTTCCCCAAGCACCTCGCGCTGCTTAGCAATCAGCTCAGCAATGCCGCCTTCTGCCAGCTCTAGAAGCTCACTCAGCTCCTTGCGTGAAAATGGCGCATCCTCCCCTGTACCTTGAAGCTCCACAAATTGGCCGCTTCCCGTCATCACGACGTTCATGTCCACCTTCGCCTTGGAGTCCTCGTCATAAGCAAGGTCAAGCATCGACTGATCCTGAATAACGCCAACGCTCACAGAAGCCAAATAATCCGTTATCGGATATTTTGTAAACGTTATGTTCGTGGATAATTTATTTACTGCCAAACAAAGCGCGAGAAAAGCGCCCGTGATCGAGGTCGTGCGCGTACCTCCATCTGCTTGAATAACGTCGCAATCCAGCGTAATCGTTCGTTCCCCCAGCGCCTGCAAATCCACGACAGATCGCAAAGCTCTGCCAATGAGACGTTGGATTTCCATTGTACGGCCTGTCAGCTTTCCTTTAGCCGATTCCCGATGATTGCGCGAATGGGTTGCTCTGGGCAGCATCGAATATTCCGCCGTAATCCAGCCTTTTCCCTGATTTTTCATAAAAGGAGGCACACGCTCCTCCACACTTGCTGTACAAATAACTTTCGTTTCTCCGACCTCAATCAGGACGGAGCCTTCCGCATATTTATTTACGCCGGCCGTAATTGTAACCGGTCGCAGCTCATTTGTTTGACGTCCATCTGTTCTCATCGTCATGCAGCCCCCTAGCTATGTTTCAACACAATACTACCCATTTTACCAAAGTAAAACTAGAAAAGCATCCGAAACCGCAAAAAGAGGGCGCATATACGCCCTCTCCTTGCCCTGAAGCCATCACATCAGGCTCCATCCCATTGCCTATATTATACTTTTATGACTTCATTGCATTCACATGATGCGGTCTGCCGACTGGCTCGCTGTAAGAAGTATTTTGATCATCCACAACGTTCGCCTCGCCGTTCAACCGGATTTGAACTTTGGCTGCCCCTGTATTCTCCGTCACAGATAGTACAACAGCCTGCAGCATTTCAGCTGGGGCATTTTGGCCGCTCTCATATGCGGTATCTTGAAGATCCACCATTACGGTATCATCCTTTTGCTCTATGCTTGTAACCTGAATGTCATTCGTCATCACACCATTCAACTGTTTGCGGTTAAGCGGACCGGCTATCAGCTCCTCCACCGCTGCTTTCACCGTCGATTCGGGCCTTGCAATCAGCCTTGTAACGGGTACATAATATTGCTCTTCGTTGGACGTTTGTGAGGAGAAATACAGCGTCACTGGTGTTGAATAGGCCGAGCTGACGCCATCCGCTGTTTCCAGATTAATGCCGACTGAGCGAGTAAGCGGACGGTCCAGCGGGAAACCATCAACCGGCATTTCGCTCAGCTTGCTTCCCTCGTACCAGAGCTCCACCTTTTCAATTCCTGTCATCGCCGTCAGCGTCCACGTGATCGCTTCAACGATCTCCCGCTCTTTCGTTGCCGTATAATCTGCAAAAGGAGCGGAAAACTCTACTGTCGCCAGCTTCAACTGCGGATCAACATGGTAGGACTTAATTTGAGTACCCTGTGGAATCACCGCCTGAAAATCTTCCGGCAACTGGCTCGCATAAGCGCCGCCATCGACCATCATTTCCAGCGCCTTCTGCCCGGCTGCTTCTTTGCCGCCAAGCGTCGTAAGCAGCGAGATTGGTGCAAGATACCCGTTTTTGTCCTCCAAGTAGACGGTCAATTGCGTTTCTTCCCCTTGCGGCTTTACGCTGCTTGTCTGTCCTGTATTCGTACCGTCAATAACGTTGGTTGATTCCGTCTGAGGCGGGTCAATCTCCTTGCTTGTCTCTGTTGAAAAAAGCCCGCACCCTGCGGTCAGCAGAGGCACAACCATAACACCGCTTATCGCGGCAAGGCGAATCCATTTCGTTTGAACCATTTTATTTTTTCCTCCTCTAGTGATTTTTGCCGCATGCGGCTTTGTACAACTCTCATTTTGTAGTAATATGTATACGAGCCCTTCCCCGTTTTAGACCAGTTTTGTCCACAAAATTACATCCAATAAGGGGGACACCAAGATGACGACACCACAACCATACAGCTTGAACAGCCGCAAGGTTGCCGAGGCGACGGAGGAGTGGCTTGTTAAGCGCGGCATTACGAAGATCGCCGTGGCCCAGCTCGTGCATTTTTTGCAAAAGGATTATTTTCCTGAGCTAACGATCGATGAATGCATCGTAAATGTTGACGCCGTTCTATCCAAGCGCGAGGTACAAAATGCAGTGCTCACTGGCATCCAGCTCGATATGCTGGCCGAGGAAGGCAAGCTGCTGCCGCCGCTTCAGGAAATGATCAAAAACGATGAAGGACTGTACGGCTGCGATGAAATTCTCGCCCTGTCCATCGTCAATGTATATGGAAGTATCGGCTTCACAAACTTCGGCTATATTGACAAGCTGAAGCCCGGCATTTTGAAAAAGCTTAACGATAAATCGAGCGGTGAAGTCCACACCTTCCTCGATGATATTATCGGTGCCATTGCAGCCTCAGCCGCAAGCCGCATTGCCCATCGTAAGCAAGCGGAGCGTGAAGGAGCAACTAATCCCCCGCTCGATTAAAGTCGGATATTTAACGAACAGGCGCCGCGTCTTACCCAAGACACGGCGCCTATTTTATGACTAGCGACTAGCCCGTTAAAGGGCAGATGTACCCTTTAGAAACACCTCATATCCCCCTTCTGCCTTCAACCACCCAGCATTCTCTTTTCAGCTTTACAAGCTTAGCCATGAAATAATGTCCGCTATATTTTTTACTTTACGCTGTTACCCCCTTAGCTCAGAATCTGGGCTTGCCTATGCATATTAACTTTTCTGAGCTGAGGGGATAACCCCTCAAAGCAAATAAAAGAGCAACCATACAGGATGATTTCAAATCATGATTTTTGAAAATAAGGCAATAATCATTCCTACCGCAAGCTACACCTCGCGCCGCTAAACAGCAATTGATTGTAATCGCTTACACGGTCAAAAGGGAACCTTTCCGCCTCTTTTCAGCTGAAAACGAGATTTTACAAACAGCATGCTGGAGGACTATGATCATGCGGAGAGATTATGCAGCTTTTTTTTCCATGGTGAAATAACTTATAACAGGAGATAGTAGCAATAACGTGCTCTGCAAAAATGCTTTTTACTTTTACGACTAACAGCTGGCGGTGACCTAAAATGATGACTTTTTTAAAACGGCTTTTAATCGGACGGCCGCTCAAATCCAATGAATTGGGCGATCAGAAGCTGAACAAGCTGAAGGCGCTGGCTATCCTTTCATCGGATGCTCTATCCTCCGTTGCCTATGGACCCGAACAAATTTTAATTGTGTTAATAACGGTAAGCGCTGCTGCGTTCTGGTATTCCATCCCCATTGCCGCATTCGTGCTCATTTTGCTGCTGGCGCTCATCCTGTCTTATCGGCAAATTATTTTTGCCTATCCGCAGGGCGGGGGCGCGTATGTCGTTTCCAAAGAAAATCTCGGCATTTTCCCTGGATTAATTTCAGGCGGCTCCTTGCTAGTAGACTACATATTGACGGTAGCCGTCAGCGTCTCCGCTGGAACCGATGCGATCACATCGGCATTTCCCAGCCTCCATGAGCATAATGTGTTGATTGCTGTTATTTTCGTCATTTTAATTACGATATTGAATTTGCGGGGCGTAACCGAGTCGGCATCCATTCTCGCTTATCCGGTGTATTTGTTCGTCCTTGCGCTGTTTATTTTAATTGGGGCAGGTATTTACAACATTGTAACCGGCCACGTGCCGCCTGAGCTGCATACGCCGATTGGCACGCCAGTTGCAGGCATTAGCTTGTTCCTGCTGCTGCGTGCCTTTGCTTCTGGCAGCTCCGCTCTCACAGGAGTAGAGGCCATTTCCAATGCGATACCAAACTTTCGCGACCCGGCTCCCCGCAATGCTGCAAAGACGCTGGCATCGATGGGCATTTTGCTGGCTATTCTCTTCTCTGGCATTGTGTTTCTGGCCTATTTTTATGGCATTAAACCGGCAGCAGAAGTTACGGTTGTTTCGCAAATTGCTGAGCATACTTTTGGTCGGCATTTTATGTATTTTTTCATTCAGGGCACAACGGCGCTGATTTTGATTTTGGCAGCCAACACTGGCTATTCGGCCTTCCCGCTGCTTGCGGTGAATTTGGCTAAAGACAAGTTTATTCCGCGTATGTTTACGGTCAGGGGCGATCGCCTTGGCTATTCCAACGGCATTATCAGCCTTGGCGTGCTGTCCATCCTATTGATTATTGCTTTTGGCGGTCAGACCGAGCATTTGATTCCGCTTTATGCAGTCGGTGTGTTCATTCCATTTACCCTGTCCCAGACGGGAATGATCGTAAAATGGGCACGCCAGAAGCCGAAGGGCTGGGTCGTGAAGCTGCTTATTAATTCGGCAGGAGCGCTCATTAGCCTAATCGTCACGATGATGTTCTTTTTGACCAAGTTCGCTCAGGTATGGCCTGTGCTCGTGTTTCTGCCGATTATTATTTATGTGTTTCATCGTATTAAAAAGCATTACAACGCTGTCGGCGAGCAACTGCGGCTCACAACCTGCGAGCCTGCCATGGCTATTGAAGGCAATGTATTGATATTGCCTGTGGCCGGCATGACGCATGTTGTTGATAATTCCATTGCCTATGCGAAGTCATTGTCAGTGAATCAAATTATCGCGGTGTATGTGCCGTTTGAGCGAGAGGAAGGCGAGGCGTTCGAGGAAAAATGGAAGGAGTGGCAGCCGGACATACGGCTCGTTGTGCTGCATTCGCCTTATCGTTCTGTCATGCAGCCGCTGCTGAAATTTATTGATACGGTGGAGCGCAAGGCAAGCCAGTCGAGCTACCGCGTGACGGTTATTATTCCGCAATTTATCCCGAAACGCGGCTGGCATAATATTTTACACAACCAAACGAGCTTTATGATTCGCGCCCTGCTGCTGCACCGCAAAAACGTCGTTGTAACGACCGTTCCCTATCATTTAAAAAAATAAATAACGCCCGCACGCTCCGTTCGCGATATCTTGCCTGACAGCTCCAGCTCATACAAATGGGCAAGCGTCTCGGCCATTGCAAAACGGTGCTGATGCGGGCTTTGTTGTACCCGTGCACCGAAAGATCGTTCACATACCTCAAAGCCTGTGAGCGGCTCCTGCAGCATCATGCGCATTTGCTCCAGCCGCTGCACATGATGCTGCTTGATTTCGGCGATCCGGCTGGCAAACGTAGTAAATGAATCATAATGACCTGGAAAAGCGCGCTTCACCTCGAATTCGCTTAAGCGATCCAGACTTGCCAGAAAATCGCCAAGCGGATTTATCTCCTCACCTGGCATGATGCTAATATTGGGGGTAATGCGCGGCAGAACCTGATCGCCGCATATCATCCATTGTTTATTTGCTTCATAAAAGCAGAGCTGGCCATAGGCATGTCCTGGCGCATCTAGCAGCTCCCACTGCGAACCGCCAAGCTCAAGCGTCTCTCCAGCCTCAATATAAATGATTTGCTCTTGCTGCGGCTGAGGCGAAACTTTTTCATGAAAGCTGCTAAAGTTGCTGCTAATTTCATCTATATCGTGCTGCGGCATGCCATGCAGCGCAAATAAATCAGCAAACTCCTCTGTCATCGTGCTGCCCTCTCCCCATAACCGTTTGGCATAGTTATGGGCGCGCCTTGACATCAATACTGGCGCGCCGCTTAGCTCGGCAAAATAGCCCGCCAAACCGTAATGATCGGGATGCTGATGCGTGAGGATGATGCGCGAAATTTGCTCTGGCGCAAACGAATGGTCCGCAAACACCTCTCCCCAGGCCGCAAGCGTCTCCTCCGTTCGAAGACCAGGATCGATAAGCGTATAACCCCCCGCAGGCTCAGTAAATACGTAGCTGTTTACCGTTTTTAGTGCAAAGGGCAGCGGAAGCTTTACTTGCAGCAGTCCATGCTCCCATTGCACCGCTTGAGCCGCCATTACGCAAGAGCCCTTCCGAGCATAATGAGGCGCGGCGAATTCAGCTCATCAAAGGCTGAGCCATCGACATTGCCGAATGTTTTCTCCAGCACAAGGCCTGCCTCGGCGAAAGCCCGCTCAAACCACGTGAGCGAATATAAGCGAACCTGCTCATCATAATGGCGATTATCCGCCTCATTGCTGCTTACAGCAATTTCGATATGCTTTTTAACCCAACCATCCTCAATTTTACGCTGCTCGCGAATGACCCAGCCTGTTTCTGCATCTTTGCGCTCCGATGCCGGAACGAGATTACGCTCGACATAAGCCGGATTCAGAAAATCAATTAGAAATGGCGCGTTTGGCTTCAGCATGCGGCGAATTTCCCGCAGTACCTGTACGTTCTCTTTTTCATCTGCAAAATAGCCAAACGACGTAAATAAATTAACTGTCCCCTCAAACGTCCCCGATTCGAAAGGGAGCTGGCGCATGTCGCCCTGCACCCAGGTTACGCGCTGCAACGCATCATGCTTCCTTGCTTCGCTAAGCAGCGGCTCTGACAAATCCATCCCTGTGACCTCGTAGCCGAAATCCGCCAGTGCCAAAGCATGACGACCCATGCCGCAGCCAATATCCAGCACCTTTGCTGTAGCTGGCAACTGGAGCCACTGCGCCATCAGTTGTACTTCCTTGTAGGCATTATCCCAATCCCGATGCTTATAAACAACCATATAATCGTTTCCGAAACTCTGCTCAAACCAGTTGGACATATGTATTCTCCTCTACCCTAGCAATTCACTTCTCATCCCTTCATTGTACTGCACTTTATGCTGCTTAGGCAAAAGGATACCCTGTAATGTTTCACTCCAATGGGTATAATTACTGGTCGCCTGGCGCACCTTAAGCCCGTGAGCGACAAGCTGGAAGGAGGGAAGCCCTGTGATCGAACACATTCGCCTGCTGTTTGCCCAATCGGTTGACTTGAAGGTGCAACAACTCAAAAATGATGAATTGAGTATTGAAATTGCCTATATTTCCTCTCTATGCGACGAGCAAATGATCAGCAATTATGTGATCGTTCCTTTTATGAAGGAAGAGGTGCCTTACGATAAGCAGCTGCGTACAATTAGCGATTATCTAGTCGTTGACGATCCAGCTACATGGACCGATTTGCTGCTTAAGGGCAATATCTTAATCGAAGCGCAAGGTATTGTTTACTCGCTTTACACAGCGAAAATTATTAGTAATGAAAGTACCCAAACCCAAGTAGAAAGCGCGATTCAAGGGCCTCAACTAGCATTGAACGAAGATTTGAAAAAGTCGCTCAACCTCATCCGCAGCATGTACCACTCCCCTGAGCTGTGTGTCGAGGAGCACACCGTAGGCTCGCTGTCGAAGACGGAAATTATTGTGCTGTTTGACCAGCGCCGCGTCGATCCGACTGTATTAAATCAGTTAAGGCAAAGACTGACGAAAGCACAAACCGAAATGCTGCAGGCAGCAGGCGAGCTAGAAACTATTTTAACTGGAAAGCAGTGGCATTTGTTCCCTACCGTCCTGATTACTGAGCGCCCAGACCGCATTACGACCGCCATCTCCAATGGTAAAATCGCCATTCTCATAAAAGGAAATATGTTTGCTTTAGTGCTTCCTGTCACCTTTTTCGATTTTATGCATGCTGTCGAGGATAACTATGAAGCCTTTTGGATGACCCGTACGCTTATTTTACTGCGGTATGTTGCGGTTGTATTGACTATAACGCTGCCAGCTCTCTATGTATCCATTATTTCTTACAATCCAGAGCTGTTCCGGGTACAGCTGGCGCTCTCCATCGCTGGAAGCCGCTCGGCCGTTCCCTATCCGTCCTTCATCGAGGTAATGGTCATGCTATTTATGATCGAAGCGCTAATAGAGGCTAGCATTAGGCTGCCCCGCTATATTGGCTCAACCGCTACGACCGTCGGCGGTCTTATTTTGGGACAAGCTGCCCAGCAAGCCGGTCTCGTCAGCAGCATTATGATTATCGTGACCTCCGTTGTCGCTATTTCCAACTTTGTCGTTCCCGTTAATTCCTTGTCATTTGCGATACGCTTTTTGAAATACCCGCTCATTGTGATGGCCATCTTTTTCGGTATTACCGGTGTTACGGTAGGTGCTTTCATGTATGTGGTGTATTTATGCAATTTGCGCAGCTTTGGCAAGCCTTATTTCCGCATGTTTGCAGGCACAAAACCACAGTCGGGGGATATTGGGCAGGTGAAGGTGGAATGACGCGTTACTTCTTTTACAACTTTTTTCTGACCAGCTTCGTTAACTTGATGCTGTATGTACCGCATATTTTGATCGAACACCGCTACACCGGCGCCGTCTCTTCGATGCTGATTTCCGGAGCCATCGGAACTTTTCTGACCTATGCCTACACGGCTGCGCTATCGCATTTTCCCGGCATGGGGCTGCCTGAAATTTTACGCATCTATTGGCCGCGCTGGCTCGTCTCGCCCATTATGTTTTACGTAGCGATTATTTGCTTCATCTCGTCTACCATTGTCGTGGCCGCCTTTGCGGTCATGATTAACCGCTTCTTCAATCCGGAGCTGAATCCGCTGGCGATTTTATGCTTGCTCGTAATTGCCTGCGGCTATGCGGCTTCGCGTTCGACGTTATCCGTTCAGCATATTATTGAGGTTGGGCTGCTGCTCAATGCCCCGATAATTTTTTTCGTGCTGTTCAAAATGGTGAGAAACCCGCAGCTGAATTGGGATGCCATTCATACCGTTGCCAATTTTGTCATGGTGCGTCCGGAGCTTGGTTCTATAGCAGCCGGAGTATTTGTATTCACCGGATTTTTCAATCTGTCGATTTTCAACCGTCTGCTGCCGCCGAATTTCAGCTATACGTACCGCTGGCTCGTTCCGATTTTGGGCATGATTATTTTGAGCATTTCCTTCTTCGTGCCTATTGGGTTCCATGGTACAGAAGCGGTAGGCGAATACCTCTATGTCTGGAGCATGACTGCGGACTCGATTACACTGCAATACGGCTTCATCGAACGCGTATTGTTTCTGTTTCTGATTGTCTATTTGAATCTATCGCTCATTTATACGATGAGCTGCTGGCATCAAGCGATGGAGTTTATTAAAAGCTGCTTCCCCAAGCTGAAAATGGCAACTGACTTCGAGGAAACGCCGTTTATCAACTATATCATTTGCGGCGTGTTTGCTATAGCTGCCGTATTTTATTTATTTTTCAGCGATGAACGTTTGGAGTTTATATTTACACGCTATTGGCTTACCGCGATGCTGTTTTCTTATATAGCCATCGTTATTTCTGTGTTCATGCTTAGCCGAAAGGAGCGTAAATCCGCATGAAAATGCGCTGGTTAAAGCTCATGCTGCTAGCTTTGTGCTTGCTATTGGTCTGTACAGCATCAAGCGGCTGCGGTTTTAAGGATATTGACAAACGTTATTTTATCGTGGCGATGGGTATCGATTACAGCGGCAAAAAACAAAACCCTTATCTCATTACACTGCGCCTCGCCATCGCCTCACCTAAAATCGAGCCTGGCGCTGGCAAAGCGCAAGTCGAAACCATTGAAGCTGCAAGCATCGCCGAAGGTGTGCGCATGCTGAAAGCCCATGTGGACAAGGAGCTGGACTTTGGCCATTGCAAAATTTTCCTCATTGGCGAGCGCGTGGCCAGGAAAGATTATTCCCCTGTGCTGGATTGGATGAAAAGACGGAGGGATATACAAAGCATTGCGAATTTGGCGATCGGCAAGCCGGATGCGCGGACGATTTTGCAAATAAATCCCCTGGCAGAGCGCTATCCGGGAAATGCGCTTTTTCTAAGCTTCGGAGCAGATGGAACGGATAATCCCTATACCTATGTAGAATCGCTTTCCGATCTGTCCAGACGGGTCATGGAACAAGGTCTCGATCCTGTTATTCCGATTATTCGCAACGAGGGCAACAGCGGCTATATTATTAACCGTACTGCGCTGCTGGATAAAACGAAAATCAAGCTCGTCCTGAAGCCGGAAGAATCACAGCTCTTTAATCAGTTGGCCCAAAACTTCGAGAAATCCTCCATTCAGGGAAGCTTCTCGAGCAATCGGCTTGTGGGGGCTATCAGCAGAATTAAGAGCCGCTATTACTTCAGCGATAATAATGGCAAGCTTCAATTAAACATGGATGTTCGCATTAAAGCGCTTATGGAGGAAGCTCCTTCCAATCTATTTGAGCAAAGCTGGGGGCCCGTGGAGAAAAAACTAAGTGCAGATTACTCTAAATCGACGGAGCAGCTGCTGAAAAAAATACAACAGGCTGGCGTAGATCCCTTTGGCTTTGGCCTGCGCTACCGGGCAACCCATGCTGGCGAAGCAGCCTGGCAGCAATGGCAAAATATTTACCCGACGCTGCAATTCGCCGTCAATGCCCGAATCAAAATCGAAGGGACCGGCCTAGTAAGATAGGCTGCGGTCCCTTCGTTTGCTGTGTGGGCTATTTCATCATTAGTCGGCTTTCGAAGCTAGCCGATCTGTCTGGCGAAGCTGCTCAATCGTGCGGACGCCAATGCCGAACATCGCCGCCTTCAGCTCAAATTCAATTCGCTCAAACTGCTGAGTAAGCTGGCGAATCGACAGGTCGGTTGTCCCATGCACCGCTTGCGGCAGTAAGATACGCCCAAAGCCAGCAAGATTCGCCCCAAGCGCAATCGCCTTAGCTGCATCAACACCATGCCTTAAGCCGCCGCTCGCAATGACGTTCATATGCGGCAATGTACTGCGAATGGCGCTAACGCTTTCCGCAGTCGGAATGCCCCAATCCGCGAACGCCTCCGCAGCTTGCCGGCGCAGTCCATCACCCGCCCGGTATTTCTCGACCTGGCTCCAGGATGTGCCTCCCGCTCCTGCCGCATCTATAAAGGAAATGCCTGCATTCGCAAGCATTGCGGCAGTGCCAGCATCAATGCCCCAGCCTACTTCCTTCACGCCGACTGGCACAGGGAGCGCACGGCATACCTGCTCGATTCGCGCCAGCAAGCCGCGGAAGTCCGTATTGCCTTCCGGCTGAAAAACCTCCTGCATGCTGTTGACGTGAAGCACGAGGGCATTCGCCTCTGCAATGTCAACCGCACGCAGGCAATCATCCGTACCGAAGCCGTAATTTAGCTGTACGGCTCCCAAATTGGCAATGACCGGTACCGAGGGCGCCTCCATTCTGACATGGAAGGAGGACGCCAAGTCCTCGCGCTCAATAGCTGCCCGCATGGAGCCGAGTCCAATCGCCCAGCCTCGTGCCTCGGCTGCCTCCGCCAGCCGGCGGTTAATAGCCCCAGCCTCCGAGGTGCCTCCGGTCATGGAGCTGACGAGCAGCGGCGCTTTCATCGGCGACTTGAACCACTCCGTCTTAAGCTCAATTTCCTCAAATGACAGCTCAGGCAGCGCATTATGACGGAACCGCAACCGATCAAGCCCTGTATCGATATGCTGCCCGTTCACTTCCTCCTGCAAGCAAATGCGGATATGCTCATTTTTGCGCTTAGCGGTTTTCTCCGCTTCCTCCGCCTCCGTACGCTGCGTTATCGTCATTGCCCTTACCTCCTGCGAATATTCTATCCGTCCATCATAACATATGCTGTAAGTCCATGTTAAATTGATTGTAAAATTCATTAATATGAATTTTACAATCAAAATTATTGTTAAAAAGATAGTTTTGGTTTAAAATAAAATCATAACCTGAAGGAGGCGCTTCATGATGCAAATCATTCACTTTAACGACTGGGAGCTGCTTGACGCTTATGCGGCTCAAACCATTATTAATAAAATCCAGGAGAAGCCGGATGCAGTGCTAGGGCTCGCTACAGGCTCGACACCTCTCGGCATCTATGCCAAAATAATAGAAGCATATCGCAGCAAGGAGGTATCCTTCGCCAAGACGACTACCGTCAATTTGGACGAATATGTAGGCCTTCCTCCTGAGCATGAACAAAGCTATGCTTATTATATGAAGCAGCATTTATTTTCCCAGATTGATATTGCAGACGACCATTATCATTTGCCTAATGGGCTGGCTGAAAATTTGGAAGCCGAATGCGGCCGTTACGACCAGCTCCTGGAGCAAAACCCGATCGATATTCAGCTGCTTGGGCTCGGACATAACGGACATATTGGCTTTAATGAGCCTGATGCGTTGCTATCCGCAGGCACCCATGCCGTTCAATTGAAGGCGGAAACGCTGGATGCGAATGCCCGTTTTTTTGAATCAGCCTCAGAAGTCCCGAAGATGGCGCTGACGATGGGTGTTGGCTCCATCCTGAAAGCACACACCATAATACTCGTGGTTCGCGGCGCAGATAAAGCGGAGATCGTGAAGCAAGCATTAACCGGCCCTATTACAACCAATGTACCGGCTTCGCTGCTCCAGACGCATCCCCGGGTTATCGTGCTTCTCGACCGCGAAGCCGGAAGGAAGCTGAAATAATATGTTCAACTCGCCCGCCTCATGGGTGATACATCACGTCCATATTGTCTTGGAAGACCGTATTATTACCGGCAGTGCCGTTATTAAAAATGGCCTCATTCACCGTCTGCTGGAAAATGATGCTGTTCTTAGCGCTGAGGAGCTGGCGCTGCCCACTATAGATGGAGCCGGCGGTTATTTATTGCCGGGCTTTATCGACGTCCATGTGCATGGCGGCTTTGGCGCCGACTTTATGGATGCCAGCCGCAGCAGCTACGACACGATTACCCGTTTCCACGCCTCCCAAGGCACAACTGGCATGTTGGCGACTACCATGACAGCGTCTAAAGAAGCTATCGAAGCTGTTTTGCAAGCAGCAGCGAATTACAGAAGCGGCGACATGCCCTATGCTGCGCTGCTTGGCGTCCATTTGGAAGGGCCTTTTCTGAATGAAAAATGGATCGGTGCGCAAAATCCCGCTTACCTCTCGCCTCCTCGGCTTGACTGGCTGGAAGCATGGACTGCAGCGTTTCCCGATTTAATTCAAATTTTGACGCTTGCCCCTGAACGGGAAGGCTCTCTTCCCCTCATTGCCTGGCTTGCTGAAAATAACATCGTTGCCGCTTGCGGCCACACAGATGCTACCTACGCGGATATGGAAGCCGCAGCAGACGCTGGGCTGTCCCACGCCGTCCATACGTATAATGCGATGCGTCCGCTGCATCACCGGGAACCGGGAACCGTCGGCGCTGTTCTCAGCAATCCACGGATTTATGCCGAGCTGATTGCCGACGGCCATCATGTCCATCCGGGAGCGATCCGGCTGCTTGCAGCTGCCAAACCGGCAGACAAGCTTATACTCATTACCGATGCCATGTCGGCAGCGGGCATGCCCGACGGGAACTACTCGCTCGGCGGCTTGGCCGTCGAGATGAAGGATCAGGTTGCCCGCCTGCAGGGCAGCGGCAGTCTCGCAGGCAGCAGTCTAACGATGCTGCGCGCCTTCCGGTACATGCTGGCGAACACTGAGCTGTCCGCCTTTGAAGTCAGCCGCTGCGCGAGCGGCAATGCGGCTAAGCAGCTTGGCATCTATGAGCAGACGGGCTCCATCGCTTGCGGCAAGCAAGCAGATGTCATCCTGACGGATGCTGATTTCTCCGCTGTGAGCCGCACTTGGGTAGGCGGCAAGCTTGTGTTCCATGCTTCCGGCAAATAAACCCTCTCCTGAATAGATGTAAGCCGCCCTTGCCTAACAGCAGGGGCGGCTTTATTCGTTTGAGATACACGGCATAGGCTTCGATTTAATAATGCTTATTTCTGCTGGTTTTAGTTAAATCCAGCTCGCCGCTAGCCTCATTCCCCCTTTTCGGATAAACTTGGAGAAGTCAGTCCGCTAAAAGAAAGGAGAAGCTATGCGTTTATTCCACTCATTCCAATCGATTCGTTCTTTATCTGCTCAAGCACTCACTTTTATAGGAGGCTTGTTTTTCGTTGTCGTTTTCACTGCTTCCTTTATGAATACAACGCAGCTGCTCCAAAACCCCTTGCTCGCCGCTAGCGGCATTTTACTTACGCTCAGCCTTATACTTGCCGCCTCTTGGCTGCTTGGGCGCAGGCTATCGGCTAAAGGCTATTTGCTTGCACTAATGGCGGTCAGCCTGCTAACCCGGCTTGGCTGGATGATTTGGATCGATACGCCTCCCGATTCCGATTTCCTGTTTATGTATAATGCTGCCCAGCTCGCAGCAGCAGGCGATTTTTCATTTAATCAGGATGAATATTTCCTTAGTTGGGTATACCAGTTTGGCTTTACGATGTATGAAGCGGGCATGATCAAGCTATTTGGCGGAGCAGCGCTGTTCATGCTTAAGCTAGTAAATGTACTATTCAGTACAGCAACCGTGCTGCTCGTTTATTACGCTGCGCTAGAGCTGTTTAACGAGCATACGGCGCGAATTGCAGGACTGCTTTATGCCTTATATATTCCTACTATCATCATGTGCTCGGTGCTGACGAATCAGCATTGGTCGACCTTTTTTTTCACACTCGGCTGCCTGCTTATTATAAATAAATGCTTCGAAACCAACTATGGCTGGCTGCTAATCGGGCTCGCCTTCGGACTAGGAAACATCATGAGGCCGCTCAGCCTCGTTTATATAGCTGGCTTTGTTGCCTTTCTACTGTTATTTCGCTTGTTTAAAGCTAACTCGGACGATTGCAGGCCTGCCGGGCTATCGATTGGCAAAGTCTCTACCGGAATGCTTGCCCGTGCCGCTGGGGTGCTTATTATATTTTATATGGTGCAATCTCTGGCCAGCTTTGCACTCGTGCAAAGCGGAGCCTCACAATACCCACTTTCTAACCGGGAGCCTTACTGGAAATTCGTCGTGGGGCTAAATGCGGAAACCGATGGCAGATGGTCGCTTGAGGATGGCAAATATGTGCTGCAATTTAAGCTTGGCGAGGAGCGCGATGCAGCAGAGCTGGCATTAATTATGGAGCGTCTCGGTGATCCAGTCGCCGTCGCCTCCTTGTTCGCACGCAAGCTCACTGTTTTTTGGGGCGAAGAGGATTCAGCGGTCATGTGGAGCTTGAAGGATATGAACCGGATAGAGCTTGCTGCTACCCTTAAAATAGCGGAGCGTTTCCTCTTCACGGCTATGAGCGCAGCCGGGGTGTATTCGCTGTACAGCTTATGGCGCAGCCGATTTGCGCTGCAGCAGAACGCCAGCTATATGCTGTTTCTGATTTTACTGCTAGGCTATGCGTTCGTGCAGCTTTGGATTGAAATACAGGCAAGATATCGGCTTGATTTGCTCCCTTGCTTTATTTTATTGCAGAGCTACGGTATGTATTTAATGCAATCGAAACTACCTGCGCGGCATAAAATAAAGCTCGGCTCCCTTGAATAAAGGCAGCCGAGCTTTAAATACCGAACAGGAGCAGCGGAAATCGTCTTTGGACGTGGATTTCTCGGTCTAAAAACGCTTTCCACTGCTTCTCATATAATAAGTGAATGATCATTTATATAGCGTCAAAAAAACTTATCTCTTTATAGCGTCCCAGCTCATTTTAATCGCTATATCCAGCTTTTCAGGCGTAAACTCAAAATCACCTTTAAACTGCTCTTTAGCCAGTTCAGCTATCGGAAAAATAGAGTACGTAATAAGCATATCATTATCTACATCCTTGAACAGCTGCTGCTGCTTGCCACTCTCAAAAAACTCATATATAGGTAAATACAGCGCCGCGGTTTCTTCCAGGCACCAATTTTGCAGCAATGGAGAGTTCGAGATTTGTTCCATAAACAAAAAATAGGATTTGTGCTCCTGTATAAACTGGATAAAATTGCGAATGTACAGATCAAAACGCTGCTGAATCGGTGCGGAATGGTCGACCCCATTAAACAGCTTATCGCTCATTATTTTCTTCGCTTTTAAATACGTCTTGCCGAGCATATCCTCCTTATTCTCAAAATAAATGTAAATCGTAGCCGCAGACACATTCGCCCGCTTGGCGATTTTAGAAATCGACGTTTCCGAAATGCCAATTTCATTAATCAACTGAATCGTAGCTTCAAAAATGTATTCGATTTTATTTTCATCTCTTAGTCTCATGCGTCAACAATAAACGATCGTTTATTTATTGTCAATACTAAACGAAAGCTAATCGTTACAATGCCGCCCTTACATGGGATAGGCTAATTCATGCAAAAGGAGGCAGCAGGAGCCACCTTTCCAGCTCCCGCTGCCTCCCCTGCTAACCATTCGTATCTGCTACATAGACGTCAATATTCAGCTGCTGTGCCGCTGACTTAAGCTCGCCTTCAATCGGCTGGTCTGTAATGAAAGCCTGCAGCGCTGCAAGCGGCGAAATCGAGAACAGTGACATTTTGCCAACCTTCGTCTGATCGAATACGGCATACGTCTGGGTGGAGCGTCTGATTAACGCTTTGGCAATTTGTGCTTCCTGTTCCGAATACGTAGTAATGCCCCCGCCTGCCGATACGCCATCGACGCCAATGAACATTTTGCCAATATTCAAATGCTCGACCATGCCTTCTCCCAGCGGCCCGCAAAGCTCAAAGCTGTTATGGCGCATAATGCCGCCCGTTACAACGACCTGGATTGGGCTTCCCGCCAGCTCCATCGCAATATTGACCGCATTCGTCACGACGGTTATACCGCTTCTGAGCTTAAGCTGCTTAGCGATCAAATAATTGGTCGTGCCGCCGGACAGGCCGATGACATCGCCCTCCTGAATAAGCGATACCGCCTTCGCGGCAATTCTTTCTTTTTCGAGGTACGAAATATCCTGCTTTTCCGAAAAACCCATATCACGAACGACGCTGAGCCCGTCATACATCGCCCCGCCAATCGTACGAATAATCGGATAGCTGGCCTCCATTTGCTCTAAGTCTCTTCTTGCAGTCGCTTCCGAACAATCGAATTGCTCCACAATCTCGGAAATCGTAACGCGCCCCTGCTGCTTAAGCAGCTGCAAAATCGCCTCGCGGCGGCGCTGTCCTTTAGACGACGGAACATTCGGTTCTGCCATAATTAACGCTCCACCCACGCTTTATCGCTCATTCGCTGCTCGACAACGCTCCATTCTGGAAGCGCCTCCCAATCTCCACGCATTTGAACGACGAGTGAGCCATTGATGCTGGCAAGCTTTACAGCTTCAACAGGCGTCATTCCCTTCATAATGCCAGCCAAAAAGCCAGCGCAAAAACCATCGCCCGCTCCGACCGTATCGATTACCTTCTCCGCCTTATAGAAAGGAACAGCCGTCTCCTCGCTGCCCTCCAGCACAATTGTCGCATCATCTTTGCCTTTAATGATCGTCACCGCGTCCAGCTCAAGCAGCTTTTGCTTCACCGCTTCATAGCTATCTGTGCTGTACAGCAGCATCAGCTCATCCCAGCCCGGCAAAAAATAATCCGCATCCGCAGCGAATGGCAGCAGCACTTCCCGCGCTTCCTCGATCGACCAAAGCTTCAGCCGCAAATTGGGATCAAAGCTTACTTTGACACCCGCATCCTTGGCAATATCGATGGCTCTGCGTACGGTCCGGCGGCAGCTATCGCTAAGCGCCGCTGTAATTCCTGTTACATGCAGCAGCTTCGCTCCCTGAATATACGCCTCATCAAGATGCTCCGGCTCCATTCGGCTGGCAGCGGAATGCTTGCGGTAATAATGCACCGCCATACGGCCTGCTACCGTCTCGCGGAACATCATACCTGTAGGTGCTTCATCACTCAGCCTAACGCGGGTTACATCTACTCCTTCACCGCGAAGCGTTTTCAATATAATCCGGCCGAAAGGATCATTACCAAGTGCGCCGAACCAGCCTACCGAGCTGCCTAAGCGTGAAAGACCAATGGCGACATTGCTTTCTGCACCGCCGAAGCCCTGCTCTAGTGTAGTCGCCCTTTCAATCGCCTTATGCTCCTGCGGCATAAATAGCGCCATCGATTCTCCGAATGTAATGATGTCTGGTGATGCTTGTCCCACATTCTCCGCCCCCTGCAACGTTGATTTGAGCTTACTTTCCTTCCATAATCAAACAAACATTGTATTCACTTGCCGACTTTCTACACGGTAGCCATAATTGGATAACGCATAAAATAAATCACAACCACATACAGCACAAGCACGATAAGACTCATGATGCGAGCTTTGCCGATATGTGCGGAAGCGCTTTGACCTTCACGAATAGAGGACACAATTCGCTTCAGCGGCTTTGTAATAATACCTCCGAGTGCGGCAATCCCCAAAAACAAAAGCGTTACAATAATCATCCAAATAACCGCATAATCGCCTTTCGACATCATGTATCCGCCTGTCAGCAGCTGGACAATGAGAAAATATTGCGCGATCCGATTTGCCGAAAGCAGGCCCTCAGCGAGCCCTTCCTGTCCTACTCCAGCAAGCTTCGATGCGCGGCCAATCATAATCGGAAGCACGATATAAAAACCCATCCCCCCTGCACCCAATAAATGCAGCAAAACCATTACGTCATACATTCAGCGTTCCTCCTAAAAAATATTGCGGGGCAGCATGCGCTTGGCAAGCATCGACCCAATTCTCGCATGGCAAAGCTTACGCAAGTCGCGTAAGCTTCATGGTTGCATTGCGAAGAGTGCCCGCCAGCGCTGCACTTGCACCGTTTTTCTACTAAACACAGTATACTAAATGAACCTATCAAATACAAAGAACTTCCATTAAGCGATTCGCTTCATTCGTTAAAAAGTGATCTTCGGCTCAATCCTCTGCCTTCAGACCATATTTAAAAATAACGGCATGGATCGCAAAATAATCGACATCTTCCGGCAGTGCATCTTTAATCGGACGCAGCTTCTCGGGACTCAGCTCCATAATAGCTGCCACAATCTCCTCTTCGCGATGGGCAGGAATAATACGGCTAAAGTCCAGCTCATAGCCCTCCTCCGCACAGCGGATAATATGCCCTTCCACCGTTACCCGGCTGAGGCCGCGCTCTGCGGAAATGTCCTGCGGCGATTTGCCTTCATTAAACAGCTCTAGAGTCAGCACATGGCTAGGCGTTTCATCGCTCGCCGCCCTGCCAGGCGACTCTGAGGATGTTGTCCTAGATGGACCGCCAACAGACGCTTGTCCGGAGCCAAAGGAAGCGGATCCGCCTGCTGCACGACCAGCTGCTTCATTAGGCTTGCCTGCATGCTCGCCGATAATAGCCAGCACCTCCGCGCCATACTTCCGCGCCTTGGCTGCACCAATCCCTTTCGTTTGCAGCAGCTCATCTTCCGTGAGCGGCCTTGCATCGGCCAGTTCCTTGAGTGTTGCATCAAAAAACAGCATAAACGGCGGCACATTTTCGCGGGCTGCCGTCTCCTTGCGCCACTGCTTCAGCGCATCGAACAGCGGCGAAGCCATTCCGCCCTGCCCCGAATCCTGACGCTTCACCGTTGTCCGCAGACGCTGCATGACCGTCTCCTTGCCTTCGAGAACAGGCAGAGCATTCGTCGTAAGCGAGACGGTCGGATATTGTCCATCGCTCATCCGCAAATAGCCCTCGGCTACAAGCCAATACAGCCAATCGGTAATTTCCTTCTCCGGCCAGCTGCTGAGCAGCCCATATGTCGTGAGCTCATCCAGCCTGAACTCCAGCAGCCGTTTGTCGCGTGAGCCTTTAAGCACTTTGGCTGCCATCGTCACACCGAACCGCCCGCGCATTCTGCCAACGCAGGAAAGGGCCTTCTGCGCTTCCGACGTACGATCAACGAGCTCGCTTTTGTCGAGGCAGTTGCCGCATTTTCCGCACGGCTCCACATTCTTCTCGCCAAAATAATCGACGATAAACTGCTGCAGGCAGCGATGCGTCCGGCTGTAGTTCATCATCGTATTCAGCTTGGAAAGCTGAATCGACTTCCGTTCTGTATCGCCGACACCCTGCTCGATCAAAAACCGCTGCACCTGCACATCCTGAGGCTCGAACAGCAAAATGCATTCACTTTCCTCGCCGTCGCGTCCAGCCCGGCCCGCCTCCTGATAATACGACTCAACGTCGCCGGGCATTTGCCAGTGAAGCACATAACGCACGTTAGGCTTGTCGATGCCCATGCCAAACGCATTCGTTGCGACCATGACGCGCAGCTCATCAAAACGGAAGCGCTCCTGCGTCGTAGCCCGCTCCTCGTCGGGTAGCCCGCCGTGGTACTTGCCTGCGGCAATGCCTTTGCGTACGAGCTGGTCATGTACGGACTCAGCTTCTTTGCGCGTAGCCGTATAAATAATGCCCGACTGCTCCTCGCGCTCGGAAATAAACTTTTGCAAAAACTTCTTCTTGTCCGCACCGCTAATGACCGACAGCGATAAATTCGGCCTTGCAAAGCCGCTGACAAAAATATTTGGATCATGCATCCCAAGCATAACCGATACATCCCGCGCCACCTCATCCGTTGCCGTTGCGGTAAAGCCTGCAACTAACGGACGATTAGCAAGCTGTCCGATCCAGCCTGCGAGCTGGCGATAGCTTGGGCGGAAATCATGACCCCACTGTGAAACACAGTGCGCCTCGTCAATGGCGATCATTGGAATTTCCATCTGCTCGCTAAGCGAGCTGAACATCGGCGCATCAAGCCGCTCTGGTGCCACATACAGCAGCTTGTAATCGCCTCTGAACGCGCTCCGCAGCACTTCGCGATATTCAACAGCCCCAAGCGAGCTGTTCAGAAAAGCCGCTGGAATGCCGAGTCTGTTCAGCGCATCGACCTGATCCTTCATAAGCGATATGAGCGGAGAAACAACAAGCGTCGTTCCATTCAGCAGCAAGGACGGTATTTGGTAACAGACGGACTTGCCTCCGCCAGTCGGGAGAATGGCAAGCGTATCCCGGCCTTCCAGTATTCCTTGAATAATGGCTTCCTGTCCAGGTCGAAACGAGTCATAGCCGTACACCCGTTTCAGCTCGGCTCTAGCTTGCTCCAGCATGCTTCTTTCCCTCCCTTTTTACGATAAGCATCCTATACAATAGACCATTTACCAATAAAAGCCGATTAATAAGTGTGAAGCTTATAAATGGTTATATTTCAAACGGAAAAACCCTGCCAGCAAAGTGTCAGGGTCCTCCCGTACCAAATCTTTTATAAAAGCCAGCTTGCTTTGGCTAAATCAATTAAGCAGACACGATTTGGATGACCGTTCGAACCGATTGCGCCGATTGATCAAGCGCAGCCTTTTCGTCTGCCGTCAAATCAAGCTCCAGCACTTTCTCAATGCCATCGCCGCCAATCACAGCGGGTACGCCCATGAACAGATCGTCATAGCCATATTCGCCTTCAAGGTAAGCGATAACTGGAATAATGCGTTTTTTGTCCTTCAAAATCGCTTCTGTCATTTGCACAAGCGCTGCAGCAGGCGCATAATAAGCGCTGCCGTTGCCAAGCAAATTAACGATTTCGCCGCCGCCAACGCGAGCGCGCTGTACGATAGCTTCAATTCGCTCAGCCGAGATCAGCTTTTCGATTGGAATGCCGCCAGCGTTGGAATAACGAACAAGTGGAACCATATCGTCGCCATGACCGCCAAGCACGAAGCCGCGAACATCCTCCACGGAAACGTTAAGCTCTTGCGCAATAAATGTGCAGTAACGAGCAGTGTCAAGAACGCCGGATTGGCCGATAACGCGATTTTTAGGGAAACCAAGCGCTTGATAAGCAACGTAAGTCATAGCGTCAACCGGGTTGCTAAGAATAATGACATAAGCGTTAGGGCTTGTTGCCTTTACGTTCTCACAAACGGATTTCACAATACCCGCGTTTGTGTTAACAAGATCGTCACGGCTCATGCCGGGTTTACGGGCAATGCCCGCTGTAATAATAACGACATCGGAATCCTTCGTATCTGCATAGTCAGAAGTTCCGATAATGTTAACATCAAGGCCTTGTACTGGTGTCGATTCAAGCATGTCAAGCGCTTTGCCCTTAGTCGGGTTTTCCAATTGCGGAATATCGACGAGCACAACGTCGCCAAGCTCTTTTTGTGCTGCCATCAGGGCAGTTGTAGCGCCTGTGAAGCCTGCTCCGACAACAGTAATTTTTCTGCGTTTGATTGCCATTGTCTCATTACCTCCAGCCATTGTTGGTTCTAGAAGTTGTTAATAACCTCGTCAGCGAACTCGGAGCATTTCACTTCTTTAGCGCCATCCATCAAGCGGGCAAAGTCATAAGTAACGGTTTTGTTGTTGATCGATGCTTCCAGACCTTTGTAGATCAGGTCAGCCGCTTCCTGCCAGCCAAGGTGCTCAAGCAGCATTACGCCGGAGAGAATAACCGAGCCTGGGTTAACAACGTCTTTATCTGCATATTTAGGAGCTGTACCATGCGTAGCTTCGAAGATAGCATGTCCAGTCAAGTAGTTGATGTTAGCTCCTGGAGCGATACCGATACCGCCAACTTGCGCTGCAAGTGCATCGGATAGGTAGTCACCGTTCAGGTTCAGCGTTGCGATTACGTCAAAGTCAGTCGGACGAGTCAGAACTTGCTGCAAAGCGATGTCCGCAATAGCGTCCTTCACGATCAGCTTGCCAGCCGCTTCAGCAGCTGCTTGTGCTGCATTTGCAGCGTCAGTGCCTTCTGCTTCTTTAATGCGGTCGTATTGACCCCAAGTGAAGGTTTGCTCCGCAAACTCAGTTTCAGCTACTTCGTAGCCCCAGTTTTTGAAAGCTCCTTCTGTGAATTTCATGATGTTGCCTTTGTGTACAAGTGTAAGCGACTTGCGGCCATGCTTAAGCGCATATTCAATTGCTGCGCGGGCAAGACGCTGGGAACCTTCTTTGGAAACCGGCTTGATACCGATACCGGAAGTTTCAGGGAAACGGATTTTGTTAACGCCCATTTCAGTTTGCAGGAAGTTAATCACTTTTTTCACTTCTGCGGAACCTTCTTGGTACTCGATACCCGCATAAATATCCTCTGTGTTTTCACGGAAAATAACCATGTCTACCAGCTCAGGACGTTTTACAGGGGAAGGAACGCCGTCGAAGTAACGAACAGGACGCAGGCATACATACAGGTCAAGCTCTTGACGAAGCGCTACGTTCAGGGAACGAATACCGCCGCCGATTGGCGTAGTCAAAGGACCTTTAATGGCTACGATATATTCACGAATCGCTGTCAGCGTATCTGCTGGCAACCACTCGCCGTATTCATTGAATGCTTTCTCACCGGCAAAAACTTCGTACCAAGCGATCTTTTTGTCGCCGCCGTAAGCTTTCGCAACAGCTGCGTCAAGCACGCGTTTCGAAGCGCGCCAGATATCGCGGCCTGTGCCGTCGCCTTCGATGAAAGGAATGATTGGATTGCTAGGTACGTTAAGTACACCGTTGTCGATTGTAATTTTGTCGCCTTCAGTAGGTAATGCAAATTTTTCGAATTGAGCCATTGTTTATAATTCCTCCTTTAATTTGTGTAACCGTAAAAACAGCAGCGCTTAGCGCTCGTCGATTGGAATATATTTCGCGTTGACTGGACCGATATAGTCGGCGCGAGGACGAATCAAGCGATTGTTCTCGTATTGCTCAAGAATATGAGCGCTCCAGCCGGAAACGCGGCTAATCGCAAAAATTGGCGTGAATAGATCACGTGCAATGCCTAGTGTCGTATAGACGGAAGCTGAGTAAAAATCAACGTTCGGCTTGAGGCCTTTTTGACCCGTAACGAGCTCCTCGATCTTGATCGACATTTCATAAAGCTCCAAATTTCCAGTCAGCTTGCCGAGCTCTTGCGACATTTTTTGCAAATGCTTGGCGCGCGGATCGCCGTTTTTGTAAACGCGGTGACCGAAGCCCATAATCTTCTGCTTGTTCGCAAGCGCGTTGTTGATATAAGACTCAACATTAGCAAATGTACCGATTTCCTCCAGCATAACCATTACCGCCTCATTAGCACCGCCATGCAGTGGCCCTTTAAGCGCTCCGATTGCCGAAGTCACACCAGAATAAATGTCGGACAAAGTCGCAACCGTTACTCGAGCAGCAAAGGTAGAGGCGTTAAGCTCATGATCAGCATGAAGCACAAGCGCCTGATCAAGCGCTTTCACGGCAATCTCTTCAGGATCTTTGCCTGTAAGCATGTAAAGGAAATTATGAGCGATGGATACGCCCTTCTTCGGAGCAACAGGATCCTTGCCTTCACGAATGCGAGCGAACGCTGCTACAACGGCTGGCAATTGCGCCTGCAACTTAATCGCTTTCAACTGATTAGCTTCAGCAGTCATTTCATTAGCCGACCCATCATATAGAGCAAGGCTTGAAATGGCTGTACGAAGTGCCGCCATCGAATTCGTATCCTTCGGATACAGCTTGATTTGCTCGATAACGCCTTCAGGAATTGCTGTGTATGCATCTAACTGCTCCTGCAGTTTTGCTAGCTCGGAACGATTAGGCAGTTTGCCATACCATAACAAATAGGCAACCTCTTCAAATGTCGCATTTTCTGCCAAATCATCAATATCTATACCGCGGTATGTCAACACTCCGTCAATAATCGAGCTGATTGACGAAGAAGCGGCGACAATTCCTTCCAGACCTTTAGTTGCTGTCATCGTTCTCTCTCCTTTAGCTTGGAAATTTCACATCGCAAAATATCATTCGAATCCATGTCGTCCGTATAATCATAAATGATTTTGACAACAAAGTGAACAAAAGCACATATAAAAATGCTTTATCAGTAAGAAAGAAAATTGTGATGGGTCAGCTGTCATGTGAAATAACCTCACCTTTCGACATCCTGACAGATCTGGTTCCTGCTTATGTAGTTAGATGTAAACACCTGTCTTCTATCTTAACAGAAAAACAGGCAGAGTACTAACCGATCATGATACAAGCTATAATAAACGTTTGTAAATAGACGAAACGACCGCTCCCCGGCAAAATACCGGGAAACAGCCGCAGCTTCATTTTAAAAAAAGAAATTGTTTGGTGTTTGGTGGTTAATGATTTAACTCTCCGAAAGATGAGCCTTGGTACTGTGGCTGTTGATAAGCGAAGGACTGATTCGCATTTGAACTGGAAATTTGATTGCAAATGCTAGAAATTTGCTGCATTTGCTGCATCGCCTTTTGGTGACCTTGCAATGAGGTTTGGATAATATGAGCCGCTTGATGCTCACGCTGCGCAATTTGCTCCAACTGTGCAGCATTCGTTTGTTCTTGCTTTAGGAGCTGCTGATACATGCCTGATGCTTGCTGAGTTTGCTGCATCAGCTGCTGTAGAAGCTGCTCGCATTGTGAAAGCTGTTGGCTAATATTCGTTTGTGAAAACTGATTCATTCGTAAAACCTCCAAATGGTTTAATAAACTGCCTCCTTTAATATGACTTGCAAATCCATTTTTATTCTTGATTCGACAAATTTCGGTTATTGCGATTGTTAAGCCTAGAAGCTAGCCTTAAATGTCCCTTTACGCTTATTAAGACATTCAGCAGCCGCTATGTTAAAATAAAGTATTGCAAGGTGAAACGGCTGTCGCCATCCTTTGGTGGCGCGGCGCGTTTCATTCCGAGAAATATAGAGAAAGGATATCGTCAGATTATACTTTCTCTATATTTCAAAAAAAACGGAGGTTCGCTATGAATGAACATCGCATTGGTATTATAGATATAGGCTCCAACTCGGTGAGGCTCGTCGTTTATGAGCGAACAGCAAACGGAGCCCACCGCGTCATTGATGGGAGCAAACGTCCGGCACGGCTAAGTGAGAGAATTGACGAGCAAGGCAATCTATCGGCTGAGGCAATAAGCGAGCTGCTCGGCACACTCAGCCATTTCCGCTTAATTTGCGCCCATAACCGCACTGGTGAAATTCGCGCAGTGGCAACGGCGGCGATCCGCAATGCTTCGAACCGCACGGTTGTGCTGGAAGCGATAAAAGCCGAAACCGGACTTGACATAGAACTGCTTAGCGGCGAACAGGAGGCAGCCTTTGGCTTCCTTGGGATGATTAATGCAATGGACCTGGAGGATGGGCTGTTAGTCGATATTGGCGGCGGCAGCACGGAGGTATCGCTGTTTCGCGGACGCAAGCTGCAGCACTCCGTCTCTTTTCCTTTTGGCTGCGTCAGCCTGAACCGTCGTTTCGCGGCGAAAGGCATGCTCAGCGACGAGGCTCTGCGCGCGCTCGACAGCGTAGCGCTTGAGGCCTTCAAGTCCGTTCCATGGCTCGCCAAAGCGCAGGGACTGCCTATGATTGGCGTCGGCGGCACCGCCAGGGCGCTGGGCAAAATTCATCAAGCGGCGACGAGCTACCCTTTTCATCAAACGCATAATTATGACATACCCGGCGGAGACGCCGAAATGGTTTTTGATCAGCTGCGTGCCCTGCCGCTGGACAAGCGCAGCAAGTTCCCCGGCCTGTCCAAAGATCGGGTGGACGTTATTGTGCCCGGCCTAGCCGTGCTGCGCCAGCTTTACAAGCTGACTAAAGCTTCCGGCTATATCATTTGCGGTGCCGGACTTCGCGACGGTATTTTCCATGATACTAGGTTTCCACAAGGGTCTCAGCATCAGGATGTGCTTGGCTTCAGCCTGCATAACATCAGCATGCTCCATCCCGCTGCACCGATGCAGCATGTATCGCAGGTGAACCGGCTTGCACTGCAGCTGTACGATGAGCTGAGAGAGCTGCACCAAATGCCATCCCGAGCGCGGATCTTGCTTGATGCCGCTTCAAGCCTGTTTCGAATCGGCGCTTCCATCGACTACTACGACTATGCCAAGCATACGTTTTATTTGATCGTCAACTCGCATTTGAACGGATTGTCCCATAAAGAAATTTTGATTACGGCTTCGATCGCTTCCTACAAAAGCAAAAGTCGGGCACGGCAGCAGCTTCGCCCCTACAAAGAGATGCTTGTCGAGTCCGACTATGAGTTAATCGGCAGGCTGGGTACGCTGCTGCAGCTCGCATCAGCGCTTGACCGCAGCGAGACACAGGCGCTGAGCAGATTGAGCGTCTCCCTTGCTCCTGAGCAGCTTAAGCTGCATGCCGTACGCCCTAGCAGCTCGCTGACCGTTGAGCGCCTGGAGGTAAGCGAGCTCGTTTCTGAGTTCTCCAAGCTATGGAAATTGACTCCTGTGCTTGAGCTGCCTGATTATATTTAAGCGTAGACGGCGGTGCTTTCCTCTCATACATAAAAAGCGCGGTGAAAAAGGAAAGTAGCATTCCTTTTTCACCGCGCTTTTTAATTTTTCTATACTTGTACTTTCCACCCTGGAATGTGTCTAGCCTCGAATTGGCTGCGAAACGGTTTATGTTCATTTTCAACATGAACGTAAGTGCCGCTGGACAGGAGCTTCCTCGCTTTGACATTGTCATTCAAATTCAAGTTCAGCATGTTGATGAGCGTCTGCCGCAAATGCGCGTCGTACACCGGACACATCAGCTCCACTCGCTTCATCAGATTGCGCGTCATCCAGTCGGCACTGGATAAATACACTTCCTCTTCCCCGCCATTGTGGAAATACATGACCCGTGCATGCTCCAAATAACGGTCTACAATGCTGATCACCTGAATGTTCTCGCTTCGGCCAGCCACACCAGGACGCAAGCAGCATACGCCGCGGACAATCAAATCGATTTTCACGCCTGCCTGCGATGCCTCATAAAGTTTATCGACCATCTCCTGATTGGAGAGCGAGTTCATCTTCGCAATGACACGGCCCTTCTTGCCAGCCGCCACATGGGCGATTTCCCGGTCGATGAGACGGAACAACTTCTGCTTGAGGTCCGTGGGAGCTACACCAAAAGCTTTCCAGTCATACGGATCGGAATAGCCCGTCACCTCATTAAACAGCGCCGATGCATCGCCGCCGATTGTCGGATGCGAGGTAAACAGGCCAATATCGGTGTATAGCGTCGCTGTGCTGTCATTGTAATTACCCGTGCCAACATGCACATATCGGCGCAGCGTGTCCTGCTCCCGGCGCACGACAAGTAATATTTTTGCATGGGTTTTCAGCCCAATCAGACCGTAAACAACATGACAGCCTGCTTTTTCCAACTGGCGAGCCCAGGCAATATTGCGCTCCTCATCGAATCGCGCCTTCAGTTCTACAACAACCGTCACCTGCTTGCCGGATTCGGCCGCTTCAGCCAGCGCCTGAACGAGCGCAGACTTGCCGCTGACCCGATACATCGTCATTTTAATGGCAAGTACATCCGGATCAATCGCTGCCTGCATCACAAAATCATTAACCGCATCAAACGATTCATACGGATGGTACATCAGCACATCGCGCTGACGAATCACTTCAAACATATCGTCCGTGTCGTCAAATTCCATCGGATAGAGAGGCTCCATTTTGTCATAACGCAAATGGTCGTAGCCTGGAATGGCCTGGGCGAACTTCATCAAGAAGCTTAAATCGAGTGGACCATCAATTTCAATCAGGTTATCCTCGATTTCTAGCTCATCCTTGAGAATATCAAGTGTCTCCGGATGCATGCCGCGAGCAACCTCAAGCCGTACGGAGATACCCCAACGGCGCTTGCGCAGCTCCTTCTCAATCTCCTCCAGCAAGTCTTCGGCATCCTCATTAAGCGTAAAATCAGCATTGCGCGTCAAACGAAATGCATGTACCTCATAAGCTCCATAACCATTAAAAAGGGTATCAATAAATTGCTCAATCAGATCCTCAAGCAGCACATATTCGCGCTTTTTGCTATTAGGACGCTCAGGCAGCGGCACAAATCTCGCTAAAATCGATGGCACCTGTACCATTGCGAACAGCGGGTCTTCCTCAGGTGCGGCTTCCGGATGGCGCAATAAAACAGCTAAATATAATTCCTTCGTATGTACAAGTGGAAAAGGCCTGCTCTGATCGACCGCCATCGGTGTCAGGACAGGAAATACGATTTCATGAAAATACTCCGATACGGCCTTGGACTGCGTCATATTCAGCTCGCTCATTGAACGAATAGTGATGCCTTCCCGTCCCAAGCCGCGCAGCACGTCCCGATAAGATTTATATTGATCATGCACCATTTGATTCGTGCGTTTAATTAATCGTTTCCATAAGCCAGCGGGAGTATAACCTGTAAAATCAATTTTAGAATAGCCCGCCTTGATTTGCTCTTGAATGCCCGCTACACGCACACTCATAAATTCATCTAAATTACTGGATACAATGGCTAGAAACTTGGCCCGCTCCAGCAGCGGATTGTTTACATCCTGAGCCTCTTGAAGCACTCGGCAGTTAAATTCGGCCCAACTCAAATCTCTGTTAACATAGTGGGACAAATGTTTTGTCATTATGTGCGCCTCCCTCATATATGCCCCTATTATGCGCTACAACTATTCGTGTCATATTATTAATTTGTAAAGCTAATGTAAATATCTTAGAACTTGCGTATGGAAAAAGACCCGCCGCGTATCCGTTTCTCCAGCCAATGCAGCATAACTTGCTGATAAAAGGAACGTGTAAACGGCAGCAGAAAGGTAATTCCGATCAGATCGGTGAAAAATCCGGGAATCAGCAGCAGCAAGCCGCCTGCCAGCACACATAAACCTTCAAGCAGCTTGCGCCCAGGTATTTGACCCTGCTGCAGCTGAAGCTGCGCCTCTGTCCACACCTTGCGTCCTTCCGCCAGCGTTAAATAAGCACCCGCCATACTGAACAGAACAATGAGCCCAAATGTCTGCCAGCCGCCAAGCCAGCCGCTTACTTGTACGATGCCCCAAAACTCAATCAAAGGCAATATGATTAATGCTGCGATTATCCACTTTTTCATTACAAATTCCTCCCATCCACTTTATGCAGGCAGCAGCCGTCATCCTTTAGCTTATTATCTGCCTTATTAAATCATACAGCGCAGGAAGCCCTTTGTCCAAACGCATGGGGCGCCACTCCTTATTCACCCATACATGCTTCGTTCCTCCCGTAACGAGCCGCTCCCCCGGAAGGCTTTCCTGCAGCTCGTAAAAAGCGGGCTTAAACGACGCCTCATCCACTTTGCGAATTTCAGATTCGAAGGCTAAGCGCACGGAGGTGAAGTCCGATATGCGTGTGCAAATAAGCAGCGTGTCATCGTATCGCGCCGGCAAAGCATAATGGCAATGCAAATCGATGACAGGCAGCAGCATGCCGCTTTGTTCAATAGATTTATAGTCAAAGCCTGCCGATCGTATTAGCTCGGTGCGCCCAATTTCAAACCAGTTCAAATAGTTGGTGTGAAACACAACACCCATCTGATCCGTTTCCTGATACCGGACACGCAGCGGATGCGCGAACCACCCGGACAATGGGCTGCTCATCATGTAAACCTCCCTTTAAGTTCAACAAAAGCGACGGTGAATTCACCATCGCTTGTTGTTGCTCTGTCTATACGAGCAGAGAATATAAAGTTAAAACTATACAGACTTGGATTGGCCGGAGTAAATAACTCCTGTTTCGCCGTAAAGCGTAACTTCCATGCCATCTTCCAAAATAGTTGTAGCATTAGAAATGCCCAGAATAACTGGAATTCCAAGGTTGATGCCGCAAACAGCCGCATGGCTAGTAATGCCGCCTTGCTCCGTTACAACAGCAGCCGCTTTCTCGAATGCAGGCATATATTCTTTATCCGTCGATACGGTTACAAGAATCGAACCCTGTGTTGTTTTTGCAATCGCTTCTTCAGGCGTGCGGGCAACGACTATTTTACCAGTAGCCGTTTGGCTGCCGATACCTTGTCCATTTGCCAAAAGCTCGCCAATGTGGTGAATTTTGATCAGGTTTGTTGTTCCAGAGCGACCTACTGGCACACCAGCAGTAATAACGATAGTATCGCCAAGAGCAAGCAAGCCAGTGCTAAGCGCACCCGTTACTGCATTTTCGAACAAACCGTCTGTGGAATCAACGAGTGCGCCTTTAACCGGAATAACGCCCCATACAAGTGCCAGGCGACGCATAACCGTCTCTTCTGTTGTTACCGCAATGATCGGCGCTTTCGGACGGTATTTGGATACCATACGGGAAGTGAAGCCGCTTTGCGTCGAAGTAACGATCGCTTTCGCTTTCAGGTCAAATGCGGAATTAGCTACCGCTTGGGAGATCGCTTCCGTTACGCTTGTTTGCTGTGCATTCGCTTGTTTCGTGAAAATTTCACGGTATTCAAGAGCCGATTCTGCACGCTCAGCGATACGGGCCATCGTTTGTACCGATTCAACTGGATATTTACCAGCAGCTGTTTCGCCAGAAAGCATGATCGCATCTGTACCGTCGAAAATCGCATTCGCTACGTCACTCGCCTCAGCACGAGTCGGACGCGGGTTGCGCTGCATCGAATCCAGCATTTGTGTTGCTGTAATAACGGGCTTGCCCGCGCGGTTACATTTTTGAATCATTGATTTTTGTACGAGTGGTACTTCTTCTGCTGGAATTTCAACGCCAAGGTCGCCACGGGCAACCATCAGGCCGTCGGAAACTTCCAAAATTTCATCAAGGTTGTCTACACCTTGCTGGTTCTCAATTTTAGAAATAATTTGGATATGGCCCGCATTGTGGCGCTCCAGAAGCTCGCGAATTTCCAAAACATCGCTTGCTTTACGCACGAAGGAAGCCGCGATGAAATCTACGCCTTGCTCAATACCGAAGACGATGTCATTAGCGTCTTTCTCTGTAATACCAGGAAGCGAGATGTTTACGCCTGGTACGTTAACGCCCTTCTTGCTTTTAATTTGACCGCTGTTGACGATACGGCAAATAATTTCTGTTCCTTGCACATCTTCAACCGTCAAGCCAATGAGGCCGTCATCGATCAAAATGGTCGAACCAACCGAAACGTCGTTAGGCAGATCCGTATACGTAATCGGAATGCGCGTTACATCGCCAAGGATTTCTTCTGTTGTCAAAGCGATTTTCTCACCTTGAACCAGCTCAATTGGCTCTTCTTTCAATTTGCCCAGACGAATTTCTGGACCTTTCGTATCAAGGAGAATGGCTGTTGTTTTGCCGAGTTCGATATTTGCTTGACGAATATTCTTGATGCGGTTACCGTGCTCTTCAAAATCGCCATGGGAGAAGTTCAGACGAGCGACGTTCATGCCCGCTTGAATAAGCTTCTTCGTGTTTTCAAGTGATTCGCTGGATGGTCCGATTGTACATACAATCTTTGTTTTACGCATGTTTAGTTTTCCTCCGTTATATTGCCTGCTTGAATGGTAGGCCTAGCTAGTTGATCTTCTTTTAAAAATATAAGAATTTATAAGTTGTTCACATATAAATAGGCTTATATTTCTCGGACTGAAACGCGCCGCGCCGCCAAAGGACGGCGAAAGCCGTTTCACCTTGACCACAACTTAAATTACACGATTACGGACAGCTTGTACAGTATAAAATATTTGTAAACTATACCTGCGCCGATTCCGGCTGCACTGCTTTCTCGGTGCTTGGTTCTCCGATTGCTGCCTCAGCCTCGGTAGGCTCGTCTGCCAGCTCAGCGGTTTGCTGCTCTTCTGCCAGCGTCTGCTGGGCAATCTGGAACTTGCCGATTTTGCGGAATTTGCTGTAGCGGTCTTCTTTCAGCTCTTCCGGAGTCATGGCGCGAAGCTCCTGCAAATGGATCCACAGCTTGGCTTTCAAGTGCTCTGCTGTAAAAGCCAGATCACGATGCGCACCACCCTGCGGCTCCTCTACAATGTCCTCGATGACTTCAAACGCGAGTAAATCCTTGGCTGTAATCTTCATTGCTTCTGCGGCCTGATCAGCTTTCGATGCATCCTTCCAGAGAATCGAGGCTGCTCCATTCGGCGAAATCGCAGAATAGATCGCATTTTCCAGCATCAGCACCCGGTTGCCTACGCCCAGCGCAAGTGCGCCGCCGCTACCGCCTTCGCCAATAACGACGCAAATGATCGGTACGCCGAAACTAGCCATGTCTCGCAAATTACGGGCAATTGCTTCCGATTGGCCCCGTTCCTCAGCAGTATTGCCAGGATAAGCGCCTTTCGTATCAATAAAAGTAATAATCGGACGATTAAATTTATTGGCTTGCTGCATGAAGCGCAGCGCCTTGCGGAAACCTTCCGGGTGGGGACTTCCGAAGAAACGGGCGATGTTATCGCGCGTATCCTTGCCGCGCTGGTGTCCGACAACCGTTACCGGTACGCCGTTCAGCTTGGCAAGTCCGCCTACGATAGCCAAATCATCGGCAAACAGGCGGTCGCCATGCAGCTCAATGAAATCGGTAAACACCGCCTGAATGAAATCCAGCGTCGTGGGACGCTGTTGATGGCGCGCTACATGCATTTTTTGCGCGGGGGTCAGCTCCTGGTACATTTCCTGTTCCAGCTGCTTGCAGCGCTCCTCAAGCCGGGCAATTTCCTCGGAAAAATCCATGCCATTGCCCGCCGCGAGCGTTTCCAGCGTTTTTATCTTTTCTCTTAAATCACTGAGCGGTTTCTCGAACGGAAGCTCACCCGCCATTAGACAATCCCTCCCCTGCGGTATGCATATCAAGCAGTTTGGTCAGCATATGCTTCATGTCGTTACGGTGTACAACCATATCAAGCTGTCCATGCTGCAAATTGAATTCCGCCGTCTGGAAGTTGTCCGGCAGCTTCTGACGAATCGTCTGCTCGATTACAATGCGGCCTGCGAAGCCTACTAACGCGCCAGGCTCGGCCAAATTGTAGTCGCCAAGACTTGCGAAGCTCGCCGAGACGCCACCCATCGTTGGATCGGTGAATACCGAGATAAACAAGCCGCCCGCTTCATGAAGCTTCGAGAGCGCTGCGCTTGTTTTGGCCATTTGCATGAGGCTGAGAATGCTTTCCTGCATGCGTGCGCCACCCGATGTCGAGAAAATAATAAGCGGCAGGCGCTTGTCAAGCGCCGCTTCTACAGCCCGCGTTATTTTTTCCCCTACGACCGAGCCCATGCTGCCGC
The DNA here is from genome assembly GCF_055814915.1 of Paenibacillus sp. R-74696. NCBI lineage: Bacteria > Bacillati > Bacillota > Bacilli > Caryophanales > Paenibacillaceae > Paenibacillus > Paenibacillus sp. R-74696. The sequence goes on from NZ_JBPULM010000050.1 coordinate 181,963, forward strand.
TGAAAAAGTCAAAGCTCATGACAGCGACAACGACAGGAAGACCGCCGATAGTTCCTTCGCCGGTAACAACTGCTTCACGCAAGTTCGGGTTCTTAGCCAGTTGCTGCTCCAGCTTGCTCGCATAACCTGGGAAACCAAGCGGATCTTCCGATACAAGATCGGTATCGTATTCCGTTAGCTGTCCTTCATCAAGCGTCATGGCAATGCGCTCCCAAGCCGAAAGGCGGAAGTGATAGCCGCAGGAGGAGCAGACCTTCAGATTCTTCTCCAGCTCTTTGCTGTATTGAATCGTTCCGCACCGCGTACACTTATTCATCAGTCCTTCTGGAATGTCGCGTTTAGGGCGCTCCGAAGGTACTGTCGCGTATTTCTTCTTCGTAAACAAGTCCTTTATTTGCACGTATGACACCTCTCAAGGCGCAATCGAATAAGGGAATCCATTACGGCTGAAACAAGGAGTTAAATACTTCTTGAACTTCCTCCAGCTCACCCGACGGCACCAATATTTCGAATTGCTGTTTAGACAGATTGACTGGACGGATCTTCACAAGAAATCCTTCTTCCGTAAGCCGTTTCTTGATATTCTCTGCGATTTTTGCTGTTGGCGCGATATAAATGACCGTCCACATTGTGGTACCTCCTGAAAACTTTGCTACGGGCAAAGTTTACATCTTAAACATAGCTAAGTCCCGTTAACAGGTCATATGATCTTATAATAGTATCATAATCATGGGGAATCGGGCAAATGGTATTGCTGCGCTTTCGGGTCCTGATGTGCAATTCTTGCTGAGGCCGCTGCCGCAAGTCCTGCTACGAGATCATCGAGGAACACATGAATATGCCGCCCCTTAAGATTAAGCTGACTTATAATGCCAGGCTTCACTTTATCCAAATAACCAAAACTCGTCAAGCCGATCATCCCATACACATTCGTAATGCCAAGCGCCAGCGTCTCGTCCACGCCATACAGCGACTCGTCATTTTCCATAATCGCCTGAAGCGGCTCGGGCAATAACTTGCGCTCCGCAAGCTCGTCTAGTGCGATGCCCGTATATAGAACATACTGCACCTCTCGCTTGCCCAGTACAGCCCGGACGCTATCCTCGCATTCCTTCATGCATAAGCTCGCATTGTAGGGCCGCTGCAGTGTATATACAATTTCAGCAATATCATCAACCTTCACTCCGCGCTTGCCCAGCCACGCTTCAATTTTGGATGTCGAAGCCATGTCCATCCCTCCCATGCTTGTACGCTGCAATGCAGCGTAAGCAGCGGCAATGCGGATTTCGCGGCCCTATTAATGCTGCAGCCTTTCGCGGAAGCTGTATCCCTAAGCCCGCAAGCAGCAGCTGGCCTCCCGCATTTCTCCGCTTGTATCCCTAAATGTATGCGGATAACAGAAGATATGTGCATCATTTTGAATTCGCTTGCGGAGAGGTCACATGGCTGGATGGGGTTAAAAATAGGGCTGGTCTTCGCTCTAGACAGCGAAGACCAGCCCTATGAGGGATCGCTATGCCATGTTTTGCTGCTTGCGCCTATTTGACGACGACCGCGCCTTCGCCGAACAGCTGCTCAATCTCGCCGAACAATTCCGGCGATGGCTTGACGCGGTAGCTGTCGCTAAGGGCGATCAGCTTCTGTTCGCGCTCGTAGAACAGAACGGTGTCCAGCTGGCCAGGGTGCTCGGCCAGCAGCTGCTTGAGCCGCTCCAGCGCGGCAAGCTGCTCGCGCGCGGCTGCGAGCTTGATGTAAACCCGCTGGCGCTTTCGCCCAGCGGGCTGCTGCTGCTGCGCTTCGCCCGCAGCAGCAGTGCCGGGCCCGCGGCCCGCCGGGGCGGCTGGCGTTGCCGCCCGCGCCCCGCTCTGGCCCTGCCCGGACGGCTTCGCCTGCCCGGGACCGGGCCACGCGCCTCTCGCGGCGCGGGCTTGCGCTTGCCGCTGCAAGCGCTGCGCCTGCTCTGCGAGCGGCGCCCCGGCCGCAGCAGCTCCGCCTGCAAGCGGCACAACATCCTCCAGGATGAGTTTAAACTCCTCATCCTGATGCTGCACGGTCGCCTGCACAATGGCGAGGCCTCCCTTTTCCAGCTTATCCCCGCAGCGTTTCCACACGGCTGGGAACACAACGGCTTCGACGCGGAGGATGCGATCCTCCAGCTCCAGAAAACCCATCGCATTGCCCTTCTTGTTCGTGAACGGCTTCAGCGACACAATGTGCACCGCCGCTACCGCCGGCGCTCCTTCCGCCGCATCCGCAAGCTCGAACAGCCGGTCGAGCCCAAGTGGTGCAAGCTGCTCCTCCACGGCGTCGAGCGGATGCCCGGACAAGTACATGCCTAGCAGCTCGCGCTCAAACTCCAGCTGCTCAGCTGTGGAGAACGGCCTGATATCCGGCAGCTCCACATCCCAGTTCTGCACCTCATCGAAGCCAAACAGCTCGATCTGCAGCTCAGCGCGCTCCTTGCGCCATTTCACCGCCGCCTCGACCGTCTCCTCCAGGGCACCGAGCAATTGCGCCCGGTGTCCCGGCAGCGAATCGAAGGCTCCTGCTTGAATCAGCGACTCCAGCACGCGCTTGTTCACGACGCGCAAATCGACGCGGCGGCATAGGTCGAGCAAGCTCACAAACGGCTTGTCCTCCCGCTCCTTCCGCAGCGCTTCGATCGCCTGCGTACCAACATTTTTAACCGTCGCGAGCCCAAAGCGCACCGCTCCTTCAACTGGCGTGAACGTTACGCCGCTCTCGTTAACATCGGGCGGCAGCACCTGAATGCCCATTCGGCGGCATTCATCGACGTATTCCGCCGTTTTCCGCTGGTTGCCATTCACGGACGCCAGCATCGAAGCCATAAATGGAACCGGATAATGCGCCTTCAGCCATGCCGTTTGAAAAGCCAGTACGCCGTAAGCAGCCGCATGCGCCCGCGGGAACCCATAGTCTGCGAAACGCACGATCATATCGTAAACGAGATTCGCCTCGTCCTCGCTGTAGCCCTGCGTCACGCTGCCCTTCACAAAATGCTCCCGCTGCTCATCCAGCACTTCGCGCTTTTTCTTCGAAACGGCACGGCGCAGCAAATCTGCTTCGCCCAGCGAGAAACCCGCCATGCTGGAGGCAATCTGCATAATTTGCTCCTGATACACGATAATGCCATACGTATCAGCAAGAATCGGCTCTAGGGATGGATGAGGATATTCCACCTGCACCTCGCCATGCTTGCCTTGAATATATTTTGGAATAAATTCCATCGGACCAGGCCGATACAAAGCCAGGACTGATACGATATCTTCAAACTCCGACGCCTTCAAGTCCCGCAACACGCGGCGCACACCGGAAGACTCCAATTGGAAAATACCCGTTGTCTCGCCGCGGCCGAGCATCGCATACGTTTCCGGGTCGTTGTCTGGAATCGTGCGAAAATCAATCGTCTCTCCGTACTGCTCCTTCACCCAATTCAGCGTCCGCTCCAAAATCGAAAGGGTGCGCAGTCCCAGAAAGTCCATCTTGAGCAGACCAATCGCTTCCAGATGCTCCATCGAATATTGGGTCAAAACAGCCCCTTCGCCGCCCGCTTGCAGCGGCACATACTCCGTCAGCGGCTCGCTGGCAATAACAACTCCAGCCGCATGCGTAGAGGCATGGCGGGGCATGCCCTCTACCTTAAGCGCCATATCCAGCATCGCTGCCGTCTTAGGCAGGCGCTCCGCCGCCTCGCGCAGTCCCTCAGTCGTCCGCAGCGCCTCGGCAAGCGTAATGCCGAGCTGGCGCGGAATGAGCTTCGCCGCGCGATCCACCTCGGCGAACGGCACATTCATCGCGCGTCCGACGTCGCGGACCGCTGCTTTCGCCGCCATTGTGCCGAAAGTAATAATTTGGGCAACATGCCCTTCGCCATATTTTTTGGCGACATAGGCAATGACTTCGTCCCGGCGCTCATCATTAAAGTCGATATCAATATCGGGCATCGATATGCGCTCCGGATTTAGAAAACGCTCAAAGAGCAGCTTGTATTTCAGCGGATCTACGTCGGTGATCCGCAGTGTATAAGCAACCAGAGAGCCGGCTGAAGAGCCCCGTCCCGGGCCTGTACGAATGCCCTGCTCATGGGCAAAACGAATAAAATCCCAGACGATTAGAAAATAATCGCTAAAACCCATTTTTTCAATAACAGACAGCTCATAGGCTAGCCGCTGCTCAGCCTGCCGGCGGAAGTCCGGCTCCTGCGTCCACTCTGGCAGCAAGCTGTATCTCGCAAGCAGTCCTTCGCTGCATAGCTGCTGCAAATACCCTGCTGAGCTTGCCCCCTCTGGCACGGGATGAAATACCGGAAGCGGCGCCCGTCCAAAAGCCAGCTCCAGCGTACATTTATCTGCGATGGCTGCCGTATTGGCAATAGCCTGCGGGACATGGCGGAATAGGGCAGCCATCTCTTCCCCGCTTTTTAAATACATTTGGTCCGTCTGCATTTTCATACGGTCCTCGTCATCGACGGATTTGCCCGTTCCAATGCAAATAAGCACGTCCTGCATTTCCGCGTCAGCAGCAGTAATATAATGAACATCGTTCGTAACCGCCAGCTGAATGCCAGTTTCCTGTGCCAGCTCAATCATTGCTGCATTCACTTTTTTCTGCTCCAGCAAATGATGGTCCTGTAGCTCCAAATAAAAATCATCGCCGAAAATGTCCCGGTACCGCTGTGCCGCCTTGCGCGCTTCCTCCGGACGGTCATGCAGCAAATGCTGCGAAACCTCGCCTCCAAGACAGGCACTCAGGCAGACGATGCCCTCCGCATGCTTAGCCAGTATTTCTGGATCGACGCGCGGCCGATAATGAAAGCCTTCCAAATGGGCAATCGAGCTCAGCTTCATGAGATTGCGATATCCGGTTTCATTTTTGGCAAGCAAAATTAAGTGATAGATCGGGTTTTCCTTGCGCGAGCCCTTCTCAAACCGCGAGCCTGCGGTCATGTACATCTCACAGCCTACAATCGGCTTAATGCCATGCTGCTGGCAGGCACGGATGAACGGAATGGCTCCATACATGACGCCATGGTCCGTAAGCGCCAGCGCCTTCATCCCCAGCTCCGCAGCGCGGGCTGTCAAATCGCGTATTCGCGCCGCGCCATCAAGCAAGCTATATTCACTATGAACGTGCAAATGCACGAATGGCGACTCATTAGCGGTCATTGCGCCTCGCCCCCTCAGGTGTTCCATCTCTATTTGTCTATTTTATCATAATCGCCAAGGCACCGCCCATACAATGATAATAGGAGCCGGACGGGCTCCACTTGGCGAAGAGAGCTGGTGAGCGAAGTGAATTATTTTTTGATGAAGGCAGGGCTCGATTTCTTTATTGCCTTTGGCGTCGTATTAGGCGGCTCAATGCTTGCTGGCATTGGATCGGTGTTTCTGCTGATGCCCCCCACCTCCATGATGGTCAATACAGCGGCAAATTTAAAAATATGGGCTATAGTAGCCGCAGTAGGCGGCTCCATTGATCCAATGCGTGTCATAGAAAGCAACATTATGGAGGGGCATCTGTCCCCCGCGGCACAGCAGGTCGGCTATATTATCGCTGCTTTTCTAGGGGCTCATATGGGCACAGAGCTAGTCAAGCTCATTTGCAAAGGGACGGGCTAAGCGATGCGGCTGCCCCCGTTTGAGCGATATATGAAAGGGCTGCAAATGTTCGGCATGCTTCTGCTCGGCATGATTGTCGGCGCGGTCGTTTACAACTCCCTCTATCAAGCACAATTCGAGGCGCTAGTCAGTCTCAAAAGCGAGCTCGAAATTCAATTGGAGCAGTACGAGCAGGACATTAACAACCTGAAGGATTTCAAGCATCAGCATACGGTCATTAAGAGCATTTTGCCGCGAATCGAGCTGGAAGCCGGGCAAAACGCAGGTCGCCCGCAGCTGGATAAAATGACGGAGGCCGATCTGATTCGGCGGATTAAAGCCGATCTTTCCGTGTTTATCGGGCAAAGCATTTACGAAATTGATTCCAATGCCCAGTTTGCAAGGAAGCTGCTAAGCAAGAGAGTTTACAACGATGTGCTGGAGAAGGATTACGAGGTCGAGGTAAAAACGATGCTTGTCGTCGAGAACGTGCTGCATCTGTGGATTAAAGTTCGCCTGCATGATCGCGGACCGAGCTAGAAGTATGGTGAAAAAGAGGCTATGCTGCATGAAAAGGTCGGCTTACGATCGCCATTACCCTTGAATTTCTAGGAATCTCCCCTTTATAGGGGGAAATTCAAGGGTAAAAACGAACGCTGACACTTCTCCAGCTCAACCTTTTCATTCCGCTTCGCCTTTTTCACCACGCTTCTAGTGATTTATTATAAAAAGCAGTGCAGCATAAAGACATGCGCTGCACTGCTTCTGTTTTGGAAGGTATTCATGCTACAATAACAGCAGAAATACGGAATAAAGCACTATCATTCCGCTTGCAAAGGAGCTGCTTTAAAACCAATGGACTCACTGATGCAATATTTATTTGCACCCGTCATCTTCCTCACCTTGCTGCTGACGGTTATTTTCAGCTACAGATCCCGCAGGGCCACTGATGGCGCAATGCGTATGCTGTACGGGGCTAGAATGAATATAAGCATGGGCGTCATGCTCATATTTATTGCCGGCGTTCAGCTGTTTTTGTCCAATGAATCCACCGTGCGCATCGTTATCGGGACGCTATTCATGGTCATTGGCCTATTCAATCTTTTCGCTGGCCTGCGCAATCTCAGCATGCTGCGCACGACGCGCCGCTAATGAAAGGCAGCGACGAACGCTGCGCTATTATAACTTAGCTTCATTCTCCGCTTGCCTTCTTCAGAGCAACCGCCCCGGTTGCTTTATGTTTAAGGATCAATCATCTGGGCTGACATCATCGCTTTCGCTGCCAGCCCGCCCCGATCCCACACTTCAATTTCCAGCTTCGTTGACTTGCGGCTCATCTCCATCGCCCGCGGTATAATCGTTATTTCACTGTCCATTTCAACCGGCTTAACAAAATAAGTCGTCATGCTCTCAAGCAAATAGTCGCGTTTCCCCGTCTCACGAATCATTCTTCTGCCCGCCTGTGTCATAAGCGTAACGAGCACGCCTTCCGATATCATGCCAAGCGAGCCTGACATTTGCGGCGTTACGACCCCTTTATAAACAAACTCGCCCGCTGCATCTTCGCTAGCCATAAATCTTGACCACATTAAATCATCGAACGTTTCGCCCGATTCCGGCTGTTTGCCCGCAAACCGGAGCGCATCAATTACCTGCTGGCGGCTAATGACACCAAGCAGCTTGCGATGCCGATCAACGATGGGCAGCAAATCGATTCCTTCCGCCGCCATCGTATGAGCAGCGGATGTAACGGTAATATTCGGTGCAGCCGTAATCGGATGGCGGGTCATCAGCTTATCCACGGTCTGCTCATCTGTTGCGCCGGAAGCATCCTTTGCTGTCATCATGCCTACGACTTTACCACGGTCATCCACCACGGGAAAGCGCGAATAACCTGTTCTGCGCCGCAGCTCCTTGAAGCTGCCTGCCGTTTCACTCGGATGCAGCACATCGGCGGGCCTGCTGAACGTAACCAAATCTTCTATCAGCATCACTTTTCGCTTAATAAGGCGGTCATACATAGCGCGGTTAATCATGGATGCAACGGTAAACGTATCGTATCGCGAAGAGAGAATCGGCAGCCCCTTCTCATCAGCAAGTGCTTTAACCTCCTCGCTCGTCTCGAAGCCGCCTGTAATGAGCACGCCTGCTCCCTGCTCCAGCGCCCGCTTGTGCGCACCGATCCGATTGCCGACAATAAGCAGGCTGTCCTCATCAATATAACGCAGCATAGCATCAAGCTCCATGGCTCCAATGACGAACTTATGCAGCGTTTTCTCAAGGCCTGATGCGCCACCGAAAAGCTGGCCTTCTACAATTTCCGCCACTTCGCCGAACGTAAGCTGGTCAAGTGCTTCTTTTCTTTTACGGTCGATGCGTACCGTCCCAATTCGTTCCTTTGTGCTGACGAGTCCGGTTGCTTCCGCTTCTTTAATGGCTTTATAAGCTGTTCCTTCACTGACTCCCAGCGTTTTTGCAATCACTCTGACCGAGATTTTTGTTCCGATCTTCAGCTCTTGTATATGTGCAAGAATCAGTTCATGCTTGGTGCTGGTCTCTGAACCGGAACCGACTTTAGACACACCTGTACCTCCCTCTGGCTTTCAACACTGCTGGCTAACTTTTAATGTTTTCATTATACCAATCCACCATAACGGCGGCGACCTTAAGTTTGGCGTCTATTTCCTGGCCCTGCTTATTCACAAATCTATATTTATCGAAAACAGGCTGCAATACACTCTTGCTTAAAGCCGTACTCATTCCTTCAATAATAAAAGCTTGCCAATCATAAACAATCGGTACGGAGTATCGCAGCTGATAGGCAGGCACATCTGTCAGCTTAAGCGATTGCTGCGGAATTTCCTCGTATACAGTGGAAAATAAAATAGAGGCCTTCTCGCTATAAGGACGCGATGCCACTTCCGATTCCAAGCTGATTCGATACTCAACCAATTGCGAATGGGGTTCAACCCGGCAGCGCAAAATACCATGCGCAAGCAGCAGCTTCTCCTTTTTATGAAAAATCGTATAGCTCAAGCGCACGTGGAAGCGTACTTGACGGTAATGCAGCTGCACTTTTCGAAAAAACTCAAATTCGTCTACCATCTTCCAATCTCCTTGTAAAAAGAACCTTTTAAGTAAAAAGAAGTTTAATAAGGACCATTTTACATAATTATAGTGAAGTCGAGTATTTTCGTCAATGACTTTAGTCATTATATTTAATAGGTTCTATAGAACGTTGTTGGTTGGCATCTAAAGCTCTATCTTTAGGCTGAGGTGAACAATTTGAGTAAATTTGCCCGATACATTGGAGATAACATCCGCACACTGCGCAAAATAAGAGGGCTTAGCCAGGAGCAGCTGGCGCTCAGAGCGGACATTAATGCTTCGTATATGGGGCAAGTCGAGCGAGGAGAGAAAAGTCCAACCGTCGATGTACTCGGCAAAATTGCCGCAGCGCTCGACTCTCCACTGGAACAGCTTGTTCATTTGGATGCTTCGCAGCAGACAAGCCCAGAAGACAATAGTTACGCTGACAAAATCGCCCATCAACTACATGGACTAACCGTCAAAGAACAAGAAGCGGTTTACAAATTCGTAAAGCAGCTCGTCCAGTTCAAAGAATTGGATTAATGATTGAAAAAACAAATAAGGCTCAGCGACCATCGCTGGGCCTTATTTGTTTTTGTTTCGTTATTGCTAGCTAGCCTCGCGCGCCCCGCCTAGCAACGACCTGCTGCAGCTTGCGCTCCAGCGCCTGGCGTTTGACACGTTTAATGCGCTGCATCTGCTGCCTCCTCGCTTCACCTTGCATCAGCGCATCAATTTGCGCCGCCACAATGACTAGCGAAAAGACCAGCCAGACGATGCCGAACAGGCTTGTCCCGCTCCATGAAGCGCCCAAATCCAGTCTTGGTACCCCGTAGACTAGCATCGCTACCGCAGCTAGCAAATATAATACATGACGGCTCCTGCCTTTTCTCATATTCCTCAGCTCCTCTGTAGCACTCCTCACATTATATGAGGCAAGGACGAGGGATATGACCGTGGGCGTTAATCAACGATGGATTTTAGCACATCGGACATAATGCGGTTTATGTCCTCAAAAACGATGGAGAAGCGGCGCTCAGCCTCCATCAAGCCGCTGACGAGCGGATTCAGCGAAATGACCTCGTACAGCTTGTTCAGCGTATCCATATCGGCAGCGGAAGGCTCCTCGCCCGCCATCATTTTCTGCTGCAGCTCGTTTTGGCGCTCGCGAAAGTTATCAAGCAGCCCTTTTGCATCGGGATCAGCGTCAGCAGCCTGCTTTGCTTCCTTCAGCAAACGCGCTTCCTCGCTATCCTTTAACGCTTTGGCCAGTTCATACGTTTTGTCGTATACATTCATGGCTTTTCCCCTCCATTATTTGCTTAAACAGCTGTTAGTATCTAATCACCAAGGGATAGATGTCCTCATATGATGAATTAATTCGTGCAAAACACCCAGCGGCTCTTAACCCGCTTGCCGGAATCCTCCTGCTTGGAAGGAGATTTACGATGCTCAAATCGAAAGTAGCCGTCCAGGTTATCAGCTCAGGCATGCTCGCCGAGGATACGCTCATGCTGGGCGAGGCCTATATGAAACAGTGGAAAATCCCTCAGGGCCAGCCTGTAGCGATGACTTTCGGCTCACTTAAGCAACATGTCAAAGTATTACCCGTCGCACGTTATGATGGCATTCGAATTAGCCAGAGCCTAGCGCGCAAAATGGGCATTGCGAATGGCGCTGCATTAAGAATCAACTATAAATCCGGATCAGCAATACTTTCACTCGGCCCGCTTATCGGTATTCTGATCAGCAGGGATTATCCAGGGACACCCGATAAGCCGTTCGGTTCTATCACCATGTTCTGCAAAGAGCTGGTTGATGGCTGTGCCGCGCAAGGCGGGCATGTGTGTTTCTTCACTCCCGGCCAAATTACTGGCGAGCAGCAAACCGTGGAAGGCTGGATCTATGCGGGTGGCTGGCAAAGGGCGTCGCTTCCCATTCCAAATGTGATTAACAATCGACTTACTTCCCGAAAACTAGAGAACAAACCCAGCGTACAACATTTTTTCAAAGAAGTAAAATCCAGGTTTCAGACGACTGTTTTTAATGAAAAGTTTCTTGATAAAACGGAAGTTTTCGAAGCGCTCAAGAAGGATGAAGCAGCCCTCCGCTATTTGCCAGAGTCCTATTCACTGCGCAGCTTTGCCACCCTTAAAGGCATGTGCAGCAAACACGCCAACATCTTTTTGAAGCCTGTCAGAGGAAGCCTTGGCAAAGGGATCATCCGAGTATCAAAGACTGAAAACGGCGGTTACCAAGCCCAATTTACTACAACCACAGGCTCCCGAAAGCAGCTTTATCCAAACCAGCTCAAACTGTATTCTGCCATCTCAGCGAAAATGAAAACCGTCCGCTATCAGGTACAGCAAGGCCTCCAGCTGATTGAAATCCAGAAACGGCCCGTCGACTTCCGGGCACTTGTACAGAAAAATGTCAGCGGCAAATGGAAAATCACTTCGATTGTTGCCCGGACAGCTGGCGGTCAGCATTTTGTTTCCAACCTCGCAAGAGGCGGCACATTAAGTACCGTTAGCGAGGCGATTTCCAAATCCAACCTGACGAGCGGCCGAGCGGATGCCTCAAGCAGGCTGCAGCAAGCAGCGCTCCTCATTGCCAAAGGGATTGAGACGCATATCCCCGCCCATTTCGGTGAGCTCGGCATCGATCTGGCTATTGATGCAAGCGGCAGAGTATGGCTGCTGGAGGTTAACTCCAAGCCTTCCAAAAATGACAATACGCCACTGAATGATAACAAAATTCGTCCATCCGTTCGCATGGTTATTCAATATTCCCGATTTTTATCGGGCTTCTAGCGGAGGCGCCTATGACAGCAGAAGGCATGACGATTGGATTATATGTTGCTTCCATTGAGATGCATGCCTCACAGGAGGAGCCGAAGCTTCCCGAGCCTGCCTTTTACAAGCAACTTACGGAAACCGCTAGAAGGAAAAAGATTGATCTTTACGTCTTTTCTCCCTGCGAATTTAACGAAGATAACGGCCAGCTTCAGGGCTATCGTTTTCTAAATGAGCGCTGGGAGAAGGGCATCTGCAAGCTGCCCGATATTATTTACGATCGGCGCTTCTGCAAAAACACAGAAGAGCAGCTTGCCTGTCGCAGCGCTCTGCAGGCTATTGCAGCCCGCAAGCCGCACATCATTTTGAACGGCAGCCTCCCGTCCAAGTTGGACGTTTACGAGGCGCTTGCGAATGATGAGCGTATCCAGCCGCTGCTGCCAGCTACCCAGCGTTATAGCCATGGCGCAATGCTGCGAATCCGACTCTCAGCTCCAGGCTCCGGGCTGTTTCTCAAGCCCGCCTCAGGCATGCAGGGCAAAGGCGCATTGCTGCTCCAGCGTCATGCTGCCGGCTACTGGTCCGTCTCAGGGCGCAGCAAAAGCAATCTCTCCTTTCAGAAGCGGATAGGTAGTCAGGACGCTCTGGAGCAATGGCTAGCCAAGTTTATCGGGACTGCCAGCTATATTATTCAGCCGTATTTGCAGCTCCAGCTAAAAACGGGCGAACCTTTCGATATAAGGGCTTTGGTACAGAAAGATGCGTTAGGCCTCTGGCAAGTAACTGGCCTTGCAGCCCGCTGCGGACAGACCGGCTCGATCACCTCCAACCTGCACGGTGGGGGCGGAGTCAGATCTGCGAAGGAACTGCTTATAGCTGAATACAGCGAAGCGGTAAATGATCATCTATTGAAGCAAATTCACGAAATAAGCCTGTATGCAGCAGTACAGCTTGAACAGAGATTCGGCAGACTTGCTGAGCTTGGACTTGATTTTGGCATTGAGCAGGGCAGACGATTATGGCTTCTGGAAGCGAACTCCAGACCAGGAAGATCGGCGTTTAGGCGACTTGGCCTTGAGGGATGTGCTGCACAATCTCTTGAGCGGCCACTAGGCTATGCCCAAATGCTGGCCCGCCGTCTCCATACGCCGTTAATTACTCCATCACCCGTATTAGACCGTTCTCGGTATGACAACGTTCAGGAGGTTCTTCCATGAGTTTGACAACTTGCAACGTACACTTTTCCCAACAAACCGATCGAGTCGTCTATCTGTCCAGTCCGCTTCTTAAAGAACTGAAGCTGTCAGGCAAAAAAACGATGCACCTCAAGCTAGGCAGAGAAGTCATTACCGCTGCCATCCGCCCAGTCAAGCGCCAAGGCAACCATCTGTATTTATCGGCGGGCGTCCGCCAGTCTATCAAAGTACCGAAGACTGGCAATATTTATTTGCTTCAATCTGGAAATAATGAAATTCAGCTTGGACCCTTGGTCGGGATCTTAAGCGATATTGGCTCCCCTTCCTCTGATAGTGCGCCATTTGGCGCAAGAACAGGCTTCATTAAGCAAGTCATCCGGTCGGGAGAGCACAAAGCGTATCTGTTCGGCTTTACTCCAAACGACATCAACTGGCAGCAGGAAACCGTCAATGGCTACTTTTTGAACGCCCAAGGCAATTGGTATCGCAAAACGGTGCCGCTTCCTGACGTTGTATACAATCGGCTTCCCAGCCGAAAAGCGGAAACCTCGACCATGATCAACTCGCTGCGCGAACGGTTTGTAAGGAAGAAAATCCCGTTTTTCAACTGGAGCTTTTTCAATAAATCAGATGTCTATAAATTGCTCGATAAAGACCCAGAAGCCCTGCAGCATTTGCCTGAATCGGTGTCGGGTCCTACACCGGATAAAATCAAGGAGATGCTTGAAGAGCATCAATTCTTATATTTCAAGCCTACAGCCGGCAGCCTTGGCATCGGCATCTATCGCTTGACCTACCATCCTAAGCGGGGCTATTTCGCAAGGTACCGCAAAGGAAATCAAAATGTGCTGCTGCGCTTTACGAACTTTCAGAGCATGATCCGCATGCTGCATGCCCGCCATGGCAGCTCTCTAAATAACTATGTCGTCCAACAGGGAATACGGCTCGCCGAAATTGACGGCTGTCCGCTTGATTTCCGTTTTCATATGCATAAAAATGGCCAGAACGAATGGGTGCCCGCAGGAATTGGCGCAAAAAAAGCCGGACGGGGCAGCGTCACTACCCACGTCAAAAACGGCGGCTCCCTCATGACACCGCAGCAGGCGCTAAGCCGGACCTTCGGCAGCGAAGCCGCCGATGTGCTGGACAAAGCGAAACAAGTAGCCATCAACCTTTCGGAAGCCATTGAACGCAACTATCCTCACCGTCTTGGCGAACTGGGGCTTGATATCGGCATCGATAAAAATAGCGAGATATGGATGTTTGAGGCCAATGCCAAGCCTGGACGTTCTATTTTTAAGCATCCTTCCTTAAAATCGGAAGGTCGCGCCTCACTGGATTATATTATTGAACATTGCCTGTACCTCAGCAAGTTCCAAGGGGGTGACAGCTGATGGAGCAGCTGGTTAAAGAACAGGAATCAACAGCGGAGATCCGGGCCGGAAGGCCCGTACTCGCTATTTTGACCATAGAGGATGATATCCAGCTATTTCGTGGCAACCGCAGTAATTTTGCTGATTTAATTCGTGTAGGCCGTGAGCAGGGTTTTATCGTTTATGTGCTTACTGCAAAAAACTTATATTTAAGCCGTACCAGTCTGAAGGGCTTTATTTTTGACGAGCAGCAGGAAATATGGCAGCAGCGTCTGCTCCCCTTTCCAGACATCATTTACAATCGCATCCCTCAACGGGAGGATGAGCTGCTGCCAGCCGTCAAAAACAAAATCAATGCTTGTATTAAAGACCCAAAGGTGACATTATTCAATCCCTTTTTTTTCAACAAGTGGCATTTATTCGAATGGCTTCGCCAATCCAAAACTACTAAGCCCTACATCCCTTTGACCCGCAAATTAATGTCCCTCTCCGGACTGGGCAAAATGATGCAAAAACATTCCTTTTTATATTTGAAGCCAGAAAGCGGCAAAGCAGGCAAAGGCATCATGACCATTACCGTTAAAGCCGAGAAACAGCTGCCCTTTCGTTTGAAAATCCAGGAGGAGCGCAAAAGTGCTACCTATAATTGCGCCACGATAACGAAGCTGTGGAGCCGCATCCAAAAGCAAAGCGCAGGCGAGGCCTACATCGCACAGCAGGGTATCCAGCTCGCTTCCTTCAATGACCGCCGCTTCGATCTCCGTGCGCTTGTACAGAAGAACAGTAATGGCAGATGGGAAATGACGGGAATCGGCGCAAGGGTCGCCGGCTCCTCAAGCATTACAACTCATGTGCCTCGCGGCGGAATGATTGAAGATCCTGAGAAGCTGCTCATTAGTTCTTTTAATGTAGAACAGGCGCGTAGAATACTTTTGAAAGCTAAACGCACCGCCTTGCTGATTGCGAGGCAAATCGAGCGTGCCTCTGGGCAGACGCTTGGCGAAATGTCGATGGATCTTGGAATAGACAGCTCGGGCAGCGTTTGGTTTTTCGAAGCCAACTCCAAACCAATGAAGTTCGACGAACCACATATTCGCCAAAAATCGCTGGAGCGTATTTTTCAATACGGATTATATTTAACAAATAAAAAAGCAAGCAAGGTAGGAGGCGCATAATGATGGAAGTGCAGCTGCTCACTCCACAACAATGGAACAGCTATCGCAAGCGACTGGCTGACTTTGCTGTTCAGTATAGCGATAAAAGGCTGACAGCTGCCTCCATTCAGGCCTTTCGCGCCCTGGATTCTGCCCAGCTCATCACATCAGTTGAAACTGGCTATTCCGAGGCAGCCGTTTCAATCGCCAGGCAAGGCTCGCGGTTACTTGGCGTGGGCTTCGCAGCAAATGGCGATAAGCATAAGCAGGAATGCTTTTTCGTCGTCCAACCCGAAGCCCGCGAACTTGGGGTCGGAACGGCTGTCGCTCGGAGTCTGATTAGAAGATTGGGCCAATTAACTTGTCATGTTGCGGTCGACAATGTCCCAAGCATGGCGCTCTGCTTCCGCCTTGGAATGGAAGCAGTATCTATGTTCACCGGACCGACCGGCAAGCCGACGCTCCGTTTTGAAAGGAGAACTCCTAATGACGCAGCCTGTACTCGGAATATTGACGTTATATCTCAATGAGAACGGTTTGCTTGAAGAACGAGATATTTACCGTAAAATGACGACTGCTGGCCGAAAGCTGGGGCTCGACATTATTATTTTCACCCCTCAAGACGTCAATTACAAACAAAATCGCATCCATGCTTTAATTTATAATGAGGCGTCCAAAAAATGGTCGCGAAAATGGACTGCATTTCCACACATGATTTTTGACCGCTGTCGCATTCAACGTACTTATCGGTTCGATCAACTGCTGCATTTCCGTTCCCGTTATAGTCACCTCAACTTCCTCAACCGTCCGCTTCGCAACAAGTGGACGATACACCGAACGTTGATAAAAGACTCCCGATTTAAAAGCTATCTTCCTGCAGCACGCATTGCAGAAAGTGCCCAGGTCGTATCGGAGATGCTGCGCAAATATCCGCTTATTTACCTTAAACCGATTAACGGCACAGGCGGCAGAGGCATTTTGCGTATTGAGCGAAAAAAAAGCGGAAACCTTCTGATTCAAGGCCGCGACCAAGCAAGACGAATTATTAGTCCGCAAAAAATAAACGTTGCCTCCTTAAACGGTTATTTATCCGCATGGGATTTAAAAGGTACACGTTACATTGCCCAGCAGGGCATCCACCTCAAGCTTCCAAGCGGACGCGTGCATGATTACCGGATGCTCGTCCAAAAAAACGGAGAAGGCGTTTGGAGTGTAACAGGCTGTGCAGGCAGAGTAGGGCCTTCTGGCAGTGTAACTTCCAATCTTCACGGAGGTGGCCATGCCGTTCCCATGACTGAACTGCTGCAGCAGTGGGTAAGCGATGCCTCACTCGTTAAAGATATTGAGGCTGACGCCGAACAATTCAGCATTAATGTCGCCAAACATCTCGAGCAGGTTTATGGGCGGCTATGTGAGCTTGCTCTCGATCTGGCTATTGACCGCAAGGGCAAAATCTGGCTGCTTGAGGTCAATCCAAAACCTGCAAGGGAGGTTTTCGCCCAAGCGGGCGAGAAAGAGGCTTATAACCAAGCGATTATTAAACCTCTAGAATATGCCCTATGGCTTTATCGGCAGAAAAAATCCGGAAAAGCCAAAAATACCATTACGAATACCAACAACAGCAGTTTGACCCATATGGACGGCTTAGGCAAATCCACGACCGATTCCGCCTAATGATTCAAATAAAAAAGAACCTGGCTTTGACGTCCATATAGACGCCATTTCCAGGTTCTTATTATTTCACTTCATTTACCCCTCAACCAACAGATCAACGATGTCTGGCAACTTGGCGATCAGCACATCTGCTCCCACAAGTTCGGTATCCCGTCCATAGCTTGCATAAGCACAGCCAATTACTTTAAGTCCATTTGCTTTTCCCGCTTCCACATCAGAAGAACGGTCTCCAACCATCCATGCTGTTGCAATTTGATGGTCATTCAACAATTGAGCAACCAAATCCACTTTGGTCGCCGTCTGGTATTCCCCTGCGCTATACAACCCGTCGAACAAATCGTATATGCCCTTGTAGCGCGCTACCCCGCGCACATATTCTTCCAGTCCGTTACTGGCTACGAACAATTTGATACCATGCCCCTTAAGCCTTTTCAACATTTCCTCCGCTTGAGGATACAATCTACCTTCTCCCGCTTCCAGCTGTTCCAGCTCATAGCGCAGCATGAGCTCATCAGCACGCCTATGGGCCTCCTCTGAGCCATCAGGCATTACTTTTCGCCATATATCTTCCAGCAACATGCCGAGGCAGCTGAGCAGCCGCTCAATTGGCGGTGTTGGCTGATTGTAAAGTCCTTCTTCACGCAGAGTTTGAAACAATCGCTCGTGAACAGATACTAGCAGTGTATCCGTCTCAAACAACGTGCCATCCATATCAAAAATAACCGCTTCCGGCTTCGTCCATTTCGCTCCAGCCATATGTAAGTGCCTCCTCGAATTGTGTGTCCTTATCATACTAATTATGCAAAGCCCCCGCAACTCCCCGCTCATTCTATCATTTGTTCTCTAGCGAAAATGAACTCTATCCTAAAATAGCTTTGCTGTTTTTGTTGCTTACAGACATTATCCCCTTAGCTCAGAAAACTTTTTCTATCAACCGACCTAACATTTGACTTCACGCGATAACTTCGATAAAATAAGAACATAAGTTCTCATTGATGAGAGGTGATCGCGATGCAAGCCATTTCTGATTCTATTGCAAAGTTTGATAGTTGCTTTTCCACTGATGAAGCATGCTATTCCTTTTTGTATAAAATTAAATGGCCAGCAGGTTTTCGCTGCCCTCGTTGCAATCACCATTCAGCCTATAGAATTGCTTCGCGCTGCTCTATTTTATATCAGTGCTATTCCTGCCGACATCAGACGACATTAACGGCTGGCACTCTCATGGACAAGAGCCGAACACCGATACGAAAATGGTTGCTTGTGTTGTTTCTAATTTCCCTGCACCAAATTCAGATTAACGCGGCTCAAGTAGCATTAGCTCTGCAAATAACTTATAAAACCGCCTGGAGCATGCTCCATAAAATTCGTCAATTGATAAGCCACGCCGATGAACATGAAAAGTTATCTGGTGTTATTAAAGCTGCAGTAGAGATATATGCTAAAGAACAACATTCACCTAAGTATGGCTCATCTAAAGAATCTTCAATTGTTATAGCCTGCTCTTCCAGCTTTTGCTCCGCAACGCACTTTAAGTTCAAGGTTATCCCATCTGCTCATTTAAACGAAAGGCGCTTATTACGCTCTGGTGTAATGGACTTTACTCGCAACTACGTTACCCATTCATGTACTAATGATATAATCATACATCCTTTGTACCGTATGGCAGATTCGAGATTTCTTAGAAGGCAATATAAACATTCCATCATTAAATTAAAAGCCTGTTTTAAGGGAGTTGGCGTTCTTCATTTGCAGTCTTATCTTGATTACATTTGCTTTTTCCTGAATAATCCCAACCTAGATCAGCATTCCCTAATACACAAACTTACATCTTTATGTCTTAACAGACCAATATCAAAGAACACCCTACTGCCGCTGGCAATTTAACATCTCCAACTTTTATATTATTATACGGTAACCATAAATCAATACAATTTATCCCTACATAACTAATTATTCCTCCTTGTTGGGGCTGGTCCTATTACTGTTGTTTTAAACTCCAAGGAACTAAAATAACGCAATATTAGATTGAGTTTTTCTTTTCACACAATTCAATATTTCATAAATGTTGAGAGGTTCGTTATTCTCACTAGCCATATATTATATTAGATTTGGGTACGAGTTTTCTATTTAATTTTTATAACCACTGATGATCATATTCGTTAACATTCCCCTATATTAATTCAAGCTTTTTATTGACAACAAGTTTAATTAATTCATCCATCCTCCACCGAAAATACAAATCTGTTCCTCTCCTCTATAGTTCCTCCAATCCACAAGCACATCACTCCCAAAGCACGAGCTCTTGAGCTTTTGTACTTTTTTACTTTTGAGCTTTTTCTATTTTCATAAATTATTCTTATAATCTAATGATCCATATAATCATTGCTTGGATGGACTAATGTTCTACGTTCTACGTTCCATAGACCTTGGTCTTTGGTCTTTGGTCTTTGGTCTTTGGTCTTTGGTCTTTGGTCTTTGGTCTTTGGTCTTTGGTCTTTGGTCTTTGGTCTTTGGTCTTTGGTCTAGAAGATTATAGGTTTTGCGGTCGTTTTTCTGAGCTAAGGGGATAATGGACTAAAGCAAAATTTACAGTGAGGGCATCATCCAGAATGTCAGATTTGTAATAAACGTACATTCACTGTATTTGGGAATGATACACTGAAATTTATATTTCCTTTATTTGAATACAAGCACGCAAAAATGACTGACACTCGCGAAGGGGCGTCAGTCATTTTTATTGGCTTTTTTATAAATAGCTGCTTTAGTCGAAACGGGCGGTACGTTGGTGGAAATCTACTTCTTTATAGTACATGTCCTTCACCAGTAAGTTGGGACCGCAGCAAGAAGCAGCAGGGCAATAGCAGTTTACGTCTTGAGCTAGCGAATGATTCAGCCATTTTGTGAATAAGTCATCCAGCTTAGAGCTTGCTATGTTTCCAAATGATGGGACATCCGAAAAATCGGTAACGAATACTTCCCCTGTAAATAAATTGACATTAAGGCGGTTGCGCCCATCTGGGTCATTGCGCACTGTGACATTTGGCTCCGCAGCCAGGCGGCTAAGCAGTGCACGCTCCTCTGCATGATTGCTGCATTGATAAAAAGGCAGCGTTCCAAACAACATCCACACTGACGGGTCCCGGTTATCCAATAATCGTTCAATCGCTTGACGCATTTGCACGGGGGTGATGACTGGCAAATCTTTAGCAAATGAACTTGGATACATAGGATGCACTTCATGTCGCTCGCAACCCATTTCTACAATCAGTCGGTGAATTTCATCGATTTTATCATGTGTACGGAAGTTAATCATAGACTCCGCAGAAACTAATACGCCTGCTTTGCTTAGAAGACGCGCATTTTCAATCATTCGCTCATACAGCTTAACCGAGGCTTCGTAGGAAACTTGATGCCCCGCTTTAGCAAAGCCTACTTGGTGAAAATCATCCGCATTCGTGTAGTTAAAGGAAATGTGCATGACATCCAAATAAGGAATAATCGCCTCGTAGCGACTGAAAGGCAAAGTTACATTGGAGTTGATTTGGGAACGAACGCCGCGATCTCTGGCATATTGAAGCAGCGGCAGCATATATTCCTTGACCGTTTTAGCCGAATAGGAGGGCTCTCCGCCAGTAATGCTGATCGTCTGTAGATGTTCAACCTCATCCAAACGTTTGAGCATATCCTTTAAAGGCAATTTGGCCGGCTCCGACATAACTAGCGTATCGCCAACCGCGCAATGCTCGCAGCGCATATTGCATAAGTTTGAAATCGTCATTTCCACGCTCGTCAATTGATGCTTGCCGAACTTCTGGATTGAACGAATAGGATCCCATGGGTCATTAACTGGGGTTAGCTGAGGCAAAACCTTGGGGCTGCCATTCATAGCCAACGGATTTGTTGCTATAGCATTTAATGTATTCATTTTATCAACACCTGATTTCTGCATCTTTCGATTGTATAATTTCTAGTACCATTGTAATGTTCGAGCCCGAAAGAAGCAATAAAATGGACATGAAAAAAGAAAAAAGAGCCCACAATAGCAGGCTCCTCATGCAATTACCCATTTTTAGCAGATAGTGCAGGCAAATCATTTTGCTCATCATTTACGCTTATAATCATAATGCTAAGCTGCTTGGACATATCGATTTCATAAGGCACAGTAAGTTCTTCCCCAGCCTCGTTGTTTAATATACGAATAATGGGCCGATGCGGATAGGCATGATTAAAGTCCACTACTACACCAGATTCGCCTGTATTGATTTTCACCATAATACCAATCGGATAAATGGCTACCTTATCCCGAAATAACTGTACCATATGCTGTTCGTATAAAGTTCCTGTTCCTGCATACAGAAGCTCAATAGCATGATGCGGAAGCATCGGTGCGCGGTATATTCGATTAGTCGTCATAGCGTCATACGAATCGACTAACCCAATCCACTTTGCATACTCATGAATTTCATTGCCTTTAATTCCTCTTGGATATCCGCTGCCATCCAGCCGTTCATGATGTTGATAAGCACAATGAGCCACAATAAGCGGCAGATTAGGCTCATCCTTTAAAAGCTCAAAGCCGAAACGAGCGTGATTCTTCATCATAATGAATTCTTCTGGGGTTAAAGATCCAGGTTTTTGGAGGACATCGATTGGAATTTGTGTTTTTCCAATATCATGAAGCAAGGCCCCCATCCCGAGCGTCATTAGTTCTTCATGTGAATAATTGTAAGCTATGCCAAGAATGGTCGTGTAGACGCACACATTTAAAGAATGCTGATATAAATAATGATCTACCGTTCCCATATTCATCAGCATAATCATCGCATCCTTATGAGCGGACAAATCATCAATAATCAAATTCATCATTTGTTTGAAGGTTTGGCCAATATACGGATACGTAACCCCTTTTTTACGCTTTGGTCGATCCATCATATCACGAAAATTCGTACGTATTTCCTTCAAGGCAACTAACAGCGTTTCCTCGCGAATAATCTCTGGCATCGTAATATCATCGGTTTTCGGATCAAGAATATATATATACTGTATTCCACATTGTTTGAGCCGGGTAATAAGCCGACTGGTCAGCTCAACATTTTCCCCTAACAGCACTAAACCATCATGTGAGAAAATCTTTTTGGCCAATCGCATGCCGGGCTGAGTCTTTGTTATAGGCATCAAACGCATTTTCTCGATCCTTCCTTGACTGAGTGGTTTCTTCTTAATTAATACATCGGATAAAATTAATAAAAATGTTATATCGATGATGCTAGATTATTCCACCTTGGCAGCTTGCAGTCAGCAATGTTAGCCTCTTCTTTCAATGATTCAGCCAATACATCCCGAATAAACTCCGGCAGAAAATAAACAATATTGATTCCTTGTCCTAATGACAAATAGCCGATATGGAAAGTGAACATATCTATGGAAGCTACATTATACCATTTTTCTTCCATTAGAGGTTGCCCATTGACCATTATCTTCACGATTCGGTCCAGTGGCGGCCGCTCAGAATCAAAAATAACCTGAAGACCATCTATAGCAAGTGTTCCTAATACTTCGCCGCGAAACCCATAACCTTTAATTCGCTTTTCCGTATACTCCGGCAAGAGAGATTGCTCAAGAGCCTCCTTGATATGCCTGCCTGTAAGCTGCATTTTGCAAGGATTAATTGGAGACGGACATAACCCATGCAATTGTCCAGCAGTTACTTCTCCCTGCTGCAAGCCGCCTAGCAGTTGTCCGGTATTGACAATCGCGATTTCTGCTTCCGTATGTCTCTTTAGACCCGCTGCAAGCAAATTGGCAAGCGGCGACTCTGTCGCAATAGCTGTCGAAAGAGGCTCATCTATATACGCGACTGTACGATTGAGTCGCGCGAGCCCTTCTTCTTTATGTTTTGCGATAATAGCTGAAGCGTCAGGGTGTTCTTCAAAAGCAGCAGTCGGGACACAAGCCGCCTTAAATTGTGGTTTTGCATCAGCAGTCCCCTGCGAAATTTCGATACGCCCGATATGCTCGCCAAATTTTCCGGCCGCGCAAATTGAAGTGTGTTTGACTTGCAGTGCTTCCTCAAGCAAATGATGGGTATGGGCACCCAATACCAAGTCAACTCCAGTCAATTCTTGCGCCATCCGTTCATCATTCGCCAGCCCTAGATGTGACAATACGATTATCAAATCCACATCTTTACGCATTTGCTCCGCTTGTTGTTGAATAGCTTCGAAAGGGTCCGTTGCATTCCAACCGAGCAAAACATAAAAATCCGTAAAATTTGCCGTAACACCAATTAAACCAATTTTTAAATGGCCTTTATTTACAATAATATGAGGCAGCAGCCACGAAGGCTGCTTGTTCGTTGCCGCATCCAACAAATTCGCCCCTAAAACAGCAAATTTGGCATGTTTACCATATAACTCGGCCAATCTTTCCTTAGAATAAGTTAGTCCTTCATTATTACCAATAGTTACCGCATCATAACCTGCTTCATTAAGCAGTGCGACATTCACTAAGCCATCACTGCCCTCTGTTTCACTTCTCATTCTGTCCATATGGTCGCCGATATCGAGGACTAACAAGTTGTCCTTACCATGAACGCGACGTTGATCAGCTATATAGGAAGCAATTCGTGCGGCATTTTCCAAGCGACTATGAATATCATTGGTGTGTAAAATAACAATATTTTGCTCTAATCGTAGTTTGGAACCCATGCCTGCCTCCCCTAATTTTAAAAGTTATAAACGGTCGCCTAACTGTCTTAGACTGTCTCTTTAGCATAACATTTTTCTATAGATTATGGTATGCTGTTATAGTACGCCTATATCATTACGTGAGGTTAAATAACATGATTATGGAATGGAAAATTGATTTATTTGCAGGTTTGTCAGAGCGCTTCGGTGTGCGTTCTCTTATTATAGAGACTGCTGAGCAAAATATGACGGTGGCAGAACTGAAGAAGCATTTGATCGCTTCCTATCCCGAACAAGCGGATATTTTAAGCATTTCTTTTCTTGCCTGCAACCATGCTTACGCTCATGAAGACAGCATTGTAAGCGCCTCTGATGAGCTTGCGCTTCTTCCCCCGGTTTCGGGAGGACAAGCAGAAGAATCAAATGAAGATGAACAAAAATCCCCCTTAGAACAATTGTACATGCTTACTAATGAGAAAATTACGACGGAGGAGGTTATAGCTAAAGTTATTGTTCCCGAGCATGGTGCTTCCCTTGCCTTTGTCGGAACGACGCGAGAATGGACGAAAGGACAGCGTACCGTTCGCTTGGAATATGAAGCTTATGAACCGATGGCTGTTAAAATGATGAAGCAAATCGGTGATGAGCTTGCACAGAAGTGGCCAGGGACTTTGTGTGCTATTACACATCGGCTTGGCGTTGTCGACATCGCAGAGATTAGTGTAGTCATTGCGATCTCCTCACCACATCGAGCCAGTTGTTATGATGCCAGCCGGTACGCTATTGAACGATTAAAGCAAATTGTTCCGATCTGGAAAAAAGAAATTTGGGAGGATGGTTCAGAGTGGAAAGGCCATCAGCTTGGCCCTTGGAATCCTGATATGCCGCTAGCAAATTTTCCAGATGAAGCCTAATACCAAACGATTGTTAAAATTTTCTATTCAAAAGCATTAAAAATAGGTCTATAGACTATTTAAAACATTATCAAGATAAATAATGAGCGTTTTTTGTCGAAATTTGTAGGTCTTTAGACTCAAATTAAAGTCCCTCATATTGCCATACCCTCAAATCATTGCTACTATACTACTTAAGTGATCAACTATTCAATAGAGGTGCAGCGATGAAGGTTCACGTAACTGATTTAAAAACGGGAGACCGTTTATTAAAAGATACCTTTAATGGATACGGTCTGCATGTGCTTTCTAAAGGCACCTTGCTGGAAAATAAAGAAATATCAAAGCTGCTTCAACATCAAATTGATTATGTTGAAGTCGAATCTGTCTCTATTGTTAATTTGCCGGAGCGCACATTGGAGCAAACCGTTAACCCCAAGTGGCTTCCTTCTGTACAACCGGATTATGATAATGCAATTCAAGGCTTTCATAATCTTTTTGCTAAGGCAAGCGAGGATCAGACCATTAATGAGCAAGAAGTCGAAGATGCCTTCCAGCCGCTAATTAAGCATCTTAATATGGAGCGAGACGTTGTATCTATGCTTCTGCTGCTTAACACGAAAGACGACTACACGTACCAACACTCCGTACAAGTGGGCATGCTGGCCTATTATCTGGCTACCTGGCTCGGCTACTCCGTAAAAAAATCGGTGCAAATTGGTAAAGCCGGATTCCTTCATGATATCGGAAAAAGTCAAATCCCTGAAACCATTCTTAACAAACCCGGTAAGCTTACAAAGGAAGAGTTCGATGAAATCAAAAACCATACGACATATGGCTATGACATTATAAAAAAATCCTTTGATGAACGCTACATTGCCTTAAGTGCACTTGAGCATCATGAGCGTAATGACGGCAGCGGTTATCCGAAAGGTCTTAATGGCGACCAAATTGAGCCTGTTTCCAAGCTTATCTCGGTTGTCGATATTTATAGCGCTATGATTTCCGAACGGGTTTATCAGAAAAAACGCGATTTGTTTTATGTATTGAAGGAACTTTACAAGCTGAGCTTCAGAGAGCTAGATCCACATATTACACATACATTCATAAAGCATATGATCCCCAACTTCATTGGAAAAAAAGCTTATTTGGAAACCGGCGAGACCGGAATTATCGTCATGACACACCCAACCGAGTTTTTCAGGCCACTGCTGCAAATCAATCATGAATTTATTGATTTGACCGTTGAACGTCATCTCAAAATCAAAGAAATTTTCGTATAACAAAATGCCTGTTCCCTTAGCTGATTGAAACCAACCAGTGAGGAAACAGGCATTTTTGTCGTTTATTCGTTTAAGTTGTTAAGCATGTTTGCTTAACCGATAGAACCTTCCATCTCAAACTTGATGAGACGGTTCATTTCTACCGCATATTCCATCGGCAGCTCTTTCGTGAACGGTTCGATAAAGCCCATAACGATCATTTGTGTCGCTTCCGCTTCCGACAAGCCACGGCTCATCAGATAGAACAATTGATCCTCGGACACTTTGGATACTGTTGCTTCATGCTCCAAAGTAATGTTATCGTTCATGATCTCATTGTAAGGAATCGTATCCGAAGTGGATTCATTATCCAAAATCAATGTATCACATTTAATATTAGATTTCGCACCATCTGAATTACGACCGAATGAAGCAAGACCACGGTAAGTTACTTTACCGCCATGTTTACTGATCGACTTGGAAACAATTGTCGAGGTCGTATCTGGAGCAAGGTGAATCATTTTCGCGCCTGCATCCTGGTGCTGGTTTTTACCAGCAACTGCGATTGATAATACCATACCTTTCGCACCGCGGCCACGAAGCACTACAGCCGGATATTTCATCGTCAATTTAGAGCCGATGTTGCCATCTACCCATTCCATTGTCGCGTTTTCATCAGCAACTGCACGTTTAGTAACGAGGTTAAAAATGTTTGGTGCCCAGTTTTGAATCGTTGTATAACGAACGCGGGCATTTTTCTTAACCAAGATTTCAACGACGGCGCTATGCAGTGAGTTAGTGCTGTAGACTGGAGCTGTACAGCCTTCAACGTAGTGAACGAAGCTATCTTCGTCAGCAACGATCAGTGTACGCTCAAATTGTCCCATGTTTTCGGAGTTAATCCGGAAATAGGCTTGCAGCGGAACTTCGCATTTCACGCCTTTTGGTACATAAATAAAGCTGCCTCCGGACCAAACCGCACTGTTCAAAGCAGCGAATTTATTATCATTCGGTGGGATGATTGTGCTGAAATATTCACGCAAAATTTCAGGATGTTCACGAAGCGCTGTATCCATATCAGTGAACAATACGCCTTGCTTTTCCAGATCCTCTTGCATGCTGTGATAAACAACCTCTGATTCATACTGTGCGGATACACCAGCAAGAAACTTTTGCTCCGCTTCAGGGATACCAAGCTTGTCAAACGTTTCTTTAATTTCAGCAGGAACCTCTTCCCACGTCTTGCCTTGCTTCTCAGAAGGCTTTACATAATATTGAATATCATTGAAATCCAGATCATCCATGTTGCCGCCCCAATCAGGCATTGGCATTTTGTTGAACTGCTCCAGTGATTTCAGACGAAAATCGAGCATCCATTCCGGCTCGCCCTTCATTTCCGAAATAGTGCGAACGATTTCAGGCGTCAAGCCTTTTCCTGATTGGAAAATCGACTTATGCTCATCGCGGAAACCATACTTATACTCTTCCATTTCCGGCATTGTTTTAGCCATCGTATTCACTCTCCTCTTTCATAATGATGTTAATCTTGCTGTTGTTCGATTCCTTTACGCAAAGCGTTCCACGAAAGGGTGGCACATTTAATTCGTGCTGGGAACTTATTGACACCAGACAACGCCTCAATGTCCTCATAACCTTCAAATTCGACTGGTTCACCTTTCATTAGGGAAGAAAATTTATCCGCTAGCTCCAGCGCCTGATCGAATGTTTTTCCTTTAACGACTTCCGTCATCATGGAGGCAGAGCTCAGGCTGATGGAACAGCCTTCTCCGCTAAACTTCGCGTCTGTGACTAAACCGTTCTCCACCTGAAGCTGGAGTGCAATGCTGTCGCCGCAGGTCGGGTTGTTCAGTTTAATCGTAACGGCATCGGCTTCCAATGTTCCATGGTTGCGTGGATTTTTATAGTGATCCATGATGACTCTACGGTATAAATCATCCAATTGCATGACCGAAGAACTCCTTTGTTTTGAGCAGTCCAGCAATGAGCTGATCAACTTCCTGCTCGGTATTATATAAATAAAAGCTTGCTCTGGCTGTCGAAGAAACGTTCAGAAAACGCATAAGCGGCTGGCAGCAATGATGCCCAGCCCGAACGGCAATGCCTTCCGTATCAAGAACTGTCGCCACATCATGTGGATGCACGTCGCCCAAATTAAACGTAACGAGACCAGCACGATCTGCCTTAGGGCCATATATCGTAACCCCTTCAAGCTCCGATAATCGGTCATAAGCATATGCCGCCAGTTGACGCTGATGCTTGTCAATCTCATCCATGCCGACCTCTTGCAGAAAATCGATTGCTGCGCCCAGCCCTACGGCGTTCGCAATAATCGGTGTCCCGCCTTCGAAACGGTACGGAATGTCCTTCCATGTTGACTCATACAAGTCAACATAGTCGATCATTTCTCCGCCGAATTCGATAGGCTCCATCTTGGAGAGCAGCGCCTTCTTGCCATATAAGGCGCCAATCCCTGTCGGACCGCACATTTTATGGCCCGAGAAAGCATAAAAATCACAATCTAAATCACGTACATCCACACGCATATGCGGCGTGCTTTGTGCACCATCCACAACCATTACGGCGCCATTGCGATGCGCAATAGCTGCAACCTCCTTAACGGGGTTGACGATGCCAAGCACATTCGATACATAAGTCATCGCAACGACCTTCGTATTCGCTGTAATCGATAGCTCAGCATCGGCCAGCGTGAATGAACCATCTGGCTGAAGCGGAATATATTTCAGCGTCGCGCCGGTTGCTTTCGCAACCTGCTGCCACGGGATGAGATTGCTGTGATGCTCCATTTGCGTAATAACGATTTCGTCGCCAGGTTTACATACGTTTCTTGCATAGCTTGAAGCAACTAAATTCAGCGCGGTTGTCGTACCCCGCGTAAAAATAATTTCTTCCGGCAGTGCCGCGTTCAGAAAAGAAGCCACTTTCTCCCTTGCGCCCTCATAAGCGTCAGTCGCCCGCGAACCAAGCGTATGAACGCCTCTATGCACATTGGAGTGGTCCATCTCATAATAGCGATTAATCGCATCAATGACGGAGCGCGGCTTCTGGGAAGATGCCGCGCTGTCCAGATAAACGAGCGGATGCCCATTTATCTCTTGATGCAAAATCGGGAACTGCTCCCGAATTGCTGCTATATTCATCCTTCGAGCTTCCGCACAAGCAATTTCTCAAGCTGTTCGCGTACCGCATCGATCGGAATTTCAGATACTACAGGTGCAAGGAAGCCGTAGATTACAAGGCGTTCCGCATTCTGCTTGCTAATACCGCGCGACATCAGATAATAAACCTGCTCAGGATTGACCTGCCCAACGCTCGCTGCATGGCCTGCTGTAACATCATCTTCATCAATTAGCAAAATCGGATTCGCGTCACCGCGTGCTTTCGGGCTAAGCATCAACACTTTTTCGGTTTGAACGCCATTAGCTTTCGTAGCGCCCTTCTCGATTTTAGTGATGCCGTTAATAATTGCCGAAGCCGAATCCTTCATCACTGCACGTGTAACCATGTTGCTGTCCGAACGAAGGCCAAAATGTACAGCCTGCGTCGTCAAGCTCATTTGCTGAGCGTTTTTGCCGATGCTGATTACTTTAGCATCAGACTGCGAACCGTTGCCTTTCAGCACGGACTTCGTATCTGAAAGCGTAGAGCCATCGCTCAAATCGCCGAGTACCCATTCCATCACGCCATCATTTTCAATAATAGCGCGGCGAACGGTCAGATCCACTCCGCTGCCACCAAGATGATGAATGGAACCGAAACGAACGTGAGCGCCTGCTTTTACATAAACTTCGACTACGGAGTGGTAGACGAAAGGCTCAGTAACAGCACCTGGCTCAGTAACGACATAATCGACATAAGTAACGCGGCTGTTGCTCTCTGCTACGATTACGATATGCGGTGCAAAGGAAGCCTCTGCTTTTGTATTAAATAGAATAGCCTGCAGTGGAATTTCCACCTCTACATTGCGAGGAACGTATACGAATACCCCACCATTCCACAATGCTGCATGCAAAGCTGTTAATTTGTCCTCATCCTTGGCAACCGCTTGGAACAAGTAAGGCTTCACAAGATCGCCATGCTCCTTGCAAGCTGTCTCCAAATCGGTAAAAATAACGCCCTTAGCTGCCAGTTCAGCAGATAGCTGCGTCCATACCGGACTCGAGTTTTGCTGAATAACGAGGTTTTCAGTGCCTTCAGAAACCAATTCACGTACAACTTCTGGCAAATCGGTTAGTGCATTTGCTGGAGCTGCCTGATCGTAGCTGCCTACAGCTGTCAGGTTCCAGCGTTCAATTTTGACTTTCTCCGGCTTTGGCCATTCTAATGTACCAGCAAGCTCAGCTGCTTCGCCGCGCAAATCAACCAGCCAATTAGGCTCGTTTTTGCTACGGGACAAAGCTTCTGCAGATTGGCGGTCCGTCGGAGTCGATAGTTGTGTACTCATCCGTTATACCCCTTTCTCCGCTTAGGCCTGGCCAACCGTTTCGTCCACGATGCCCAGTTCTTCTTTAACCCAGTCATAACCTTCATTTTCCAAACGCTCAGCAAGCTCAGGACCACCGGATTTCACAATGCGGCCTTGCATCATAACGTGTACAAAATCAGGTGTAATATAGTTCAGCAAACGCTGATAGTGAGTAATAATTAGGAAACCACGATCTTCGGAGCGCATTTCGTTAACGCCTTTGGATACGATTTTCAAGGCATCGATGTCAAGACCCGAGTCAATCTCGTCAAGAACGACGATTTTCGGATCAAGCAGCGTCATTTGCAAAATCTCATTACGTTTTTTCTCGCCGCCCGAGAAGCCTTCGTTCAGGTAACGATGTGCAAACTCAGGGTTCATTTCCAAAGCTTTCATTTTGCCTTCCATTTGGCGAATGAATTTAATGAGGGAAATCTCGCTGCCTTCCTCACGACGAGCGTTAATCGCACTGCGCAAGAAATCGGAATTCGTTACGCCAGGAATTTCGCTTGGATACTGCATAGCAAGGAACAGCCCTGCGCGTGCTCTCTCATCTACGCCCATTTCAAGCAGGTCTTCTCCATCCAAAAATGCGCTGCCTTCTGTTACTTCATATTTCGGGTGGCCCATCAAAGCGGAAGCCAGCGTACTTTTACCAGTACCGTTTGGTCCCATAATCGCGTGGATTTCTCCGCCCTTGATTTCAAGGTTAATGCCTTTCAAAATCTCTTTTCCTTCGATAGCCGCTTTCAGGCCATCAATGACAAAATGCGTTGCCATAATATGCTGATCCCTCCATGGTTGGTCTATTTACCTAATCACCTATAATCAAAAAAGCTTCCATTATAATGTGATTCAATATAATTCTCAATGTCTTCTCAATAATCATTTTATTATAAGTTTTGTTATAAAGCAACGCTAAGACCACTCAATGTACAAGAAACCGCCATAAATCGGCCTTTATCTCTATTGCTGGCACAGCGCAGCTTGAATTTGGGCCACTTGCGACGCAAATTCCTCATCGGATAATACGGGAACCATTGCAGCATCAGCTAGATCCCTTTCAAGCTTTACCCAAGATTTGCAGCCCGTATAGGCAGGGAACATTTCTAATTCAGCAGGCTCTGCAAGCCGGTATACGCGAAGCAGCAGCAAATGCAACGGCTTCGTCCGCTTCCATTTTAGCCTTTCTTCTGAAAATTTATCCGTCCAAATATGAAATTCCCGCAGCCGGTCAAGCGTTTCCTGATCGTTGATCTCGATATCATAAATGGCTTCCGCATAGGCGCCAAGCGTAATGCTATCCATATCAGGCGACCAGCCTTCCATTATACTTTCGATCCTGCCTTGATACGGCGCCTTAAGCAGATGCTCCTTCTGATGCTCATATGCAGGCATTAAGTAGAAGCCTTTGCTAACCAATTGAAAATCACGTGTTTCCTCTTCAATTCCGCCTTTGCGCAAAACCATAATAAGCTCGCCATCACGCAATGCGTTAACGGTTACAGCCCACTCCTTCAGAGCGACCGGCTCCCGCGTCATGCTGTTACTCATGCCAATTCCTCCACTCCAGCAGATCCGCCAAGCCCTTCGTTGCCATTCGCGCTTAGCGGACAAAATCCTTGCCTACTTTACGTAACATTATATCATTTGTTATCATTTGTAGGTATTCCAAGTCGAAATAATATTCGATATACTAAGCATATAGAAATGCTTATATTTTGAAAAATACAGTCGGAGGTGGACAAACTGTCTGCTTATCATCCTTTAACCGAGCAAGAAGCTATTGAATTTTCCCGCTCCATACCTGACTTTTTCCCTGCTGGGGCTGAGCTTGCGTCCCGTGAGATCGGCGATGGCAATTTGAATTTGGTATTCCACATTACCGATCCAGCAAGCGGTAAAGGGCTGATTGTCAAACAAGCGCTCCCTTACGCTAAGGTTGTCGGGGAATCATGGCCGCTTACGCTTGACCGGGCGCGCATTGAGAGCGAAGCGCTGATTTTGCAAAATGAGCTGGCTCCGGGACTTGTGCCAACCGTCTATCAATATGACGCAGAGCTTGCCCTTACGGTAATGGAGGATCTCAGCGACCACGTGATTATGCGCCAGGGCCTCGTAGACGGCAACCAATATCCGAAATTCGCCGAGGACATTTCCACCTTTATGGCGAATACACTCTTTTACACTTCCGATTTGGGCATGAACCAGCAGGATAAGAAAGAACGCGTCAAAGCATTTATTAACCCTGATTTGTGCAAAATAACCGAAGATTTGATTTTTGATGATCCTTATACCGATTCGCCAAACAATAACTTTGAAGCAGCGATCGCTGATGCCGCTGAAGCACTTCGCACGGATGATGCCCTTCATCTTGAAGTCGCTATTTTGCGCAGCAAGTTTTTGACGAATGCCCAGGCGCTGCTCCACGGCGATCTACATACCGGCAGCGTATTTGTTACAGCACAGTCCACGAAAGTGATCGATCCTGAATTTGCTTATTACGGTCCTATTGGCTTTGACGTGGGTGCAGTTATTGCCAACCTGCTGCTCAATTATGCGGGACAAGCCCACTGGATCAAAGACGAGGCAGAGCTTGCCGATTTCCGCAGCTACCTGCTCGGCAGCGTACGCGAGATTTGGACCAAATTTGAGAACAAATTTGGCGCTTTGTGGGATGAGCATAACGTGGATCGACTAGCATCAAGCGCACCAGGCTACAAGCAATATTACATGAACAAGCTGCTTCAGGACTCGATCGGCTTCGCTGGCTGCAAAATGGTACGACGCATTGTAGGCCTTGCCCATGTTGCGGATATCGACCGCATTGAGAATGCTGCGGAGCGCGAGAAAGCACAGCGCCTGGCACTCGAAATCGGCACCTCGCTCATTCACCTGAACCGCCAGGCGATTACAATAGAGCAAGCAATTGATATTGTTTTGTCCGCAACGGCAAAACACGCTTAAAAATAAATCCTTATGTTTCGAGAAGAAAGGAATTTGCATAATGACTAGCCAGAATGCCCCATTGCAATCCTTGATTTGGGCGGAAGATCGCCTGGATTTGCTGGATCAACGGCTTTTGCCTGAAGAAATCGTATATTTGCCGCTTGTTACTTCGGAGGATGTATGGGAAGCGATTCGCCATTTGAAAGTGAGAGGCGCCCCGGCAATCGGCATTTCGGCTGCATATGGCGTGGTGCTTGGCAGCCGAAATGAAACAACCCCTAAGCGCTGGCTTGAAGAAGTGCTGAACCAGGCTGAATATTTGGCTACCTCACGGCCGACCGCTGTTAACTTATTCTGGGCTCTTGATCGTATGAAAGCCCGTGCGGAGCAGCTTGCTGCAGCCGATTTATCACTCGATGAAGTGAAGCAGGCTCTGCTTAATGAAGCGCTGGCCATTCACAGTGAAGATGAAGAAACCAACCGTTTAATCGGCGAGCATGCGCTCACGTTGTTTGAAGATGGCATGGGCGTCCTCACGCACTGCAACGCTGGCGGACTTGCAACTGCTAAATACGGTACAGCGCTGGCGCCGTTCTATCTTGCGCTTGAGCGCGGCATGTCGCTGCGTGTATTCGCCGATGAGACACGTCCTGTGCTGCAAGGCGCTAGACTAACCGCTTTTGAGCTGCAGCAGGCTGGCGTCGATGTCACTTTGATTTGTGACAATATGGCAGGCATGGTCATGTCCAAAGGCTGGATTCAGGCTGTCATTGTTGGAACGGACCGCGTAGCCGCTAATGGAGATGTCGCCAACAAAATCGGCACCTATAGCGTGGCTGTCCTTGCCAAGGCTCATGGCATTCCCGTATATGTTGCTTGCCCATTGTCCACGATTGACCTCAATACGCCGACTGGCGCAGAAATTCCGATTGAGGAGCGCAGCGCCGAGGAAATTACCGAAGGGTTTGGCAAACGCACAGCACCACAAGGTGTGAAAGTGTACAACCCGGCCTTCGATATTACACCGAATGAATATGTAACAGCTATTATTACGGAAAAAGGCATCGTCCAAGCTCCTTATGATGTCAATCTCAAAAAGCTTTTTAACCAATAAATATAAATCAAGAGCCTATATCCCATCTTTCCAAAAGATAAGGATAAAGGCTCTTTTGTATTATGCCATTAAGGTAAGAGCATCTGTTCCTTTCATTCCGGCATGAATTCCCATACCTTCCGCTGTTGTCGTAACCGATTCCAAAGGTGCAACAAGCAGCTCCTCTAATGTGCGTACGCCAACGGCTCTTCCGGCGATAATCCCGCGATTATGCAATCGTTCATTCAGCAGGCCAACATCAAGCGCACCACACATGATATATCCTTTATCTGTCGTCCAAGCAAGCAATGTCGTCTTAGGAAGCTTTACCTCAATACCTATCACGGTCAGCCCATTTTGCAGTGTGGCAGGAACCATTCGCATCATTATACGCTCACCTCCTTTGCCATCAATTAGCTGCCAAAGCTGCCAAAGCATTATATGCAAAAAAGTTTTTATCGAATTGGACGATTAGCAAAATTTAGCACTATATATCCCATCTGATTAATGGTATAGTAGTTATGCAAAAATTAACATTAGGTCGGAGGAACTATAGAGCAGATGGAAAATACACAAAAACAGTCATACGTACTCCAAGTAGAATTGCTAGTAGAGAACGTTAGCAACGCTGCTGCCTTGGAGCAGGTCATTCATGCCTTAAATGCTGGCGGATTTGTGGATTATCGGATTTTATCAGGTGTTCAGCTGGGACAAGTTATCGATCAACGCAAAGCTGATGCTGCTGTTCAAGTTCCTATGGAAATCGATAATAAAGCGCCTGCGCAGAATGAAAAACAAGCACAAAGCAATAAATCTGCAGCTAGCAAGCCTTCACAGTCTGTCAAAGAAAAAGACGTACCACCTGTTAAAGCTGCTAAACCTAAGGTTGTTGAGCCTTCACTCTCCGATCCTTATGATGGATTTGCAGACATTCGCGGATTTATGAAAAGCAATAAACTCATTCGTCTTATTGTAAACAAGGGGCTTGGCATTACACTCAGCATTCCATGCCGTATTTTAAATGTGGATGATGCAACGAGCATGATTACGGTCTACCACGTGGATGAGAAGCAAGTCTACACCTTCAAGCTTAATGAAATAGAAGACTATACGTCCTAATTATGAAGCAGCACAAATTGAAAAGGTCCGTTTGAATGAGCCGGGTGCGTTCCCAGCCATTCAAACAGACCTTTTTTCTACATGTAATAGCCGCCCAGCATTTGCTCAATATTGTCGCTTGGAACTGGCGCACTCCAGAAATACCCCTGCATTTCGTCGCAGTTGTGCTTGCGCAAAAATTCAATTTGCTCCTGTGTCTCCACGCCCTCTGCAATAACCTGAATATTAAGATTATGGGCCATAGCAATAATAGCTGCAACAATTTCCGCATCGCTTGGGTCCTGCTGGATGTCACGGACGAAGGAACGGTCGATTTTGAGCCGGTCGATCGGGAAATTTTTCAAATAATGAAAAGAGCTGTAGCCTGTGCCAAAATCGTCAATGCTTATGCCAACGCCAAGCGCCGTCAAATCCAGCAGGCAGCGCGACACATGGTTCACATCCATCGTCATCGACTCCGTAATTTCCAAATCCAAATATTGCGATTCAAGACCGGTACGGGCCAGAACGTCTGCCACCTTGCTAGCCAAATCATGCTGGACAAACTGCCTGATGGAGAGGTTAACCGAAACCGGCATAGGCGGCAAGCCTGATTCCTGCCAGCATTTATTTTGGCGGCAAGCCTCCTCCAGCACCCAATCGCCAATTTGCACAATCATACCGCTCTCCTCAGCCAAAGGAATAAAATCGCCCGGAGGGATCATTCCCCGGATCGGATGCTTCCAGCGCACCAGCGCCTCGACGCCGATCATACCGCCAGAAATCATATCATATTGCGGCTGATAGTATAAAATGAACTCCTTGCGCTGGATAGCACGATACATTTCATGCTGCATCGACAAATGCTCAAACGAATAATTGCTCCAGCTTTCGGAATAAAGCAGCGCATCGTTTCTGCCATTCTGCTTCACCTTCATTAACGCCATATCCGCTTTATTAAGCAGCGCATAATCATCATCCTCGACCAGACGGCTCGTGACCGCACCTATGCTTGCTGTAATTTGGATCGGAAAGCCTTTAAGCTCGAAAGGCTCCTCAATCGCCTGCAGCACCGTGCGGGCACGGCTCAGCAGCTGCTCCTCCGACTCCAGATCCTTAAACAACAGAGCGAACTCATCGCCTTCCATCCTGGCGGCAAAATCCTGCTCGTACATGACACTTGTAAAGCGCTCTGCCACCTGCATGAGCAGCATATCGCCAAATTCGCGGCCGAAGGAAGCGTTGACGAGCTTAAAGCGGTCCAAGTCCATATAACACAGCCCAACAAGCTGGTTATGATCGTGGGCAAAAGCAAGGCTTTCATTCAACCTCACTTGAAAAAGCGTTCGATTCGGCAATCCCGTTCTATCGTCGTAGTAGGCCATATAACGAATCCGTTCCACATTTCGCTTGCGATCGCTTAAGTCATGACTCACCACCAGCGTTCCGATGACCTTCTCATCCTGCACCATGGGAGAACATACGAGATGCAGCTCAAGCGGATAGCCTGACCGGTGTATAATATGAATGTTTCCCTGCTTCGGACAACCGGTAAGCGAATGCTCAAGCATCGTATGTAAGGCATCGCGGCTGCCTGCATCTACGAAAGAGGCCAGCCAATTCCCCATTAACTCCGCGCGTTCATAGCCAAAAGTGCGCTCTGCGCCTTCATTCAATTCAATTATAACGCCCTGTGGATCAATGATAGCCAGCGGGACCGCTTCCGAGCGAAGCAGCGCCTCAACCATTGGTTTATGATAGCTGAGCGTATTCGATGTCTTGGTCTGCCTGACCATTAGGACGAAGTTTCCTATAAGGAATGCCACAGTCAAACAAGAAGCTAGCCAAATAAAAAGCGAAGGTATTGCTGTTACTATCATCGCTGCCACCCATACTCCTACGATAATGAGCAGCAAGCTGCCTTGCAGCCACGGATTCCACAACTTGGACAACCATTGTGTAAGCGCGTCACGTGGCGGTCTATCAGGCCGACCAAACGTTCGTTTCGTCACGCACTAACTTCCTTCCTTCGTTCGAATCCAATAAGGTTAGACTTATTATAATCGAAACCGCCGTTTCGGCATAGAAATATTATGCAAATCAAACGGCTTTTTTTCGAGACTTGAGGGTGGCGACGATGACGCAAACCCAGCCAGCAAGAAAAGCCACGCCGCCAATTGGTGTAATTGCTCCCAGCATGCGAATATCGCTTAATGCAAGGATATAGAGACTGCCGCTGAAAATAACTATGCCAGCAAGCAGCAGCCTTGCTCCGGAAAGCAGTAATTTGCTCTCGCCCAAGCGATCCGCAAGCAGAGCGACCAGCATAAGGCCAAGCGAATGATACATATGATAGCGTACGCCCGTTTCAAAAATAGCGAGCAAATCAGCTGGCAATATTTCCTTTAATGTATGAGCGCCAAAGGCCCCTAATCCTACGGCAATAGCGGCACCAATAGCGCCGATAGTGAAATATTTTTGGAACATCTGTTTTCATTCCTTTCAGAATTGAGTATAATTTACTGTAATTGTGTTTTAACACGACGTACATATACTGGAGGAGAACACTTTAATGGAAGAAAATAAAAACAATTCCACACCGATTTCATTTACGAAATCGGATACGGACCAGACTCAGACACCGGATTATAATCCTTACGGATCTGCACCATCAACAGGCTTTTCCGATCCTACACCTTATCAGCCGAGCCAGCCGCTAAAGCATTCAGGCCTTGGCATTGCTTCCTTCATTATGGCCATTGCATCTATTCTAATAGGCGTTGTTAGCATCATCATGTTTTTCACAGCCATTGGCAGTCTCATTTCAACAGGAAATGAGTACCTACTTGAAGACACTGCCTACCTTGAGGAGTTGATTATGGGAGGCGCTGGCTCCTTTATGGCATCGATTGTAGCGGTTGTCGTCAGCGTCGGCATTACGTTTGTCGGCCTGATTCTTGGTATTATTGGTGCATGCTCCAAGCAGCGCCGCAAAGTTTTTGCGGTTATCGGTATTATTCTGAACGGACTTGGCGTAATGGGCACTGTTGTCTTTTTTATTTTTTCCATTGCTGTATTCTCTGCTGGAGCAAGCGCATTATCCGGCTACTAACATTCAGAAAGATAGGCAGGAAACAGCGTTCGCGTTGTTTCCTGCCTTTTTCTATTAACGAACGGTTACGGCCGTGCGGCTGTAGCCTTCCTTCGTCTTATGAACTTCAAGGCAGGCGGGAAAAGCCTGCTTGAGCTCCTGCACATGTGAAATCACGCCAATCATGCGGCCAGCGCGCTGCAAATCAACCAAAGCCTCGATTGCCTTGTTCAGCGCCTCCTCATCCAGGGAGCCAAACCCTTCGTCAATAAACATCATTTCAATGGAAATTCCGCCTTGATGCGCCTGGATAACATCGGTCATTCCTAAAGCAAGGCAGAGAGACGCATTAAATTTTTCCCCGCCGGACATCGTTTTCACATCGCGATTTTGTCCTGTATACGCATCATACACGTCCAGGCCAAGACCGCTTTGCTTCCCTCTGACTTCCAAACGATCGCTGCGCTGCAGCATAAACTGCCCGCCTGAAAGCCGCTGCAGACGCACATTTGCCGCCTGCAAAATTTGCTCCAAAAACTCAATCAATATATAACGTTCAAAGGAAATTTTAAGCGCATTGTCTCCTTTAAGCATTTGATAGATGTCGAGCACCTGCTCCAGCTCCGCCTCGAGCTGCTTCACTCGCTCGCTCGTCGCTGTGAGCTGGCGAATGAGCCGAACAGCCTCCTCGCCATGACGCGCAGCGGTTTGCAGTGCAGCGACAATCGTCTCCAACTGCTGCTTAAGCTCAGCGCCTGCTGCATGCAGCTCCTGCATATCCGCAGGCTGCCTTCCAGCCAGCTCCAGCTGCATATCCGTTACACGGCTCGTCAGCGCCTGAACCGCAGATTTATAAGCGTCCAGCTGCTCCTTGAGCGCTTGCCGCTCCTGCGGCGTTTTCACGGCGGCGCGATAAGCCTCCAATGAATCAAATGCCGCAGCCTTCAGCTCGCTCAGCAGCCGCTTCTCAGCTTCTTCCCTATTTCGCTGCGCTTCTTCAAATTGTTCGCGAGCCTGCAGGGCATGGACGGAAGCTTCTGCCAACTTAAGCTGGGCCTGCTGCAGCTGCTTGACAGCAGCCTGCCAGGCATCTGCATGCTGACGAACTTTCATCTGCTGGGCAGCCAGCGCCTGCTGCAATTGTTCGGGCTCGCGAAGCGATTCGGGTATGCGTTCCAGCTCTCTGGCGAGCAGCGACTCCTTCGCGCCCAGTTCAATTTGCAGCTGCTGATAAACCGCTTGGCGCTGCTCTTTATTCCGGATGAGCCGCTCCAGCTCCACTTCCCGTTTTTCAGCCTGCTCTTTAAGCAAGCGCATCTCTTCGTTCTGCTGCTGCAGCCGGTCCGTCTCATCCTTCAACTGCTTCCACTGCGTGCGGAGGTCAGCCTGCTGCTCGGCGAGATGCTCGGCAGAGGCGCCGTATTCCGCAAGCTCGGCGGCGCTGCTTTCCCAGCCGGAACGGGCTGCCGCTACTTGCAGCCTTGACGCATTCAGCTCGCGCTCGCAGACAGCAAGCTGCTCCTTTGCCTGTGCAAGCTGCTCTCGTGAGGGCACATCAGCAGCAGTTTGAATTTTGCCGGGATGCTCTACGCTGCCGCATACTGGGCAAGGCTTCCCGTCATGCAAATGAGTGGCGAGCAAGCCTGCCTGGCCTTCAATCCATTGCTGTTCCAACCCATCGTGCCGTGCACGAACGATGGAGAGCGCCTGTTCCTGGCTCGCTTCCAGCCGCTTGAACTCAGCCAGCTCCTGCTCCAGCTTGATTAGCTTGGAGACGTATTTGCCTTGCTGCTCAACGCGCCTGAGCTGTTCTTGCTTCGCTTGCAGCTGCTGGCCGTCGCTCTCCATGAGCTTCAGCCGCGCAGCACCTTGCTGCTTCGCTTCCTTCTCGGCCGCAATAGTTGCATCTTCCTTCTCCAGCTGCGCCTGGGCCTGCTTCGCCCTTGCCCGCAGCTCCGTTACGACCTGCCGCTGCTCGCCCATCTGCTGCACCGCTGGCGCCAGCTCCTCCAGCCGGTTCTGCTCACGCTCCGCCTCCCGCCGCTCGGGCTCACGCTGCTCCTCGCTCGCATGACGCTGCGACGCCGCTGCCAGCGCTTGCTTCGCAGCCTCCGCTTCCCGCTGCTTCGCCTCGCTGGCCTGCTGCTTCGCCTCCGCGTCCTTGCCGGCGCGGCTCGCTTGCTCCTCATAAGGCGTGAGCAGCGCGGCCCGCTCAGCCAATTGCAGCTCGCGCCCCTTCACTTCCTGCGCGGCGCGGCCCAGCTCCAGCTGCTCCAGCTTGGTTCGCTCCACCGCAAGCTCTTCGAACCGCGCGTTCAGCGCCAGCGCGGCGCGCAGCCGCTCTTCCTGCGCAAGCAGCTGCTCGTCCATCTGCTGCCGCTGCACATCGCCTTGCTGCACCAGCTCGCTATAATAAGCTGCCTCCTGCTCCAAGCTGGCAAGCAATTGCGTAGCATTATACACCTCTTGGCTCAGCGTCGCTGCCAGCAAGCTTCCCTCGCGCTGAGGAAGCGCATCGCCCGATTGCTTCATGTACATGTCATTGCGCAGCCGCGCTTCCTTGAGCGTTTCATTCAGCTCGCGGTTTTGCTGCTGAAACCTCAGCTCCAGCTTCTCATACAGCTCCGTGCGAAAAATCCGCCGCAAAATCTCTTCTTTATTATCAGTATCCGAGGTGAGCAGCTTGCGAAACTCTCCCTGCGGCAGCATCACGATTTGATTAAACTGTTCCTTCGTAAGGCCAATAATCGATTCCAGCTTTGCATCGACGTCGCGAACTTGAAAACGGTCGACAAGCGGCACAGCTTGTCCATCTACAAGCTCATACAGCTCTGCCTTGCCGCCTGTCTCGCTTTTGTTCGAGCCTTTACGATGCGGAAGCTGGCGAAATACTTGGTATTCCCGCTGCGCAACTGCAAAATGAAATTCAACCGACGTATGCGTATCATCCCCGGCAAAATGGCTCCGCAGCATGCGTGCCTCCGAGCGATCCTCTCCGCTGGCTGCACCATAAAGCGCAAAGCAAATCGCATCAAAAATCGAGGTTTTACCTGCTCCGGTGCTGCCGGAAATAACGAACAGCCGATGCTCGTCCAGCTGGGCAAAATCAATCGTTTCCGCATCCCGGTACGGGCCGAAAGCGTTCATCGTTAACTTGAGCGGTCTCATGCGCTGCCTCCTTCCTCATGCAGCAGCTTCCCGAAGACATCGGCGAAACGCTGCTTTTTACTCTCACTGAGCGGACTTCCCTTGACCTCTTGATAAAAGGAAGCGAATAAGGCTACCGGATCAGCCTCTCGGCGGCGAACCGCCTCTATTGCACCATCAGCGGAAGCCTCTGCCTCAGCGAGCAGACCCGCCTCCGGCCTGCGCTCGACATGCAGCGCATTCGGATAAATGGCACGCACCTTCTCCATCGGAAACAGCACCGGATTTTCATTCAGCAGCGTAACAAATACATAATCCTCGCTTTTCGCATGCTGCTCAATTTCTTCAATCGTTCCGGAAACACGGCGCAAATCGCGCAGCGGCTGGAATGGCCGCTTTTCTACCGTTACTGCGCCTTTGTCATCCATTTCCACTACATAATAGCCTTTGGCGTGATGCTCCTCGGAAACCGAATATTTAAGCGGAGAGCCCGCATATCTAATTTTATCGTCGCTGACATAATGCGCCTGATGCAGGTGACCGAGCGCCGTATAATGAAATGGCGCAAAATAACTGGCACGCACATGCTCCGCCCCGCCAATCGCCAGCGGACGCTCCGAATCGCTCGTATTCGGCTCCGCCTCTCCGGTTGCCGTAACAAAAGCATGGCCGATAAAAACATGGCGCGCAGCAGGATCAAGCTGATGCAGCAGCCGCTCCGTCAAAGCTTTCATCGCATCATCATGCGTGCGAATGCTCTCATCGCCGAGCGCATAACGCACGTGTGCAGGATCCGCATAAGGCACGAGGTGAAAATGCACCTCGCCATGCTCGTCGCGGAGCACAACAGACTTCTGCTCCCGCTTCATTCTTCCGGCAATATGCAGCCCCCGGCTTGCCATCATCGCCGTGCCAAAATCAATTCGATCCGGGCTGTCGTGATTGCCAGCCACAGCCAGCACCGGCGTTTCAAGCTTAATAACGATATGCTGCAGCACCTCATCGAGCAGTTCTACTGCCTCAATAGGTGGAATGGCCCGATCATACAAATCACCGGCAATAATGACTGCATCTGGGCGTTCGCGTTCAATATCGGCAATCAATTGCTCCAGCACATAACGCTGATCTTCTGTCATATAAACACCTTGAACCAGCTTGCCTAGATGCCAGTCTGCGGTATGGAACCATTTCATAATGGCGAAACACCCTTTCTTGCCCTTGACCTTAACGCAGCGTCAACGTTTATCCTCCTAAGTATACCAAGGAGGGGACAAAGATGAGAACACTAATTCAAAACGTTCAAATTTTAACGATGAAAAAAGGCGAAAGGCTTTTTCACGGCGAGCTGCTGATCGAAAATGACCGCATTGCGGCCATAGGCACGAATTTGCCTAAGTCCGCTGCTAAAGCAAACAAAATCATCGATGGCAAAGGCATGTTAGCGATGCCTGGCCTCATTAATGCCCACCAGCATACGCCAATGAGCTTATTGAAAGGTTTTTCCGATGATTACAAGCTGATGGAGTGGCTGGAGCATAAAATGCTGCCTGCCGAGGCGCGCATGACGCCTGAGGATATTTATTGGGGAGCCAAGCTTGCCATGGCCGAAATGATCAAATCCGGCACAACGGCATTTGCCGATATGTATGTGCATATGAACGAGATTGCTGCTGCTGCCTTGGAAACAGGGATGCGCGCCTCCTTAACACGGGGACTTGTATTTTTGCAAAATGACGGCGGCAAACGGTTAACTGAAGCGCTTGACCTCATTGACCGCTGGCATGGCCAGGCCGATGGGCGAATTACAACGATGTTCGGCCCCCATGCCCCCTATACATGCCCGCCAGAACCACTTGCAGAAATCATAAAGCTCGCCGCCGAAAAAGATTTGCCTATCCATATCCATCTAGCGGAAACGGTAGAGGAAGTCACCAAGATCAAAGCCAAATACAACTGCTCGCCAGCCGCTTATTTACACAATCTCGGGCTATTTGCCGAGGCCCACACTTTACTGGCCCATGGCGTGCATCTAACACATGACGACATTCAGCTGCTTAGTGGCATGAAAGGTGGCGTTTCCCACAATCCGGTCAGCAATTTAAAGCTCGGCTGCGGCATTGCCCCAGTGGCAGCACTTATCGATGCTGGCATTACGGTTGGACTCGGTACGGATGGATCAG
The DNA here is from genome assembly GCF_055814915.1 of Paenibacillus sp. R-74696. Classification (NCBI taxonomy): domain Bacteria; kingdom Bacillati; phylum Bacillota; class Bacilli; order Caryophanales; family Paenibacillaceae; genus Paenibacillus; species Paenibacillus sp. R-74696. The sequence continues at coordinate 225,769 of NZ_JBPULM010000050.1, forward strand.
GAAGTGCTTCCACAGTCGACATGTTTGAAGGGATTAAAGCAGCGGCCTGGATGCAAAAAATAGCAGCCTGCGACCCATCCGTTTTCCCAGCCCATCAGGTGCTGGAGATGGCAACAGTCGAAAGCGCCAAGCTGCTGCGCATCGATCATGATACAGGAACGCTCGAGGCTGGCAAAAAAGCCGATCTCATTTTAGTCGATATGAATAAGCCCCACTTGCAGCCCGTCCATCATGTAGAGTCGCTGCTCGCCTACGCCGTGAATGGCAGCGATGTCGATACGACCATCGTCAACGGCAAGCTCCTGATGCAAGGCCGCGAGCTGCTGACGATAGACGAGGAGGTACTGCTTTACGAGGCGGGCATTCGAGCACGGAGAATCGTAGACGGTATATAGAACGGCAAGCATGCGGCAGCTCGGCTGCTTTTTTCGCAGTCCGGCGCTTGCCTGCTGTCACGGAATGGCCGATTTATTTTTTCAACTATGGCTTTGTTTGGCTTGGCTTGTTTTAGGTTGTTTTGGGTTGCAGCGTTTTCTTCGCCTTTTGTCCCTTATCCCCTTAGCTCAGAAAAGCCGCTTGAACGGCCCAATCCGGCAACATGCCTGATCACACCGCCCAAACAGCTCTCCAAGCTCTCCCAGTTCTCCAAGCACAAAAGGCTTTCCATCCCATTGCAGTTGCAGTTGCGATTCGAATGCTGTGACAACAGCAATTTCTCATTTATGCAAAAATCGTATTATGGTCATTTCGATAATCGCATACCTTTGAGTGAGTGAACTTTACCAAATGACTATAAGCTGAATCCTCGATTTACCGATGTTCTTCCCCCTTCCCCCAATCAAACTCAGGAAGCTTTCAAAAATAACACAGCTTCAGCTCCCATGTCGATTAAGTTGCTCTCGTGCACCGTTCCTTTTCGTTTGCCGGCGGTGCCTCAATCCAGTTCTCCTACCAACGGCTTTGCTTCTTTCCTAGCTTTTTGTTTGTTTGCTTATTTGCTTTGTTACTTCTGTACTTCTTTACTTCTTTACTTCTGCAGTTCTGTAGTTCTGTAGTTCTGTAGTTCTGTAGTTCTGTAGTTTTTCACTTCTCTTTACGCTGTTATTTTATAAAATGTCTTGGACAGACTCCGATCTCAATGTTTCTGAGCTAAGGGGATAATACCTCAAGCTTTAAAAAATAGGAACAGTCTGCCCAAGCCTGATACTTATAGCTACACGAAGAGATACTAGAGATACTAGATTTACTAGATTTACTAGAAAAACGGAAGTCCGGTTAAATAGATGCGCCTGTTCCTCTTTTTGCGTTTCTGAGCTGAGGGGATAATAACCCTAGCTCTACAAAATAGGAGCGGCTTGTCCATGGACTGCGCTTAGCGCTGCGCCTGAAGCCACTTGAGCTGCTGCATTTGGATTAACCTGGCCGGTTGGCACACTGTTGTCTGGCTGTTGTTCAGGAACGGGGGTCGTTACCGGCTCTGTCTGAGGTTCTGTTTCAGGTTCTGTTCCAGGTTCTGTTTCCGACCCTGTTTCCGACCCTGTTCCCGATTCTGTTTCCGGCTCCGTTTGCGGAGCTGGATCCTGTTCAGGGGCAGTCACTGCTTCTTCCAAAGCAGCCTCCTCAGCGAGTAAGGCATTGGCCGTGCCTACTTCTGTAAACGAGGCCTGTGGCAGAGTCGTGTACATGCTTGGTGCAGGAGGCGTGCTCATGCCATTTCCAAGGAAATAGCTCGTATGCGGCGGCTGGTTGTAGGCTACATTTTGCCATGCAACACCTAAACGGTATACGGCATCATGCATCAGCGTGTAGAGACGATATGTCGTAACATCTGTGGTTGTATACAAGCGCAGCTTAGTGCTGTCCTCCGTACGCCACAACACTTCCTCGCGCCAATCGCCAATCAGATCAGCCTGCAAGCTAGGATTCCCTTTTGTCGTATTGTTGGAGTAAGTTCCCGTTGCCGTTAGCAGGCGGCTGACTGCACCGGTATTGTAATTCCATTTTTCAATTTTTCCGACGCCAACTCCAGCGCTTCCCGACCATACATGGTCAAGCAGCTCGCGCAGCAGGTCGCCATCCCACCAGATGCCGAAATTTTGCGAGGATGGAGGCGTGCTGGAAATGAGCTGCCCCGTAATCGTCCTCAGCCCTACACCACTGCCAGCCCAAACCTCAGCTCCCGGATAACGAGGATCGATGTCGGCCGCCATTCCGCGTCCCGTATCCGCGCCCGTATGGACACCCCACAAAATTTGACCAGTAGCCGCATCATGGACTTGGGCTCCATAAGGCTTGCTCGTGTCCTCGTTTACCTTAAATACCTCAAGACCAGCACGGTTCGGGTTCAAATCGCTGACATGCATCGCATCGCCATGCCCCATATTTGTGTTATATAGCTTCTGGCCATTATCATCAACGGTCATTGCGCCAAATACAATTTCATCCTTGCCGTCATTATCAACATCCGCCACACTCAAACTATGATTGCCCTGTCCCGCATAAGCAGAATTGCCGGAACTATTCGTATCAAACGTCCAGCGGCTCGTCAGCGAGCCATTCCGGAAGTCAAAAGCAGCAATGACGGTTCTCGTATAATAGCCACGCGACATGACGATGCTTGGCCTAACACCATCCAAATAAGCAACGCCAGCTAGAAAGCGATCGACACGGTTGCCATAACTATCACCCCAGCTCGATACGGTGCCTCTGGCCGGCACATAGTTCGTTGTCGCAAGCGCAGCCCCCGTCTGGCCTGAAAAAACAGTCAAATATTCCGGACCTGACAGCACATAGCCCGAAGAATTGCGGTAATCGGCAGTCGAGCTGCCGATTACCTGTCCTGTTCCATCCACGGTGCCGTCCGCTGTTTTGATGACCACCTCGCCTTTGCCGTCGCCGTTAAAGTCATAGAGGAGAAATTGCGAATAATGGGCGCCTGCGCGAATATTTTTGCCCATATTAATGCGCCACAGCTTTTGTCCATTCATTTTGTAAGCATCAAAAATAACATTGCCGGTATACCCCGATTGGGAGTTATCCTTGGCGTTTGACGGGTCCCACTTGAGGACGATCTCGTATTCGCCATCTCCGTCAAGGTCGGCTACGCTTGCATCATTTGCGCTATAGGTGTAGCTTTCACCGCTCGGTGTTGTCCCGCCAGCAGGCTTGTCCAGCGGAATATCTTTATAGTTGTTCGCCCATACGGTTGCCGTATTGGAGGCTGGTCGTTCAACGCCATTAATTACGGCGCGGACATAATAGGTGGAGGAGTTGCTGCCGCCAGCATCCAGAAGATTCGTGCTTGTCGTAATGACACTGCTGTTTACCTTCGTCCCGTTGCGATAAACGTTGAAGCCTGTATTAGCAGCCTCGCCGCCGAGCAGCCGCCAACTGACAAATACGCCTCCGCTTACTTTTACAGCGACGACTCCTCTCGTTAAAGCTTCCATCTGCCTTGGGGCGGCAGCACTGACCTTCGGTTCCATAACAAAAGCAGGAATAACCAGCAAAGCAGCAACAGAGAGCATTATTGTTTTGCGAATCACGTTTTTAACGTTCATCTCTTCTTATTCAGCTCCTTTTCGCACATGATATTTTATCAACACCCACAATTGAAAGCGCTACCAAATTATTCGAAAATGAAATCTACGTCATTCCTTTAATTTCCAGGATTACGAACGGTTAAGGATTTGAGTAAGCATCCACCTCCTTGATAAATCATACGTTTTTATGAATCAAAACCATAATTTGGAATCACTTTCATTGTCGATGATAGACTGTGTTCCGACATTTTACTACTTAAAAAACAGAGTTCTTTGTTAAAAAAACCGAGATTCATGCGATTAATTAGCTAGAATCAGATCGCTTTTGACTCACATATCCGCCCCAGACGTGAATATATTGAATAACAAGGTGAAACGGCTATCGCCGTCCTTTGGCGGCAAGGCGCGTTTCACTCCGAGAAATATAAGCCAAATGATAAGTGTGAAACTTATAAATTCTTATATTTCAACGAAAAATTAGATCCCCTGGCCCTGATCCAGATCTTATTGATGAAAGATGGGAGTGTGACGCTCGTGGCAGAACCGTTATTTATCGTGTCACAGGAGGATTGGACCTTGCATCGGAAAGGTTACGAAGATCAAGCCCGGCACCAGGAAAAAGTAAGAGAAGCTGTTCGGCAAAATCTTCCCGATATTGTGACCGATGAAAGCATTGTATTATCCGATGGCAAGCAGACGGTGAAAATACCGATTAAAAGCATTGATGAATCCCATTTCGTCTACAACTACAACAAGAAGCAGCATGTTGGACAAGGCGATGGCGATTCACAGGTAGGGGATGTGCTCGGCGTTGATCCTGGGGCCGCCAAAGGTCCCGGCAAAGGACAGGGTGCGGGCGATCAGCCGGGCGAGGACTATGTGGAGGCAGAAATCAGCATTGACCAGTTGGAGGATATGCTCTTCGAGGAGCTGGAGCTTCCTAATCTGGAGCAAAAGCAGAAGGATGTTATGGAAACAACCGAGGTCGTCTTTCACGATATTCGCAAAAAAGGCATTATGTCCAACATCGACAAAAAACGGACGCTCATTCAAAATTTGAAGCGCAATGCCAATGAAGGACGCTCAGGCATTGGCGGCATCTCGCCGGATGATTTGCGTTTTAAAACGTGGAATGAAATCGTAAAGCCCCAATCCAATGCCGTCGTATTGGCGCTCATGGACACTTCAGGCTCCATGGGCTCTTTTGAAAAATATTGTGCCAGAAGCTTCTTCTTCTGGATGACTCGCTTTCTGCGCCGGAAATATCAGCATGTTGAGATGGTATTCGTAGCGCATCATACCGAAGCGAAGGAAGTAACCGAAGAAGAATTTTTCACTCGCGGCGAGAGCGGCGGCACCATCTGCTCCTCTGCCTATCAGAAGGCGCTTGATATTATCGACAGCCGTTATCCGTCGGCCAATTGGAACATTTATCCGTTTCATTTTTCCGATGGCGATAATTTGACCTCTGATAACGAAAAATGCGTGAAGCTCATCGACAAGCTGCTGGAACGGGCCAATCTGTTCGGCTACGGCGAGGTAAATCAATATAATCGCAGCAGCACCTTAATGTCCGCATATAAAAACATAAGCAATAAAAAATTTATGTATTCGATTATTAAGGATAAAGGCGAAGTATATAAGGCGCTTAAAACCTTCTTCTCCAAGCCCGCAAGCGGCGCTTAAAAGCATGCATTAGACTTCGTCCAGCAGGCAGCTGGCACAAGCGAAGTCGATGCTCAAGCACATTACATCAAACGTAAAAAGCTTCCTCTTCGGGCGTTCCCGAAGAAGAAGCTTTTTTTTGCATGATTTTACAGAGCGTATCACAAGAGCATAGGTTGCCCGGTTGTTTTGCTAATCCCGCTCGGTTAAAATACCGCGCTGCTGCAAGCAGCGGATAACGGCCTCAGCCGCAGTATCCGCATTTCCTATGCCCGAAAACAGCTCCAGGTCTGGAACGAGCGGTGCCTCGTAAGGAGCAGATATACCCGTGAACAGCGGAATTTCTCCCCGCCGCGCCTTGCTGTAAAGCCCCTTCGGATCACGCTGCTCGCATATGGCAAGCGGACAATTTACATACACCTCCACATAGGGAAGTGGAGCTGCAATCGCTCGCGCCAATGCTCGATCCGCCTCCAGCGGCGAGACGAGCGCCGCTATGGCAATGCTTCCATTGCTAGCAAACAACCCCGCCACCTCCGCGGTGCGGCGCACATTTTCGCGGCGATCCTCTGCGCTAAAGCCAAGATCGCGGTTTAGCCCATGCCGCAAATTATCGCCATCCAGTACCGCCGTTCGCACGCCGTTAGCTTGAAGCTGTCTATGAAGCGAAGCAGCGATAGATGACTTTCCTGATGCAGGCAGCCCTGTTAACCATACAATGCTGCCGGAATAGGCCACTTGGCCATACTGCTGCAATCCGCCAAGCTCATAAGATTGCCACTGCACATTTGGGGATTTTTGATCCATCTGGCACTCCCCTACTTTAGGCGCTCATTTAGAAAAAGCACCGTCAGCCGAAGCGCTTCCTCCAAATTCGCAGTTGTGAAGGCAAAGGGATGCTTTGCCCCAAAGGTGTGGTCCGCTCCCGTTAGTGTAACGAACGTATGCTGCGGGGCAGCCTCACGCATTTGTTCATAGCCTGATACCAGCCGCTCCGAATCTTGATCCCCCTGTATCAGCAGTGCTGGAACTGCTAGGGTGCCCAGCACCTGTTTAATATTAAACGCCGCTGCATGGCGCTCCAGGTCTTCAAAAAATATAGGCGATATCGGCATTTGCTGCTTTGTGCGCATGTTAGGCACATAACCGACGCCGCGGCTCAGCACCTCCTGCCGAAACGCCTCCGTAAAGAGATTCACGTCGGCTATGCCATTCCATGTTACAACTGCCTGAAGCTGCGGGTGTCTCGCAGCGGCCAAAATACTATTTCCGCCCCCACGGCTATGTCCAAGCAGGGCAATCCGGTTCGTATTCAGCTCCTCGGCGAAAGGAAGCTTCGCTTCCAGCAGCTGCGTGATGATTGTATCAAGATCCAGCTGTTCACGGGAATATGTGTTAACCGCAAATTTATCCAGCTCGTCAAAGTCCGTTTCCCCTACGCCATTGCAGCTGAAATTAAAGGAAATGACAGCATAGCCTTGCCTTGCAAGCTGCTCGCAGGCATAGGGTATAAATCCCCAATCTTTAAACCCTTTGAAGCCATGGGCAACGATAACAACCGGCTTCTTCCCCGGTTCGCCTGACACTCGAACGTCTCCTCGCAGCGTCAGGTTTGATTCCAAATCAATGGTAAAAGGTTTGCTATTTACGGCTTCCACCTACAAACTCCCCCGTTTCTCCAAATAGATTCGTCCTGCTTTCTATTATAAGTGAAATAACAGGGGAATGAATAGCTGGGCTGCTTAGGAGCTAGCTTGCTAGTTCAAGAAACCTTCCAATGCAATCGTCGGCTGGCCGTTTGCCTGCCAAGCGCCTTTATTATAGCCGCCATTATAGCCCGGAGGCGCCTCCGGCTCCCAATAAAAGACTCCTAGCCCCTTGCCGCCAGAAATATTGCGAACCTTCGTCTTAATCGCAGCAACGAAGCTCTTCGTAGCAGCTGGCTGGTTATATTCAAGGCCAATTTCAGAAATGATAACCGGCTTGCCATACCGGGCAATCATATTATTGGCATTGCTGATCGTTTGATCTACCTTGGCCGACCAATCCGAAGCCGATGGATACAGCGACATGCCGATAATATCAAAGGTAGCGCCATTGCTGATCAGCCCCCCGATATTCCAAACGAATAAAGCATTATCATTTCCGCCTGCCAGATGAACGATCGTCTTCGTACCAGAAGAGATTGATTTCACCGCATTGTTGCCGGTATTGACCAGCCATGCGTAGTTCTGCATGCTGACAGTCGCTTTGCCGTCATTCCACAGCATGCCGTTATTCGTTTCATTGCCGATCTGCACCCAATCCGGCGTCACGCCCTTCGCCTGCATCGCCGTCATAACCGCCCGCGTATGGTTCCAGACTGCATCCATCAGCTGCTGGAACGTGTAATTATTCCAAGCAGCAGGCTTTGTCTGTTGCCCTGGATCGGCCCATGAGTCGCTGTAATGCAGCGTCAGCATAATGCTCATGCCTGCATTTTTCGCCCGCTGTGCCAGCGCTGCGGCCCGGTTCATATCCAAGTAACCGTTTGCATAATTACTCGAAGGATTTACGAATACGCGAATTCGCACCGAATTAATCTGGTAGTCATTTTTCAAAATTTGAATAATATCCTTGGTTGTGCCGTTTTTGTCCTTCCAGGTGTAGCCTTGCGCCTCAAGACCGGGAACCCAGCTAATATCCGTCCCTTTCGCAAAGGCAGGAGCCGCTTCGGCCTGCTGAAGCGGCATCTGTACCGTAATAAGGGCGATAATCATCATAGCGAAAACGAGCAGTTTGAGTCTTTTTTTCATTTTCAACATTCCCTCTTCCTTTAATAGTTTGCCGGATTTGTCCCCGACTGGCGTACCCCAAGATTGTATCCGCTTACATAAATGTGTTTCAACAACCGTTCCCTAGCAGGATAGGCTTTCAAGCCTATGGTGAAGAAGCATCAGCAGCTTTGGCAATGGGGGGACTGCCGATTCCTTCACCATATCTTTTCTATCGTTAACTACGGGATACGCTTCTGATTATAAATTCACCGCAAGCAGAAGAACAGGATACAATGTGAATATAATGGATGATTTTACAACATTTCCTGCTTTCTTCAATCATGATCGCCCTGCGTAAGCCTGATGCGTTTCACTACCAAAATGTATTATAATAGAGCCATTCATGCCAAACTGGCGAGCAGGAGGAAACGAATTGACAAATAGCGAGCTTAAACATATGCACTCCCTGCTGCCCAAATGGGTAGAAACATCCCGCCAGCAGGCTCTTCATGGCAAAGTGGCCTCCTACATACCTGAGCTTGCAAAATCCCCCAAGGACGCCTTGGGCATTCATATTGTGGGTGCAGAAGGTCAAGTAGCATCTGCAGGAGATTGCGGCATATCCTTTACTATGCAAAGCATTTCCAAAGTTTTCACGCTCATCCTGGCGTTAATGGATAATGGCGAAGAGGCGGTTTTCGCCAAGGTTGGCATGGAGCCAACCGGGGACAGCTTCAACTCCATGCTCAAGCTGGAGCTTGTGCAGCCCGGCATTCCCTTTAATCCGCTGATCAATGCTGGAGCGATTGCAATTTCTTCGCTGATTGCCGGAAGCAGCCGGGAGGAGAAATCGGCCCGTGTGCTCGATTATTTCCGCAATCTCTCAGGTAATATTACGCTGGATTATGATAACGAGGTATATCTGTCAGAAGCCAAAACAGCAAATTTGAATCGCTCGATGGCTTATTTTCTGAAGGATAAGCAGGTGCTGCAGGGGGAAGTCGAGGAAGTGCTCGACGTGTATTTCCGGCACTGCTCGATCAGCGTCACCTGCGCGGATTTGGCTCGCATGGCGCTCGTTATGGCGCATAACGGAACCGATCCCGTCACTGGAACCCAGCTGATACCACGGCGTTACGTGCAAATCGCCAAAACGTTTATGATTACTTGCGGCATGTACAATGCCTCGGGCGAATTCGCGATTCAAGTGGGATTGCCGGCCAAAAGCGGCGTATCCGGCGGCATTCTCGCGATCGTTCCAGGTCGCTACGGCATCGGCGTCGTCGGGCCATCCCTGCACCGCAAGGGCAACAGCATTGCAGGCGTTCATTTGCTCGAAACGTTGTCGCGAACATTTGACCTAAGCTTATTTTAACGAAGAAGGTGCCTATTATGAATCCATCTGTTGAGCTTGGCATTTCCTTTCATTCCTCCGGGCAGGAGATTGAGATGCTCAAGGTAACGCCGATTGACGATCAGCGCTACCGCATTGAAGAAAATCCATTATTTACGGAAATGGTATCATTCGGTGATATTGTCAAGCTGGAGCAGCAAGGCAACATTTATTTTTATAAAGAGACGGTTCGCAAATCTCGCTTAAGAAGATATTCGTGGCTGCTCAGCCAGGACGTCGCTTCTTCCGAGGAGCTTGCCGATTTCAAAAATCGGGTCGCCGACAGCGGCGGCAACTGGGAAACGATTTTTGGGGGCATGCTCATTATCAATGTGCCGAGCCATATTGACTTTGATCCCGATGTGGAAATAAACAATATTACGGTAAGTAAGGACAGATAAGGGGTATGCGCGAATGAATATTATCGATTTGCATTGCGATGCTTTGATGAAGCTGGCGGATAAGAAAGGCAGCCTTTCCTTCAACGATGCGCCTGAGCTGGATACAAACAAGCAGCGCCTGCTTGCAGGAGGAGTCAAAGTACAAGGCTTCGCCATTTTTGTCATGCCGAACTTGACTGATCAAGAGAAGTTTCAATCGGCGCTCGATCAGGTGCATTATTTTTATGAGGAAGTATTAGGGAAAAATCCGGACATCAAGCACATCAAGGAATGGAAGGATATCGGCAAGCTGGCGGAGCACGAAATTGGCGCTTTTCTCACGCTTGAAGGTGTCGATCCGGTCGGCAATGATTTGCATAAGCTGAATATCTTTCACCGCCTTGGCGTGTTGTCGGTCGGCCTGACCTGGAATTTCGCCAACCTTGCTGCTGATGGGGTGCTGGAGCCTCGCGGGGCGGGACTTTCCTCCCTCGGCCGCAAAATGGTACAGTTCCACAATGAGCACCAGATTTTGACCGATGTCAGCCATTTGAATGAGCAGAGCTTCTGGGACGTCGTGGAAACGGCTGATTATTTGATTGCCAGCCACTCGAATGCAAAGTCGGTGTTCGATCATCCAAGAGGATTGTCTGATGAGCAGGCGCAAGCGCTGTTTGCCAAAAATGCGACCGTCCATGTTGTTTACTATCCCGAGTTTATTAAGCCCGAGTCGGGAGTGATTACGACGATCCCCGATTTAATTAAGCATATTGACCATTACTGCGCTATTGGCGGTGTAAATCAGGTTGGCCTTGGCTCCGATTTTGACGGCATAGGCGCTTACGTACAAAATCTCGAAAACGCCGCAAAAAGCCAAAACCTGATTAACGAGCTGCTTAAGCATTACTCTGAGGAGCAGGTGCGGGGCTTTGCGCATAATAATTTTCTGCGCCGGGTTTCCTCCCTATAATGCAAAAGACGCCGCAGCGCTGCTGTCCTTCCCTTGCGGGCAGGAGATACAAGCGCTGCGGCGTTTTCTTTTTACTTTTTTCTTTATCCCTCTAAACCTTCTACTCGCTAGATCAACGATTATTTACGTTTCCAGACAGAGCCGTCGGAGAAGGCTACTTTATCGATCTGAATGTTTTTCAGCTTTGACGTATTGTAATAGGAGGACAAGTCCCAAGAAAAGGTGTATTGTTCCCCACTTTCCACTCGTACATCATTGCCCCTGCCATAAAAACGGTTAGTATAAGGATATCCGCCTTTTACAGGATCGTCATAAACATCATACGTGCTGAAAGAAAGCTCGAAGGAAACAATCGCTTTATCCGTTAAATTAACCATTTTTATATTGGCTTCAGGATAGTTGTAGGAATCTTTCGTAATACTATGGCCCACAATTTTAAACGGAACATTATTATTTTTCTTAAGCTCCTCTTTCAGCTTCTTCTTGTATTCCTCTTCCTTCTGTTTGTAGAGGGCTCTCATCTGCTTTTCAATCGTGCCACCATTGCCATAAAGCTGTTTAGCCAGCTTATAGCTTTTGCTTACCGTTTCTTCTTCTCCCACCACTATGCTATAAACGGTTCTCCCGAAAAAGGTATAGTTCGTGCCATTCGAATCAAAATTTTCGCCAGGCTTTACAGTCGCATTGTTAAAAGCGGCTTTGCCGCGCGCATTTAGCGATGCTGTAAAATCATAGGCCTGCACAGCGCCACCGGCATAATAATATTCCACATAATTAACAATGATTTTTTCCGTGCCTAAATTTTTCATAGCGGAATTCGTAATTTGCAGCGGCAGGCCCGTATAATATTTGCTTTTGCTCGGGTCTACCGTTTTAATGCTGATTTGCTGACCTTTCGTTTCCATAGAAGCGCCTAGACCATCTGTCAACAGGCGAAGTGGAACCATCGTGCGTCCATTTCGCTCTACAGCAGGCGTGCCTAAAAATACAGAAATGCCATTGACCGTAGCAACAGGCTCATTCAAAATAATCGAAATCGTCATTTCGCCGCTTGAGGCGATGATACGCTTATTGCCCTTGTCCCAGCTGAAGGCAAGGCCTAGTGCTTCAATCGTTTCTTTTGCCGATACAAGCGTTGTGCCGTTCTCGCTTATGGGTGCCTGCGCGTATGCAACTTTCTTGCCGTTAACAAAAACAGTCTGGCTCTCCGCCTTAGCGGCCGAAAGCCCCGTTGGAATTGCCAGCAGCATGACCATAGCCAGCAAAATTGTAATTACTCTCTGTTTCATATCTAATTCTCCCTCTATTTATATATTTCGTGAAAAGACTATTCACTACGCAACGAATAGACGTATTCCTTACCTTCAATAGTAACGATAATATCAATCGGTTTCTTGTCTTTGGCCGCTTCCTTAGGAAGCTCGGCGATAAAATGGAGAACTCCCGTTTTTAGTGGCTCAATGCTCGTTATATTCGTATAGGTAAAGTTGCCTCCACCCGACTCTTCAATGGTTGAAAAGCTTTTATACTCATATTTGCTATCATATTTCACTTGTACAGAGGCAAAATCATCTGCACTTTTGGAGGAGCTGAGCAAGCTTTTGAATTTAAGGACGACATCCAAATAAATATTTTCGGCATCCTTCACCTCGTAATACGTGTAGAAGCTGTCCGGCTTCGGAGGAACGACTTTGGACGTGAATTCTGTCTTCGTGAGCGTCACCTCTGCGAAGTCAGCAATAACGAGCGCTTTTTTCAATTCTAGTACATTGCCAGTGTCGGCGGACGGCTCCGGTTGTGGCGCTGAAGAAGCCTCGCTTGTGGCAGCGGTCTCCGGAGCCTCGGCAAGCTGTGCTTTTAACTTTTCATTTTCAGCACTCAACTGGCTCACTTGCTCCTTTAATTGACTGACCTCTGTGGAAAAATCCTGGGTTTGACTGGCGCAGCCAGCCATGACGAGCATTGCGGCAGCTGCAAAAATAGCTTTTTTCATAATGGTAAATCCCCCCTATCATCTTTAGCTATTAAAATTTCTACATAAAGTGCTAAAATCCTCTATAATCATTCCATTTTACTGAAAATTCATCAATTATTTTTTCGATCTCTGTCATAATTTATCGAACTTCAATCATTAACTGCTCCAATTATGATTTCAAACCGCCATAACAAATTTACCAAAATAACGGACAGAAGCATTTTCAAACAAATAAAAAACGTTGCTTCCGCAAAGGGAAACAACGTTAAAGCATTACGTCATCATTCAATATGCTTAGCGATTTACAAAATCAAATCAGCGAACAGGCCAAACAGCAATAAGTACGCACAAACCGAAAGAGCAATATAAGACCACAGCTTTTCCTTGGTCACCTGGCTGGCCACCGATGCGCCGACCAAGGAAATGCCAAGTGTAGACAGCAGAGCCGCCGCCATTACAAAGAAACCCAGCTTGAAGCTAATGAGCGAAACGACGCCCGCGATTAAAAATCCAGCGCCAGAAGCAAGCTGCATCGCTCCAATCGACGTAATAAAAGCTCTGATTGTTAGACGCTGCGTCGCTCTCCACAAGCTGATTCCCCACAATGAACCGAGGAAGGCAATCGTCGAAATTAGCGACAGCAGCAAGATTTTGCCGAATAGCGCTGCACTCATGCCGCTTCCCTCACGCAATAGATCGGACACCCCATAGCCAAAAAATATTTGGATGGCGCTGCCCGTAAGCAGCCCAAACAATAAGAAGCCTATAATTGCACTAACGATGCCTATTATACCGTAGCTTAAATCTTTAGCTGGATTTAAATTCAGCCCCTCCAGCGGGTTTTTCAGCAGCTTCAGCAAAATTTGCATATCGATTTGCTTAAATGAGCCGGACACATTTTGCAGCAGCTTGTTTGCAGCCTCTGCCGCGCCACTTTTCGCTCCTGCACTTGCGCCAGTCCCGGCACCAGCACCAGCTACGCCTGCCATTCCGGCCGCTTCATTCCTTGATGATGCAGCCGCACCCGCTGTCTCTGCATCAGCTGCTGCATCGTATTCGCTATTGTCATTGCCGTATTCGCCATATTCCCCATACTCGCCGTATCGGTCCCGTTGTTCCGGCTCTTCTCCCAAAATCGCGTGCTCCTGCAAAGCCGATTGCTCCCGCAAAGCCTCAAGCAAACGCGCATCTTCCTCCTGGCGCGCTAGTTCCTCCTGCCTTGCCGCTTCTGCTTGGCGGGCTGCCTCGGCCCGCTGCGCCGCTTCCTCCCGCGCAGCTTGGGCTGCTGCTTGGGCTGCTGCTTGCGCTGCCGCCTGTGACTGCTGCGAATCCCGCGGCTGGCGGAACACATGCACCGCCTGGCTCGCGGGCTCACTCTTTTCTAAATCGAACGGCCGTCCATTTTCCGAATGCTGCTCTTGCTGCTTTTTATCATCCTGTTCTTCCATTTCTGCATCCTCCTCCTGATGTCAAAACCGCCCTAAGCACTGGCAACCTTATTGTGCTAGTCCATATCCCGATAGTTCGCCTCATCAGCAATGCTCTGGATATCATCCGAGCTGATGCTGATATAGCGATAACCGTCGGCCTGCTGCCGGCGAAGCGCACGCTCCTTGAAGTAGCGCGGACTGCCTTCCCCCGCATCCTCATCGTACACGAGCAAAATGCCATCGGTTTTGCGAAACAGCAGCTCATCCCTCGCTTGCAGCTGCCAAATGCCATCATAGGGCTTGTCACTGACCGATGCATAATAATCGACGCCCTTCAGCACCTGCTCGTAATATTCCTTCTTGTCATCCTTCCACTTCTCTTCCGGATTGCTGTACGCCGTAATAATAGAAAGCCTGAGCTGCGGATACTGCGGCTTAAGCGCAATGACTGCTTCACATGCCCACAGATCAACGCCATACTGGCCGGGCGTAATGACCCACTGCAAGCCATCATCGATGAGCGGCAGCAGCTTATTCGTTATCGCCTGCTTAATATAGGCAATACCCTCATGCTTTTGATTAAAAATGTTCAACTCATGCGCGCGGTAGCCCGACACTAGCAAATTGTTCATGCCTTCGGCACATTTCTAAAGGTTCGTTCATAATCCTCGAACCGGATTTTGCGAATCATTTTGCGATCGGCAGTTCGCGCAATGATCCCTTCTGATTTGCCGGCTGCATCCATTCCTACACGAGTGGCCGCAAAATCGCTGAGAAAACGGCTCGTCTCCTCCAGTCCGACTGGAAATGCAGCTCCAGCCAGCTCAGCCAGCAGCGGTGCAGCATCGAGACTCCAGCGCTCAATAAACGCAGCCTTTTTCGCCTCTTGATAAAATGGCTGGCCGCCATGATCACGCCAGTTGGCAATTTGGTCAATGGGCAGTGCCAGCAGATGCTGAAGCTCTTCATGCGACAGCGAAAACAGATCAAACACCCGGTAGCCTTGGCTCCCGCTGGACGTATAATTTTTTGCCGCCTTTGTTTTCCCGCCATAGCTTTCCTGATACATGACCGTCAGTCCGAGCTTTCCATCCGCCAAGCTGGCCTGCATCCGCTCCGCAATCGGAGTTAGCAAGGTCGCCATATTGCCATAAGGATTGCCGATTCGGTCACCCTTGGCAAAAAGCAGCTCCTCCCGTGAGCCAATGAAATAGTCCGTTCCGGCTTCAGTATGCAGCAAAATAATACGCGCATTTTCCCCGTCTACTTTTTCAAAAACATAAACGGGCTTATCCGAATCAAAGGCCTCGCCTTCAGTTAACCTATCGTTTAAACGGCCGCGCTCCCCAAGCTGGTGATAGGTGAGAATACTCGGATATTTCGTTAAGGAATTCAGCTTTGCAAAATCCATGGTTCATCTCCTGCATCATAATAAATCTGTTATCCCATCATAATACCATCGTTTCCCGCTCTTGGTTAGCCCGAGGGCAAGACTTCCCCACCGAAATGCCGCCTGACCACTTATAAAATAGCGTAAAGCATAGGAGCGTTTGCCAACGCAGCACAGCAGCGGCGAACGCTCCTTTGCTGCGTTGGCCCGCTCTCCTCCAGCGCAATCGTTATGCGCCGCAAGAAGCCAGCCTCCACGATTTGTGAAGGCTGGCTTCTTGATGAACGATGCAGCTATAAGCGGCTATAGTCAAGCTTGCAACCGCCATCTATTTGCTGATTTTATTTTTTAGCTCGCCGATTTTTTCTTGGGCAATACCTTTCACTTTATCCAGCTTGCCTTCTCCTTGCAGCGATTCATTGTTCGTCGCTTTACCGATCTGGTCTTTAATCTCGCCCTTTACTTGATTGACTTTGCCTTTTATTTTATCGCCCAAACCATTACTTGAAGCTGTCATATGATCATCTCCTCTTTGGTTATAGGTCTCTTTACCTCTTAAGAGAGATTATGAAACATGGCGATGCAGCAATCGGCTTTCACCAAGCTTATTTCCCTCTCGTGATGGGATGCTCTAAATCGGCATGTCCCATTAAGCTTTCCAGTTGCTTGCCATCGACCAGCAGATCAATCGTTTCAACCTCAACGAATTGAAACAACGTCCATGTTAATGCATCCAAAGCGAGTATTTCACTGCCAGATCCCTGGCGCGCCGTGTCAGGCATATGAATGTCGAGCGTGAGCGCTCCATTTTTAAAATGGACTGATTTCAGCTCGATCTCTTTCGACCAGAGCGGTATCAGCTCGGCATTGTCGCTTTGCTGCAAAGCTTTAAAGGCTGCCGTATATTTCTGAGCAGGTGTGGAAAAAGAAATCTGCACACCCGCTTTATTCAGCTTTTCCCCCTGCGGGTCTGAGAAAAAAACTTCAATGGTCCGCGTCTTCACTTCCGCAGTCGGTACCGGAGCCTCGGCCGTTTGCTGCGGCTCCACGACTGTGGCAGCTGTGACCGTCTTGGATTGTATAGCTTCTAAAGAATCCTCTTGCACCGGATGGGCTGATGACTTGTCCGCGCAGCCTGCAGTCGTCATAACGATTAACAGGAGCGCCGCAATAGCAATCTTTGTGTTCATTCAAACTCCACCTCCCTCGGGAATTGAAAGAAACAAGCTGTACTATTTAATACCCAAATATTCTTTAATTCCCTCAACGATGCCGATTGCCATACGCATTTCCACCGCTTCATTCGTTATAACCGCCAAATCCGACGCGTTGCTCATAAAGCCTGTCTCGAGCAAAACCGCTGGCATGGTTGTCTCTCGTATGACGTGATAGTTGCCGTATTTCACTCCGCGATCTCTCAGTCCAGTCGCTTCCACCAAATAGCGATGAATCGTCTTAGCTAATGGTATGCTCGAATCCCGCGCATAATACGTCTCCGTGCCTGAAGCTGTAGATGTCGTGTAGCCGTTGGCATGCAGGGAGACGAACAAATCGGCATTCAGTGCATTTGCCAGCTTCGCACGATTCGAAAGGCTGAGTGTCGTATCATCGTTTCGTGTCATCACCACATTAATGGCAGACACCTGCTTCAGCAGCTGCTCGACTTTCAAGGAAAGCGTCAGATTGATTATTTTTTCCTGCAGTCCGGTCAGTGCCACCTTGCCCGGCTCCACTCCGCCGTGGCCCGGATCAATAACCACGATTTTTTTGCCGTCCGAGCTGATGGGCGGCACAATCGGCGCACCGCCTACGTCGCCGTCCACATTAAGATCAACGACATAAAGGCCAGAATCATCGCTGACAAGCTGATAGGAGGTCGCCTGTCTCAAATCCAAAACGATGCGAATAGCCGATGGCTCGCGGGTAAACAAAGAGTAACGCACCTTCGTAACATCTGAGCTGTCCGTAATCACAAGCTCGCCCATCTGGCTGTCGTTTAAAGCTTGTCCATCGCCAAACGACGGCGCAAAAGCCGAATTTGGCAAATCAATGACAAGGCGATCCGGCGCCTTCATCGCGAAAATTTTCGGCCCTACTTTGCCGCTTGTCGTGACGATCAGTCGGTTGTCATTAAAGCTGATAGCGCTAACGGTTGACACGCCACTCGGGCTAGCTCCATCAATAATGGTGCCTCCCGTTTCGGAAGGTGGCGGAGTAACTGGGGCCGTTCCCCCCTCATCGATGACCACCTCGGGAATCGGGCTAGTTAAAGTGACCGTCTTCGCCTTGTTGTTCCAGCCTACCTTGAGGTTCATCTGCTCGCCTATGAAGCGCAGGGGAACGAGTGTCGTTCCTTTTTTAATTACAGGAGGAGCATCTATATCTACGGTTTCCGTATTGACCTTTGCCGCTTTCTGGCCTACCGTCATTTCAATGTGCGTGCCTTCTTTGCTAATCGTGACGGTCTGGGTCTGCTTATTCCAGAGCACGTCGTACCCCAAGTTTTCCGATACGACCCGAATCGGGACCATCACTTTTTTGTCAATAATTTCGGCTTTCGTGTTCTCAGGCTGAACAAGCTCCGTTCCGTCCAAAATCACCTTCGTATCCACTGCTGCTGCAAAGCTTTTGTCTGGAAGCGCCAACAAAAAAATAAATAATACCATCAAAAAACTAAGCTTCTTCATCATACTCTCCTGCAAATGTGACTTTTTTTGAATCATTGCAACCTCTCTTCTCTGTAGAAATTCAATTTTTTCCATAAAAGAATAGACGTTATATTTTGGTAAAAGTTGCAAGAGTCCTAACCTATTAGGAGAGTAGATTTAACGGAGCCCTATTAGCTTATTGGATAGTTAAAAAAACGGGTCAAGGCTGTGTATTCGCCTGACCCGCTTTGCTTCTCCAATATGAATTTTAGGTTGGCGCATAATCGAACCAATCAAAAAGTGCCGGGGAACTGTGCTCCGTTTCACAAACGGCATACATCGCAATGAATATTCCCGTAAACCCGCCCGCCACCTCCGTAGAAAGCAGATGCGTTTCTCCTGATCCTAATTCAACGCGAGATTGCTCTTGCTGAAAGGAGAACACAAACCATTCCGGCTGGGACTCAATCATCAGCACGACCGATCCCCATGCGCAGTCTAGCTCGCATTCTGTTTTCATCGAACCAACGCTTCGCCGGAATACAATAATCTTTCGTCCCTCTTTGAGCTTCACGGCCAGATCGTAATGATACCTCTCATTCATAAACACGGTTAGTCCGGCTTCCTCTCCTTCATGTTTCGGTTCGAAATGCAGCAAAGCGGAGATTTTGCATGACATATGGCGCAGACGACGGCCCACGAAGGCGGGTGCGCCGGCAGTATCAAGAGAAACCTTCGTTCCCCGCAGCGTAAGATACCCTGGATTTTCGTAGAGCGACCAGCTGCCGGGCTCCGGATTTCGAAGGAATGTCCAGTCCAAACCAATCGTCGTTTCCTCAAAATCATCCCTGATCTTCTGAAGCGGCCATGGATTTCCTATAAACGCCGGACAATCCATGATCGTCTCAACGCGTCCGCCATTGCCGATGATCGGCCAGCCGTCATCCGTCCAGGTTACGGGCGCCAAAAACGTCTCTCTTCCCAGATGATGCCGTTTGGGATAGGAGACGGGCCTGATGCCCAGAAAAACCGCCCACCAGCTGCCGTCCTCCGCTTGTACCAAATCCGCATGCCCGGTTGCTTGTATGGTGCTGTTCATACTTCTGTGAGACAAGATCGGATTATGAGGGCATGAATCATAAGGACCGTAAGGAGCGCTGCTTCTCGCGATTGTCACCATATGGCCAAATTCAGTCCCACCTTCGGCAATGAGCAAATAATAGAGTCCGTTGATATTGTAAAGATGGGGCGCTTCCGGGTGTGCTCCGCCCGTTCCCTTCCAGAGCAAGCGGCTCTCCGTCAACATTCGACCGGTCGCAATATCAATCTCACATTGATAGATGCCATCTCCCTGATCGCCCGTACATGTAGATTGGAAATAAACTGTCCCGTCATTGTCGAACAATAGAGAAGGATCAATACCGCCCTGAGCAACGCGAATGGGGTCTGACCATGGTCCGACAGGTTGAAGGCTTCGAACAAAGAAGTTACCCATCCCGCTTACGTTCGTCGTTGTCATGTAAAACCAACCTTCATGGTGGCGGATTGTCGGAGCGAAGATTCCGCCCGAGCTCCAGGCGTTTGCAAGCGGCAGTTGTCGCTCGGACGTGAGACAGTGTCCGATCTGGCGCCAATGGACAAGATCCCTGCTGTGAAAAATAGGGATACCAGGAAAATATTCAAATGAACTGGTTACCAGATAGTAATCCTCACCGACCCGGCAAATGCTCGGGTCGGGATGGAAGCCGGAAATGACCGGATTGGTATATTGCACGACGCTGCACTCCTACTCATTTGTAAAGTTAAGCTGTTTAGTCATTGCGATTACGGATTCTGCGCCCAAACCGTCTTCTTCGTTTGCTCGATTTGCCAAGCGACAACTTCGTCGTAACCAAGACCTTTGGCCTTCTCCAGCATTTGCTGCTTCAGTTTGTTGAATTCGGTGTCGTTCTTCGCGATAACCATCTTCCAGGAGTATTCTTTGATTACCTTGCCGACTTCGTTCTGCTTTTGTTGAATGTCGGTAGGAAGCTGAATCGGGGCTTCGCCTGTAAAAGTCTGTTTCTTTATAGCGACCATATTGTTATTGGTGTAGTATTCCTTCTGCGTGCTTACCCCCATCGCATCGCGCCAGCTCAAATCGACCTGATTCGGGTTATGGCCGAGCGACGACGACCACATTTCGCGGTTATACGGCTCACCGGTTTCAGGGTTGATCATCATGCTCGATATTGTGGTGTTATTGATCTTAGACACACCCGAATTGAAGTTGCCTCCGCCGTATTCCTCCGGAACCGGCGTTTCATTAGACGGGAATGCCCCCCAGCCGTAATCGGTCACGTAAGCTTTGCCGTCCTTGATATCCCAAGCAAGGCCCTTCGGGCCATTGTTCACCGTCATAATGCCTTCAGGTGAGTACAACCAGTCAAGGAACATCATAATGCGAGCCGGGTCTTTCGCTTTTGCGCCGATCGACCAAACACGTTCGCCGCCATACGGCGTATAGCCGAACGTAACCGCCTTCTCTTCCGAGAACGGCACGGGCATCAAGCCCTTGCCTGTTGAAAGATGATTCGGGGTATTGTACGTATCGTCCATCCATGTAAACGGAGTAAAGAAAAATTGGCCATCTTTGAGCTTGTTGGAAACGTCCCCGAATTTCTGCGTCACCGAGTCCGGATCAAGCAGGCCCATCTGATTGGCTTTATAATAGAACGCCAGACCTTCCATGTAATAGCTGCTGTCGTCGATAAGACCCTGGTATTTTTGCTCCGACACAGATGTCAGGATCATATCGCTCGGGTTGAAGCCATCGCCATTGATGTAGCCGTAGTAAGCCCCGATGTTCCCTAGATTCATCGAATTGCCGTCCCATTCCGACCAGAGTGAAAATCCGTACGTTTTCCTGCCGGAGTCGCTCTTTGGCTCCAGCTCCTGCATCTGCTTCAGGAGGGGCAAGTAATCCTCCATCTTGGTTATTTTCGGACTGCCAAGCTTCTGATACAGATCCCAACGGATACTCGGACCAAACGTCAGCTTATTGCTTTCGGACGAGCCTTCACCGGAACCGACAGAGTGGCCAATGCCGTAAACGTGCTTGCCGTCGCCGAACTGCTTCCTATTTGCTTCAATCGCTTGACCTGCGTTCTCTTTCATATTATTTCCGTACTTCTCCAGCAAACCGTCCTTGTTCCAGTCCAGCAGCAGGCCTCCTTTAATGGCATCCGTATATTCTTTGCTATTGTTACCCCACACAACAAGATCACCCAAGTCGCCCGAAGCCATCCTTGAAGCAACTACCTCACCCGTGCTGTTCTGGATATTCAGCTTGATATTGAACTTGTCCTTGACGACCTTAGCGAACCAACCCTCTTGCGGTCCAGCATAGCTAGTAAGCTGAGAGAGAACGTTAATCGTTAATTCGGGCAGCTGTTCGCCGCTTGAACTGTCCGTTACGCTAGACGTACCAGATGGTGTATTCCCTCCATTGCTGTTGCCGGTGCATGCTGATAAAGCAAGAACAGCACTCCATACACACATCACGAAAGCCCACCTTTTTCTTTTTGCGAACATTTCATTTCACCTCAGATTTGTATTTTTATATCCCTTGATCCTTCTCTTCGCATTTCAAAAAAAGGTCAACCCTTTACTGCGCCGATCATGATGCCTTTAACAAAAAAACGCTGGAAGAAAGGATAGACGAGCAGGATTGGCGCAACGACGATAATCGTAACGGTCGTCTGGATGGTCATCGGAGTCGGCATTTGAGAAAGGTTGACCTGGCCAACCGTAGCGTTCCTCATCATTTCCGCAAGTGAATTCGCCTCATTCAAATATCGATACAAAATGAACTGCAGCGTGAACAGCTTGGAATCATTAACGAGAAACAGCGTATCGGTAAAGCTGTTCCATTGCCCAACAGCCGTAAATATCGCTAACGTCGCCAGAATCGGAGTTATCAAAGGCATGACAATCTTATAGAAAATGGTTATATAACCTGCACCGTCGATTTGAGCCGATTCCTGAAGCGCGATCGGCGTCGATTCGATAAACGTTTTCACCAGGATAATGTTGAACGGCACGACTATTCCTGGAATGATGTACGCCCAAAAATTATTCATCAGTCCTAAATTTTTCATCGTTATAAACCAAGGGATAATCCCTGCATTGAAGTACATCGTCAGGATAAGAAAGCGGTACCAAAACTTGCGTCCCCACATCTCGCTCCGTGTGAATAGATAACCGAGAAAGGCAGATGCCGCTACGGTCAATATGGTCCCCAGAATGGTCCGGCCCACCGATACAAGCAGAGCTAGCTTAAGGCCCTGAACATGAAACACTTTCAAGTAATTTTGAAAATGTATCCCTTCCGGATAGAACAAGATCAGCCCCCTGCTGCTTAGATCATTGTCGCTAATCGTGTTGATAAACAAATAGTAGAACGGAAATATACATAGCAGCGTAAACAATCCGAACATGGTGTAGTTCAGAATTGAAAACAAACTGAATCGGGATTTTTCCCACGAGGCCATAGTTGGTTCTCCTTTCCTGGCGACTGTGAATTAAATGATCGTTTCTCCCCGGATCATCTTTGATAACCGGTTTGCAATGAAAAGCAAGACAACGCTGACCAACGATTTCAGGATGCTTACCGCCGTTGAATAAGAGAAACTGGAGTTCGCGATTCCGATATTGTAGACGTACAAATCCAGCACTTCGATATCATTCGCGTTGACCGCATTCTGAAACACATAAAATTGCTCGAAGCCTGCGCTGATGAACCCGGCGATGGACAGCAGCAGCAAAACGAAAAAGGTCGGTATCAGCCCTGGTACGGTCACATGCCGCATCAATCTGAACCTTCCTGCCCCATCCACTTTGGCTGCTTCGTACAATTCCTGATCGATTCCGGCAATGGCTGCGATGTACAAGATCGCCCCCCAGCCCAGCCCTTTCCACAAGCCCAACAATGTCATTTTGATCCATATATGACTGTCTGAGGCCAAATAATTGATCGGCTCCGAAATCCATCCTAAATTCATCAGCACTTGATTGACAAAGCCGCTCTGAGTGGAGAAAAGCATGAACACAAAAGCATAGACGAGCACCCAACTGATAAAATTGGGCAGCGTGGTTAAAATCTGAACCATTTTTTTGTACCAGGTTGATTTGATCTCCACCAAGAAGAGGGCGAAGATGACCGGAAATACCGAAGTCATTAGACCTAATATGTTCATCCCAAAGGTGTTACGCAGGACACGCAGCACTTCCGCACGCTGCATTTCATTCGAAACCATTGTGGTGAACCATTTGAATCCAACATAAGGCGACTGGGAAATGCCTAGAGCCGGACTATAATCGTAAAATGCATAAATCCAGCCATACAAAGGCAAATAAGAAAATAAAAAGGCTAAAATCAGGAACGGCAAAGCCATAAAAAACAACCGATAGCTGCCATGCTTGACTGGCTTGCGTAACCGCTTACTTTTTTTCGCAGGCGAGATGATTTTTACAGAATCGAATTGCACGCCATTTCCCCCTTCTTAAAATATAGCTTCTTGCTGCAGGCGGTATGGAACTGCCAGCTCATCCATAACATCATGACAGTCGCTGTGTATGAGGCATACTTAAATCACTCTCCTCATTCCATGTTTCTCTTATCAGATCATATAGCACGCTTTAACATAGAACCTTGATTTTCAGGTCATAGAATAGCATAATATAGACATCAAATACGTTATTATTGGAAGAGGAGGGAGTATTTGAGTGATACCTACTTAGAGTGGTTTACACTTGATAAGGATTTCCCTTTCTTTATTCATTATGGCGGACACGACGATGACCTGGAGCTGCATAAGCACATCGACTTCTCCGAGCTTGTCATTGTCCTGAATGGAAACGCTACGCACATCGTCAATCATGAGACCTTCTTTATTAAGAAGGGAAATGTATTTGTCATAAGCGGCGCAACCTCTCATGCTTACAAAGAACCTCATGATTTTAGAATTTGCAATATTATGTACCGCCCAGAAATGCTGCTATCGGCCGGTCTAGATCTAAGAACTTCCAACGGTTTTCAGTCGCTTTTCGTTTTGGAACCGTTTTACCGCAATATTCACTCGTATAAGAGCAGCCTCAGATTGCCAATTCCCAGTCTGGAATATGTCTCGCTTCTTATCTCCGTTATGATTAATGAATACAACGGCAAGCTTCAAGGGTATCAGACGATGTTGATTGCCCGATTTATGGAGCTCGCAGTCTATTTGTCCAGACAGTATAACCATCAGGAGATGGGCACTGACAGCAATCTGATGCATTTGGCGAATGCCATCTCCTATATGGAAGATCACTATCTCGATCCGCTTACACTGGAAGAAATCGCTGCTAGATCGAATATTTCGGTCAGACATTTGAACCGCATCTTTCGCTCCTATTATCAAACGACTCCAATCTTCTATTTGCAACGACTCCGTTTAGAACGAGCATGCACGTTGTTGAAGCGTACGCAGCTTTCCATTACAGAAATTTCATATGAATGTGGATTTAACGACAGCAATTATTTTACCCGCCTGTTTAACAAAGTGTATGGACTTCCGCCTAAGACCTATAGACGGAGTGTCTAAATATACTTATCAATATGCTAATCGAATAAAGGGGCTCATCCCCCAGTCATCTAATGATGATTGAGGGATGAGCCCCATAATCGCTTAATGCTGACTGTCAGATCAAGGTGTAGTTAGATCACTGTTTGCAAACGCACTGATAAACACTAGATTGGCCGTCGAACCAACAGCGTGCTCATTGGTAGTCCACTCGACAGCGCAATCCATAAAGTTTTTGGCAGGGAAAATGGAAATACCCGGATTGTTGTACTTATTAGCCCCTAACGGCATAAACCCCTTAGGTACTCCTGGTCTAGGGTCATTGTTCATTATCGCGTATACGGTTTGAAGACTGTCCTCACCATGTCCCGTTACAAAGCTCTTTCTCAATGGATTAACGCCAAGAATATAGTTTAATGCGGAAAGCGCCATATTGTTAATGGTTTCGTTATTCATTCCAAGAAGGCTGGAACCAATCAGGGCTTCTGTAGCCGTACCGAGTATCATGTTGTTACTGCCCCAGTAATAATTGCCTTCATATATCGTGTTATTCCAAGCATTGTTTTGATATCTATTGATTTCTTTGTTTAACCAAATTGTAAACTTTTCTTCATACCAGTCCACAGCATTCATGTTGCGGTTATCAGATTCCATGTAATGGAAAAATGCGTAATGCCAGCTGCCGACCCAATCTCCTTGCGGATTCACAAATCTATCCTCACTTTGTGAATAGTTATTCACGAAATAATCGTTATACTTTGCAGCACTGGTAACTCTATACAAAGCTGCGGCAGCCACAAGCCTCGAGTCCTTATCGGAGTCCGTATCATAAGCTCCTGATGGACCTTTAATATTATTGGGATTCTGTTCGAGGTACAACCACGCACTCTTGGCAGCCTCTAAACATTGAGCAGCAAACGCTGAATCGTACTCTGCATAAACCATTGAAGCATGAGCTAAAGCAGCTGCGGCCCAAGCCGTATCATTGGTCGGCCTTATATTGGTGACATTATCTCTTTTATCCCTAATAGCCCTCGTATTATTATCATTATCCATTGACTCGACTTTTGCGTAAAAACCGCCGCTATTAGAGTCCTGCATGTTTAAAATCCATTCCAGCTCCCATCTGGCTTCATCAAGGATATCAGGAATCCCGTTTCCGCTTTCAGGAATATTAAACTGATTATCTGTATAAGAATCTGGAAATAAATCATGCGACCATAATAGAGTCATAACCGTACCCGCTCCGGCACTTACATATTTTCCTTTATCGCCGGCGTCAAACCATCCTTTCGATACGTCTTTTGTAATCGCAGAATTGGATTCAAAAGGTGCAGCCGTATCCATAGGCGTTATATCTGCCCTTGGGAAGTCCGGAGTGTACGCTGGTTCAAGTGCAGTTCCTGAACGTTGATAGTAATAATATCTTGCCGCATCGACTAATAGAGGCTTATATACGTCATCTCCTATTTTAAAGGTAGGAGACTCTTCTATACCTACTGCACTTACAGTAATGTAATAATCACCTGATGCTTCAAGGTCCGTAAATACAGCTTTTAAAACCCTTTCTCCGGAATCAATGTCATAATTCTTAACGAGGACCAATTGCCCACTATAGGCAACTGTGTCATCAGCAGCTCTCCTTACCTGGAAGGGCGTTCCAACATCGGCAGTGAGTTCATCCTCAAAGCCGGAAACATTGGCATATTTTTCGGAGGAATTCCGGAATCCCACCTGATTTACCTTTATAGCCGAAAATCCCGCTTCCTTATCAGGAGAAGTTAATTTGATTTGGTTTAACCATACTGTAAATGGCTCATTGTTTACTTTGTTCAGATGAATAGCCTTTGCATTGTATTCGTCCAGGTCAACCGATGAGTCATTGTAAATATCCTTTAAGGGGATCTTTACATGCTGCCACTCCGTCGTAACCGCAACGTAATCCGTTATCGGTTTTAATACTCTATGTTCAACACCCGATGCACGTCTTTCGACATGGTCATCGCCGCCGATTTTAAATTGTTCCCCGCCATCCTTGCCTTTTACATAAAACTCCAGGTATCCGTTCGGAACATAATTGTGAATATCATGATTTGCCCATTCAGCCATTACAAGAATGGACTCCATCCAATCTACCTGGTTTGTAACACTTAACTTCAATGAAGGTAAATTATCATAGGTTTCTTGCGAGTCAACAGGCAAAGCGCCGTTTACCGTTACCAATCCGCCACTGCTCCCGGACCAGCCATGATAAGTATCTTTGAATACATAATAGTCTGGAAGGTTTCGCCACCCAGCCGGAGCGCCGTAGCTTGCATGTACCACTGTAGTTGGAGCGATTACAGGAGTAATTGCGACTGCAATACTTACGATAATAGCTACTATTTTTTTCATTTTCAGTATTACCTCCCTATTCATTTTCTGATCGCCTTACCTGTTCGTTGATACATCACTACTAATCATCGAGCAAATGATAGACTTCCCGCCTCACCTCCTCTCATAATTGGTTATACCCACAACCGTACATTTGAAGAAAGGTTTCCATACGCCCCTCACCACTAATTGTAAAGCGCTTTCATACTGTTTTCCTTGATTTTCAAGTCATCGAATAGCACAATATAGACAAAAGAAACATCTTAATGAGGTCAACCTCATCAAGATGTTTCCTTTAGACGCGTACGCCCGAATCCATATCCAGCAATATGAAAACCGTGCCTTAAATGAGAAAATGAGCGCTTGTTCCTGCGGAACGATGCGCTCATTTTCATTAAATTTTGTAAGCTATAACGCTGCAGCATTCCGCCGGAATCTCCTCCGCCAGCCAAACCTCATGGCCTGCATAATAAAAAATAATGCCATGCTCCGCAGCAAGCTGCGTATCCACTTCCAAAATCACCAGCTTGCCTTTGCGGCTGCCCGCGAGGGCTGCAAAATCCAGCCCCTCCGACAGATGGCAATACTGGCGGCCCATCGCTTGAATGCCTTCGCGCAAAATCGCCGCCACTACCGCTTCGTTTGTGCCGTGATACAGAATCTCCGGCGGCACCGCTGCCGGATAACTGACCTTTTGCACGCTATGCCCATAACGGGCGCGAATGCGCCCGTCTGCAAGCTCAAAGCGCTGCTTAGATGATCGCTCCACAACATAACGGATATGCGCTTCCGTTATGCTGCTCCAATCCGGCTGCCGGTTAATGGCAGCCAGCAGCTCGCTTAGCAAGCAGGAGCCATCCGCTTCATCGAGCAGAATGCCAAACTTTTCTGGCGCATGCCGCAAAATTTTGGTCATCATTTTGCTGAGGCTTTTTTCCCGTTTATCCGTCAACATCGCTTAAGCCCCCTTAATCGTAGCCAGCGGCTTGCATTTGGCCACAACCTCGGCCAGTCCAGCACCAACGACACTCTCAATAATTTGATCAACATCCTTGTACGCCTGTGGCGACTCATCGACCATCGACTCCAGCGAGCGCTGGTTGAGAACAATTTCATCCTCCAGCCCTACACGCATCGATGCGGCAAACTCTTCAACTGTAATGAGTCGTTTGCTCGCACTCCGCGAGCGGATGCGTCCAGCTCCATGGCAGATGGAGTGATAATTGTCGCGGCCTCCCGGCTTGCCCACCATAATGTAGGAGGAGGAGCCCATCGAGCCGGGAATAAGCGCCGGATGCCCGGTTTCCCTGTATGGTTCTGGGTTATCCGGGTGCTGCGCGGGGAGCGCTCTTGTCGCCCCTTTGCGATGAACAAAATACGAATGCCCCTCATGCTCTTCCTCCCACGCATAATTGTGCATGAGATCATACAGCGTAGACATCTCAAATTTGCTGCCAAAAACATCCTTGCCCGCTTCACGAATCGCATAAGCGATCAAATGGCGGTTGACGACCGCATAATTGAGAGCGGAATACATAAGCTCAACGTAATCTTTGCCAAGCTCATGCGCAAGCGGCGCGAACACCAGCTTTGGATCGGCGGTGCCAAGCCCTTCGGCTTTCATCATTTTAGTCATATTGCTGCTGCAATATTGGCTCACCGAGCCGCCCCATGCGCGCGAGCCGGAATGAATCATAATGACGACCTGACCGTCGCTCAAGCCCCAGGCTTCCGCGATTTCGCGGTTTTCCTCAGGAATTTCAATCGCCTGAATTTCAGCAAAATGATTGCCGCCGCCGAGCGTTCCCAGCTGCCTATGCGAGCGATGCCATACCCGTTCTGGGAACAAGTCCAGCGCACCGCCCTCCACATAAAATTTGCTGCTTTCCACATGCGTCAGCGAAGTCGCTTTGCGCGGTGTATAAGCGTCCGGAATATATTTTTTCGGCAAACCATGCAATCCTTTTTTCACAACATGCTCTAAGCGAATATCTGAAAAATGGCCCCGCCCATGCTCTTCCATCGGCAAATATTTCTCAATCGCCTTCACCAGCTTGCGGCGCAGCTTCACATCCTTCAATTCATCCTTGTGTAAATTGGTCAAATGAACCCGCATGCCGCAGCCAATATCGCTGCCGACAATCGAAGGCGAGACGTAGCCGTCCTCCATATTCCATACCGCAGTCGTTCCAATGCACGTACCAACGCCAACATGAACGTCAGGCGTGTAACCCATATAAACTTGATTCGGTATTTGTAAATTGTTGTTTGCCAGCTCAAAAACCTTATAATCCAGCGCCGCGAACAGCTCTGGCCCCGCATATACATGCACCTGCCCCGAAGGCAGCTTCACTTGTTGATAATAGTTTTGTAACATAATCTAAATTTCCTCGTTTCCTATGCTGCGGCTGCGCCCTGCCGCCTTACCTGTCGCCCTATTCCGCGCCCGGCCCCCATACTTCTCGGAGTGCCGAGCGAAATAGTTCATCCATCGCTTGATCCTGCTTCTGCCCCGGAGCTGGCGCTTGCTTTGCCACTTCCTCGTAATAGGCGATTCGCCTAGCGAGAAAATCGTTTATAACGCCGATTTTCGGCTCCAAATCCAGCTCGATGCCCGCTTTCTTGCGTTCAAGCAGCGTCAGCACCTCACGCTTAAGCAACGATTCCGGCAGCAGTTCATGCACCAGCTCCTCAAAGGACAAGGGCGGTACGCCGCCACGTTCCTCAATCCATTGGCAGGCGAGCACTGGGCGCAGCACGTAGAAATATTTTTTAATTTTTACTTGGTCGCCCTGCAAATACTCACGAAAGTTCCCTTTCGCCATATGCAGGTAATGATAGATGCTGGAGCGCGGCGAGAAGCTCGCCGGAGCAGCCTCGCGAATTTGCTCCGCAACCGTCGTCTCCTCCAAATAGTTGATCGGCGATTGCAGCCATTCCAGCAGCGGCGGGTTCGATTTGCGGAATAAATTCAGCGCTTTTTTCAAATCCCAGCCGTTAATATCGAGCATGTCGCTAATCGGGCGTTCAATCACATCGCGCTGCTCAAAAATCGATAAATACCAATTCGTCTCCCGTACATAAATAAATCTTACATCGTAATCACTGTCCTTCGACGGGAAGCCCCATGCGCGGCTGCCTGACTCACAGGCATACACAATACGCACGCGTTCCTCCACTTCTATTTTGCGCAGCTCGGCTGCTATTTTAGCTTTATAATCGCTCATCCGAAGCCCTCCTTTGTTTTTTGGCAACAAAAAAGAAGCCACGGACATTCGAGCATCGTCCATAGCTTCTTAAGTGAATAGAGCTATTGCAAGTCGGTATAGACAGCGCACAGCTGACCTATAATCCTTCGACTTACAGCAGTTGGTTCCGCTGAGGCCGACCCGCATGGACGATAGATATGAAATTGGTTTGTGGGATAATCATCATATTTATGGACATTTGTTTCGGCCTCCCTTCAAGTTATTTCGTTTATCTTACTTGCGTCCCCAGCATTTGTCAACCCATTTTTAACTAATTTACGATGGATACTGCTGCCTTGCAAATCGTTTGATTATTTAGTACTGTTTAATTCATAGTTAAACAGTTGGATTAAACTAAACAGGAGGATAAAAATTGGCTAATATTCATAAAAATTTAACCGAACTAATTGGAAATACGCCGCTGCTTGAGCTTGTCAATTATGGAAACTCGCAAAACTTGCAAGCAACTGTGATAGCAAAACTGGAGTATTTAAATCCAGCTGGAAGCATAAAAGACCGGATAGGCTTTGCAATGATTAAAGACGCTGAGGAAAAAGGTCTCATTCATAAAAACTCGGTCATTATCGAGCCTACGAGCGGCAACACCGGAATCGGACTAGCTTTTGCTGCTGCAGCTCTTGGCTATAAGTTAATTATTACCCTTCCTGAAACGTTTAGCATTGAACGGCGCAAGCTGCTGCTTGCGCTCGGTGCCGAGCTGATTTTAACACCGGAAGCGGAAGGCATGACGGGCGCTATTAGACGGGCCGAGCAGCTTGCTGCCGAGACCCCAAATTCTTTTATCCCCCAGCAGTTCAATAATCCGGCCAATCCGGAAATTCATCGCAGCACGACCGCAGAAGAAATTTGGCGCGATACGGACGGTGAAGTTGATATTTTCATAGCTGGTGTAGGAACAGGCGGTACCATATCTGGCGTAGGGAGACTCTTGAAGGAACGTAAGCCCGCTGTGCAAATTATTGCGATCGAGCCCTACGATTCGCCAGTACTTTCTGGAGGCAAGCCGGGCAGACATGCTATTCAGGGACTTGGCGCCGGATTTATTCCAGACAACTTCCACAGTCAATATGTCGATGAAATTTTCAAAGTTAAAAAAGAAGATGCGTTTGCAACTGCACGACAGCTTGCACGAACCGAGGGCCTGCTGGCCGGAATCTCCTCCGGCGCTGCTGCATATGCAGCAGCACAAATTGCCAACCGACCAAGCAACGTAGGCAAAACCATCGTCGTTGTGCTTCCAGACAGCGGAGAGCGTTATTTATCTACATCGCTATTCCCTTCTATCGATTAGTATTAGATTTCGCCCTTTCACTCATGCTTTGCGCTCAGCAGCGAATTAAGCTGCTCCAGCATATTGCCGCCGCTGGACAGCGAAATCGTGCCGATTTTCTCGCAAATTTTTTCCATGAATTCAAGCTCCTTGAGACGGTACAGCGTCACATTCTCATCCATCAGCTTCGCCGTGTTCAGCAAGCTGCGGGTCGAAGCCGTCTCCTCGCGGCGGGTAATGAGATTGGCTTGCGCCTTCTTCTCCGCAATGAGCACCGTGTTCATAATATCCTTAATATCGCCCGGCAAAATAATATCCTTCACGCCAGCGGACAAAAACTGGACGCCGTAATCATCACCTTTCTCATTCAAGCGTGACAGCACGAAAGCGGCAATTTCCTGCTTCATCTTCAGCAGGTCATCGAGGCGCAGCGTACCGACATACTCCCGCAAAATCAGCTGCAGCGCAATATACACCTGATCCTCAAACGATTTGATCATCAGCACTTTAAGCGGATCGGTGATTTTGTATTGGCAGACGAAGTTAAGCCGCAGCGTTACTTTGTCTTCTGTCATCATTTCTTGACCAGTCAGATCAAGCTGCTGCTGGCGGAGATCCGTTTTGCGGACGAGCACCGTCGTCGGGCCATTCCAAAAATAATATTTGCCCGGCGCCAGCTCGTGCTGCATGACATTGTTGTAAAACAGCGCCGCCGTCTCATAATTCGCTACCTCCACGCACTGGTAGTAGCCATTTAGCTTCGACATAATCGCGAGATTAATGTCCTTGCCAATCTCAGGCTGGCGGATGTCCGCATGAACAAACGTGTGCTTTTTCAGCACATTCCAGAAAATATGCTTGCCCGCCGTCAGCAGGGCACTAAACTTGCCGTCCACATAGTGCAGCACATATTCATAATCCTGCACCTCAACGATTGTCAGCTGGGCGAGCAGCTCCTGATCCTGCAGAAACAGCTCGGCATCCTTGCCTGGAATTTGAAAACGCTTCGTCACATTCAGCACGATAGCCGTTTCCTCGCGCCATGCGGACAAGCGGTATTTGCCTGGCTGCAAAAGCTTGACGTAGCCACCTTTACGGAACAGCAGTACGCGCTCATCATCCTGTATAATCAATGGATTTTTAATTTTAGTCGTCATATAAAGTCACCTCATTCAGGTTAGTTGATCATTTGGTTGGTTGATTCTTACAATCAGGAATGCTTCCTACGGATAAAGCGGAATCAGGCTTAAGAGCATCGTCAGGCGCGGCAATTTACGCGGTGCTCTGCGAAGCATACAGTCCCGTTCAACTTCAACCGGCCGATCCTTCGCTTTGCCATCCGCAAAATATACCCACTTTCCCTGCTCGGTATCCACCGATTGCATAGCCGTGCCGCAGCGCCGCCGTACAGTCCGGCATGAGCATTCCTGCTGCAAGAGTCCCTAATTTTTTCGCTCCTTGGAAGGGAGTTGATGTGTGCTATAGCATAGCTACAGCTGCTCCAATGCTCCGTATCAAAACGGTTGGGATTCGAACCCGATCTAAAGCTTGTGAGGCTGAAGCTTCATGCACTTTGCAGCACACAAGCGTACAGCGTACGCCCGTACTGCTGGATCATATTGAAATCCATGCCATGGCAAAGCCATAAGCTAGCAACCCAATCTATTATTGAAGTTATCTTAAATAGCAGTGTTAAGTGCCTTTAATGGCAGCCATCGGCTGGCATTTGGCAACGACAGCGGCAAGCGATGCGCCGACCACACTGTCGATAATTTGATCCACATCCTTGTAGGCTTGCGGGCATTCATCGAGAATGTCTTGCAGCGAGCGGTGGTTGACCAAAATCTCATCGTCGCTTCCGACGCGCAGCGATTGCTCGAATTGATCTACGGTGACCAGCTGCTTTGTCGCCCGTCTCGATCTGGCGCGGCCTGCTCCATGGCAGATGGAATAAAAGTTTTTTAAGCCCTCATCCTTGCCGACCATAATATAGGATGCCGTTCCCATCGAGCCTGGAATGAGGGCAGGATGCCCCGTCTCCTTATAAGCAGGCGTATTTAGAAAATGGTTCGGCGGCAGCGCGCGCGTCGCGCCCTTCCGGTGAACAAGCATCGGCTGCTTGCGGTGAAACTCCTTCAGCGCGTAATTATGCATGAGATCATACAGCACAGGCAGCTGCATCTCAGGGCCAAAAACATCCCTGAACGCTTGCTGGACGCCAAAAGCAATCATATGGCGGTTGCTGACGGCAAAGTTCAGCGCCGAATACATCAGGTTCAAATACATTTGCCCTTCATAGCTTGCAATCGGAGCATACACCAAATTCGGATCGGGGCTACTAATCCCCCACTGATTCATCGCTTCTTTAATCACTTTGTTGTGTTCTCGGCCAACCATTGCGCCCCATGCACGCGAACCGGAATGAATCATGACGACGACCTGGCCGTCGAACAAGCCCCATTTTTTCGCCAATTCGCTGTATTCCTCGTTGATGTCCAAATATTGAAGCTCAATAAAATGGTTCCCGTTGCCGAGCGATCCAAGCTGCCCGTGGGCACTGCGCTTAATACGCGGCGGCAAATGCTCCAATGCTTTATGATCAAAGGCGAATGCCGATTGCTCTACATGTGTCAGCCATTGCTCATTCGGCACATATTTGTCTGGCAGCCCTTTAAGCCCATGCTGCACAACGCTCTTAATATCGATATCCTCATAATTCGTATTCGTCCGCTCATGGGTTGGCACGTATTTTTCAATCGCACTAATCAGTGCTCGGCGTACCTCTTTATCTTGAATATCTCGCTTATGCAGCGGCGTTGTGTGAACACGCATCCCGCAGCCAATATCTGAGCCGACTATCGACGGCGAGATAAAGCCGTCCTTCATATTCCACACCGCTGTTGTGCCAATGCATGTTCCTACTCCGATGTGCGCATCTGGCGTATAGCTCATATATTGATTGCGCGGGATGCGCAGATTGTTGTCCGCCATCGTATAGGCATTAGGCTCAAGTGCTGCAAATACTTCATCATTTGCATACACATGCAGCTTTCCGCTCGGAAGGCTGAGCTCGCGGTGATTGGTTCCTTTAAGCTGAATCATTTTCATTGTGTTAGTCATTGCTGTTCCTCCTTCATCCTGATCGCGTCGTTGACGCTCCGTGGCCTTCCTTATGTATCTGATTTTGCCTTAAAATCCCTCCCACGAACATGGCGAAAGTATTACGAGCAGGAAAAATATAACGAATATTCGCGCCTATGGTCTTTTTTGACAACGCTACTAATCCTCCATAGAATAAAACAATAGATAGCGAGAGTAAGCTGGAAGGCAGGGGAACACAGGTGGCTAAAGAAAGCTTCGATAAAGAGATTCAGTTTCTGCGCATGCTTGTCTTGACGAGCGGGGCCTACAATCGGCAGCAATTCGCAGATCGGCTCGGCATCTCCATTCATACATTTGACAAAACGATTAAAAAGCTCAAAGAAATTGTAAACGCCGTCTACCAGCAGCTTCCCGAGGAACAAGGCAAGGAATTTGCCGAGACGGTTCGCTATAGCTATTTCGATTCCGCCGATCATATGCTGCTTTTTCTATTCCGCGCCAAGTCGCTGAAGGAGACCGAAAGCAAGCGTATTTCGCTGCTGCTGGAAGCGCTGCAAAGCGGTCGTGCACTAACTGCCATGGAGTTGATGGACGCCTGCTGCGACAATATACCCGCTGAGCTGGCGCCACCGGATGAAAAAACGATTCGCAGCGATTTGAAATATTTGGAGGAGGTCGGCGTCATCCGCAAAGAGCCGGGGCCTCGCCCGTACCGCTACCGCTTGGCAAACGAGCTGGTGCAGGAGCTGACGGAGGATGAGCTGCTGGATTTATACGATTTTGCCGATGTCATGGCGAATACGCATGTCCCTTCCGTGCAGGGCTATATGCTTCGCGACAGCTTGAAGAAGCATTTGCTGCGCACGCAGGAGAGCGCAGCAACGCTGGACGCTTTTTTATATAAATACCACTTCTACTCCCGCCTGCTGGATGAAGCCCATTTATTTAGCCTGCTGGCGGCCATTCGCGAACGCCGCAAGGTGAAATTTCTGTATTTTTCACCGAAAAAGGAAACCAGCTACGCCTCCCGAAACACCAACCCATTGTTCGAGCGCGATACAACGGGCAAGGAGGAGGTTACCATACCGATTAAAGTCGTATATGACCACCAGTATGGACGCTGGTATTTGCTCGGTTTCCGCGCGGACAAAGTCATTGTGAAATACAGGATGGAAGGCATGACGCAAATTCAGGAGGGCGAAGCAGTGCCGCAGGAGCAATTTGAGCAGCATCTGGCGCAGCTGGAAGCACGCACGGCGCAAAGCTGGCTCATTGATACGGGAAGAACCGTTACGGTGCGTGCCCGTTTCTTCCATCCTGTAGGAGCACCGCAAAACTTCATTAAGGAACGCGTGTTGCTGCAGGGCCAGTGGGGACGCATTAGCGAGGAGGCTGGGGCAGATTCTTTCTTATATGAGATCGAAGTGAACGGCACATTCGAAATAAGGCCTTGGCTGCGCAGCTTCGGCTCAAGCTGTGAGGTGCTGGAGCCGCTCCATTTGCGCAAAGAGATGATTGACGAATGGAAGGAGATTGCTGGCTACTATGAATCCGTTTGAGAAAATTTTCAACTATCAGCTCATGTCCCGACTTGAAGACTCCGGCACCTTTATGGTGACCGGGAATGAACGAAGCTGGCTCAAGGCGATGCTGCAGCATCCTGAAGCGGTGCAGGCTTTTGCGCCTGGAACACTCGCGAAGCTCCAAAGCCTGCTTGAGCAGGACAGCGTGATGGAAACCGCCGGACCGCTCATTCAGAAAGCCGCCAGCAAAGAGCTGCAAGTGTACCATCCGCTGCTGCGCCAGCTTAGACGCTCGATTATGCAGCGCAACCAGATCAAGCTAAGCTATATGATCAAAAACGGCAGACAGAACAATCACCAATTCGGTTTGCCCTATAAGCTGGAATATTCCATGGTAAAAAAAGAATGGTATTTGCTCTGGTACCATCAGCGCCACAGGTCACTAATGAGCACGAAGCTGCAAACGATTCTCGCTATTGAAGATGTACCTTGCCTGCCCGAGCGTTATATACAGCTTACCGCCTCCACCCAGGCACTGCTCGCTAAACGCAGCACTTCCGCCATCATTCAGGTTGTGGAAATGTATAATGCGGAGCTGTCGCGGATTTTGTATGCTTTTTCCTGCTTTGAGAAAGCTGTCTCCTACGATGACCAGCTTAATCGTTATACGATCAAGCTGACATTTCCTAACAATGAAGCCGAATATGTGTTGTCGAAAATCCGCTTTCTCGGCAAGCGGATTAAAGTGACCCAAGGTGATTATTTGCAGCGCCGCATGCGGGAGGCGTCCTCCCTTGCGCTCGCAAGATATGGAGCAGCGAAGGCAGACATTGAGCCAGAATAATCGTTCGATAAGCCCGTTTTGTCCCACTCATTGCCAAGTAATGTATAGCCTTCGGGCAAAAAGAGACGTATAATGATGGAAACCCTGATTTCATCATATTTCCAAGCTTAGGAGGAACCACCCTTGAACGACTATAACAATGGGCATAACTATCAAAACCATGCGCCATTTCAGCCACCATTCCAGCCACCTGTGCAGAAGACGAATGGTGCTGCAATTGCCGCGCTCGTTTGCGGCATTACATCCTTTATTCCATTCATTGGTATACTGCTCGGCATTGTCGCGATCGTAATGGGTATCGTTTCGCTGAATCAAATTCCCAAAACGCGCGAGCAAGGACGCGGCATGGCGATTGCCGGCCTCATTTGCGGAGCCATTAGCTTATTCCTCAGCTTGCTGCTGTTTTTACTTTTTATAATTGGCATGCTGAGCTACGAGGACAGCATGTACAACTATAGCTGGAACGAAAGCTACTACAATGCCTCCATCCAGCTTGTCAACGCATTAAACTTGTAGAGGCTGGCTCCAGCTCCAGCTCTATCTCCACTTCCAACTCTTCCATACTCACAAATAAGCGCCAACATACCGCGCAGCGATTGCTGCCCGCTCGTATGTTGGCGCTTTTCGTATGCGGGAGCTACACTTCCCGCATAAAATCCTCAAGATTTTTGTCTGCCTTCGACTGGTTGCATACATGACAAGCACAAACGCAATTGTCTGGCGTCGTATGGCCGCCCTTGGCGCGCGGAAGCATATGGTCGATCGTATCCCCATACTGCTTGCAGAAGAAGCAAGTATAATTATCCCGCGTTAAAATATATTTACGAAAATCTTTATTGCTGAATAGCCTGCGAATCGTCCGGCGATTCACGACAACAGCGGCATGCTCGTTAACGAGTATAACGGCCAGCTCCAGTTCAATTTCCTGATACCACTGCCTGCCCTTGTCGGTCTTGCCTCTCATCCATACCGTGCCTTGCCCGGAAGGACGCAAATAGGTTGGGTCTGTCGGCGAATGATTCGACGGCTTCGGCAGAGGACGCTGCTTCGGCAAGCGGGCAGCTGTCTTCACTCGCGGCGCCTTCTTCTCCGGCTTGCGTAAGGCGCCTGGCCTGCTCGCCGCGCTGAACTCCTGCGCCACCGCCACCGCCGCTGAATCCGTTACCAGCGGCTGGGCACCAGCTTTCGGGGCGGCTGCGCTGGCTTTCGCAGCTTCCCTGCCGCCCGTCTCCTTCGCGGCTTGCTCCGCTGCGGCGGCTACTGCCGCTGCAGCCTTCGCCCGCCTTCTCCTCCCGCCGCGTTTCCTGCGGGACTTCTTCAGGACGCCAGCAGACGCCGCTTCCGGCCTAGACTCATCTGCGGCGCCTGCTTGTACAACTGGCGCCTCCACAACAGCTACTGGCGCGGCCTGCGAGCTCGCCCTTTCTTTCCTGCAGGAGCGGCAGGCGCCGCGCCGCGAGTCAGGACCCGAGCGCCGGCCGGTACGGCGCAAAAAATCGCCAAGCGGCTTGTCTTCGTTACAGTACGCACACTGCTTGATCGGCGTTTGTATGATTTCTGCCATTGGTATTGTACGGGCCTAGCAAGCGTGAGCCTGCTTACCCGTTATTGTCACCTCAAATTTTTATAGATATGTTTGTTGCCTATTGATTTAAGTAGATTTACAGCTTCATCCGGTAGATAGGCTTATTTTCTAGCCCGCGAATAAATGGGGTCCATGGTTCCGTATCTGGCGTCGTATCCAGAGCATCCTCGACCATTTGCAGCTTGGCATCCATGGCATCAATATGATGCAATGCAACCGCTTCAGCTGTCTGAGGCTGAACCGGACTGCCCCATTCGCCCAAATTGTGATGGGAAAGCACCAAATGCTGCAAGCCGAGCACCTTTTCCGATTCCAAATCAATATCGCAGCGAATAGCTGCTTCCGTAATCCAGTTGGACGCGAGCGAAATATGTCCCATCAGCTTGCCAGACAGGCTGTATTCGGAAACGATGCCGAGCTGGGCGACCATCTCCTCAGGCTTGGCAATATCATGCAGCACAATGCCTGCCTTGATCAAATCGGCATTCAGGAATGGACGCTGCTTGCAAATAAAAGCGCCAATTTCCAGCATCCGCACAATATGATAAGCAAGCCCGGCAAAATACGCATGATGATGCGTTTTCGCAGCCGGATAATGCATCAGTCTGTCCTCGACCTTATCCACGCAATACGTGACGATGGTCCGAATTTCCTGATCGGCAATGCTGGCGGTTACCTGCTTAATCGTATGCACGAGGTCGACTGGACGAACCGGCGCGGAGCGGATGAAATCCGTCAGCGCTACCCCGTCCTCTTCCGTAACCTTGCGCATGCGCGAAATTTTGATTTGCAGCTTCTCCCGGTAGGTGTGGGCGTTGCCTTGAATTTTCACCAGCCCCATTGGGAAAAAGGATTCCTTATCCGCACTTGATACATCCCAATATTTAGCGGATAGCTGGC
The DNA here is from genome assembly GCF_055814915.1 of Paenibacillus sp. R-74696. Taxonomy (NCBI): domain Bacteria; kingdom Bacillati; phylum Bacillota; class Bacilli; order Caryophanales; family Paenibacillaceae; genus Paenibacillus; species Paenibacillus sp. R-74696. Next base: position 265,386 of record NZ_JBPULM010000050.1, read on the forward strand.
CGCTGGCATCGCATAATACGATGTCAAAATAATCTTTCGGCGTTGCCCCGTTTGTCTGCTTCACTTCCAGCTCTCTGAGTAAATAAAATCCGGTAAAATCGTCTCCGCTCACCAGTTGGTTAATCAATGTCATAATGACCTGTCCCCGCTTTCCCTTTGACCAAACATCGCCTCAATTTTTTGATTTAAAACATCCAGCAGCGGAAAGCTGCCTTCATGGCCGAGGCTATCTGCCACCGCCTTGTAATACCATTCCTGCTGCTTTCTGCCGCGGTTGAAGCGTTCCCATACCTTCTCGCCCTCCCGCTCATAAGCAGCAAGCGTCGAGCCCATATTATGAAGCTTATCCGCGCAGGCTACCGTTTTGATATCGAGCGGCGCCTTTTTCAAATAATCCAGTTTATATTGCTTCCGCTCTTCCCAAGATAAGGATTTGTCGGGCTCTGTACAGCCAACGACAATACGCGTCACTTCCGGGCCAAAACGTTCAAGCAGCGCTTCCTCCGTCGCCTCCGTATCTTCGAGCGTATCATGCAAAATGCCCGCAGCAACCCACTCCGCTTGGCAACCAGCCTCCATTAATATCATACCCACACCGAACGGATGTGAAATATAAGGAATATTTGACCCTTTGCGAAGTTGATTCCCATGCAGCACCGCTGCGTAATCAATCGCTTTTTGAATCAGGCTCATGAATGTACACCTCCAGGTTCGAGATCGTCCTGCCTTTATCTATAGATGCATCGTGATTTTTTATGTTGAAAAAGCCGGAGTTATTCAGATAAATTCCCTATAACTTTAGTCTAGCATCTTCCTGTATATGCAAACAAGCACGCGTTTAGGCCTGAACGGAAAAATCCATCAATAAAATAGCGTTTTCATGGCATAAACACAGCAAAAAAACCTCCAGCCCACTTCTTACAGCGGATTGGAGGCTCATTGTGTCGTTTCTAAACGCTTCTTACTGTGCTGGCTTTACCCCTTGCTCTTCAAGAGACTGGTCACCCGTCTCAGCTTCGAGCTGCTCATTGTGCTCTTTAATGAATTGATGCGCATTGTACAGCATGGCGGTGGATTCAGCACGGTTTAAAACTTGCTGCGGATGGAATTCACCTTTCTCATCCAAGGCAGTAAGCTTGTACAGCAAAGCGCGTTGTATGGTGCCTTGATATTCAGTCGCAATGTCGCTCTCATCCGAAATAACGATGTACATTTTGATCAACGGATATTGGCCGGTCTTTTCCAGCGCCTGTACGAGGTAATGCGTGAATTGCTCGCGCGTCATTGGCGCATTCGGATCAATATTAGCCGGAATGTCGAGCTCGTTGTAGTGCGCAATGATGAAGCTGTCCGCGTACCAAGCATTATTTTTCACATGATCAAAGATGCCTTCTGCTTCTGGAGCTTTATTAAATGAAATGGCGGCAAGGCTAATTTGCGTTGTCTTCACAATAAGTGAAATACCTTGTGCATTTGTTAAGTTTTCTTCCGGCTGGAACAGCGATTGCGATACGCCATTTACAATGCCGAGCCCTTGCAGCGTCTCAATTTGTGCCTTTTGCGGGGAGGTTGCGATATCCTTAAATGAACTTGCTGCGAAAGCCTGACCTGTCAGCGCTACCGATAGAGCCACGGCAGCAGAAATAGATGCTGTTGCGATACGTTTCTTCATTAGAATCAATCTCCTTTAGTTGTTGAACGCGTTCTAATCCTATAAACGATGCCTGTTTCAAAAAGGTTGCAGTCTCCTTTCGCTTTGGGCGGTTATCCCCTTAGCTCAGAAACAGATGGCCGCTTGCCGCATGAGCAGCACTAATCCTTCAAACCGCCTACACGTCCATTGCAATTTAAAAAAGGACCTTGATTAACTTATGATACGTGTTGAAAAAAAGCGCGCCGTCAGGCCCTTTTCTGAGCTAAGGGGACAACTTATAAAAGAGAAAATTCTCGTTGCCCATAAAGATGGACAATTGAAACTTTTAGCAGGCTGCTTCGTATAAATTGAAAGGGCATACATTTTTTGCTCAAAGCCCTTAACATTCGGTTTTGAATAACCGATAAATGGGAGAGACTGAGAAGATGGACTGGCGGCATTCCGATTGATCTATTTTCAAGATAGTTATGATACATAATCGTTATTTAAGTTTCCATGTCGTTCTGTACTATAATGAAGTCATATGCTAGTTCTGATTCCGTCCATAAACTTACAAAATTCAATGACGGAGGTATCTGTCGAAAATGTCGATTGGCAATGAAACTAACCAAAACCCGTGGGAAGGCTATTATGGTCCCAACTATGGGTACATCCAAGAACAATATGAGCTTTTTAAACAAAACCCTGAAACGGTAACATCTGAATACCGCGATTTGTTTACTCGCTTTGGCGAGCCGCCTGCTTATGCAGCAGGCCAAACTGCTGCTGCACCACAAACGGTAGGCACTGCTTCGATCGATGCGAAAACGCTTCAAAATTTGGTCGCTGCCGGCAAGCTCGTATGGAACATTCGCGCATTCGGCCACTTGGCGGCTGATATTGATCCGCTCGATATCGGACCTAAATCGAATACGAAGATGCTGAGCCCTGAAACGTATGGCATCACACAGACGGATCTGCTGGCTTTGCCTGCTGAGCTCGTATGGACGAATGCCCCTTCCGATGTTGCTAATGCATGGGAGGCTATTCAGAAGCTGCTTAAAGCGTACACAGGCACGCTTGCTTTCGAATTCAGCCATGTGCATGATGAAGCGGAGCGTGCTTGGCTCAAGAAGCGTGTTGAACGCCAGCTGCCTTCTGCTGCACTCAACAAGGAAGAACGCAAGAAGCTGCTCGTCAAGCTATTCGAAGCAGAGCAATTTGAAGATTTTCTGCAGCGCACCTTTGTTGGTCAAAAACGGTTTTCCGTTGAAGGCAACGACGTGCTTGTCGCCATTGTTGATGAATTGGTTCACGAGCTGTCGAATGACGGTGTGAGCCAAATTGCGATGGGGATGGCACACCGTGGGCGCCTTAATATTTTGGCGCATGTGCTGGGCAAGCCTTATACTAAAATTTTCTCCGAGTTCTACAACTCGCCGAACAAGAAGCTTATCCCGTCCGAGGGTTCCATCGGCATCAACTACGGCTGGACTGGTGATGTGAAATACCACTTGGGCGCCAATCGTTCGTTCAAGACTGGCGAAACAGTTGAAACTCGCATTACGCTTGCGAACAACCCGAGCCATCTTGAATTCGTCAACCCGGTTGTCGGCGGCTTCGCTCGTGCAGCACAGGATGATCGCAGCAAGCCTGGCTATCCGGTAACCAACCTGGATTCAGCTGCCTCCATCATTATGCATGGTGATGCAGCATTCCCTGGTGAAGGCATTGTAGCGGAAACATTGAATATCGCTCAGCTGAAAGGCTATACAAGCGGTGGTACGCTTCATGTTATCGTCAACAACCGCATTGGCTTTACAACAGAAAGCCATGATTCCCGTTCGACGCAATACGCAAGCGATGTAGCCAAAGGCTATGAAATTCCAATCGTGCACGTAAACGCTGATGATCCGGAAGCTTGTATTTTTGCAGCGCGGATGGCCAGCGAATATCGTACTCTTTTCAAGAAGGATTTCTTGGTTGACTTAATTGGCTACCGTAAATATGGACACAATGAGACGGATGATCCGGAAACGACTCAGCCTCTTATCTATAAAAAAGTACGGGCTCATGCAACGGTAAGCACGATCTACTCCGATAGATTGATTGCTGCTGGCGCTATTACAGAGGCTGAAGTAGCAGAGCTTAAGCAAGGCGTCGTAGACCGCCTGAAATCAGCTTATGACGAAGTGAAAGCTCGTGATGGCCAAGAGCCTGTTCATCAGACACAAGGACTGCAAGGAGAAAAGGATAACACGACTTCCGTTTCCCCTGTATCCATTGAAACGCTGCAATCAATTAATGCTGAGCTGCTTCGTTTCCCTGACAGCTTCACTGTATATCCGAAGCTGCAGAAGATTTTGGAGCGCCGCACGAATGCATTGAACGAAGGAGAGAAGCTTGATTGGGGCCATGCGGAAACGCTTGCCTTCGCAACCATTCTTGCTGACGGCAAGCCGATCCGACTTAGCGGCCAAGATGTCGAGCGCGCAACATTTGCTCACCGCAATCTCGTGCTGCATGATGCAGTAACAGGCGATACCTTCTGCCCGCTTCACCAATTGCCGCATGCGAAAGCATCGTTCGCCATTCATAACAGCCCGCTTTCCGAAGCTGCTGTGCTAGGCTTTGAATATGGCTATAACGTACACGCGCCGGAAACGATGGTCATCTGGGAAGCGCAATACGGCGATTTCACCAACGTCGCTCAAACGCTTATTGACCAGTTCATTTCCGCAGGCCGTTCGAAATGGTCGCAGAAATCCAGCATCGTCATGCTGCTTCCGCATGGATATGAAGGCCAAGGGCCTGAGCATTCCAGCGCACGTCTGGAGCGTTTCCTCCAGCTGTCAGGCGAGGAAAACTGGACGGTTGCCAACTTGACGAGCGCTGCGCAGTATTATCATATTTTGCGCCGCCAAGCTTCCATAACGGAAAGCGAAGCCGCACGTCCATTGATTATTATGGCTCCTAAGAGCTTGATTCGTAACCCGCGCGTCGCTTCCAACGCTTCCGAGCTTAGCAATGGCTCGTTCAAGCTGGTCGTTGAGCAGCCGAACCTTGGCAGCAGGCCAGAGCGCGTAGAGCGCCTGATTTTGTGCACAGGTAAAATTGCAATCGACCTTGAAGATGCCATTGAGAAGGAACAAGAGAAGGACCTCGATTGGCTGCACATTATTCGTGTCGAGCAGCTTTATCCGTTCCCTGAGAAGGAAATTGCTGAAATTATCGCCCGCTTCCCTCAACTGAAGGAAATTGTGTGGGTTCAAGAAGAGCCGAAAAACATGGGCTCCTGGCATTATGCCGATCCGCGCATCCGCGCGATTGCGCCTGATGGTACAAGCGTAAGCTATATTGGACGCCCCGAGCGTTCCAGCACAGCGAGCGGCTTCCAGCAAGTACACGCTTTTGAGCAGCAGCATATTATTTTGCAAACATTGAAACATAGTCCGTCATTGACATACAACTCAGGGAGGTAGCTACTGTGCAACAAATTATAGTACCCGCAATGGGAGAATCGATTACGGAAGGCACGATTTCCAAGTGGATTGTTAAGGTTGGAGATTCGGTTAAGCAAGGCGATGTGCTTCTGGAGCTTGAAACAGATAAAGTCAACATCGAGATCAGCGCCGAGCAGGATGGCACGATTCAAGAGATTACACGCAGCGAAGGCGATACCGTTCAAATCGGCGAAGCTATCGGCTCCATTGCGGCAGGTGGAGCAGCTCCATCCGCTCCTGCAGCTGAGCCGGCGAAGGCTGCACCAGCTGTTGAAGCAGCCGCTCCGGCGCAAGCAGCACCTATCGCGCCTCCTGTAGCAGAAGCAGACAGCAAAGGCGGTCAAGTTGCCGCTTCCCCTGCTGCAAGAAAGCTCGCAAGAGAAAAAGGCATTGACCTAACACAGGTTCAATCCCGCGATCCGCTTAGCCGCGTTAGCTCCGATGATGTTCGTTCGCATGGCACACAGCCAGCAGCGCCGCAAGCACCGGCTGCTCCTGCCGCTAAAGCGCCAGCTGCGCCTAAATTCCAATCGGCCAAGCCTTACGAGCGCAAAAAAATGTCGCGTCGCCGCGCAACGATTGCAAATCGTCTGGTTGAAGCTCAAAGAACAGCAGCAATGCTGACAACGTTCAACGAAGTCGATATGACCGCTATTATGGATATCCGTAAACGCCGGAAACAATCGTTCCTCGACAAGCATGAGGTTGGTCTTGGTTTTATGTCCTTCTTCACGAAAGCTGTCGTTGGCGCTCTGAAAGAGTTCCCGCTGCTGAACGCTGAAATTGAAGGCGAAGATATTATTGTAAAGCAGTTCTACGATATCGGTATTGCCGTATCGGCTAAAGAAGGTCTTGTGGTTCCTGTTGTTCGTGATGCGGACCGCCTGAGCTTCGCTGAAATCGAGCGTTCAATCGTTGACCTTGCTGGCAAAGCCCGTACGAACTCGCTCGGATTGTCTGACCTGCAAGGTGGTACATTCACAATTACAAATGGTGGTACGTTCGGCTCGCTGCTGTCCACGCCAATCATTAACGCACCACAAGTTGGTATTCTGGGCATGCACAAAATTCAGCTTCGTCCAGTTGCTATCGACGCTGAGCGCTCCGAGAACCGTCCAATGATGTACATCGCCCTTTCCTACGATCACCGCATCGTAGATGGCGCTGAGGCGGTACGCTTCCTCGTTAAAGTGAAAGCAATGCTTGAAGATCCAGAAACGCTTCTGCTTGAAGGTTAATAAGCATAAGTGGTGAACGAATAGATTATGACACGTATAACCCCCATGGCCTTAAAGGTCATGGGGGTTATTTTTTACTTACAAAAAATAACTAATGAATGCGTAATCATTCATCATTCTTCTCATTTAAGCCTGAATTTGAATGAGAAGTTTCTCATCTATTTTTAACAATTGGTATCAAAAGACCATTAAATCTAGTTTTATGGTCTCAGAGGAAATTACTCTCAATTTTAATTGTGGTATTGTATAGCTAAGAACATATTAATAGACAAGCTATCAACCCAGAGAAGAGAGGGCATTCACATCATGAAAAAACTTCGTTTTGGTAAACTGGCTGCATCCCTTGCACTTACCGCATCGCTTACTTTATCTGCTGTTCCTTTTACACAAGCACCGGCAGCTTATGCGGCATCCGCCTCCACCCAATCCAAGATCGTTTCGGTGGCAAAGGGCTTTATGGGAACACCTTATCAATTCAGCGCTCCCACTAGTTCGACTCGCGTTTTTGACTGCTCTTCCTTCACCAAATATGTTTTTGCCAAGGTTGGCGTTTCTTTGCCGAGAAGCTCTAAGGATCAATCAAAAGTCGGCTCGTTCGTATCTCGAAGCAATTTGAAGGTTGGCGACCTCGTTTTCTTCTATTCTCCTATTCATCACGTCGGCATTTATATCGGCAATAATCAAATTATTCATACATACGGTGCCCCTGGAGTGACCGTTACGAGTTTGAGCTCCAGCTGGTGGAGCAAAAATTACGCAACGGCACGTCGCGTGCTTTAGCACCAATTTGCTCTAACTCACACAAACGCCTCTACAAAATAAAAGCCGTATCGCAATCGTCAGAGTCTCCCCCAACCTGACTGCGATACGGCTTTTATTCATGTGCTTATTCCTCGTAATAAACCCGGAACATGATATCCTGATTGTAATTGCCAAAGCCCTTGCCATACAGTGTAAGGCCGCCTACATGCGCAGCATCCTTATCTACCGCAATGCGCAGCGTCCAGTGATTGCGATCCAGTGTAATCTGCTGCACGCTGGTGTCGCTTACCTGCTGCCCATCCACGAAGGTGCCATCCTCCTGCACGCGAATCACTTTGAGCAAGCCATATTGATTCAGGTTGCTATGCCACCAGGAAGGTGAAAACTTGCCGCGGGTCCCCCCGTAATCACCAGGGCTTGTCCACTTGCCAATGGTCGTTCCATTTAGGCTGAAGCTGATATCAGACAGCCAGTTCGGATTGTAGCCTGGAGCCTCGGAGCCCAGCTCCAGCACAAGCTCGAATGCGCTCGGGCGCTGCCCCGGCAGCAAATAATTAGGGATTTTATATTCAACGTATCCTCGGCCAAACCATAAAATGCCCGCATTCATCCGCTCCGGCTCTAGAAAAAAGCGCGGGTCATCGAATTGGCCAATGGCCTTCTCCACCGTCGCGATGCCGCAGGTCGGATGCACTTCATATTCGGTGTAATGTCCAATCGGCACCGTGCTCTCATGCATTTTTTTCACTTCGCGTGTGTGATGAGGCAGCTCGATTTCAATATGCTGCTCGGCGAGCGTGCATATTTTATGCGTGCCTCCCTGCTTGCGCACCATCTTCGTCTCAATGAGATTTGCCTTCTCCAGCTTGCGGATATGCATGGTCACAATCGCGCTGCTGAGTCCCAGCGCCTCTGCAAGCTCTTTGACATTCATCGGGCTTACTGCCAGCAAATCTATAATATGAAGCCGCACATGGCTCGACAGCGCCTCATAGAGCGGCAACCAAGCTATATCTGTATTGGCTTTAATCATCTTGTTCACCCTCCTCTCCCTTATCATCGCATAAAATGAAACGAGAGGGAACAACCGCCTGCTTAGCCCTCTCACCCGAGCTAAGCTTGCGATTGTTCCCCTCTAAAATTTACAATTTAATTCGAATGACATTCCATGACGCTTTATTCAGCACAGCTTGGATTTGCCCTTTATCCGTCAATGCGGCGCTGCCATTCGTGTGCGGCGTAACGCGGTTAGGCGCATCTGCTGTATTGGAAGCGGACAAATCCTCATTTTCCAAAACAATATGCTCCAAAATTCGTCCTTGACCGAAGCTGCGCAGGTCGATATCGAATGCAATACTTTCTTCCAGATGGCGATTCACGGCAAACACAGTAACCTCTTGCTTCTCTTCATTATGCACCGCTACAGCTTCAATATAAGGCACATCTGTAAAATCTTTAGTGTCATGCTTAGGCGAGCTCATGAGCGGTACAAGCACCTCGCCTCTTCCGAACAAGCTTGCGTGCATATACGGATAATAGATCGTCTGTTTCCAGGCTGCGCCGCCATTTGTCGTCATAATTGGAGCGATGACATTGACGAGCTGAGCAATACAAGCCATCTTCACCCGATCAGCACGCTTGAGCAGGCTGATCAGCATGCAGCCGACAACCAGCGCATCCTCCTGCGTATAAATATCTTCCAGCTGCGGTGGAGCAATTTGCCAAGGATCAAGCTTTTTATCCGATTCATTGGAATGGAACCACACGTTCCACTCATCGAAGGAGAGATTGATTTTCTTCTTGCTGCGTTTCTTCGCCTGTACGAAGTCGGCTGTCGAAATGACCGTATTAATGAAGGAGTCCATTCCCACAGATTGCGCTAGGAAATTCGCGGTATCCTTCTCGCGGTTGCCGTAATACTGATGCAGGGAAATATAATCCACGTCATTATAAGCTAAATCCAGCACCGTCGCTTCCCAATCGGGGAAGGTCGGCATGCCGATTGCCGAACTGCCGCAGGCGACCAGTTCAATCGTTGGATCGACCCAACGCATGACCTTTGCAGTCTCGCTGGCGATACGTCCATACTCGACAGCTGTTTTAGCGCCTATCTGCCAAGGGCCATCCATTTCATTGCCGAGGCACCAGGTTTTGACGTTATGCGGGTCTTTGTAGCCGTGCTGCACACGCAAATCACTCCAATACGTTCCAGACGGATGATTAGAATATTCAAGCAGGTTACGTGCCTCATCAGGGCCCCTCGTCCCCAAATTCACCGCCATCATCGCGTCCGTATTCGCTTTGCGGCACCAGTCCATAAATTCATTAAAGCCAATCCAGTTCGGCTCAATCGTGCGCCAAGCAAGCTCCAGACGTCTTGGACGCTGATCAAGCGGGCCAACGCCATCCTCCCAGTTGTAGCCTGAAACAAAGTTTCCTCCGGGATATCGTACAATCGGCACATCCAGCCCTTTTACAAGCTCCAGCACATCGGAGCGAAAACCCTGTTCATCCGCCTGCGGATGGTCTTTTTCATAAATACCGCCATATACCGCCCGGCCCAAATGCTCGATAAACGAGCCATAAATTCTTTTATCGACTTCACCTACTACAAAATCCTTATCAACGATCAGCTTTGCTTGTTTTGACATGTTCAGCTCACCTCATAAGATTAATGTTTTTGTTAACCAGATAATAAATTTACAATGTATATATTCATTAAACACTATGCAGCAACAGAACGCAAGCATGAATTAATAACGCTTCCAATCATTTTCTCCATCTAAAAAAAGACGGTTGAGGAGCTGCTTCGGCAGCCTCCTTCAACCGTCTCTTTCCGCTATACGCTTTCTGACCTGCTTACTCGATTCGCTATTCAGGAGCAGCAGAAGCCCGTTCGATCTGAAGCTCGCATATCGTGCCTTGATTCATTTTACTATGAAAAAATATATTGCCGTTCATGTCCTTAACCATATTCATGACGACCATCAGCCCGAGCCCGGTTCCCCGCTCTTTTGTCGTATAATAAGGCAAACCTAACCGTTTAACCTGGGCTCGACTCATCCCGCAGCCCGTATCGCGGACGAGAATTTGAATTTTATTTCGCACCAGCTCGGTCTGCACCGTCAGCTTGCCACCTTCAGGCATAGCCTCAATGCCGTTTTTTATGATATTGAGCATACACTGCTGAAATTTTTTAACCTCTCCATAAATAATAAGCGGCTCCTTCGATAAATGATAAACCTCGACCGTAATGTTCGACATTGCGGAATAAGGCTTCAGCCAAGGAATAACACCATCTATTTCATCCTGCACATTCAGCAGCAGCCGCTTGTCTTCACTAGGCTTCGAAAAATTTAAATAATCAGTAATAATCGCATTCGCATGATCGATACCTTCAAAAGCATAGGTGCGGTAGCGCTCGAATGTCTCGCGATCGAGCTGCTGGCTACCCATCATTTGAAGAAAACCTCGCGTCGTTGTAAGCGGATTGCGGATTTCATGCGAAATGGAGGCAGCAAGCTGGCCAACGATTTGATTTTTTTCGGAGATGACGAGCATCTGCTCGTACCACTCCCGGTTTTTTACATTAAAATAAATAAAGCTAATCAGCAACGACGAAAACGCCGCTCCAACAGCGATAACAATGAGCTGCACCCTATTAAAATCATGTCCAAGCGCCAAGGAAACACCAATATAGGCCAGCATATGTAACGAGACGAGGAACAGATTAACAAGGCTTAGCTTTTGCTGAGTATTTGGCTTTACCTTAAAGCGGAACAGCAACCCCGTCAGCAGCAGCACGCTAATAGCTGTTCCTGTTGGCAGCCAGTGGTTTCCATAAAGCAAAGTACCACTAAAGAAAAACACCATTCCTGTAGCTACGCCTGGCAGCAGTCCTTCATAAAGCACAGCAAGCGCCAGAGAGACCGAGGTCAGATACAGCGCATACACTAGGGAATCCATTTCCTCCAAGGTCAGAAATACCGTTGTAAATACGACGAGCAGCCCTACAAAAAGCAGCCTCCGTTTCATAGTAGAGGCCAGCGATCTTGGGGCAAAAACAATAAACATGAGTGCAGCCGCCATAATATACAACAGCCCGTGAATGATAGATTCTAAAGTAAGATGAAGCACAATTTTATCCTCATACTCTCTCTCATTTAATAATTTCTTACAAAAATTGTATTTAAAATTTGATAAGATCACAATTTTATATTACTATACATAACCTTTCATTGCCAATGGCCGACTGTTTCCATTATAAAAAAACTCCGGCCCGCCGGCAGGACATGCCTTCAACTATACGTGAAGGCATGTCCCGCCGGCGAAGCCGGAGACTTATTGTAGAAGATGAAGCAGCAGCGCTTTTTGCGCATGCATCCGATTTTCCGCCTGCTGATAAATGACCGAATGCTCCGATTCCACCAGCTCCTCTGCGATCTCAAAGCCCGGATGAATCGGTATTTATCACAACAGCCATTGATGACCGGGACGGTCGCATAACGTGCCAGTTCCAGCAGATCGGCATGATTTTTGAGCCGCGCCATAATGATGTCGCTGTTTCTTGAAACGTAGCGCGACTCGTATTGAATCGGCGAGATGCTGAAATTGCTGCTGTTCCAATCCATCAGGACGGCATAGCCGCCAAGCTGATTAATACCGGATTGAAACGAAAGATTCGTCCTTGTCGAGCTTTTTTGAAAAAGCATCAGCAGCCCCCTGTTATCAGCCGCCTTGCTGTAGATTTGCGGGTTGCGCTTAATCTCAATCGCCTGTTCAATGATACTCAGAAGCTGCTCCTTCGTCGTATGCTCAAAAGATAAAAAATGCTGCAAGCTTAACACTCCCTTCATGAATAAAAATTCATTAATTTGAATTATTATTCATAATAGCGAGTTTGCCTGCATTTGTCCAGCCATAGTCCAGCTTTAAAAGCCCGGATATTTAACAACGGGCCATTTCTCCTTGCGCAGCTTGGATACAAACGCTTCATCTACGTTGAGATTGCTTTTTACAAGCTCTGCTGGAGTAAGCGCCATCCACTGGTTAAGGGAAACGTCTGCGAAGCGGTCGCTTTTGAACATTTCCAGAAACCATAAAGTTGTGTTGCCGGTATTTTGCACATAATGACCGCACGCAAAGGGCACATAACCGACATCGCCTGCCCGCACATCATACGTCCGCGCGTTTCCGTTGCCTGTAAATACAGTCATTCGGCCCTGACCCGATAAATAATATTGCCACTCGTCGTTATTGGGATGCCAATGCAGCTCGCGCATAGCGCCGGGCTTAATTTCTACAAGTGCTGCCGCAATCGCTTTAGATGCTGGAAAATTGGAGGAATCAACGATTCTCACACTGCCTCCAGGCGTAATGATAGGGGTCTGCTTCAACAGCTCAAACTTAAAGGACTGCGGGATTGTTCCGTATGGCGATTCTACCTTCTGGCTCTCAATGGAGCCGGGAACCGAGCTTTTGTATATATAAACCTGATCATCTGGAATATGGTCGAAATCACTCTCAGGCACGCCAAAATTAGCCGACAGCACCTCCTTCGGCGTATGGGCAAACCAATCGGAAATCGAAAGCGTGTTTAAATCCGAGAAATTCCCATCGTCAAACACAAGCAGAAACTCGCAGCCTCCCTCCAGTCCTTGAATCGAATGCGGAATTCCCGGCGGAAAATACCACAAGTCACCCGGTCCAATATCAGCTATGAAGTTCCTTCCATTCTGATCCACCGCTGTAATCCTTGCATTTCCAAGCAGCATGTAGGACCATTCTGCCTGTTGATGCCAATGCAGTTCCCTTACCCCGCCCGGAATTAGCGACATATTGACGCCTGCCAGCGTTGTCGCAATCGGCAGCTCGCGTGCCGTCACCTCGCGGGACCAGCCCCCTTGATTCAACTGCATATGGGCATCTGAAAATGAGAATTTCATATTGGGAACGAGGCCCGCATCCGTTACAGGCGGAACAAACATATCCGGATTTTCCAAATCCCGCATCACATCGCGCGGCCCCAAATCCGGACCGCCTGCTCCATCGCTGCGAATCGGTTGGGGAATATGGGGATATCCTTGCCTCGTATTTTCAGATTCGCTCATAAATGACCAGCCTCCTGTACATGGGTAGACTGCACCCAGCAGTCACTATCTGCCAATATATGCTTGGAGGCTGAAATTATGAGCTTTTCAATACAATCGCTATAGGCAAAAAAAACCGGCTGAGTGCAGCTCCAGTCGGTTTTAACTATAAATTACTCCATATGAAACAGCTTGTTCATAGGTAATTGTAAATCTTTATATATGCTGGATTGAATCACTTCCTGCTCCGTAAACAAATGACGCACCTGATAGCTGCCGTCCTGCAGCGCATAAACATGGACCGTCCGGTTTCCCGGGTCGACAATCCAATATTCCTGCACCCCATATTTTTGATAGAGGTTGAACTTTTCATTAAAGTCCTTCAATGCGGTTGACGGTGACAGCACTTCAATAATTAAAGCTGGCGCACCATTACAGCCCTTCTTTGAAACTTGATCCTTGGAACAAACGACTGAAAGGTCCGGCTGCACGATATGATCAGGTGATTGAAAATCCCCGCTTTCACTGAAAAACACATCGAAGGGCGCCATAAATACATAGCAGTTCTGATTCTGAAAAAACGTACGAAGGGCAAAATAAAGCTCCCCGACAATATATTGATGCAGCGAGGTTGGAGCAGGAGACATATTAAAGGCTTTCCCATCAATAAGTTCCCATGATCCATCCCATGTTAGCCAATCCTTGTAGGTATGCGTTTTTTTCTCATCTGGATGTGACAAGATACTCGCCCCCTCAAATTAATCGTTGATTATATTATTAATATATAAGTATTGTAGCATGCTCCCAGCTCTAGCCAAAATCCATCTTAATAAACTCTTCCCCCAACACGTCATAAACTTGGCCCACTGCACATACCTATGGTATGAACGGTATTATCAAGTACGGGGGGATGGCTGATGAACCAGGATGAGATCCGCGCATTGGAGCGGTCCATCGATGAAATTACGGAAATCGCTCAAGGCTTTGGCCTCGATTTCTACCCGATGAGGTATGAGATTTGCCCAGCCGACATTATTTATACGTTTGGCGCTTATGGTATGCCGACGCGCTACAGCCACTGGAGCTTTGGGAAAACCTTCAACAAAATGAAGCTGCAATATGATTTTGGCCTAAGCAAAATTTATGAGCTCGTCATTAACTCAAACCCCTGCTATGCCTTCCTGCTGCAGGGCAATTCCCTTATTCAGAACAAGCTGATCGTCGCGCACGTTCTTGCCCATTGTGATTTTTTCAAAAATAACGCCCGTTTCAGTACCTCCAACCGCAATATGGTCGAAAGCATGTCCGCTACAGCAGAACGCATTCAGCAGTATGAAATGGATTACGGCCTAGAAGCAGTCGAGAAATTTATCGATGCCGTGCTTGCCATTCAGGAGCATGTGGACTCGGCTATTATTAAGCCATACCAGCTCGATAAAACCCGCTATATTGAAATGCTGACGACGGAGCAGAACCGCTCTGTCAATACGGCGACCCCATCCGAATATGAGGATTTATGGGGACTTGACCCGGATGATGCAAAGCGACAGGATCAAACGCCGCCGCCAAAGCATTTCCCGCCAGCTCCGGAAAAGGATTTGATCTGGTTTATCGAGGAATATTCGCCCCAGCTTACAGACTGGCAGCGCGATATTATGTCTATGATGCGCGATGAAATGCTGTATTTCTGGCCGCAGCTGGAAACTAAAATTATGAACGAGGGCTGGGCGTCGTACTGGCATCAGCGCATTATTCGCGAGCTCGACCTGACAAGCGAGGAAACGATTGAATTCGCCAAGCTGAATTCCTCCGTCGTCGTACCCTCCCAGCACACGCTGAATCCGTATTATTTAGGGCTGAAAATTTTCGAGGATATTGAGAAGCGTTGGGATAAGCCGACGGTAGAGGAGCAGCGGCGCTTCGGGCGCGTGCCGGGCAAGGGCCGAGAAAAAATGTTCGAGGTACGCGAGCTCGATTCAGATATTTCTTTCCTCCGCAACTATTTAACCAAGGATTTGGTCAAGGAGCTGGACCTGTATGTTTTCGAGAAGAAGGGGCCCGAGTGGAAAATAACCGATAAATCGTGGGAAAACATCCGCGACCAGCTTGTTTATTCCAAAGTGAACGGAGGCTTCCCCAGCCTGTTCGTTACAGATGGCGATTTCAACCGTGTAGGCGAGCTGTATTTGCTGCACAAATATGAAGGCATGGAGCTTGATCTGAAATATGTCGAGCGCACGCTGCCCCATGTCGTCCATCTCTGGGGCAAATCGGTCCATCTCGAAACCGTCGTCGAGGACAAAAAAATCGTGTTCAGCTGCGACGGCAAAAAGACGAGCCGCAAGTTTGTTTAATGTTTGACCCTACTTAATGACGTTTTGGGGCATTATCCCCTTAGCTCAGCAAATAATTGCAAAAAATGCGGGAAGCGGCCTTGAGGCAACTTCTCGCATTTTTTACAAGTAATAAGCACAATCCGATTGCCGGCTCGCCCCCTCGCTTCACCTCTCCCTTTCCCTAAACCAGTTCCCTTTTGCTCTGCTTTTGCAGGTTATCCCCTTAGCTCAGAACGTGCTTTGCCACATCCATCGCGAATAAAGGAATCTTTTTTCGAGTAGGCCATTAACCTATTTCCAATTACCCAATCTGTTTTTCTGAGCTAAGGGGATAACAGCCCTAAGAGAATACAACCCCTTTAGCTTTAGCTCAAGCCCTCTATCCTAACGCAGTTCATTAATGGGAATCGGCTTTATGATTCCAGAAAAAACGCTGAATTTGACTCCATCTATCGTTTCGCTTACACTTTAACATAGGTTATATCTTCCTAATTTTTAAGAGAAAGGAGTGTCCGTTCATGAAGAAAAAATCGTTGCTTTTCATATCCTTCGGCTACGGATACTCGACTGCTGTTTTTTTCTAAAAGCCATCTCACGGGTGAAGTGTGCCCAAATTGACTGGTTGAAAATGGCAGAAATCTTAAAATGAGAGGCGAAGATGTATGAATAATTTAGGGATCACCAGAAAAAATCCAGCAGGTATGCCTAGTCCAGTAGGAAATTACAGCCATATTACAAAAATCCCGAGAAATTCAGAGCTGTATGTGACTTCCGGTCAAATCGGAACGGACCAAAACGGCAACATTCCGAACACTTTGAATGAACAAATCGACAATACGTTTGCTAACATCAACTTTTTACTGAACTCCGAACAACTAACCTCCGATCATATTATTAAGGTGAACATATGGGCCACCGAAAAAATAGACTGGGATTATCTCTATGAAAAATGGGCGGAACTATTCGGCATTCAATATCCATCTATGACGATTGGTTATCTTTCGGAATTAGGACTGCCCGAAATAAAAATAGAAATTGAAATATGGGCGGCTAAAGCTTAAATAGGCTGATACAGCAGCAGACTACGGCTATACTTAGTCTGCTGCTGTTTTTTTATATGATTAGTGTTATTCCGCTTTCACCCGCAACGACTTCAGGTAAGCTTTATTTTGCAGCACTCTCGGATCATCTGGTCGGAAAGTTCGGGCAGCCTCATTATGCCGATAGGCCAGCTCGTAATCACCTAAACGATCGTAGCAGACGCATAGCTGAAGATGCGGCAGCCAGGTTGAGCAGGCCATATTGACAAAGCCCAGTCGTTGGTCAGATTGCCCACGTTCAATTGCAAGGTTATACCAGAAACCAGCCGTCTCGAAATCTTTTTGCTGCAAAAAATAATACCCCAGCCGGCAGCAAAATTCCGCCCGCGGACTGCCATATTGAAACGATCTTAATATCGATTCAAGCTCCCGCTCTGTATCTCCAAGCTGGTTATAGCAATCCGCCAGCTTGCCGCATGTCGCCGCATTATCCTCCACCCAGCCTTCGCCCGTCGAAAGAAATTTTTCATAATACAAAATCGCTTGTTCATATTTTTCGTGGTCGCGAAGCTCATTCGCATAATAATAAAGATCACGAGGGGTAAATGTCTCGCCGCGCTCCAGACGTTTTTCATAAATCATTAAATTACGGTCATGGTCATGATGAAGACTGTTATGGATAACGGCAATATCGCTGCTTTCAATGTTTCCCCATACCTCTAAATACTCATGCACCGCGCCAATCCATCGGTAGTTGTTCGCCCTTTTGACAAGTCGGTTGCGGCTAATGCTGGATGCCAGATTGCCATATTCATCGAAGGCTAAATGATAGTTCATTCGGACGGAGTCGGTCTCTGGGTTCAGCGATTCTTTTAGCGCAGCAAGTTTTTCACGATCATTTTCAAGCAGGATATCATCCGCATCAAGCCAAAAAATATAGTCCTTCCCAGCCTTGCTGAACGCATAGTTTCTAGCAGCAGCAAAATCATCCGACCATTCCCTATCAAAAATCAGCTCCGTATAGTTGCTGGCGATGAATTTCGTACGGTCAGTCGAGCCCGTATCTACAATAATAATTTCATCAACTAAATCGTGGATGGAAGATAAGCAGCGGCCGATGGTGTCTTCTTCATTTTTGACAATCATACAAAGGCTAATGGAAATCATTTTGCTCACCTCGATCTTATAATTCGGACTAATAGCAGCCTTCCTGCGTTAGGTCAATTCGTGTATGGACCAAACGATACCATTGGTTGCACCACTGCCTAAGTTCAAGGACAGAGTAAGCCCATTTGCTGCGTAAAATAGACCGATTACATCGCCAGCATTAAGCGTCACGTCTCCAGCTAAAGTGACCGTTCCACTGCCTAGAATCGCTCTTAAGGTTAAGACAAGAGCAATGTTGACATTGAGAACCGGGAACAGCCCTGTGATCAGGGCCGTGGCAATAGGCGAGGTCCGCTGGACAACAAAAGCCGGATTAACGGCTGCTCCAAGGGTAATTGAAAGAACAGCCGTAGTTGCATAGTTGATAGTGGCCTTAATTGCATACCTTCCTGTTACAGGCACCGTATAATTGCCTGTAACCGCATTAAAATTGGGATCGCTAAAATAGGGACTAGCCGTTGACCAATTCGTTAGCTGCGTACTAGCAGAAGTCGAAAGCGTTGCAAGAAACGCTGAAAACCCTTGCGTAGCAAAGTTAGGCCCCGTTGCTCCTGTCAGGCCTGTTGCTCCTGTTAGACCTGTCGCTCCTGTCAGGCCCGTTGCTCCTGTTGCTCCTGTTAGACCTGTCGCTCCTGTCAGGCCCGTTGCTCCTGTCAGGCCCGTTGCTCCTGTTAGACCTGTCGCTCCTGTTATTCCCGTAGCTCCTGTTGGACCAGTCGTACCTGTAATTCCCGTTGCACCCGTTTCGCCTGTGACCCCAGTTGCCCCTGTCGGACCAGTCGTACCTGTTAAACCAGTTACACCTGTAATTCCGGTTGCTCCCGTTGCGCCAGTCGCCCCGGTTACGCCAGTGGCTCCCGTGGCTCCGGTTGGACCAGTTGCTCCTGTTATTCCTGTCACTCCTGTTTCACCTGTAGATCCCGTGGCTCCGGTTGGACCGGTCGCTCCTGTGTTTCCTGTCGCTCCTGTCACTCCCGTAGCACCTGTTGCTCCCGTTAGGCCCGTCGCTCCTGTGTTCCCAGTTGCTCCTGTCTCGCCTGTTGAACCTGTTGCTCCCGTTAGGCCCGTCAATCCTGTGCTTCCCGTTGCTCCTGTCTCGCCTGTTGACCCGGTTGCTCCCGTCGACCCCGTAGCTCCCGTGTTTCCCGTTGCTCCGGTCCCGCCTGTTAACCCGGTTGCTCCCGTTAGGCCCGTCGCTCCTGTGTTCCCAGTTTCTCCAGTGTCGCCTGTTGAACCGGTTGCTCCCGTTGACCCGGTTGCTCCCGTTGACCCGGTTGCTCCCGTGTTTCCCGTTACTCCTGTATCGCCTGTTAACCCGGTTGCTCCCGTCAGACCCGTTGCTCCTGTCTCGCCTGTTGACCCGGTTACACCCGTTGGACCCGTCGCTCCTGTGTTTCCCGTTGCTCCTGTATCGCCTGTTGACCCGGTTGCTCCCGTTGGACCTGTTGCTCCTGTGATTCCTATCGCTCCCGTTTCGCCCGTCGCACCTGTTTGTCCAGTCGTTCCTGTAGGGCCCGTTGTTCCTGTTGCCCCGGTTGGACCTGTCGGTCCAGTCACACCAGTAGTACCAGTCGTACCTGTTGTTCCCGTTTGTCCAGTCACGCCCGTGACCCCTGTATTTCCTGTTACTCCTGTTTGACCGGTTGTTCCCGTTGCTCCTATATCACCCGTCGCTCCGGTTGCTCCTGTCAGGCCAGTGGCCCCTGTATTTCCTATTGAACCTGTTTGCCCAGTCACTCCTGTTATTCCTGTCACTCCTGTTATTCCTGTCGCACCGGTCTCGCCTGTTGAGCCTGTTGCACCAGTATCTCCCGTTGCGCCACCCGTTGGTCCGGTTGCTCCCGTCGATCCGGTTATCCCTGTCGCTCCCGTTATTCCTGTTACCCCGCTAACCCCCGTCGTCCCAGTCGGTCCCGTCACGCCGGTTGCTCCTGTTAGACCCGTCGTGCTGCCAGTCGGCCCAGTAACTCCAGTTGCCCCTGTAGCTCCTGTCGGGCCAGTAACTCCTGCAGCGCCTTCCCCACCTGTAGCTCCCGTCGCTCCGGTAGCTCCAGTCATCCCGAGCGGGCCATCTGCTCCCTTCATCCCTTCAAAGCCCTGCTCTCCCTGCACACCTTGAGGCCCACGCTTGCCATCAGCACCCCTTGGACCCGGAGGGCCAGTCGGCCCTAAAACAGGAACAGGACAGCATTGCGGCTCCGGAAATCTATGTTTATGAGCGGTTTTTCGTTTACAAGGACGTTTTTTCTTATGCTCGCATCTAGCTTTTTTTCTCGGCTTACGTTTCGGATTATCGCATGAGGATATTTTGCTCATTCGCTTCTTATAGGAACCCAACAAGAACATCCCCCTTAAACTTAATAGTCTATATTAGGTCATATGTTTTTCAGACCTTGGACTATCACAATAATTCGCAAAATATTCCCCCCCTTGCCCCTCCACATGCACCCCCACCTTCTATCTGTTAAACTAAAATAAACTACCCCTTCTGCCAAAGGAGCTGAACGCCTTGTATTTACGGAGTGCAGAGCTGCTCAAGGAGCGTATTCCCAATTACAGCACTTATCCCTTTTCCATACCTGTCATCCGGTCAATGAGCAAGCTTCATTTTCATACCCATATCACCTTCTTTGTAGGCGAAAATGGTTCCGGAAAGTCCACCTTTTTAGAGGCTATGGCCTATCAATGCAGCTTTAACACCGCTGGTGGCGGGCGAAACAACATCTACGACGTGGATGCCTCTGAATCCGCACTTGGTCCCTATATCCGGCTTTCCTGGATGCCCAAGCTCACGAATGGCTTTTTCCTGCGCGCAGAAACGTTCTATCAATTCGCCTCTTATCTTGATACAATGCCCGAAAGCCTGCCCTATTACGGGGGCAAATCGCTGCATGAGCAGTCACATGGCGAAGCCTTTCTATCGTTGTTTAAGCACCGTTTTGGCAAAAAAGCGATCTATTTGCTCGACGAGCCCGAGGCTGCGCTTTCTCCAGCCCGCCAGCTCGCGCTGCTTCGCGTCATTAAAGATTTGGAGCACGATGCCCAATTTATCATTGCGACTCACTCGCCGATCTTGCTTGGGTATCCGAACGCGCAAATTTACAATTTTGACGCCAAACCCGTTGAAGAAATTCGCTACGAGGACACGGCACACTACCAGCTAACCAGACGCTTTCTTGAAAATAGAAAAAATGTATTGAACGAGCTGTTCAGCAACGATTAGCAACTCTTCCAACATCCCTTACATAAACTTAACATTTTATGTACTGGTTTTCTCACGCGAATCTATTTCTATTATTTAGAAAAAATAGTACAATTACCTTATGCTTCCAACCAAGGAAGCCGCTCTAATTGAACCAACTACTAGAAGCGGAGGTTTGATGATGAAGGGTAATTTTTTGAAGCGATTGACGGCAGGAGCACTTATCTTAGCAATGTCTTTGTCAGCGGGTACGGCAGTTTCCTTAGCGGAAGGGCCATCTGATCCAGCTCCCGTCCTACAGCCCTCAGGAAGTGCCAACGGCAAAAAAATTCTGTTCGACAATGCCCATGCCCAAACAGCAGGGGCGGCAGATTGGGTCATCGACGGCGGCTTTTCCGATTTTGGACAAGCTCTTGCAGGCCGAGGCTATTACGTCAAGGAGCTTCGCAAAAGCGGCCCGATTACGCTAACAGACTTAAGCGGCTATGACGTCTTCGTTATTCCTGAAGCGAACGTGCCGTTCAAGACGAGCGAGCAGCAGGCTATGCTTTCGTATGTCCAGGGCGGAGGCAGCATTTTCTTCATCGCAGACCACTATAACGCGGATCGCAATAAAAACAGATGGGATTCCTCTGAAGTATTCAACGGCTACAGACGGGGAGCGTGGTCAAATCCTGCGCTGGGCATGAGCACAGCGGAAGCCAGTTCAACCGCTATGCAGGGTGTAGCCAGCTCCGACTGGCTGTCGAGCAACTTCGGCATGCGCATCCGTTACAATGCGCTAGGCAATGTAAACTCAGGAACGATCGTGCCGTCGTCACAATCTTTTGGCATTACTAGCGGCGTTACTTCGGTGACGATGCATGCCGGATCGACCATCGCCATTACAGATCCGACTAAAGCAAAGGGAATCGTCTACATGCAGCAGACTTCGGCTGCTTGGGGCAATGCGGTCGATCAAGGTGTCTATAATGGCGGAGGAATTGCTGAAGGCCCTTATGTGGCAATTGGAAAAAACAGCCTCGGCAAAGTAGCCGTTATCGGCGACTCTTCTCCTGTCGAAGATAGTACGCCTAAATATTTGCGCGAGGAAACAGGCGGCACCAAAACGACTTACGACGGCTTCACAGAAGCAAGCAATGGCGCGCTGCTCGTGCAGCTTGTGGACTGGCTTGCTGTTAAAGAAAGCTACACAGCACTGAATCAAGTAAGCGGCCTCACGCTTGACAATGCAACAGCGCTGCTTGCTATAGAAACGCCGCAAACGTCAACCCAGCCGCAGGCTGAACCATGGGCAACACCGGCTGCCGGCTACAAATGGTGGGACAGCTCCACCTTCAAGCAAGGCTCCTACGGCTATGCCTCAACGTCCCAGCCGCCAACATCCGGAGCTGTAAACGAAACCTTCGAGACGGGCACGAAAGCAGCCTATACGGTAGGTTCGGTTACGCTCGGCTCAGGCTCGTGGACCTTTGATAATGCGCTGCTTGGCGATCTAGCTACAGATAAGAAAAACGGAACCAAAGCCGCGAGAGTCAGGGCAGCAGGCACCATCTATATGAATTTCAATGTGACAGGCGGCGCGACCAGCGTCAAAGTAAAGCATGCGAGCTTTGGCAGTGATACGGGAGCGACATGGAAGCTTCAGAAGTCGCTTAATAGCGGCTCCACTTGGACGGATGTCGGCAGCACTTACTCCAGCAGCCAGTCGTTAACCGAACAGACGATTACTGTAAATGAAAGTGCAGCGGTACGCTTCAAAATCGTAGTCGCCGGCACATCCGGCAGCCGCTTGAACTTTGATGATTTCACCATTGTCCAATAATCCAAGCCTTCGAATTTAGGCCTTCCAAAAACATACAAGCGTAAACGGCATTGCCGTCCTCTGGCGGCAATGCTTTCGTTTCGCGATGAAATATAGAGAAAGTATGACGAAATCATTTACTTTCCTATATTTACAAAAAAGCCCTTCAGGCGCATGTGCAGCTGCATCAAAGCTTAAGCAGCAACAGCCATGCGCCCATAGGGCTTTTCTCAAATTTCCCCGCTTCATTCCTCTACATTGCGCACATCCACCGTCACCTTAAGCATCTGCTGCCCGCTTCCGCGATAAACGCCTTTTACCGGAACGATATCTTTATAATCGCGTCCATGGCCCAGCTTTACGTAACGCTCGCCAACAGGAGCTTCATTCGTCGGATCGAAGCTGCACCAGCCGAGCGACGGTACATATGCTTCCACCCATGCATGGGATGCCTGCTCGAAATCTGCTGTTCCGCCTTGCAAATCGCCAACGAAATGATAGCCGCTCACATAGCGGGCGGGAACCTGTTGAGAGCGGGAGCAGGCAATCATCAGATGGGCAAAATCCTGGCATACGCCCCTCCTGCGTTCAAACATGTCGCTCGCCTTCGTCTCCACAGTAGTAGCATCTGAATCATAGACGAACTCGGCGTGAATTTTTTGGGAGAGCGCCAGCAGCCAGCCATATACGCTCAGCCCATTATTTTTCCGATCCTCTACGCCCACTGCATACATCTCGACTTCCGGACTCAGCGCTGTATAGGCGGTAGGCAGCAGAAACTCCACGAAACGATTGCCCGCATCCTCTGACTGCAGCCACTCCCAAGCGACTTCGGCTGCTCCGCCGCCGTTCAGAGCTGCGGCCTGCTGCTCCGGTGTAAGTGCCTCCTTCGTCACAACGGTCATTTGCGAGCGAATCGTCAGCTTGCGGTGCGAGCCGTTCACCGAAAACGAATGAACCCGATTGCCGAAAAAATCCTCATAGCTGAACAGCGGCGCATTCGGCTCAATCGCAATGGACTGCTGATAGCAAGACTGGCGTTCATCCGTGCTCGGCGTCAGCCGAATTTCATTGACACTGTCCGTAACCGGCGTGCCATAATCGTATTGCGTCACATGCGAAATATTCAGCTTCATGCACTGGCCTCCCCCATGCGAAAAAAGGTTTTGGCGAAGGTGCCGCCCAGCGTCTGGCAAGCATCCAGCAAATGGCCGACGATTGCCCCGTCACGGTCCAGCGCAACATCTTCCCGATCCAGGCAGGCCAGATCCGCCTTCACCTTGCTTACCTGACGAATAACCTTGTCATGCGCCGAACGCAGCTGCATATCCTGAAAACGTATATCCCGCATATGCTCATCCAGCGTATGCAGCGCAAAATGCACCGACCTCGGGAACACTTCATTCAAGATGACAAAATCGACTATCGATTCCACCGACATGCCATCGGCATAATAACGCCGGAACACCTGATAGCCGCTCAGCGATCGCAGCATGGCCTGCAAGTATGAATATGCGCCTGTCGCATTGCTCCAGCTCTCTCCGCTCGCCATGACCGTATTATAAGCTGCTTTAATAATGCGCAGCGTGTTTTCAGCCCGCTCCAGATAGCGGCCGCATTCGATAAAATGCCACTCATTCTCACGTGGCATGACAGACTGGCTGATGCCTTGGAACAACGCCGTCCATTCCTTGATTTTGCCGAAAAATAAATGCGGCGATTCTGAAATTAAATCCTCTGGCTGCTTCTCCCTCAGCCACAAATAAAAGCCGTTGACCGCATCCCACATCTCGCTCGGCACCTTCTCGCGCAGCGTACGCAGATTGCCCCGGGCATGGCTGACGCAGGACACAAGTGAATTCGAATTGTCGCGGTCAAGTGTCATATACCGCAGCACATCCTGCTCGCTGTAGCTGCCGTATTGCTGGACATAGGACTCCCTGCTGCCCAGCGCATCCACGATGCGCGACCATTTGCAGGTCGGAGCAGCAGCTCCCTGCCCTTGAACCACCGCCTCCGAATCTGCACCATCCTCTGCCTGCAAATGATAGTGGACATCGATTAAACGCGCATGGTTTTCCGCCCGTTCCATGTAGCGTCCAATCCAAAATAATGCCTCAGCATTCCGATTAAGCATAGCCATCCCTCCGATTATTGGGCTTCCCGCCTCATTGTTCCCTGCCGGCTCACCGGCTTAGCAGCATTACCGCTTCGAGGTTTCGAAGTATTCAGGCTTAGCGGCTGAGTACCCATGTATCCTTAACCCCGCCGCCTTGCGATGAATTGACGACGAGCGAGCCTTCCGTCATTGCGACACGTGTCAGCCCGCCAGGTATGACATGCGTTTCCTCGCCCATTAGCGCAAAAGCTCTTAAATCAATATGGCGCGGTGCCATGACGCCATCCATCATTACCGGCGCTCGCGAAAGCTTCATCGTCGTCTGGGCGATATACCGCTCTGGATCGAGCTTAATCGCTTCAGCAAATGCTTTGATTTCAGCTGCTGTCGCGCTTGGGCCAATTAGCATGCCATAGCCGCCGGAAAGCGAGGTTTCCTTGACGACCAGCTCCGAGAGATGATCCAGCACATATTCCCGCTCTTCCTTGCGCGACAAAATATAGGTTGGCACATTATGCAAAATCGGCTCTTCGCCCAAATAATAGCGAATCATATCCGGCACATACGCATACACAGCCTTATCGTCGGCAACCCCAGTGCCTGGAGCGTTGGCAATCGCCACATTGCCTGCACGATACGCATTCATCAGCCCAGGAACGCCTAGCAGCGAATCCGGTTGAAAAGCAAGCGGATCTATAAACTCATCATCGATCCGCCGATAAATAACATCCACCTTGCGAAGCCCGCGCAAATCCCGCAAATAAATGTTGTGATCCTTATAAACGAGATCACGACCCTCCACAAGATGAATGCCAAGCTGCTGAGCGAGGAAAGTATGCTCATAATAGGCCGAGTTGTAGGAGCCCGGCGTAAGCAGCACAATAAGCGGATCGCGCTTGCCGCTCGGGGCAAGCGCGCGAAGCGAGCTGAGGAAGCAGTTGAGGCTGCGCTCGATGCTCTGGACAGACGAGGACAAATACAGGTCATGAAACAGCTCGCTCATCAGCGTTCTGCCTTTGAACAAGTAAGAGAAGCCGGAAGGAGAACGCAAATTGTCCTCCAGCACGAAATAACGTCCCTTCTCATCTCGGATCAAATCGATGCCCGAGGCTGTAATGTACACGCCTGACGGCACATCCAGTCCAACCATTTCCGGGCGGAAATAAGTATTGGACACGATCATTTTGCGGGGGATAACGCCATCTTTTACAATGTGCTGCTGATGGTAGATGTCATGGGTGAAGGCGTTAAGCGCGCGAATGCGCTGACGCACGCCGCGGTCAATATTGTCCCACTCATGCCGGGGAATGACACGGGGAATATAGTCGAACGGAATCGTCCGCTCCAGAGGCTCATTTTGATTGCTGCTGTACAGCGTGAAGGTAATGCCTTCCTCCATCATTCGCTGATTAAGGGCATGCTGACGAATGTTCAGCTCAGAAGGCTTAATTTTCCCGAACAAGCGATGAACACTTTCATAGTGGGGACGAACCGAAAAATCCTTCTCAAACATTTCGTCATAAAATGATTGTGAATCATAATAATGCGACTGCGACTGTCTGGCCGTCGACATGCCAACCGCCTCCTCCAAGATGGCTCAACCTTACATCTAAATCCTGTAACAATAATGATCGTTTTTGATTCAACGGCATATCAATGTTAGTTTTTATGACGTTAAATTTCATAAAACCGTCCATTTCTGTAGCTCAATCATACTAAAACCGAATATTCATGTCAACTTATATGTCATATAAAAAAGCCGAAAACCTCGTGCTTGAGGATTTCGGCTTTTTTATAAGGTTATCTTCTACAAAATACGGTCTATTCGGATGCTGCATTAAGCTTGCTCAAATCTTTGGCGACGTCATCGACCATTTTCACAAAAGCAGCAAGCTCCTGCGATTTTGCCGCTTGATTACGCGCTTCTGCCGACGTCTGATCGGACTCCTTGCGGACCGAATTCACCTTTTTCTCAATTTCACTAAGCTTGTTTTGAATCGTTTCCTGGGCTCCGCGTGACGACGCGGCCAGCTTGCGCACCTCATTGGCAACAACCTCGAAGCCTCGGCCATGATCCCCGGCTCTTGCCGCTTCAATGGCGGCATTTAGCCCCAGCAAATGCGTCTGATCGGCTATTTCCCGAATCATCGTCCCCATCTCCGTAATGCCGTCCAGCTCACCCTGCAGCTCGCCAAGCAAAGAATGCGCTTTCTCTTGTGAATCCGAAGTAGACAGCGCTGTTGCAGCAATCGACTGGGCGCCCTCTTCCAGCTCGACCATGAGGCCTGCGAGCTGCTGCACCGCTTCCGTTACCGTTGTCAGCATAATTGCACGCTCATCCGCAAGCTCCTGCACCTTCGTCTGCTCTGCGCGGTTATAGGCTTCAAGCACGAATTGCGAGTCCAGATTAAACATCTTGGACAGCGAGTGAATAACCGGCTTCCATCCATCTGGCAGCACACGTTCAAATACATCCGTTGCAATGTTCAAGTAAGTCATATATGTACCTAGATACCAGTCGGTTGTCAGGCCGATTCGAGAATGCACGAGCCCGATTTTAATTCGGTTTTCTATAAACGCTTCATCAATTACACCGTCTGCAAGGGACAGCCAGTATTCACGCTGCGTTCCTTTCAAACGATCCACATTGCTGAATTTCTTCATTAAAGCTACCATTTCGGGATAGAGTCCCACATTATCGTAAAAGCGATCAACAACCTCATTGACTACCTGCTTAAAAATAGGCTTGCACTCGGAAAGTAGCTGTAAATCCTGTTCCTTGATTCCTGTATAATCCAGCTGTCGCTTACGTTCTACTGTGACATTAATCATTGAAAAACCCCCTGTCTCTAAATAAATAACAACTGCTATATTAAGTATATCGGCATTCAGCTTCATATAGGTAGACATTTCTTTAATAATTCAAGAGAATTTGTCTAGATCTCTACAAAAATCGAATAAAAAGCTGAATCTATAGTCCCATTTTTCCAGTCCTATCAACCTATTATAGCTCATTCACAACGATTCCTCATCTAGGCAACGCCAAGAAGTTCGGTGGGCAGCTGCTCCACCGAACTTCCTGATACACTCCTATTGGGTTCGTTAGCGATTAAGCAGACTGCCTACATAACGCAGCAGCTCATTGGCGCATACCGGGCAATAGCCGTGCTCATCTATTAACCGCTTCGTCACTTCATTAATCCGCTTGAGCTGGATTTCATCCGGCGTCTTCGTGGAGGTCGTAATTTTCACGATGTCCTTCAGATCGGTGAACAGCTTCTTCTCCACCGCTTCACGCAGCCGCTCGTGGCTGGTGAAATCGAATTTTTTCCCTTTGCGGGAATAAGAAGAGATGCGAATCAAAATTTCTTCGCGGAACGCTTTTTTCGCATTTTCAGAAACGCCGATCTGCTCCTCAATAGAACGCATCAGGCGCTCATCCGGATCAAGCTCCTCGCCAGTGAGCGGGTCTTTGATTTTAGCCCAGTTGCAATAAGCCTCGATGTTGTCGAGGTAGTTTTCAAACAGCGTGCGCGCCGACTCCTCATAGGAATAAACGAAGGCCTTCTGAATTTCTTTTTTGGCCAGGCCATCGTATTCCTTGCGGGCAACCGAAATAAAGTTCAAATAACGCTCCCGCTCCTCCTTCGTGATGGATGGATGCTGGTCGAGGCCATCCTTCAAGCCGCGCAGCACATCTAGCGCATTAATGCACTGCATATCCTGCTTGATCAGCGCGCTCGAAATCCGGTTGATGACATAGCGGGGATCGATGCCAGACATGCCTTCCTCGTTATATTCGGTCTGCATCTCCTTAAGATCGGCATCCTTAAAGCCTTCAATTTCTTCGCCGTCGTACATCCGCATCTTCTTCACCAAATCCATGCCCTGCTTTTTCGTCTCCTTCAGACGGGTAAGGATGGAGAAAATAGCAGCAGCCCGCAAAGCATGCGGCGCAATGTGAATATGCTTCATGTCGCTCTGGCCGATGAGCTTCGTATAAATTTTTTCTTCCTCGGATACCTTCAGGTTATACGGAATCGGCATGACGATCATCCGCGACTGGAGCGCTTCATTTTTCTTATTGCTAATGAAGGATTTGTACTCCGTCTCGTTCGTGTGGGCAATAATTAATTCATCAGCGGAAATGAGCGCAAACCGTCCCGCTTTAAAATTGCCCTCCTGCGTCAAGGACAGCAGGTTCCACAAAAACTTTTCATCGCATTTCAGCATCTCTTGAAACTCCATAAGTCCCCGGTTCGCCTTGTTCAGCTCGCCGTCAAAGCGATAAGCCCGCGGATCGGATTCCGAGCCAAATTCCGTAATTGTGGAAAAATCAATGCTGCCGGTGAGATCGGCAATGTCCTGCGATTTTGGATCAGACGGACTAAAGGTTCCGATACCAACACGGTTATCCTCAGAGATGAATACGCGCTCCACCTGAACATTTTGAATATCGCCGCCATATTCGGTTTGCAGCCTCATCTGGCAGGAAGGGCATAGATTGCCTTCGATCCTAACTCCAATCTCCTGCTCAATCTCGCCTCTAAGCTCATGCGGAATGAGATGCAGCGGCTCTTCATGCATCGGGCAGCCTTTAATCGCATAGACGGCGCCGCGTTTCGTTCTGGAATATTTCTCAAGCCCCTTTTTGAGCATCGTAACCAGCGTCGATTTTCCTCCGCTGACAGGGCCCATGAGAAGCAAAATCCGTTTGCGCACATCAAGCCTTCGCGCCGAGGAGTGGAAATATTCCTCCACAAGCTTTTCAACAGAGCGGTCCAGCCCATAAATTTCTTGCTCGAAAAATTTGTACCGCTTCTTCCCATCCCTCTCCTCGACTCCATAGGATTCAATCATTTCATAGACACGCGCGTGCGCCGTCATGGCCGGGGATGGATCCTGTCTCAGCAGTTCGATATACTCCTTGAAAGATCCAATCCAGGCCAGCTTCTCACTCTCTGCTTGGTACTCCGATATTCGCTTGAAAATGTCCATGCCGTGCCTCCTCCCATCGCTTCCGCAATACGCAATTTTTTCTCTTCGCTCGGCATTTGCTTGTAAGAACCTTTGCGAGTGGAACAAACTTTATTGAAGTATTACATGTCTATGCGTATTCCGCGTGGAAATTGACCACTATTTTAGGCGGTAATCATGCATATTGCGACAAGTACGCTTGCAGCGCGGGTTTGCTTGAAATATAAGCATTTATAAGTTTTACCCTTATAAATGGGCTTATATTTCTCGGACTGAAACGCGCCTCGCCGCCAGAGGACGGCTTTCGGCCGTTTCACCTTGGACAAATCCATTCGATCTGCCCGCGCTCCCTATCCTTTTGTTATAATAGTTTAGAAGAAAGTGGGGGAATGCACGTGGCAGTAGGTAAGGAAGAGGAGCTTTACAAGCCGATAAAAGCTTATTATGAGGCGCGCGGCTTCGTCGTCAAAAGCGAGGTGCTGCACTGCGATCTCGTTGCCAGGCACGCCGATACCGAAGAAACCATTATCGTTGAAATGAAAAAGACGTTCAATCTCGCCCTGCTGCTGCAGGGGATTGAACGCCTTCGTATAAATGATCAAGTTGTGCTCGCAGTCGAGCGCAATCGTAAAAAAAGCGGCGCACACAACCAGCGCTTCGGTGAAATTACCGAGCTGTGCCGCATGCTCGGCATTGGCCTGATGACCGTCACCTTCTTCAAGACGAAGGCGCCTGTCATTGATGTGCTGTGCGAGTCTGGCGAGGCGCCGCAGCGCGGAACCCGCCGCAAGAAGCAGGCTAGGCTGCTTCTTGAATTTCGCGAGCGCAGCGGCGATTATAATGTAGGCGGCAGTACCGGCCGCAAGCTGGTGACCGCCTATCGCGAGAAGGCGCTGCGCTGCGCCTACGCGCTCCAGCAGCTGGGGGAGGCGCAATCGCCTAGCCAGGTTGCTGCACTGACGAGCTTCCCGCGCAGCGGCGCTGTGCTGCGCGACAATCACTACGGCTGGTTCGAGCGCGAGCAGCGCGGAAAATACCGGCTGCTACCCGCTGGAGCAGCCGCCTTGATCGAATACGCTGAAGTCATCGCCGATTGGGTCGCCGCTTTGCCAAGCAATCAGGTTAGGAGCGGGCCGTAAACTCGCGGACCGCTTCAGCGAAGCGCTCTACGCCGAGCGCCGTTTTGGCTCCAATGTTATAAGTAAAGTTGAGCCGCGCCGTATTGCGCTGCGGGTCATAAGCGTAGAAGGAGCTTCCGGGTACGAAAGCAACGCCCTTCTGCACGGAGGCCCTAAGCAGCGCCTCTGCATCAAGACCTTCTGGCAGCTCCAGCCATAAGAACATGCCGCCCTTCGGCTCAATCCAGCGCAAGCCTTCAATATGCTGCTGTGCCAGCAGCCCTTGCATTTCGCGCATCCGCTCACCGTATGAAGCAGAGATAACTTTAATATGCTCATCCAGCGGGAAGCTATCCAGCAGCTCGCTGACAATTTGCTGATCTATCGCACTGGAATGCAAATCGGCCGCCTGCTTCGCTTTAGCCATCATCGCAATAACCTCCGCTGGTCCCATTGCCCAACCTGTGCGCAGCCCTGGCGCAACCGTCTTAGAGAACGTGCTCGTATAAATAACCGAGCCCGAACCGCCAGCTTGCTGATCAAGCGCAAACAATGTCGGATAAACCGCATTTACATCATATTTTATTTCTCCGTATGGATCATCTTCCAATATCGGCACACCATAAGAGCTGCAAAGCGCGAGCAGCTGTTGTCTGCGCTCTGTGCTCCAGACGCGTCCCGTCGGATTGCCGAAGGTAGGCACGGCGTACACAAGCTTTGGACGATGCTCGCGAATAAGCCGCTCCGCATCCTCGGCTACAATGCCATGCTCATCGCTTTCCGCTGCAATGACATTTAAGCCATTCATCTCAAATACCTGCAAGCAAGCGAGATAAGTCGGCCTTTCTACCAATATCGTATCGCCTGGCTCGGTCAGCACTTCAATAATGAGGCTGATCGCCTGCTGGGAGCCTGTCGTTAGCAGCATTTCGTCAGGGCGAACATTCATGCCCTTGTGCCCCATACGCTCGCACAGCTGCTCACGCAGCGGCAAGAAGCCCTCGGTCAAACCGTATTGCATAGCACTTGCGCCCTTCGTAAACACCCGATCGGCCGCTTCGCGAATGGCCTGCACGGGGAACAGCTCCTCGGCCGGCAGCCCGCCAGCGAATGAAATCATATCCTTGCCCTGCGTCAGCTTAAGTATATCTCTTACGACCGATGATTTGAGAGCGGTCACTCGTGATGAAAAACGGTAATCCATGGTTCGACTCCTCCTAAGATGCAAGCTTTAACGCTTATAGCTCTATGTTATCAAGGTACAGCCCATATTTAAAGTTTTCTTTTTCGGGCAGGTTGGGTATAATGAAAACAGTTGCATGAGGATTTTGGAGGTGCCATTAATGTCCATCACATTCATTATTGTAATGACTGTATTCGTCTTGTTTCTGACGGCTATGTTCACGTCTTCTTACAACGATGACAAAACCAAAGGCCTGTAAGCCGAACCATCAGCTTACACCAAAAGAAGCTTCTCCGAAGGAACGCAGCCTGAGCTGCTCCATGGGGAAGCTTCTTTTGGTTCTTACCTATTTACTACCTATTAAGCATGTATGAGGTTAGCGGGCGAGCTGGCTCATTTCAGCCACACAAACGCCGCATAAAAAACGTTCTTTAAACTCGCGTACTTCTTCCATTGAACCACAGAACACACATTTCGGACGGTAACGCTCCAAAATAATATGGTCGCCCTGCACTAAAATTTCAACCGGATCTCCCTCATTCATCTGGTAACGTTTACGCAACGATTTTGGAAGAACGATACGTCCGAGTTGATCTACTTTTCTTACTACACCTGCTGGTTTCATCGTTGTTCACCTCTCCTGTGTCTAGTTTGCAAGCCATTTTCGTGAAACACCGACAGTTCATTGCCTTAACGCTCTGCCTCTGTTTCCCCATTGTTGCTTCTCTCTTTAAGTAATCCGTTAAAAAAATCCTTAAGTAAATTCTTCACCTTGCCAACAAATTTTGAATCTGCAAGAACTAAAATGATTCGCAAGCCGCCTCTATTTTAAGACAGTCCGGGAAAATCGTTCTGTCTAAGCGCTTCGTACACGACGATCGCCGCCGAATTGGATAAATTAAGCGATCTAACCTTATCCGTCATTGGCATCCGAATGCATGTACTTAAATTCGCCTCAATCAGCTCTTGGGGCAGACCTTTCGTTTCCTTGCCGAATACGAAAAAATCCCCATCCTGGTACTGAAACTCATTATAGGCTTTGACCGCTCGCGTACTGGCATAGAAATACCGCCCATCAGCATACTGCTCCTGCAGCTCCTGAAAGGAATCATGGTACTCGACATGAACCGCATGCCAATAATCCAGGCCCGCCCGCTTCAGCGTCTTGTCATCCGTTTGAAAGCCCAGCGGACGCACCAGATGCAGATGCGCACCTGTTGCCGCACATGTCCGCGCAATATTGCCCGTGTTAGCGGGTATTTCCGGTTCTACTAACACAATATGAAATGCCATCTTCTTGTTGTCACCCCTTGTCCCTTGCCTATTATACATGAATTACTATTTTATTTGAAATAGGAATGAAATTTTACATCCCGTTAACGTACTCTTAATCCCCGCTTGAACGTCTATCTTCATAATGTAGTTATGAGCAAAGACATGTTTAGGATAAGGGAGGCTTAATAAGACAACATGTTGAAAAAGAAAATTCTCGTCGTCGATGACGAGCCCTCCATCTCCATGCTGATTGAATTCAACCTGAAGCTAGCCGGATACGACGTCAGATGCGTAGATGACGGAGAAGCCGTGTTTGATATGCTGCGCCCCTTTCGACCAGATCTCATCGTTCTCGATTTAATGCTGCCGAAAATGGATGGCATTCAAGTATGCCGCGAGCTGCGCAAGCAAAACAACGCCGTTCCCATCGTCATGCTGACCGCCCTGCAGGATGTTACCGATAAAATTGCCGGCCTCGATAATGGCGCTGACGATTATATGACCAAGCCCTTCAGCCCGCAGGAGCTGATTTCGCGCATTCAAGCGATTTTCCGCAGACTGCAATCGCTGCCTGGAGCCGTACCATCAAGTGCCATTGACATTGGCCGCATGTCGGTTCGCCCAGATGAGCGGGAAGTGCTGATTGACGGCAAGCTGATCGAGCTGACGCCGAAGGAATTCGAGCTGCTCGTCTTCCTCTGCAAGCATAAAGGCAAGGTGCTGAGCCGCCAGCAGCTGCTTCATGGCGTATGGGACTATCACTTCCTCGGCGATACCCGTATCGTAGACGTCCATATTAGCCATCTCCGTGATAAAATCGAAAAAAATGCCCGAACCCCCGAATATATCATGACCGTTCGCAACGTAGGCTACAAGCTGCATGGCCCAAGCGCTTTGGAGCAAACCCTTGCCTAATTACACGAAAGAACCGCCCGTTCCTTTCATTTGTGAAAGGGGCGGGCGGTTTTTCTATCCTTTTAGCACTGGGAGCTGCGATTAACCGTTGTTTTTTTGGAATTCAGCCATAAATTCAGCAAGCGCCTTGCAGCTTTCCAGTGGAACCGCATTATAAGTCGAAGCGCGAAGCCCGCCAACATCACGGTGTCCTTTCAGGCCAACAAAACCTTCTGCTTCCGATTGCTTAATAAATTTCTTCTCAAGCTCTGCATCCTGCAGACGGAATGTAATGTTCATGAGCGAACGGCTTTCCGGAGCTGCAAAGCCATAATAGAAGCCGCCACTTTGATCAATCGTATTGTAAATGAGGTTTGTTTTGTCGCGATTATATTGATTGATTTGGGCAACTCCGCCTCTTGCTTTAATCCATTTCAGCACCAGATTGACCATATAAACCGAGAAGGAAGGCGGCGTGTTGTACAGCGAGCCTGCTTTCACATGGGTATCATAGCGGAAAATAGCTGGAATCGTCTTAGGGCTTTCTTTGACGAGATCATCACGAACGATGACAACCGTCACGCCCGAAGGACCAAGGTTTTTCTGAGCTCCTGCATAAATCAGTCCGAACTGACTGACATCGACCGGACGGCTCAAAATATCACTCGACATGTCGGCAATTAGCGGTACATTGCCGGTTTGCGGGAATTCAGCAAATTGCGTACCGCCAATCGTCTCATTTGTCGTAATGTGCAAATAAGCGGCTTGATCAGGCAGCTGAATGTCGGAAAGTGCCGGAATGCGGTTGAACTTGTGAGCCTCTGAAGTAGCAGCTATCGCTGTCTCGCCAACAAGCTTCGCTTCCTTGATTGCTTTCTCTGCCCATGCGCCAGTCATCACATAAGCGCCAACTTTGCCTGGGGTGAGAAAATTCATTGGAATGGTTGCAAATTGCGTGCTTGCGCCGCCTTGCAGCAGCAGAACATGATAATTGTCAGGAATGCCGTAAATTTCGCGAAAAAGAGCCTGCGTCTCATTGTTAACTTGCTCATACAGCTCGCTGCGGTGCGACATTTCCATAATGGACATGCCCGCGCCTTGATACTCTACGAATTGCTGCTGAGCCTGCTCAAGTACTTCAAGCGGTAAAGCGGCTGGTCCTGCATTAAAATTGAATGCTCTCTTCATCTTCGGATAACCACCTTTAGTTATTAACATGATACCGCTATAATAGCAATTTTAGAGGCCCGCATCAAGTAGTATCCCGTCTTTTCGTGACAAAAGTCGAACACTTTATTATTGATTTCTTGTTAATATTCGGTTTTTCAACAAATATGTATACAAAAGATCATCGATTTCCGCTATCGGCTTGCCAATGCTTCTTTTAAAGGATGCTTTTCACTCCAGCGACTAGGTAGAAAAAAAAGAGCCCCCATAGGAGGCTCCTTCAACGTTCATTCTAGCAATCGAAGTACAGGCTGTACTCGTGCGGATGAACACGGATCGAAACAGTTTTCGCTTCGTTGCGTTTGAATGCAACGTAGTTAGCGATAAAGTCTTCGGAGAATACGCCGCCTTCAGTCAAGAATTCGGAATCTGCTTCCAAAGCGCTCAGCGCTTCGTCAAGCGTACCAGGTACGCTGCGGATGTCTTTCTTCTCTTCTTCTGGCAATTCGTAAATGTTTTTGTCGAAAGGACCATAGCCCAAAGCAATTGGATCAAGCTTGCGCTTAATACCGTCAAGACCTGCAAGCAGCATTGCTGCAAACGCAAGGTAAGGGTTAGCTGTGGAGTCAGGCGTACGGAACTCGATACGACAGCCTTTAGGTGTAACGGAAGCGATTGGAATACGGATCGCAGCCGAACGGTTACCTTTGGAGAACACCAAGTTAACTGGAGCTTCGTAGCCAGGAACCAGACGTTTGAACGAGTTAGTGCTCGGGTTAGTGAGCGCGATCAAAGCTGGAGCATGGTGCAAAATTCCGCCGATGTAGTTCATAGCCAGCGGGCTCAGGTTGCCGTAAGCACCTTTTTCAAAGAACAAAGGCGTGTCGCCATCAAAGATGGAGGAGTGAACGTGCATACCGCTACCATTATCGCCAAACAGCGGTTTAGGCATGAAAGTTGCAACTTTTCCATATTGGCGAGCTGTGTTGTGAACAATATATTTGTATTTCAATAGGTTGTCAGCTGTTTTAGTCAACGTATCAAAACGGAAGTTGATTTCTGCTTGACCAGCAGTTGCTACTTCGTGGTGATGACGCTCAACGCGAAGACCAGCTTCCTGCATCAGGCGAACCATTTCGCTGCGGATGTCTTGTTGGGAGTCAACCGGAGCTACTGGAACGTAACCGCCTTTAACTGGAACTTTAAAGCCAAGGTTTCCGCCTTCTTCTTTGCGAGCTGTGTTCCAGCCAGCTTCTTCGGAATCAACCGAATAGAAGGAAGTGTTCATCGAGCTTTCGTAGCGAACATCGTCGAAAATGAAAAATTCGGATTCAGGAGCGAAAAATGCTGTCGTGCCTACACCGGATTTTTGCAGAAACTCTTCCGCTTTTTGAGCGATGCTGCGCGGATCGCGCTCGTAGCGTTCGCCATCAGGCGTATGAATGTTAGACATTACATTTAGAGTTGGGTGATCAGTGAAAGGATCGATAAATACCGATTCAGGATCTGGCATCATAACCATATCCGACTCTTCGATTCCACGGAAACCCGGGATCGAGGAACCGTCAAAAGCTACACCATTTACGAAAGTATCGGCGTCAACTTCTGTCGAAGGAAGGGTAATGTGGTGCGCATGACCAAAAAGATCCACGAACCGGAAATCTACAAACTGAATGTTGTTTTCTTTAATTGTGTCCAAAACATTTTGAACTGACATCAGATATTTCCTCCATTTCCGAACATTTGCTTAGTATTGAACGGGTAACGTTCTCCTATCGTTCCAAACCATGACGTTATTATAAAACTACGATATTATCATCGTCAATAGTTATGTGAGGTATTTTTTATTCGCATGTTAGCTATACTTACAGGTTTACACATTTGTTCACAATTCCTCCTACACGGCAAAAGGAAAAGCCGTAATCCCTTTATTTTCATAGGAATTAACGGCTTTATAGGTCGATTATATTTTCCACTCTTTGAAAGCTTCTGCTGGCGCCTTCTCCGTGTTAAATTCTTTTCCAACAATTGGTGCGAGCTTTTCTAAATCCTTTAATAAATTAGCGAACTGGTCAGGAAACAGCGATTGTACCCCATCCCCAGTCATCGAATTATCTGGATCTGTATGCATTTCGACGATCAGCCCATTCGCTCCAGCAGCTACGGATGCCTTCGACATTGGCTCTACAAGCTCGCGGCGGCCCGTGCCATGACTCGGGTCAGAGATCACTGGCAAATGGCTGAGGCTTTGCAATACTGGAATAGCTGACAAGTCAAGTGTATTTCTTGTGTAGGTCTCGAATGTTCGGATTCCGCGCTCACACAGCATAACGTTCGGATTGCCTCCGGCAAGAATATATTCCGCTGCATTGAGGAATTCGTCGTACGTTGAGCTGAAGCCCCTTTTCAGCAATACAGGGGTTTGAATCGTTCCCAGCTTGCGGAGCAGGTCGAAATTTTGCATATTGCGCGTGCCGACTTGGAGAATATCCGCATATTCGGCGCATACATCTACGTATTCCGGCGTCATCACTTCGGTAATCGTTAGCAAGCCATGCTTGCGTCCCGCTTCTGCCATCATGACTAAGCCTTCAACACCCACGCCTTGGAAGCTGTATGGGCCTGTGCGAGGCTTAAAGGCTCCACCGCGAAGCACCTGCCCGCCTGCCGCTTTAACCAGTCGAGCAATTTCATCGATTTGCTCTGGTGTTTCAACTGCACATGGTCCGCCCATAATAACTAAATTATTTCCACCAATTTTAACGCCTTTAATGTCAATAATGGTATCATCTGGGTGGAAATCACGACTTGCAAGCTTGTAGGATTTGGAAATTTTAATCACATTTTCAACGCCCTTGAGCTGGCGAAGATGCTCGGCTAGTGTAGGTGTCGCGCTCCCTATAATACCAATTACGGTCCGATCTGTTCCTCTTGATACATGGGCTTGAACACCTGCTGCTTCAATATGGGTAACAATTTCAGCAATTCTTGCTTCTTCAATATGCGGGTTAGTAATAACGATCATTTTAATCTCTCCTTTTTCACTTAAACGCTTGTTCGCTTCGACGCTTCTATGCTTTGCGGCTTTTATGCTTTTACTTGTTAAAGTGATTATATAAGAAGCGGCACTTCCCGTCAAGGGTAAAAGACAGAAAAAAGACGCCTTACGGCGTCTCTGGCACTTCCGGGCGCGCAACAACTGACTTTTTGCGGGCATTGGGAAGCAGCTTCTCCATATTGACAGTACGTACGATTTCCCATGTTGCAGGGTCGTCGTCATTGTATTGCTCCAAATACGTAATAAC
Source organism: Paenibacillus sp. R-74696 (assembly GCF_055814915.1). NCBI lineage: Bacteria > Bacillati > Bacillota > Bacilli > Caryophanales > Paenibacillaceae > Paenibacillus > Paenibacillus sp. R-74696. The sequence goes on from NZ_JBPULM010000050.1 coordinate 304,198, forward strand.
TTCCTTCGTAAGCGGCGTAGGGGTCGAAGCGCCCGAAGTAACGGCTACACGCTCAATGCCAATGAGCCATTCCCGTTTAATTTCCGACACATCCGCCACACGATAAGCGGTAACGCCTGCAATTTCCTCCGACACCTGTGCCAGGCGGTTGGAGTTGTTGCTGCGCGGATCACCCACGACGAGACATAGCTGGGCTTCCCCTGCCTGTCCTGCTACGGCCTCCTGGCGAACCTGCGTAGCCAGGCAAATTTCATTGTGGACTTCCGCCGTGGGAAACTTTTCAATCAGCTTGCTGATAATATGGCGAATGTCCCATTGCGACATCGTTGTCTGATTCGTAATGACGATATTGCCTTCCGGCACTTCCAGCAAATCGATATCCTCAACACGTTCGATAAGATGTACCCGGTCTGGGGCTACGCCAATGGCACCCTCTGGCTCCGGGTGATTTTTTTTGCCAATATAAATAATGTGGTAGTCCTCGGCCATCTTCTCGCGAATCAGATCATGCGTCCGCGTTACGTCAGGGCAGGTTGCATCCACAACCGTCAATCCCTTGTCCTTGGCCCGCCTGCGAACTTCTGGGGAAACGCCGTGTGCGGTGAATATGACCGTTCCCTTTTCAACCTGCTCCAAAATTTCCAGACGGTTCTCCCCATCCAGCGTAATAACGCCTTCCTGCTCGAACGCTTCCGTCACATGCGCATTGTGCACAATCATTCCCAAAATATATATTGGCCGCGGCAGCTCAAGGTTTCTAGCCGTTTGCAGTGCGAGTACCATAGCGTCAACGACGCCGTAGCAATAGCCCCGCGGTGAAATTTTAACAATTTGCATGTTGGTGCACCTGCTTTCTGAACCGTGGGCATTAGCCCAAAGTTCGATCCGTTCCTTCTATTATAGACGAATCTGTCGTCTCAGAAAAGACTATGGGCAGCCAGATCGTAAACTCCGACCCTTCGCCTGTGCGCGTCAGCACTTCAATGGAGCCGCGATGCTCATCAATTATCCATTTTGCAATGGATAATCCAAGCCCCGTTCCAACCGTTTTGCCACGCGATTCGTCCACGCGATAGAAACGATCGAATATATGCGGCACTTCCTCAGGATCCATCCCCATGCCCGTATCGCTGACCGTAATCCCGACTTGATTGTCCTTGCTGCGCACGCTAAGCTCAATATGGCCTTCTACTGTATATTTGAAAGCATTCTCAATAAAAATAAACAGCAGCTGCTGCAAATAATCCTGATTGCCTCTGACCTCAATGCCGCTGAGCGGAGACAGGTCGCCTACGCGCCACTCAGCAGTACGCGGGAGCAGCTGGGCACGGCGTGCAACCTCCTCGACAAGCGGCTGCATCGATACAACCGTCTTCTCCATTTCATAGCCGGCATCCGCACGGGCGAGCGCCAGCAAATCATTAACAAGCGTCGACATACGGCGGGATTCTGCTGCAATATCCTGCATGGCCTCAACCGTAAGGCCGAAGCGCTGGTTATCAAGCGCCAGCACGATGCCATCCAATGCATCCGGGTCCTTCGTTTTTTCCCACATTCGCTGAAGCAGCTCAATATTGCCTCGAATCGTCGTCAGCGGCGTCCGCAGCTCATGCGACGCATCCGAGACGAATCTGCGCTGCGCTTTGTAGGATTCATCAAGCTCATTGTAGGCCGTCTCCAAACGGGCCAGCATGACGTTGAGATTATAGACAAGCCGTCCGACTTCGTCATTAGGGCCACTCATTGGAATGCGCACACTAAGATCAGAACCGCTTTGAATTTTCTCAGTTGATTTAATGACGCGTTCAATTGGCCACAGCACCTGTCGAGCCAGCAGCAAGCCAACTGTAAAGGCTATCAAGACGGCGATAACCGATGCGGTAAACAAAATCGTCTTTAAAGCCTTCAAATAACTTTCCTCGCTAGTAACGATGGCACCAACCTGTATAAGACCAACCAGGTCCGTCTGGGAATCATCACTGTAAATGGGACGCTGATAAATTAAAAACGTTACATTCGCTTCATTTACCTTAATGTTAGCCTTTATAAAGCCTGCCTGCACATTATCCTTCACGTCAGGAATCGGATATTTTATGCCTGAGCTGAGCAGCTCCTTGCTCGCATTAATAATGCCCTCTTTATATCTGACAATTTGCAAATAAAAGGAACGCTCATAAAACCGCCCTTGCGATGGGGCAATCAATAGGTTGAGCTCATTGGATTCCGTTTCCCGCACAAATACATTGTAGCTGTCCGCTTCGCCCTTCAGCTGATCTTTCATCTGCCCATAAGTATTAAAATTAACAAATATATAGATGGCAAAACCAAATATCAGCAGCGTCATCGCAAGCAAAGCTGAATACCACAAAGTTAAACGCAGCCGTATGGTCATCGCTGATCAGCCCTCTCCCCGCAGCACATAGCCTGTACCACGAACGGTTTGAATCATGCGCTTGCCGCCGCCCTCCTCCATTTTCTGGCGCAGCATCGCAATATAAACTTCAAGCACATTCGACTCTCCGCTGAAGTCGTAGCCCCATATTTTTTCCATAATGACATCACGGGTCAATACGCGGCGCGGATTCTGAATAAAGAGCAGCAGCAGATCATATTCCTTGGCTGTCAGCTCAATACGCCGTCCATTTCGAATCGCTTCGCGGGCATCTTGATCAAGTGCCAGATCCTCGTAGACGATTTTGCTGCCCGTATCCTCAATCTTGTCCGACTTGCGTCGCAGCAGCGCCCGAACTCTGGCAAGCAGCTCTTCGAGTGCAAACGGCTTCACCAGATAATCATCAGCTCCTGTATCCAGCCCTTTCACCCGATCGGTAATATCATCCTTCGCTGTCAGCATCAAAATCGGAACCGTGCTTCCGCCTTCGCGTACTCTACGGCATACTTCCCAGCCGTCTACATGCGGCATCATAACGTCGAGTATAAGCAGCTGCGGCTCCGCTGTCATTAACAGCTTCAGCCCCTCTAAGCCATTGCTTGCAGTCGTCACTTCATATCCTTCAAAAATCAGGCTCCGTCTTAATAAAGAGGTGATTTTCTCATCATCGTCCACAACTATAATTTGTGTTCTCATCCGTACGCCCCCATATTCTTTAAGCTTCATAAAAACAGACGCAGAGAGATTGTTCGCCTCTGCGCCTGATTAACCATTCAGCACCGGCTGCACCGATATGCTGCTTGCTTATTATTCTGCGTTGAACTTGTTGCGGTCGCCAATGGTGACCGTCAAATCCATTTTCGCACCTTTGCGGATAATATTCAACTGCACTTCATCGCCAACCGCTCTCTTCTTAATCGCCGCGATTAAGTCCTGCGTGTTGTTGTACACTTTGCCGTCAATGCCGATAATAACGTCAAATTGTTTCAAATCGCCCAAGTAGGCAGGAGAGTTATAATACACATTGCTGACAATGGAGCCTTCCGCTTTATCCATGCCTAGCTGCTTCGCCATAGCATCCGTTACATCAGCCAGCTCTGCTCCGATGAACGGTACTGGATCTTTCGGAACTTCAACGTTATTTTTCAAATTCTCCAATACGCCTTGGATCGTGCTTGTTGGAATCGCAAATCCGATTCCTTGCGCCTGGGAGCTTACAGCCGTGTTAATGCCGATTACTTCGCCATTTACGTTAAGCAGCGGTCCGCCAGAGTTGCCTGGGTTAATCGAGGCATCCGTTTGCAGCAAATGCTCGTAGTTGCGTGTTCCTTGCTCATCCGGAATGGAAATTGGACGCTCCTTCGCACTCAGCACGCCAACGGTAATCGTATGGTCGAAGCCATATGGATTGCCGATCGCCGCGACCCAATCGCCGATTTTAATGCTGTCGGAGCTGCCCAGCTTCAAAGTAGGAAAAGCTTTTGTGTCCGTTACTTTAAGCACAGCCAAATCCAAATTATAATCAGAGCCCAGCAGTTGCGCTGTTAGCGGCTTGTCATAGCCTTGCACCGTGACTTCGATTTTCTCTGCACCGCCAACAACATGCTGGTTCGTCAGAATGTAACCGGAGGCGTCGAAAAAGAATCCGGTACCGCTGCCCGTTGCCTGCAATCCATTGCTGTTGTTGTTTTGCTCCTGGTTGCCTGCTCCCGGATAATCTTGACCGAAAAACTGCTCAAAGAAAGAATCAGCCGATGAACCGCCATTGCTTCTTGCAGGCGAAGCAAAGGTCTCAATTTTCACAACAGCCGGGCTTGATGCCTCGAACAGCTTAGCAATGTCGTCCGGTCTGTCGGATGCTGCTGTAAGCCCGCTGTTTTGGCCCGTCGCTGTAGCGGTTCCCTGCTGGGATACGGTCACTTCCGCCGGCTTGCTAAACCAATTGTTCACATCCGCCGCATACATTAAAGAGCCTACTACTAAAACCCCAGCTATAAACGAAGAAAACATCGCTTTGAATGACGTTCTGCGCTGCGGCTCCTTCACCTGCCAGCCGCCTCTTGCGGATGACTGCGATGAACTGAACGGCCTTACTGGGGCAGGAGGCATAGAATCAACAAAGCTTGCCTGATCCCCCTGCTGCTGGCTGTACGGCTGGGATGCCGCAGCAGATTCCTGGCTGGATGCCTGTGCTGGAGTTGAAATAGGCTGATTGCCTGCTCCTGACCCATCAGTTAGCACATTATTATCGGGCGCGCCCGACTTAAACGGTCCGTAAGAATAGTAGTAGGAAGGCTTGCTTGCCTGTTCAGAAGAATCAGCAGATGCTTCATCAGCTTGGACTGGCTGAACGTTGTCCTCCTGCTTCGGCTGCCCGTCCTCACGATTTTGGAAAAAATCATCAAAGCCGTTCTTTTTATTCTGATCGTCCATTCCCGTTTCCTCCTCATCGGTATACAATGAAGCAATTCAGTCTCTAGAGGCTGCTTGCTGGTTAATTGTTGTACTCCTATCATGCACATTCTACCTTAAAACAATCTTAAAAGACATTTAAACATACATAAAAAAAACTCCCAATCACCAATGAGAGGGAGTTTTTCATGCTAATTTTATGATTCAAATGTCAGCTCAAGCTCAGGACAATGCCCGCTCTACCTGCTGCAAAATGTCCTTGGCCCGCTCGACCCATTCGCTTTCAATGTCAGCATCTGGATCAATCGGCGATTGAAATTGATCGAATAAGGCGCCTACCAGCCGCACCGAGGCTTCCTCGTCATTGCCTTCATTATATAAATGCTTAAGCACATAAGGCGTTCCCAGCTTAATACTTGCATCCGTATCCGAAGAGCTATTATCGATGGTGCCATCCGTCACTTCAAAAGGAATCCGCAGCCATACTTTATGAGCTTCATCCAATGGGCGATCGAACGAACCAGCAGCATAATCCCAATTGCCGCCTAAAGCGAACGTATGCTGCGTCAGCATATCGCGGGTTTCAATAAAGGATTGATGGCTGGCTTCCAGCTCCGATGACAGCAAAATCATAGCAAGACGCTCCTTTTATGTACGCTTTAGTGCGGCTCAGCTCGCCGCTGTACATCATTAGTATAGCCCGCCTTTTGCTGCATTATGTGATAGATAAAAACGATATGGTTTATTTTTGAATACTGATTATTGGCTTTTGGCCCAGCCCTTGCGATGAGCGAGCACCGCGAGCTGTGTCCGATCGTCCAGCTCGCATTTCATTAATAGATTGCTGACATGCGTCTTGACCGTCTTAATGCTAATGTGCAGCTCTTCGCCAATTTCTTTGTTAGAACGTCCCTCGGCAATTAGCAGCAGCACTTCCTTCTCCCGCTCCGTCAGTCCTTCATCACCTGATTGCGCTGTACGCTGCCGGAGGCCACGCGTCAAAGCCTGAGATACATCAGCGGTCATTACTGGCATGCCTTTCGAAGCGCCATTTAGCGCATAAATAAGCTCTTCGGCCGAAACCGTCTTCAGCACATAGCTGACCGCCCCTGCCTCAATAGCAGCATACACTTTATCATCCTCCAAAAAGCTCGTCAGCATGACGATTTTCACATCCGGATATTTCGCCATGACCCGTCTCGTCGTTTCAATGCCATCCATTTCAGGCATCATTAAGTCCATCAGCATGACATCAGGCATCCCTTTCGGAATGCCGGCATCAAGCTTATCAAGCGCAGCCTGCCCGCTGCCAGCCTCTGCAACGACTTCAAATTTTGGCTCCAGCATTAAATACGTGCGCAGCCCTGTTCGAACCATATCATGGTCATCAATAATCATGATTTTCAACTTTTCCTGGCTGTTCATTTTTTATCGCTCCCCCGCCATATTTTTGGAATAGACACCTTGACCCTCGTCCCGCTGCCTGGCTTGCTTATAATTTCTGCCGTCCCACCAAGCTTCTGGGCACGCTCGTGCATCGTTGACAGCCCATAAGACCCCCGTTTGACCTCATCTACCCGAAAGCCCGCTCCATCATCCTGCAAGCTCAGCACAATTTGCCGTTCATTTTCAGATAGCGTTAGCGAGCAGCCTACGGCTTTCGCATGCTTTACGATATTGGCTAGCCCCTCCTGCACGATGAGAAAAAGCTGATGCTCCTTCGCTTCCGAGAGCGGCTCAGTCAGACGCCAATCCAGCTCGCCTTGCAGATGGTTTTGCCGGCAATAATCAGGAAACCACTTGTCCAGCGCTTGGCGCAGCGTACGGCCTTCAAGCTCCATCGGACGAAGCTGGGCGATAAAGGTGCGCATTTGCTTCTGGGCAAGCGTTGACATCTCGATTAACTGGCCCAGCACCTCAGCCGCGCGTTCGCTATCCACCTGCTGAAGCTTTGGCAGCGAAGAGGCGCACATATGCATCGCAAACAACTGCTGGCTTACCGTATCATGCAAGTCACGGGCAAGCCTTTTACGCTCCTCCAGCACCGCCGCTTCATTAGAGGCAGCCTCGGCCATAACCTGCTCCTCGCCTGTGCGCTGGATGTAAGTCATCCGCTCCTCCATTTGCCTCGCAAGCACATTAAATTCCTCATAAAGCTCGGTGAAGGACAAGCCGCCCCGCTCGGCAATCCGAATTTCAAAATTGCCGTTAACAGCCTGCTTCATCGCAAGCTGAAGCGTATCCACTCTGCGCTGTATGCGCCTCCCGGCCCAATAACCGCAAGACGCAGCAACAAGCAGGAAGACGGCTGAGGCTGTCAGCCCCAGCTCCCATCTTCCTGCATTTGGCATGAGTCCATAAGCGATCATCGCCGCCGCTCCATAAGCCAGAGCAGCAGCGAGCACAAACATGGATATCAATTCCCATTTTCCACTGCGAAGCAACCGAACCATCATAAACGCTTATCCCACCCTCGTGACACGCACATCGCCAATAAACGAGCTAACGACCAGCCTTATTTTTTTATCCGTCTCCGCATAGGAAGGCGATGCCATATCCATTGACTTGAACATGCCTTGCTCCTTTTTGCCAAGAAACTTCACATCGCCAATGAAGACGCTGCTCTGCACGTGAATACCCACTTCATAATCGTTAGGGACGTATACTTTCACATCGCCGATAAAAGAGGATACCGTGATCTTCGTTTCCCCGTAAGCAATTTGTGCTTTCGTTAAATCAATAACGGTGTCGCCGATAAAATGCGAAATGTTGATTGGCTGCAGCTCCCAATGATCATGGCCGATATGAATATCGCCAATGAAATTAGAGCGGGTCTGTGTATTCGGATCATTGTTCCACCACTCGCTTTTACCGCTGTAGTGATTTTTTTCATTTTTCCACTCTTTGCGCTGTTCCCGATACTGCTGCTTCCATTCTTTACGCTGATCGCGGTAATGCTGCTTGGCCTGCTCTTTCCACACGCTGCCAATCGGCTGTTCCTTCTCTAAATTTATTTTAGATTTACCACCTTCAAAGCCATTTTGCTGAAATGGTGCTCCATTAACGGAACCAGCTTGTTTTTGCTCCTGCTCAGGAGAAAAAGGATCGGTTGGGCCCGGATGCAGCGGCGGTGCCGGAGGTACATCGCCGTCCCCATAACCATCATAAGATTTCCAGTCATCGGAAGGAGGCACATCCTGCTTCCGTCTTTTCCTGCTCGGCTTGCGAAGCATATTAATGCCGACCAAAATAATAATAATCGGCCAAATATACGGAATAATATCGCCTATGGCCCAATCCGACCAGCCCATGTTACGGGCAAGAAACACGACGCCAATAATAATCATCACCCAGAAGCCGCCGCCATGCTTATGGGAATCTTTCGAAAATACCCCTTTTAGCCCAATGACGATTAAAATAAGCGGCCAGAAGTTGGAGATCATTTCTCCAATACTGAGCTGGGTGGAAATGATACCCGTTTGATTAAGAAAAAAGACAACACCTATCGCAATAACGATACCAGCTGTTATAAATCGATTGAAAAAGCTGCCATTCATAAGGTAATCAACTCCTGCCTTCAATTGGTTCATTACTTGATACGTCTAAGTATAACGGACTCTCCAAACACAAGAAAGGGACGGCCGATTGAAATCCAGCTCGGTCTCTAGACCGAGACAAAGGAATATTACACCAGCCAAACCTGACATGCGTCACGAAACATTACATAAAAGCGTTGACATTGTTAACTCTGACTCATTATAATGATCAACGAATTAGAAAAGTAACATCATTTTATATCCGATAATAAGGGGTTGGCCTACGCAATGGAGTTGTCAGAACTGTCGAGAGGTCTCGATACAATCTGGGTTGTCTTGACAGCGGCTATGATTTTGCTGATGGAGGGCGGCTTCGCTCTACTGGAGGCAGGTTTCGTCCGTCAAAAGAATGCCGTCAGCATCATTATGAAGGTATTCGTTGATATTGCTTTTGGAGCGCTCGTTTTTTATTTTTTCGGCTTCGCTATTATGTACGGCAAAGACGTAAGCGGCCTGTTTGGCTCCAGCGGCTTCCTGCTGAGCGGCGATCTTTCTCATATTGTACTTAATATTTCCAATGAAACGTATTGGCTGTTCCAATGCGCCTTCGTTATAGCGGTCATCTCTATCGTATCCGGAGCCGTGGCTGAACGCATCCACTTCCGTGCCTACATTTTGCTGACGATCGCCATGACCGGACTCATTTACCCGCTCGCGGGCCACTGGGTATGGTCAACGGGCGGCTGGCTTGGCAAGCTCGGCATGATTGACTTTGCCGGTTCAGCTGTTATCCATGCCCTTGGCGGATTTGCCGCTCTTGCTGCTGCCATTTTCGTCGGGCCTCGTATTGGCAAGTTCAGCCCGGATGGCAAGGTGAATATTGTTTCGCCCTCCAATTTGCCGCTCGCATCCGTTGGCGCATTCATCCTTTGGTTCGGCTGGTTCGGCTTTAATGCCGGAAGTACATTAAGCGCGACGAACACCTCCATCGGGCATATCGCCGTAACGACGATGCTGTCCGCTGCAGCGGGTGGAGCCACCTGCATATTGTTTACGATGTTTCGTTATAAAAAAGCCGATCCCCCGATGGTTATTAACGGCTCGCTTGCCGGGCTTGTCGGCATTACCGCTGGCTGCGCATTCGTCTCTGACGGCGCTGCCATCTTCATCGGCTCGATTTGCGGCATTATGATGGTGCTCGCGACGGAATACATGGAAAGCAAAAAAATCGATGATCCTGTCGGCGCCTTCGCGGTACACGGCATTAGCGGCAGCATTGGTACGCTGGCACTCGGGTTATTCGCTAAGCCAGAGCTCGCAAGCGAAGTTGGACAAGGCTATTACGGCTTATTTTATGGGGGCGGCTTGAAGCTGCTAGGTGTACAAGCACTTGGCCTCGTCACCGTATCTGTATGGGGTTTCGTATTCACTTGGGGCGTATTATGGCTTATCCGCAAAATCATGCCGGTTCGCGTCTCCAAAGACGAGGAGCTAATCGGTCTGGACGTTGGTATTCACGGCGTTCCCGCTTACAGCTACGATACGGATTTTCTTGATGTAGACCGCCATAAAAGCAGCAATTGACAGCGGTATAAGTTTACAAAAAACCTCCACAACCCCAGCGATGCCAAGCATCCGGGAAAGTGGAGGTTTTGTTTTATTGAAAAGGATTGAAAATTCTCTTCTATGTCCTATAGCAAATTATAGTAAATCATTCGCCAGCTCAAAGGGAACCGTGACCATATCAGTTGGAGCCGAGCTGCTTTGAATGATGCGTACTTTTTCAATTTCAAGTCTTAGCGCACGAACCTTCTCCATCGGCTTGCGCACGAAATGGATATGCTCTACCGCCAAATGATGATCCGGCTTCTTTCCCGACAACATGCGTCTGAAAGCAGACATCGATTGATAAGCCCTCTCTTCCTTGAGACGGCGATTCTCGTAACGCTCGACCATTTGCTCGATCTCGATAATTTCCTGTTCCTTCTTGGCGATATAAGCGTCAATGAATGGAAGCACCTCAGCAGCTCTGCGATGCTCTGAAGCCGAATAGTTTGTGAATGTTATAGGATCAGTCATGAGAGTTCACCTGTCTTATCATGTGATTATTCGTTACACCGTAATCATACAATAAAACAGGTTCGTTTGAAAACTGTTTTTTATCTCCTCATTTCAATACCCATTCGCCAGGTTAGAGAAAAGGAGCCATAGCGGCTCCTTTTCTCGCTTATTTATTGGGGCAGCGAGTTATTTCTGCTTTTTTTGAGTCGATTTAGCGGCTGTATTGCTCGTTTCATTGTTTTGCACAAATTCTTGTGCAAACTCGGTATTCAGCTTTTGGTTCGATTGAGCTGCTTTATTGTTTTTGTTCTTGGCCATGTTGGTTTTTCACCTCCCCGTCCATGTTAGTATGGCGGGTTATGGCTCTAATATGCATGCTTTTGTTACGATTCAAGGTAAGCCTCGGGCAAGCCTTTTCCAGCTTCAGCAGCCTTGTTTACCTTATTGAGCCAAGCCTGAGACAGCTTGCCGGTGCCTTTGCGAATGACCTCTACCTCCACTGTACGCTTGCCCCATTGCTTGAACACATCAGCCGTCGTCTCGAAATATAAATCGATTCGGCTGCCCTTAATAGCTGATCCCGTATCGGCGACAACGCCATACCCGTATCCGGGAATATAGAGCAGGGAGCCAATCGGGAACAGCCTCGGATCAGCCGCAATCGTGGAAACCATATCCCTGCGAACCTTCACGCCCGAATAAGTAATTCCATAGCTCGGATGGCCGGGCCGCTTTCCTGTCGATTCAACTCCGGCGGTGTAGCCCGTTGCGACGACCTTCACTTTATCGTATGCCGATTTTTGCGGCGCTAACTGCTGCTTGACGGTTTGAAGCGGGAGCGCCTCTGGAGCGACTATTGCCGGCATATGCTGCGTCAATGCCGCCTGATCGGGCTTCTTGTCTGGAAATGTCGTTATACAAATCGAAAGCAGTACGAGCGCCGCAATTGCGAGCAGCATTTTTTTATATTGAAAAAAGCTTGTAACCATTTGGGCACTTCCTCCTCTGAAGAAGATTACCCAAGTGGCACAAGCTTTATGCAGACGAGCTGCTGCTAGCTGCTCTTATATTGCCTTTGTTTTGATTTCTTGCTCCAGCAATTCAGCTGTTTCGGCAATCGATTTTGCACCGATATCGCCTTCGCCGCGCTTGCGAATCGAGACCGAGCCAGCTTGCATTTCGTTCTCGCCGACAACGAGCATATACGGCACTTTCTCAATTTGCGCCTCGCGAATTTTGTAGCCAAGCTTCTCATTGCGAAGATCGCTTTCTACGCGAATGCCCGCTTCCTGCAGCTTCTCAGCCACTTCACGCGCATATTCCTCATAAACGGTGGAAACCGGAATAACCTTCGCTTGAATCGGCGACAGCCACAGCGGCAGCGCGCCAGCAAAATTCTCAAGCAGGAATGCCGTCATGCGCTCCATTGTGCTGATGATGCCGCGGTGAATAACGACTGGACGGTGCTTCTTGCCGTCTTCTCCGATGTATTCCAGCTCGAAACGCTCTGGAAGAAGGAAGTCCAGCTGTGCTGTGGACAGCGTTTCTTCTTTGCCCAGCGCGGTTTTGATCTGAACGTCCAGCTTCGGACCGTAGAAAGCCGCTTCGCCTTCTGCCTCGAAAAATGGCAGATCCAGCTCCTCGACAACTTCGCGAAGCATACGCTGCGACATTTCCCACATTTCATCATTTTGGAAATATTTCTCGGTATCCTGTGGATCACGGTACGATAGACGGAACCGATATTCCTTAATGCCGAAATCCTCGTATACCTTGCGAATGAGGTTGACAACACGGGCAAACTCTTCCTTGATTTGGTCCGGACGACAGAAAATATGCGCGTCATTCAGCGTCATCGCGCGAACGCGGTGCAAGCCAGTCAGGGCACCGGACATTTCATAACGGTGCATCGTTCCCATCTCTGCAATACGCACCGGCAAGTCGCGGTAGCTTCTCATATCGCTTTTGAAAACCATCATATGATGCGGGCAGTTCATTGGACGAAGAACAAGCTCTTCGTTATCCAGCACCATTTTCGGGAACATATCCTCGCTGTAGTGCTCCCAGTGGCCGGATGTCTTGTAAAGCTCAACGTTAGCCAGTACAGGCGTATATACATGCTCATAGCCAAGACGCTCTTCCATATCCACGATGTAGCGCTCCAATGTACGGCGAACTTTCGCGCCATTCGGCAGCCAGAGCGGCAAGCCTTGGCCAACCTCGCGCGAGAACGTGAACATTTTCAGCTCGCGTCCAAGCTTGCGGTGATCGCGTTTTTTCGCTTCCTCAAGGAAGTGCAAATGCTCATCCAGTTGTGCTTTCTTAGGGAACGCTGTTCCGTAAATACGCTGCAGCATTTTGTTTTTGGAATCTCCGCGCCAGTAAGCGCCTGCTACGCTGAGCAGCTTGAAGGCTTTAATCCGTCCAGTAGACGGAAGGTGAGGCCCACGGCATAGGTCGAAAAATTCGCCCTGATCATAAATCGTAATTTCCGATTCCACAGGAAGATCGCGGATGAGCTCCAGCTTAAGCGTGTCGCCAATATCGGTAAATACGGCAATCGCTTCATCACGGCTGACGACGCGGCGGCGGATATCGAGATTTTGCTGAACAATTTTATCCATTTCCTTCTCGATTTTCACCAAATCTTCCGGAGTAATCGACTGCTCCATATCGATATCATAGTAGAAGCCATCCTCAATAACGGGCCCAATACCGAGCTTAAGATCAACATCGGCATATATGCGCTTGATCGCCTGTGCCATCAAATGCGCTGTGCTGTGACGGTATACTTCCAGTCCATCGGCCGAATCCAAGGTTACGATTTCAACCTTTGCATCTTCGCTAATAGGTGTGTAAACATCAACGGTTTTCCCGTCAATTTTACCGGCAATTGCATTTTTGCGCAGTCCGCTGCTGATTGAGCCAGCCACCTCTTCAATTGTTGTTCCTGCAACATATTCCCTTATTGCGCCATCCGGCAAAGTTACTTTAATCGCCATCGTTATCATCCTTTCTTTCGCTAAGCTTCCAAGCTGCTGCGTTCTGAACGCAAAAAAAGCACGCATCCCGCGAAGGGACGAGTGCTTGTAAGCTCGTGGTTCCACCCTAATTCGATTGCTCGCCTAACGCTTATCAGCGTATTTCATCCCGGCTGCAGCCAATCCTTAATTCATCTGGTAACGGAGATTTCCGGTACAGCTTAATGGCGCTTCACTAGTTGAAGCACGTTCGGCTATACAGCTACAAAGGGGTATATTTACATTGATCTGGAAGGAAATTTCAGCCTTGTTTCCTCTCTCTGAACCAGTTGAATGTGTAAATACATGTCTTTATCAATGCCTTTTCATCTTATATCAGCATAATTATAGTCCTGAATAGCAAGCAGGTCAAGCGTTAGGGCGTAGTTTGCCTTAAGCACCTTTAGTTGGAGAGGCTTACGACAAGCCTTTTCCTTTATAGATGCTGCGGCGGCGTACGCGAACGATCCGGTATACGCTGATCGTAAGCAAAATGAGGAAGAGCGGCATCAGTGCTACCTCGCTACCCTGCCGTGTGGGCACCTCAGCAAAAGCAGCTCCAAGCATCAGTACAGCAAACACGCCAAACACCATGAATCTTCTTCCTTTACGTCCATTCATTGCTCTCACTCCCTCTTCCTCATGCATAGTCATTAAACGTATCCGCTGCATTAACCTTGTGTTTTTTCCACACCATTTCATATATGACCGGCATAACGATCAATGTGAGCAGCGTCGAGCTGAATAAGCCGCCAATAACCGCTATCGCAAGGCCTCCCGAAATGAGGCTCGTCGAGGAGCCGGATAAGGCAAGGGGAACAAGCGCAAGCATCGTCGCAAAAGCCGTCATTAAAATCGGTCTAAGCCTTGTTCTTGCCGCCTCTACGATCGCTTCTGTAATCGGTATGCCCGCTTTGCGATTTTTCTCCACCCGATCAAACAGTACGACCGCATTGGTGACGACGATGCCGACCAGCATCAGCATGCCAATCATGCCGCTCATAGACAATGACTGCCCTGTCAGAAGCAAGGCGCTCAGCGAGCCAACCGGAATAAACACCAGCGAGGCTATAATAATAAGCGGCGTCCGCAAGCCTCCGAACGTCATGCTCATAATAATAAATACGAGGCCAATCGCTGCCGCCATGGCGATACCGAGGCTTGAGAAGCCGTCATTGATCATTTGCAGCCCGCCGCCGACCTTAAGCTCCACACCGGAAGGCAGCGTCAGACTATCAATATCCGCCTGCACCAGCTTTGTAACGGCCGATACGGCACTGGCGTCCTTCACCGTTCCACTAACGAGAGCGTACATTTTCCCATCATCATGGCTGACCTTGATCCAAGCATTCTGCTCCGTTATTTCCGCGATGTCCTTCAGCTTCTTCATGCCCGATGCAGTAGGAATCTGTATATTTTCCAGCTCTTGCTTTGTAGCAATTTGCTGTTCATACGACAAAGTTATGGCTTGCTCCTTGTTATCGATTTTGTAGGTGCCAGCATCGACTGGTCGCAGCTGCTCGCCGGTCAATTGCATAATCAGAAAAGGGCTAATATTAGCATCCATTCCGCTTTGATTAAGGGAAACGACCCATTTTGGTGTTACCTCATCCATATTGTTCGTAATATCCTTTAAATCGCTGCTTTCCTTCATTAGCTTTTCTATTTGAAGGGCCGTTTGCGCCAGCTTGTCCGCACTGTCCGAATAAATGCTGACATCAATATTGTTGCCCGAAGGCGGCCCCTGCTGTTCGCCCGCTTTAATATTGAGCGTTGTGCCTGCCTGCTTCGCAGTGACTACAGCCAGCAGCTCAGTCTGCAGCTTCGAAGTCAACTGCGCCATATCGCTTCCTTCGGTGAATTGAACCGTGATCGTCGCTTTATTATTGCCGCCGCTAGCGAGCAGCGGGTTAGCGCCTGCACCCCCAACGGAAACCTCGTAGCTCTCTACGTTTTCCAGCCTACTTAAATAGGCCTCCACCTCGCCGCTGACATCGTCCGTCTGCTTCAGACTGCTTTGCGCTGGCAGGGCAACATCAATAGCTAAGCTCGGTGCCGCACTAGTCGGCAGAAAAGCAACGCCGATTAAAGGAATTAGCCCCAGCGAGCCTGCTAAAAGCACGACAGCTGAACCTAATACGAGCGCTTTGCGCTTTAGCGCGCTGCGGATCACTTTTTCAAAACCATTCGAAAGTCTGCTTTCCTTCGTATGCGGCTTCACGCTTCTGAAAAAGCGACTGCCCAGCACAGGTATCAGCATCACCGATACTAACAGCGAAATCGATATGGAGAGGACGACAGCAATCGAAAACGGACGGAAAAACTGTCCAATGATCCCGCTGACAAAAGCGAGCGGTGCAAAGACGACAATCGTCGCCGCCGTAGATGAGGCCACAGCCCCGATCACTTCGCGGGTCGCTTGGTAGGCCAGCTCCTTGCCGCTCATTTTCTCGCCTTTTTCCTGCCGCCATCTATATATATTTTCAATAACGACGATGCTGTCATCGACGATCCGTCCGACGGACACGGCGATGCCGCCCAGCGTCATAATGTTAAGCGTATAGCCCATTTGATCCATAATCGCAATCGTTGCAAAAATAGAAATCGGCAGCGACAAAATCGAAATAATCGTCGCTCTTACATTGCGCAAAAACAAGAAAATAATGAGTACGCAAAACAATGTGCCATACAGGCCTTCACGAACGAGGCCGGATACGGATTCCTTAATATCCTGCCCTTGGTCAACGATGACATGATAGTTCAGCTCGCCTTTTTCTTGATAAGTGCTGAGCAGCTCTTTCACACTGTCAGACACATCTGCCGTGTTGGCATCCTGCGTCTTCTGAATCGAAATTACAAAACTCGGCTCGCCATTAAAGCGGGTAATTTCATTTTGCTCAGCCACCGTCTTAATGTCGGCAATATCACCCAGCGTGATAGCAGCTGAGGTGACCGCACCGGCTGAAACTCCAGAACCAATTGATGCTGCGCCTGACCCGGCAACGTTTCCTAATGCAGAACCTGCGGCACTGCCAGGAGCAGCTTGATTAGCCGCATTGCCCTGCATACCGCCAGCACCCGCTCCACTAGCGCTGCCTGTCGCTGAGCCTGCGGCGCCGCCGCCAGCCGTTGCCGCCAGCTTCAGCTCTTCAAGCTGCTTCAAGGTATCGAGGCTGCCGGTCAACCGGATTGGTATTACCGTCTCTTCCTGCGACACCGAGCCCAGTGGCAGGGCGTAGTCTAGCGCCTGAAGCGCCGTGCGGATGGAGCTGAGCGTAATGCCATGCTGCGCCGCTTTATTTTTATCTACAACAATGCTTAGCTCATTCGTCGTACCGCCCTTTAGCGTAACGCTTCCTACTCCAGCTAGCTTTTTCAGCTCAGGCACGATGCTGTTTTGCAGCTCATCAGCTAGCTTTGCCGAATCTCCTTCGGCAGCGAATACAGCCGCTTGATAAATAGGCTGGCTATTTGCCGACAAGCGCTGCACCGTTACACTGGCATTATCGGCAAGCTTCAGCTTGCTGAGCTCAGCTTTAACTTCGCTGTATTTTTTATCCATGTCAGTACCAAATGGGAACTGGATAAAAATACTGGCTGCATTTTCAGCAGAGGTGCTCGTTAACGACTCATAGCCCTGCACACGCTTCAAATGGTCTTCAATCGGCTTTGCAACCTCCGACTCGATCTCCTCCGTAGAGGCGCCAGGCTGAATCGCCTGTACGAACACGGCCGGGAAATCCAAATCCGGAAACGTCTGCTGCTTAATTTGCGTGGAGGCATACAAGCCATACCCCAGCACCAAAACGCATAATAAAATGACAGCAACACTATTTTTCAAGCTAAATTTAGTCAACCGATTCAATGTATATCTCTCCTCTCGTTGTATAACCTCCTTTATCATAACCAGTAATTTTGTACTAATTATGTATTAGACCCCTGTCAGACCTTATTGTATTTATTTGGAGGGACGAGCGGCAGTATGACTGTCATCATCGTACCTTTTCCCACTGCACTCTCTACCCTGATTTCCCCTGCATGGAGCTCGACAATTCGTTTGACGATCGAGAGGCCAATGCCATTTCCGCCAACCACACGCTCGCGGGACTGATCTATTTTATAAAAAGATTTAAAAATATGCTGAAGCTCCTCCTCTGCAATACCTACTCCGCTATCGGCAACCGAAGCAGTCACGCTATGTTGGCTTGCCACCAGGTTAATCGAAACAACACCATCAACTCCTGTGAATTTAATCGCATTGCTCAGCAGATTCGTCCAGAGCTGGCTCAGCTTATCTTCATCTGCCGAAATCACTATAGGCTCCAGATTCAGTTCTAGCTTAATGTTTTTGGCAGACCAAAGCGGCTCACTGGCAATCATGACATCCTTAAGCTGCTCATCCAAACGATATTGGCTCATATTCGGCTGGATTTGGTCATGCTCAAGCGCGGAAAGCTTGAGCAAATCCTGCGTTAGCCGGGAAAGCCGATCGCTTTCCTCCTCAATAATGGTGAGCAGGCGAAGACGGCTTTCCTCATCCAACTTTTTCTGCTTAAGCGCCATAGTGAAGCCTTTAATTGAAGTAAGCGGCGATTGAATTTCATGGGAGACGTCCGAGACAAATTGCCTTCTCACCCGCTCCAACGAATCGAGCTCCTGGGCCATCTGATTAAAGCTTGCTGTCAGCTCTCCGATCTCATCCTTGCGTTTCGTAGCCAGCCTGATGCTGAAATCGCCTTTTGCCATATTGCGCGTAGCCAAGGTTAAATGCTTCAAAGGCCGTACCATATAACGGGAGGTGATGATCACGAGAAGCGTTCCAATGAACATAACGAGAATAAGCTGCATACGGAAATAGCCGAAAGCGAGGTCGGCAACGTTATTCGTTTCGGGCTTTATAAACAAGGCGTAAGCATGTCCTTCCATTTGAAAAGGGAGCCCCACGACGAGCCGATCATATTCTTTGTCCATTCCACCACGGTATATGCCGCCGTTCAGCACGCTGCGCAGATTTTTTTCATCCACGTGCAGCTCATGTTTGGCAACTTTGTCGGTTTCGTGAAGCGGTCTGCCTTGCTCGTCATAAACGATAATGGTGAAAATAGGCAGAGCGGTTATCCCCTCCATTAAAGCATCCAAATTGTTGGGGTACGAATGCTTGTAGGATTCAATTATCGTTTTGCCGCTGATGATTAAATTGTCCTGTACGTAGGCGCGAAGCTTGTGGCTAAACAGAAAATGGGTCATGAAAAAGCTTAAAATGACGCTCGCTATAACCGATGCAACAAACATAAGAATGAAGCGGACATACAGCGATTTAATCACGATATACCTCCAGCCGGTAGCCTAGCCCCCAGATCGTCACGATTTTGAAATCCTGCTCATACGCGGCAAAACGCTCTCTCAGTCGCTTAACATGCGTATCCACAGCCCGCTCGTCGCCCTCGTAATCGTAGCCCCATATTTGCTCAATTAATGAATCACGCTTGAATAGCTTGCCCGGATAGCTCGCCAGCAAAAATAGCAGTTCAAATTCCTTGAGCGGAATCGACTCGTTTGAGCCTGAGTCCTTGTAACGAATTTGATAGCTCGTTTTATCAAGGGTTACTTGTCCTAAACGAACAATTTGTGAGATTGAAATGCGATACCGCTTCAGCAGCGCCTTCACCCGCATCACCAGCTCCATCGGGTCAAAAGGCTTTACCATATAATCGTCGGTGCCCAGCCGAAAGCCTTTAATTCGCTCTGGTGCCTCCCCTTTGGCGGTAATCATCATAATCGGCTTATCCCCCGCTTCACGCACCCTTCTGCACAGCTCCCAGCCGTCCATCTGCGGCATCATAATGTCGAGAATAATAAGATCAACCGGTTGATTGCTATAGTAGTTCCAAGCGTCTACACCATTGCTTTGCTCTATAATGTCCATTCCTTCATCTTCCAAAAACAAACGGAGCAGCTGCCGGATATGCGGATCGTCATCCACTACGAGTACGGTCGTCATGCGTGTTCCTTCTTCCCAATTTAAAGTTACAGTCCTATGTCATAGTGTAATACACAATTTTGTATTATTTATGTATTTCTTTCATTTGAAAAAAACTCGCCGAATATCGGCGAGCCTGCAGCTAGTTTATTTGGCTAGTTCATCATGCTGATTCATATTACTTACTTATTTTAAGGCTGAGTAACACCATCATTCCATTCCCCCATTGCGTGGGAGCACAACACACAATCACTGCACACCGATACCCGGTTGTCAAAAATCGTTTCAATCGTCCGAATGACCTGCATATCGACATGCTGCGTATGAACGACAATTTGCTTAGGAGACGCGGCAATCAGCGAGCTGATAACCATATCCTCGATGTTCATTTCCGTTTCCAGCATTTCGGCCACCAGGCGGTCGGAATGCGGCTTCGGCTCGAACAATTGAAATTTGTCATTATACAGCATAAAATCATGGTTGCCTTTATGAACCAAATGGACCATGGCGACCTTCGATTGCTGCAGCCCAACAAAATATTTGAGCAGCGAAATAAACTCCTGATATTGCTTATCGAGCACATATTCATCCAGAGCGTATTCCACAATGTCGCCTAGCTCGTGACGATACCCATGAAGCCTGAAGGTAGCGATGCCGCCAAGGTCAAGTCGTGTATTTTCATTCAAATACAGTTCGATTTCTTCGGCTACCTTGAGCTTGCGTCGCTTTCTATCCGCATCCAGAAACTTGGCGTTCAAGCCATCCAGATCGGTATCCTGCATCAGCTGGCTGCAATATTTTTCGATAACGGAGACGTCAGTGGAATGGCCGCCCTGATATTTTTTCTTAATGATGCTAATGAGCATTTCCGATTCCAAATTGGTTACAACATATTCAGCGAGCGCTTTGGCAGCGCGGTGGTACAGTATTTCTCCATGCTTATTCAGTTGAAAATAAGGCGTTGCCGACTGGCACATAATGGTGCCCTCGGACTCCAAATCGAACTGCACCAACTGACTCTGGGGTGCTGCTTCAATATGTAAATCCTCATTCGTATATTGTGCCATTAAGGCCGCTAAGCCAGCTGCCGTTGATTGAAGCTTGGAAGGCAGCGTAACGGTAAACAGTTCCATAAACAAGCCAACCCCTTTCATTCCCCTCATACAGTATATGGCGCATGCAGCAGCGATATACGATGAAGACATTGGGAATGAAGGGGTTGTGAATAAGCCTCAGTTTAAGCAGCAGCTTGTGGTTGCTGAGCTGCCTGTTCATTGCTGCTTCGACTCATGAGCCATAGCGTCAGCCAGATAAGCAGGAAGCCGCTAAGCTGCCCTAATGTAAGCGACTGACCAAATACGAGCCAGTTAATCAATACGCCAACGGCAGGGAAGGAAAGCTCAGCAAGCGTCGCGTATACAGCTTTAGTTGAGGAAAGCCCTTTGTAATACAGCAGCATGCTGATTAAGCCTGGGAAAAACGCTTGAAACAATAAATTGACGGCAATGAGCGACAGCTGACTGCCTTGTGCGTTCAGGCTCCATGCGTCGCCGCTTGCGAGCAAAATGACGCTGAGCAGCGGCAGAGCAAGCAGAAACCTAAGGGACGTCACTATGGAAAAGGACAATTTCTTTTGCAGCAAATATTTGCCCATAACGGTCGAGCCGCCCCATAATGCCGCCGCGATTATCGAGAAGAGGCAGCTGAGCAAAGCAAGATCATGCAGGCCCACAGTCGGAGATCCAAAGCCAAAGGTCAACAAATACGTGCCTGCCAGCGCCGCCAGCAAAAAGACGAAAAATTTCTGTGGCAGCTTTTCCTTCAGCAAAACTCTGGCGAGCAATATGGCAAATAACGGCTGGAGCTTCTGAAGCAGCAGCACCGCATTGGCGCTCCCATGAGAAAAGGCAGCGGTGAATAATACGGTAGCTACTGCCGAGCCGCCCCAAGAAATAAATAGCAGCGCGCCAATGACACCAATCGACAGCTTGCCGACTAATGTGCGGCGGAATTTAAACAATACAGGCACTGCGTAAAAAGCGAGCAAAATATGCTCAATAAATACAATTTGCGCCGAGGTGAAGCTTTTGAGCAATAAAATACGGAACAGCGGGTCAAGCCCCCAAAGTGTCGCCCCAAGCGCCACATACCATATACCGTTTATGCCCGCAATTCGTGATGTTCGCCAGCCCGCTTTCTCGCCAGCCAGCTCTAATGTGTTCTGCAATTCAAAAACCTCCTGAGAAAGTTTTGAATTGAACCTTCTTTTATTATGAAAAAGAAACAATGCCCCTGTCAGCAATCTGACAAGGGCATCATCAACAAACTTGTTAAATGATTGTCATTTAACAAGCTGGTTCTGATCTTCTCCCGTCCGGACTATACCGTCGGCTCTGGATTCTCACCAGATCAGTCCCGGCTGCAAGCAGCCAGGAGTCGCGGGCTCTGGATGCTCCGAACGCATCCTTACCGCCGGTAGGGAATTGCACCCTGCCCTGAAGATTCATATTCGATTAAATCGTATTGTAACACAGAAGATTACAGTTTGAATAGTCTATTTGTGTGGAAAATTGGCATTTGGAATAATATTTTATTTTTCCGATCTATTTTCTTGGATTTTATCTATTCCTCAGCCAAATTTCTAACCAATCTTCTAGCTAACCTTCAGCCTTATCTCTTCCTTTTGCTTTAACTTTTCAAGCAGCAAATCATGCTGAATGCTGTCTTCTTTAATGATGTTTCTACCTGCGAGAATGAAATAGGTGATCCCGGCTACCATGCATGCAATCACTATCAATTGATGAATCATTTACAAACCATCCCCTCACGGAAAATGTTAACCTTACTTGGCTATTTAACTCGATTAAGACTGGGCGGCGCTTCTTTTCTTTGAACGAGCTCCCGTCAAACCAACGATGATCGAGGCTGCCACCAAAAATACGGTTACCCCCGCAATAATCGCGAAAAAGGACTGATCAAAAGCCGCACGACCTGCTTCTTTTAACGCCTCGGCAGCCTGTGCGGGCAATCCTTCTGCAGCCAGAAGCGCTTCATCCAGGCTGTCTTTCACATTACCCGGAACCTGGAGTCCGGCAGGAATTTTCATAGCCAAGGTGTATACGAGGCCTGACATACTTCCGATGATCGCAATGCCTGACGCTCCCCCCATCTCATAGGCCACTTCCTCAATGGATGCCGCCATCCCCGCATTCTCAGGGGGAGCATAGCTCATAATTGAATGCGATGCTGCTGTCATCCCTGCTCCTAAGCCTGCACCAAGGAGAGCGAGTCCAAGTATCTGCTCAGCAATGCCCGAATCGAATTGCATCAGATACACCCCCATTCCCAGAGCCGCAAGCAGAAGGGCTGCGCTTTTAATACGGATCACATCATAGCGATGCAGGATCGCTCCAGTCAGCGGACCCGCAATGAGCGCTGCTAACGGTATGCTTATCGTATACAGCCCCGCTAGGAGTGGACTTAGGCCTTCCACTAATTGAAGACGCTGAGTCACAATATACTGAACCCCCATCTGTGCAAATGTGCCTGCCAAAGCCGTGATAAATGCAGCCGAAAAACCATTTATTTTAAATAACGAAAGATCAATAAGTGGATTTTCGCTGCTATTTTGCCTACGAATAAAGATGATTAAAGCCACAATGCCAATAACAGCTCCTATAACAGCTAAAGTAAGCGACCCTTCACGCCTAGCAAACTCTTTAATGGAATAGATGATTGCCACCATCGCAATCATGATCTGAATCGAACTAATTAAATCCCACTTCTTTTCTTTATTGCCCGGATGATTTGGCACATAGATCAGTGTCAATACGAGCGCAACAATGGCGATCGGAAGATTAATTAAAAACACCGATCCCCACCAAAAATGCTCCAGAAGCAGACCGCCTACGATGGGACCGAGACCTGCTCCTCCAGAAGCAACAGAGCCCCAAATGCCAATCGCCAATCCTAACTCGCGTCCATTTGTAAAGGTGATTCTGATGATGGACAATGTGGCCGGCATCATCATAGATGCACCGACGGCAAGCAGAACCCGTCCCGCCACTAGCACATAAGGATTGGGAGAAAAAGCGGCAAGCAGTGACGCTGCCGTAAAGACGAGCAAGCCGAGGGAGAAGATTTTTTTATGACCCCATCGGTCTCCGAGCGTTCCCATTGCTGGAAGCAGACCCGCCATGACGAGCGAGTAGCCATTCAATATCCACAATTTTTCCGATGCTGACGCACCGAGATCGTGGGTTAAGCTGGGCAATGCCGTATACAGGATGGTCATATCCATCACAATAAGTAAAAGTGCGCTTGATACGATAACCAGAACCAACCAACGTTTGAATTTAGACATGTTACTCCTCCAAGTATGCAAGTTAACTTGTTTCAAACTTTAAAGTATCGGGTTACCCTATAGTCAAGCTTTAATTGATAGGCTACAATAGGGTTGATTATTTTTGATAGCTTGTAACGGAGGAATGAACGATGTCCGACAGCCGCAGCCTATATTTTACGACCAGTGAATTTGCCAAGACTTGCGGGGTTACCAAACATACCCTGTTTCATTATGATGAGATCGGACTTTTGAAACCAGAATTTATAAACTCAAAAGGTTATCGTTATTACTCCATTCAGCAATGCTACGTACTGGATATTATTAATGTATTGAAAAAAGCGGGGAGCTCCCTGCATGAAATTAAAGGGTTTATTCAGAATCAGAACAACCCACTGCTCATAGAACTGCTCAAACAAAAGCTGCATGACCTAGAGATGGAACAGATTAGAATACAACGAATGCAAAGACTTTTGAAAGGCGCCATTGAAATGTCGGAGCAAGCTGCGGGAACGCTTCAAGATGGTCCGTTCATAGCGGAATGTGACGAGGAATATTTCATTGCCACTCAACTGGAACAGGGCGATGGTGACAAGGAGTTTGCTCACAAATTAAATGAACATCGAACCTACTGCGAAAATCATTTGATTGAAAACGAGTTTCCTATCTGGACCATTTTATGTAAGGATCATTTTGAATCAGGCGATTATTACGGGGATTTCATTGCCAATAAGCTAAAAGCTCCCATACTAGGGGAGAGAATGCTTACCAAGCCTAAAGGTATCTATGTTGTCATGAATCATCGAGGCTCTTATGAAACGATGTCTGAAACGTACGCTATCATAAAAACATATATGAAAAGTAACGGATTGGCCCTATGCGGGAAAGCGTACGCGGTTGAGGTGCTCAGCTACATTTCGGTAAAAAATCCGAACGACTATATTATACAACTATCGGTCGAGGTGTCTAAAGTGTGAAATGCTGCTTTTAGAGGCACTAACAAAAAACGCTTGTCTCCTATCTATCCTTTAACGAAAAAGATAGGAGACAAGCGTTATTATCTTTAATGATCGAAAACAGTTGCGAATTAGCCAGTCGCTACAGCCTAATTTTGCATCACAAAATCCTGCTCAGCCTTATCGCTTTCATTGTACATCCGCAAAATTTCATAGCGCGTATTGCGCTGCGCCGGAACTTTACCCGCTTCACGAATAAGCTTCAATATCAGCTCAATGTTGACCTTGTGCGTCGTGCCCGCAGCGGACACTACATTTTCTTCAATCATCGTGCTGCCGAAGTCATTGCAGCCATAGGCCAGCGAAAGTTTACCCATGTCAGGTCCCATCGTTACCCAAGACGATTGCAGATTATCAATATTATCGAGGAAAATACGGCTGACCGCCACAATTTTCAAATACTCCTCCGGCTTCGCTTTCTCCATCGGCATCCTCGTATTGTCTGGCTGGAACGGCCAGGAAATGAAGGCCGTAAACCCTTCGGAGTCGTAGCCATTCGCTTTACACTCATCTTGAACGTCACGAATGCGCAGCAGGTGCAAGGCGCGCTCCTCCATCGTTTCTCCAAAGCCATATACCATCGTAGCCGTTGTATTCATGCCATGGCGATGGGCCGATTTCATAACATCGATCCAGTCCGTATAGGAGCCCTTCTTGCGACTGATTTTACGGCGAGTACGATCATCAAGAATTTCCGCGCCGCCGCCCGGCAGCGAATCCAGTCCCGCTTCATGCAGCTGGCGAACAACCTCATCGAGCGACAGGCCTTCCGAAACTTCCTTCATCTTCTGAATTTCCGCTGGCGAGAAGGAGTGCATCGTAATGTCCGGGAAGCGCTGTTTGATTTCCTTCAGCAAGTCCGTGTAATAAGTAAAAGGCAGATCCGGATTCGTTCCGCCCTGCATCAAAATTTCCGTGCCATTCACGTCAATCGTTTCTTGAATTTTGTTCATAATCGTCTCGTTATCGAGCACATAACCCTCTTTGGAGCCCGGGGCACGGTAAAAGGCACAGAACCTGCAATAAACGTCGCACACATTCGTGTAGTTGACGTTTCTTCCCACAACGAATGTCGTTATAGGCTCGGGATGCTTGCGCAGCATAATTTCATTTGCAACTTTACCCATTTTCTCAATCTCGTCGGATTCGAACATAATAATACATTCTTCCAAGCTTATTCGCTCACCCCGCAGGGCCTTATCCAATATCTGGTCCAACGTTGCCATTACGCAAGACCTCCTTATCTATCGCTGTAGTTTTGATGTTGCGCTTTTTTTCACAAACTAATTAAGTATAGGCTAATTTTATCATACTAAGCTCTAATTCGTCATCTTTCGTTTACAGCCAATACAGCCGCTAAAAAGGAAAAACACGGCTTGTCAGTAATGACAGCCGTCTTTTCCTCCACTTTACGCAGCCGTTAGCCGCGCAAAGCCTGATCCAAATCTGCTAGCAAATCTTCAATATGCTCAAGGCCTACGGAATAGCGTACGAGGCCGTCCGTAATACCGCGCTCATGGCGTACTTCCTTCGGCATTGCCGCATGCGACATCATCGCCGGATACGATAGGATGCTTTCTACGCCGCCAAGGCTGACCGCTACAAGCGGGATCTTCACGCGGCCAAGCATCGCCTTCGCCCGTTCTCCGCTGCCCACGTCAAAGGATACCACCGCGCCATAGGCGGAGCATTGCTGCTCATGCACCTCACGGCCCGGATGATCCGCAAGGCCAGGATAATAAACCTTCGTCACTTCCGGATGTTCATTCAGCCACTCCGCCAGCTTGCGCGCGCTGCGCTCGCTATGCTCCATACGCGCTTGCAGCGTCTTAATGCCGCGCATAAGCAGCCAGCATTCATGGGCGCTCAGCACGGCGCCGAGTCCATTTTGCAGCTGATACAGCCTGCGTCCCAGCTCTTCATCCGCCGTGACAGCAAGACCAGCGAGCACGTCGCTGTGACCGCTCAGAAACTTCGTCGCGCTATGCACAACAATGTCTACACCAAGCTCAAGCGGACGCTGATAATATGGCGTCATAAACGTATTGTCCAAAATCGTCAGCAGGTTATGCTCCTTCGCCCACGATGCCACCTGCGAAATATTGGTGATTTTCAGCGTCGGGTTGGAAGGCGTCTCGATAAATACCGCCTTCGTATTCTCTTTATATGCAGCTTTAACGGCTTCAAAATCCGTCATATCAACGAACGTCGTCTCCATGCCAAGACGATTAAGCACCGTCGTCAGCAGGCGGTATGTACCTCCATACACATCCTCAGTCACAATAACATGGTCGCCCGCCGACAGCAGCAGGAACGTCGTTGAAATGGCCGCCATGCCGGATGCAAAGGCAAAGCCCCGCGTACCGCCCTCCAGCAGCGCAATTTGGTCCTCCAGCGCCTGCCTTGTCGGATTGCCGGAGCGGCTGTAATCATAAGGCGGATTTTGGGACAAATCGCTTTGATGGAACGTAGATGCCTGAAAAACCGGCGTGCTGGATGCACCCGTCTGCTCATCAAATGATCCTTCGAAATGAAGCAATTTCGTTGCAAAATGACGCTTGGCATATTCCTCTTTGTTATGTCTGTCGCTCATGCTGCTATACCTCCCCAATCTCTTGCTTAGCTGCGGCAAGTGCCTGCTCCAAATCGGCAATCAGGTCATCTGCATGCTCAATGCCAACGGAGAAGCGAAGCAATTTATCATCAACGCCGACTGCAAGGCGAATTTCTTCTGGAATATCGGCATGCGTCTGTACGGCCGGATAGGTCATCAGCGATTCAACGCCGCCCAAGCTCTCAGCAAAAGCAATCAATTGAATATGGCGCAGAATCGGCTCAATGTAGCGGGCATCCTTCACGCGGAAGGAGAAAATGCCGGTATTGCCCGACGATTGGCGGTTTTGCACCTCATGACCTGGATGATGCGGCAAGGCTGGATAATAAACCTCTTCAATAGAAGGATGCTCAAGCAAGTAGCCCGCAATTTTTGTTGCATTATACTCATGACGCTCCATCCGCAGCGCCAATGTTTTCATGCCGCGCATTAACAGCCATGAATCCTGCGGCCCAAGTACCGCTCCAATGGAGTTATGCAAAAACGCCATTTCCTGCGACAGCTCTTGTCCCTTCGTCACAATAAGGCCAGCGAGCACATCATTGTGACCGCCCAAATATTTAGTCGCACTGTGGACAACGACATCTGCCCCCAGCTCAATTGGACGCTGGAAAAACGGCGTCAGCAGTGTATTGTCTACAATCGTCAGCAGCCCTTTGGACTTCGCCCATGAAGCGACACGCTCGATGTCAGTAATCATCATTAGCGGATTGGTTGGCGTCTCGATCAGTACCGCCTTCGTATTCGGTGAACACAGCTCGCTCATCGCATCAATATCGTTCGTATCCACGTAGGATGCTGTAACCCCATATCTCGACATAATCCGCTCCAGCAGGCGATAAGTGCCGCCATACAGATCAAGCGACACGATTAAATGGTCGCCTTGGTGAAACAGGCCGAATACCGTTTGCAAAGCCGCCATGCCAGAGCTGCAGGCGAAGCCAGCATCGCCAGACTCAAGCTTGGCAGCCGCCTCTTCCAATACGGCGCGGGTAGGGCTTTTTGTACGAGCGTAGTCAAATCCTGTGCTTTGTCCGAGCTTCGGATGGCGGAAAGCCGTTGCCTGATAAACGGGGAAGCTTACGGCACCGGTTTCCGTATCCTTTTGCGAACCAATTTGCGCTAATTCACTTTCGATTTTCAACATGGGCTATTGCTCCTTCTATTATATAGTTAGATGTTTGCTCCCAAATCAAATGGCGTCTGCTGGTACACGTAATAGTTGAGCCAATTCGAGAATAGCAGATTAGCATGCGCCCTCCACGAGGAGTACGGCACTGCTTCCGGGTTATCACCCGGGAAATAGTTTTTCGGCAATGCAATGTCGAGCCCTTTCGCCTTGTCGCGGTCATACTCGTTTTTCAATGAGAATGGATCGTATTCCGAATGCCCGCTGACGAAAATTTGACGGCCATCCTTGGAAGCGACAATGTAAACGCCCGATTCGGCCGATTCCGACAAAATTTCCAGATGATCAACCTTCTCAATATCTTCGCGACGCACTTCCGTATGACGGGATTGCGGCACGAGGAACGCTTCATCGAAGCCGCGAAGCAGCTTGACGTTCTGCTTCTCAATCGTATGGTGGAACACGCCGAAAATTTTATCATCCAATTCATATTTGGGAACACCATAATGATGGTAAAGTCCTGCCTGCGAGGCCCAACATATATGGAAGGTCGAAGTGACGCGCCGTGCGCTCCAATCCATAATGTCCTTCAGTTCCTCCCAATAATTCACGTTCTCAAAATCCAGATGCTCTACAGGAGCACCTGTAATAATTAAGCCATCGTAAAATTCATGGGCAATTTCGTCAAACGTTTTGTAAAAAGCATGCAGATGCTCGTACGACGTGTTTTTCGACGTATGCGTCTTCGGACGAAGCAGCACAACCTCCACCTGCAGCGGCGTATTGCCGATCAAGCGAAGCAGCTGGGTCTCCGTCGTTTCTTTCTCAGGCATTAAGTTCAAAATCGCGATACGCAGCGGACGAATGTCCTGATGATAAGCAACGCTTTCGTCCATGACGAAAATGTTCTCACTATTTAATATTTCTTTGGCTGGCAAATGATCGGGAACTTTAATTGGCATGCAGAATCACTCCTTTGATGAGATTATCAGCATTCCCAAATATAAAAAGACCCTTTCTGTCGAGAGAAAAGGTCGTTTGCTCAAAAAATAAGCGTTCGCCTCTCTCATCTCTCAGAAACATCGAAATGTCTCCGCAAGAATTAGCACCGTGCTTACGCCGGTTGCCGGGCTTCATCGGGCTAGTCCCTCCGCCTGCTCTTGATAAGAAAGTAGTTCTATTCAATTATGGAATTGCTGCTTATAAGCATACTTTAATGGATTCAGGCAGGCGCGTCAACCCTGTGGACTGCATATACTATCGAAGGCTGATCTTTCGGCATCATTTACGGTTTTTTCGCTTGAATGTAAAGCTGCTGCGGGAGTATACTAGACAAGGATTGAAACGCTAAGCGAAAAAACGGGTGTTTTTCATCCAAAAATTCACATGATAAAGGAGTGCATACGGACATGGAAGGCGACCGACCAAGGCCTGAACACAACCGAATATGGCGGCTGCCCAGCCACTGCGTATTGCGCCCTGTTTTTCTATAATTAACAGTGCTCTGTGCAAGCGGCGAAGGCGGCCTCCTGTCCATTTCAGAGAGGAGATGCACAGATGAAAATCCGTCTGGTCAACAACGGCTTGTTTACCCCTATTGAAGATATTGCTGATACACTCATTCCATCGCCGGAGGGCTTCTACTGGATTGATGCCGATGTGGAGGATTTGGCTGTATTGCAGCCGCTTTTCCACATGCATGACCTCGCGGTAGAGGATTGCCTTACCGAGGAGGAGCAGCGCCCTAAGATTGAAATTTATGAAAGCCATTATTTTATTGTTATTAATAGCATTCGCTTTGATGATGAGGAAATTTTCCTGCGCGCGCTGAATATTTTTCTCGGCCGCCATTATATTATTACCGTTACGAAGCAAAAAATTAATGAGCTGCGTTCCCTGAAGCCTGTCCTGTGGGAGCAGGAAGTCAGCCGCCCCGATTATTTTTTATACAATCTCGTCGATATTGTCGTCGATAACTACTTCCTCGTAGCCGATCGAATTGATACGCGGATCGAAACGCTTGAAGAAGATATATTAATGCATACGAAAAAATCGCATCTGAACGAAATAATCGGTTTGCGCGGTGAAATTTTGTGGCTCAAGAAGGTGCTTGGCCCGCAGAAGGACGTTATCGCTACGCTGAACAAACGCGATCTCAAGCTGATTGATGATCAGCTGCAAAAATATTTCAGCGATATTTATGAAAATGCCGTCAAAATCGCCGAGACATTTGATACGTTCCGCGAGCTGATGGGCAACTTGCGAGAAGCTTACCAGTCCAGTATTTCGGCTCGCGCCAATGAAATTATGCGCGTGTTTACAGCAATGACGACGATATTCATGCCGCTGACCTTCATAACCGGTATTTATGGGATGAACTTCGACTTTATACCCGGCCTGCATATGCGAGGCGGTTCGTATATTTTGCTCGGCATTATGCTTGTGCTGGGCTTTGGGATGTTTTTTATTTTCCGCAAAAAGGAATGGTTGTGACCGTAGGGCACAACCAAATAAATGCTATTAAGACCTTGTCGTAGAAGCCTGATGGAAAAGATTCGTCGCTGCGCAAAAGGTTTGGATTCCGGTCGCCTTTTCCATCAGGCTTCTACTTTTTTTACGGCTTAAAAGCTTTTATTTGCTTTTGTGCCGGTGATTTATGGAAATCTAACCGAAAAGCAGTATTGGAATGAGCAAAAATGCTTTTGTCGATTTGTTCTTCGACATCCTGATCCATAACAGCCTGTCTATACAGCCATATGCGAGAGCCGCAGCCATTCCGTATATGGCTAAGCCTGTATATGGGAAAACGACTTCAATGAGCAAGCCAATCACCCCATGCAGCAATACATAAAGCCAGCCCTGCGATTTGAACCATTTATCGCGTGCTCCTTCAAGCGCTAACGAAACGGCATTACCAAAAATAAACACAATTACGCCCACATAAAGGGAATACATGCAAAACCAGACGAAAAATTGATGGACTAGCCCATTTAGCGGTCCAAGCTCCATTCCTGCTATAACGTAATGCCCAGCCATGTAAATAGACGTTAAAGCAGTAGTCAAAAAAGCAGCCATCAGCTTTCGTAAAAAATAGATATTATCTTCTTGTCCATCCTCTATCCCCGCCTCATGTACTCCATTCAGAAAATGAATTTCATCGATGTTTTTTATTTATTATAAGGGATAATGCAGCAGGGCAGAGGTTCTAACTTTTATGGTCCCTTGATCATTGGTTTGGCATTGGAAAGAAGAGCACTCTATCCACAAAAAAGCAAAATGCCCAGCCACTCTTTCCTGGTAACAGGAGAGCCGCCGGGCATTCTTTTTTTACCTTGAAAGGTTTCAGAACTTAAGCGCTTCCTACACTGGATTCACAGAGTCATCCCCGGCCAGCGCCTCTTCTCTGCCCTTCGTCAAATTGACAAACATAAGCAGCACAATGCCGATGACGAATAACCCTATAAGCGAGAGGATAGCGATACGGGTAGAGCCTGAAACCGTCGCGACTACCGAAAACAGCAGCGGTCCTACAACGGAGGAAAACTTGCTGGAAAGCGAGAGAAAGCCAAAAAATTCACCCGATCTGGACGGCGGCACCATACCCGAATAAATCGAGCGCGAAATCGCCTGGCTGCCTCCCTGCACGACGCCAACCATAATCGCGAGCAAATAAAAATGCAGCGATGACGTCATAAAATAACCTAAAATGACAATAACGACGTAGAACCATAACGACACATATAACAGCCTTTTCGAACCAAAACGCGCTGCAAGTCTGCCGAATACAATCGTACATGGGAAACCCACAAACTGCGTAATGAGCAGCGCCGTAATCATATCATCCGTATTAATGCCGATCCCCTGGCCATATATGGTTGCCATCACAACAACCGTATTAATGCCATCGTTGAAAAATAAAAACGAAGCCATATATTTCAGCAGCTCCGGATATCGCTTAAGTGTTCGCAGCGTTCCGCGCAATCGCGTGAAGCCTTTGCCAAGGGCGGTGCCAAAGCCTACTTTAACATTTTTCACAGGCTCCTTCACCGAACGCAGCAGCGGCAGCGAGAACACAAACCACCATATGCCTACCGTTATAAACACCATTTGGGTCGCAAAGGTTTTGGTAGGGAATCCGAGCAGCTCGAAATTTTGAATCATCAAAATATTAACGAGCAGCAGCAGCCCGCCGCCTATATAGCCATAAGCGTAGCCCTGCGCGCTCACGACATCCCTGCGCTCCATTGGCACGCCATCCGCCAGCAGCGCATCATAGAAAGTGTTGCCTCCAGCAAAGCCCATCGTTCCTATAATAAGCAGTATAGAAGCTAGCAGCCAGTCCCCTTCGCCAACAAACGCCATTGCGGCACAGGATGCGGCTCCCATAAGCATAAACATCGTCAGAAATTTGATTTTAGAGCCCATGTAATCGGCTACCGCTCCCAATATCGGCGACAGCACCGCTACGAACAGCATCGCAATGCTTTGGGTGTATCCCCAATAAGCTTCCGCCTTCGTCCCCGACAGATTAGACGCTGCCACACCCGAATAAAATATGGGCATCACAGTCGCCATCATCGTCGTCGCAAATGCCGAATTGGCCCAGTCGTACATAAGCCAGCCTCTTATTGCTTTCCTGTCCAGTCGTAACGCCTCCTCAAATAAGTACCTTCGTCCAACTCACTTCGACAACACCACCCTATATCCTCTTTAAATAATACGTAAAGCTTCTCCTGCTTTTTGCCGTCTTGCCGGATTTGCTTTATAATAGTAAGCAACGCTATCACGATGAAAGGCAATTGCGCCTGCAAGCCGATTTTTATAAGCGTGTAATCGCTTCACTAAACCTGGAGGGGGATTGTAGTGAATATTAGCCAACTTGAAACACTCCTCACCATTTCCAAAACGATGAGCTTCCGCAAGGCGGGTGAGCTGCTTAATTTGACCCAGCCTGCTGTATCCGCACAAGTCAAAACGCTTGAAGAGGAATTCAAGACGGTTCTGATTGACCGCAATCAGCCTGTGACCCTCACCGACCATGGACAAGTTTTTCTAGAGCATGCCGAGAAAATTTTGCTTATTGTCGAAGAGCTTAAGGCTAAGCTTTCAGACCTCAACACGACGCCTCAAGGCCATATTTTGCTAGGGACGACTTCTTCCATTGCGATTCAAATTTTGCCGCGGGTATTATCCTACTTTCAAGATCAGTTTCCGCTGATCAAAACAACGATTCATACGATGCCATCCTCGCAGGTGACCGCCAGCGTCGAAAATGGCACCATTGACATTGGTATTTCTTACTTATTCGAGAAAAATCCAAACCTGCACTCGTCCACTCTTTATTACGATACGTTTGAGCTTGTTGTATCTCCGGAGCATCCCCTGAGCGATTTGAAGCATACTACCGTAGAGGCACTCAAGGATATTCCTATGATCATGCTTGCTCCCGACACACTGGGACGGCGCTTCGTAGACAAGATTTTTCGCCAGTACAATATTCAGCCGAACATTATGATGGAGCTTTCGAGCAGCGAAGAGGTGAAGCGCATGGTTGAAATTAATCTCGGCGCCGCTGTCGTCTCCAAGCTGTCCATTGCCGAGGAGCTGCGGCGGGGCTCGCTCAAGATGATTAAAGTGAATGAGCTTGAAATCAGCCATCCGGTCGGCGTCGTCTACAAGTCCGGCAGATATTTAAACACGGCGATGCAGCAGTTTTTAAGCGATCTCAAGGGCATGCCGGAGCATCAATTCATAAGCAGCGAATAAGCTGCCAGCGCATTTTCAACTCAAGGAGGAAACAGCAATGAAATTTGATCTGCACACCCACCACGAGCGTTGCGGCCACGCCGACGGAACGATTGAAGACTACATTACTGCCGCATTGGACGCAGGTTTGCAGGCCATTGGCATTTCTGACCATTCGCCTTATTTCGGCCATAAGGACGACCGCCCTTTTCCTGGCATCGCCATGGCCCAATCCGAATTTGACAACTACATAAAGGAAGTACTTGAGCTTAAGGCAAAATATGAGGGACGTATTGAAGTGCTGCTCGGTATGGAATCTGACTTTTTCCCTGAACGTCTTCCCGCTTATCGCGACGCCTTTGAAGGCGTACCGTTCGACTACATTATCGGATCCGTCCATCAGGTAAGCGGAGTGAGTATTTTTAATCGCAATCGCTGGAAAGGGCTGACCGAGAAGCAGCAATTTGAGGAAAAGCGCCGTTATTATGACCTGATCAGCCAATCGGCGCGCAGCGGCATGTTCAATGTGCTGGGGCATATTGATGCAATGAAAGGCTATTACCCTGCTTTCTCCGACATTAAAGCCGATGCCGAAATCGATGATACGCTTCGCATTATTGCGGAAAACGATGTGTCGATTGAAATTAATACCTCCGGCAGCACAAAATATGTAGGCGGCTGGTATCCATCCGATGACATTTTGGAGCGTGCCCATCATTTCGGCGTCAATGTGACCTTCGGCTCCGATGCCCACGTTCCAGCAAGGGTCGGCGACGATTGGGATCGCGTCAGCAAACGCCTTAAGGAAATTGGCTTTAAAAAATGGGTCTTCTACCGCCAGCGCAAGCAGATCATCGTACCGCTGTAGACCGTCTGCTTAATGAATTTCGTAAAATGATGCTGCTTTGCTGTTTATCAGCAGAGCAGTCTCTTTTTTATGTAGAATGCGCAAGCGGCAAGCTGCCTACGAACATCTGGACAAAAAAAGTGGACCTGCACCGAGTGCAGGTCCGAATTCGATATATTAAAAGGGGGTCTTGTTTATTATAATAACCGAGTATTGTAATAGGGGTATAACAGAATCATTTCATTTGTGTAACAAATTCAGCCTTACCGTAAACAATCAGGGAGTTGAACATCATGTGGCTAACCGTTGCCATCTCTAGCGCCATTTTATTCGGATTAGCCGGCTGGTGGATGAAAAGAAGCCAGATGAGCGGCGGCGCAACCTCAGCGCTGCTGCTTGGGCTTTACGCCTCAGGCACAGCTGGGTTTGGCATTCATGCCGCGTTTGAGGGCTCGCTCGCTTCGTTAGCCGATTACCGGATCTGGATTGCAGGTGCGATCATTGGAGCAGGCTCGGCCATCGGCAACACGGTCTTTATGAAGGCGCTGGACTATGGTCCGGCAAGCCTGACCTCTCCACTGACGAATATGAACATCGTGCTTGTCGTTGCATTGGGCACACTTGTCTATAAGGAACCGCTCCAGCTCGCGCAAGCTAGCGGCATTTTACTGCTGCTGCTGTCCGTTGTGCTCATTTCTTATAAAAAACAGGTACAAGCCATCCCTGCCCAGAGACAATGGTTTTACTACGCTTCCGCCGCGGTCATCTTCTTTACCTTTCGCAATGGCGGGCTGAAGGTAACGGAGGAATGGGGATTTTCCAGCGCGCCGATTTTATTCGTGGGCTATTTGCTGTCCTTTCTATGGTTCACCTTGCTAAGCAAAGATAAAAAAGGCAGCACCCGCAAATCTGCCTATCGGACCGGCTTGCTTTACGGACTGCTCGCTGGCCTTTTCTCCTACGCTGGCCTCCAGCTTTATGCAACCGCGCTGGCGACAGGGCCTGCTAATCTAGCCGCGCCGATCTTTGCGACGAACAGCCTTGTGGTCGCTGCAGGCGCCATCCTGATTTACAAGGAAAAACTAAATGCCGCCCAGTGGGCGGCATTCGCATGCATGATGATTGGGCTTGTTGTCATCCGCTTATAGCGGCTGGAAGCAGGCTTTTTTTAAATATAGGAAAGTTTATGATTGCGCCATCCTTTCTCTATATTTCTCGGTCTGAAACGCGCTACGCCGCCAAAAGACGGCTTTCGGCCGTTTCACCTTACGATACAAAACCTCTAATTCCCTTATTTAAGCAAAGCGTCGATTGACAGCTCTCCTGCACCGGTCAAAGCAATACCGACAAATACAGCAATCAGCACCAGATTATATTCGTAGCCGTTCTGCGTTGACCACAGGCCGTTAGCGCCATGTACCTTCACGATCGCCATAATCATTGGGATGATTAACAGCACCGCGCCAAGCCATGTCCACAAGCCTGCAGCAAACAGCAAGCCGCCTACCACTTCGCTTAGCCCTGCTGCCAGTGCCATCAGTACACCCGGTTTAACACCAATTGAATCCAGCCAGCCTCCCGTGCCCTTCAATCCGTAACCACCGAACCAGCCAAACAGCTTCTGCGCCCCATGACCAACCATCAACAAACCCAATACTACCCGAATAATCAATAATCCTGTGTCCAACATTTTAACCTCACCCTTCGTCTTTTGTTTGGTTTCGCAGCTGCATCACTTGCTCGCTGCGTTTCATGAACCTATCTTAATATATAAACTAACTTTTGTAAAGTAAATATTTAAAATAAAGTAAAATGGCGATATGGTGTTTATATGCACTTACTTTTCCAAAGTAGATATGTTATAATGGGTTAAGAAGAAACGGGGTGATCAGGTTGGATTATTCAACAATGTGCCCAAAGTATGAAGCAGCGGCCGAAATTTTAGGCAAGAAATGGACCGGTCTCATCATTCGGGTGCTACTAGCTGGACCAAAGAGGTTCAAGGAGATCAAGGAGCAAATTCCGGATATGAGCGACAAGATGCTTACCGACCGGATGAAGGAACTTGAACAACTTTCCATTATTAAACGAACGGTGTATCCAGAGATGCCTGTTCGCATTGAATACGAATTAAGTGACAAAGGCCATCATTTAGAGCCTGTCATTGAATCGATTCAAAAGTGGGGCGAAGAGTGGCTGTAACAAGCCAGCTTTAAGAGCTATTAGTAGGAAATGCATAAACAGAGCAAAAAAGAACCGTGAGAGCGGTTCTTTTTTGCTCTGTTTATATTGTATTCACGGCTGAACATTGACAAGCGGCATAATCTCTTTTATTATTGATACTGATTATCATTATTATACAAGGTGAAACGGCTGTCTCCGTCCTTTGGCGGTGCGGCGCGTTTCAGTCCGAGAAATATAGAAAAGGATCGCAAAATCATATTCTTTCCTATATTTTAAGAAAAAAGAAAAAAGCCTTCCACCGCTCAGGTGGAAGACCTTATATTTAAAATCCAAGCCATTTTTTGAACAGATGCTTCGTTGTATCTTTGTTGATTGCCGCAATCGACGTCGTAAGCGGAATGCCTTTCGGACAAGAACGAACACAGTTTTGCGAGTTTCCGCAGCCCTCGATGCCGCCATCCTCCATCAATGCTTCCAGACGCTCTTCCTTGTTCATTTCTCCCGTAGGATGAACGTTGAACAAGCGAACCTGAGAAATGGCCGCTGGGCCAACAAAGCTATTGCGATCGTTGACGTTCGGGCAAGCTTCAAGACATACGCCGCACGTCATGCACTTGGACAGCTCGTAAGCCCATTGGCGCTTCGATTCTGCCAAGCGCGGGCCAGGACCGAGATCATAAGTGCCATCAATCGGAATCCATGCCTTAACGCGCTTGAGGGCGTTAAACATGCGCTCGCGATTGATTACAAGGTCACGGACGACCGGGAAAGTGCGCATCGGCTCCAGACGTACCGGCTGCTCCAACTGATCGATCAGTGCGCTGCACGCTTGGCGCGGCTTGCCATTAATGACCATGGAGCAGGCGCCGCAAACTTCTTCCAGACAGTTGGATTCCCAGCATACTGGAGCTGTATTGCCGCCATCTGCCATCGTCGGATTACGCTGAATTTCCATAAGTCCGCTGATAACGTTCATATTCGGGCGATACGGAATTTCAAATTCCTCTTTGTAAGGCGCAGACTCCGGTCCATCCTGACGGGTAATGATGAATTTAACGGTTTTTGTAGCAGTAGTCGTATCAGCCATCTTTATTCTCCTTTCTTCTTGTTCGCTGTGTAGTCGCGTTTACGCGGTGTAATAAGGGAAACATCGATGTCCTCATACGAAATTTGCGGGCCTTCCTTCGTCCAAGTCGCAATCGTTGACTTCATGAACTTCTCGTCATTGCGCTCTGTGAAATCCGGCTTGTAATGCGCGCCGCGGCTTTCGTCACGGAGCAGGGCACCGAGGGTCATAGCTTCGGACAGCTCGATCATGTTCCACAGCTGACGAGTGAAGGCAACGCTTGAGTTGTTCCATTTCATCGAGTCATTGATGTTGATATTGTTATAACGCTGCTTAAGCTCTTTGATTTTGCTGATCGTTGCTTCGAGCTTGTCATTGAAACGAACAACCGTCATATTGTTAGTCATCCATTCGCCAAGCTCCTTGTGCAGAACGTAAGCATTTTCTGTACCGTTCATGGCAAGAATGCTTTCGTATTTATCCGTTTGGCGTTTTTGCTCACGGTCGAATACGGAGGAAGCCACGTCAGCGGAAGCTTTTTTCATGCCTTTAATGTACTCTACCGCTTTCGGTCCTGCGACCATACCGCCGTAAATCGCCGACAGCAGCGAGTTCGCACCGAGACGGTTCGCACCATGGTATTGATACTCGCATTCGCCTGCTGCAAACAAACCAGGAATGTTCGTCATTTGGTTGTAATCCACCCACATGCCGCCCATCGAATAGTGAACTGCAGGGAAAATTTTCATTGGCAGCTTCCGTGGATCATCGCCCATGAATTTCTCATAAATTTCGATGATGCCGCCGAGCTTAACATCAAGCTCCTTCGGATCTTTATGGGAAAGATCAAGGTAAACCATGTTTTCGCCATTGATGCCGAGCTTCTGATCGACACAGACGCTGAAAATTTCACGGGTCGCAATATCACGCGGCACAAGATTGCCGTATGCCGGATATTTTTCCTCAAGGAAGTACCAAGGCTTGCCGTCTTTGTAAGTCCATACGCGTCCGCCTTCGCCACGAGCCGATTCGGACATCAAGCGCAGCTTGTCATCGCCCGGAATCGCGGTTGGGTGAATTTGAATAAATTCGCCGTTCGCATAATTAACGCCTTGCTGATACACCGCACTTGCTGCTGTACCTGTATTAATAACCGAGTTCGTTGTTTTTCCGAAAATAATGCCAGGGCCGCCCGATGCCAATATAACCGCATCGCCTATGAACGTTTTCACTTCCATCGAACGCAAATCCTGTGCAGATACCCCGCGGCAAATGCCTTCATCATCCAGAACGGCGCCAAGGAACTCCCAGTGCTCGTATTTCGTTACGAGGCCGGCTGCTTCCCAGCGGCGAACTTGCTCATCCAAAGCGTATAGCAATTGCTGTCCTGTTGTAGCACCTGCAAACGCTGTACGGTGATACTGTGTGCCTCCGAAACGGCGGAAATCGAGCAAGCCCTCCGGCGTACGGCTGAACATAACGCCCATCCGGTCCATTAAGTGGATAATGCCTGGTGCTGCTTCACACATGGCTTTAACAGGAGGCTGGTTAGCGAGGAAGTCTCCCCCGTATACCGTATCGTCAAAATGCTCCCAAGGCGAGTCGCCTTCACCTTTTGTATTTACCGCTCCATTAATGCCGCCCTGTGCGCAGACGGAATGGGAACGCTTCACCGGCACGATCGAGAACAGATCAACGTGCATGCCAGCTTCTGCTGCTTTTATCGTAGCCATAAGACCGGCAAGGCCGCCGCCTACGACGATTATTTTATTGTTAGCCATCACGCTTCACTCCTTGTCTTCAAACTATCCGATATTATTCCAAGCCAATGCAAGATCGGCTGCTTCCTTGAATTCGTCGCCGCGGAATGCAACAAGCGAAAGAATAAACAATGCCGCTACGACTACAAAAACACCCATGCATATGATGGATGAAATCCGTTGTGCACGAGGCCCAACTGTGATGCCCCAGCTGATCAAAAATGCCCAAAGCCCATTAGCAAAGTGGAACGTAGCTGCCAGTACTCCGACCACATAAAATACAAAATAAAGCGGGTTAGTCGCAATATTGTGCATCGTGGAGCCTAGCTCTTCATGTGTGATATGGCCCATGTACACCTGAAAACGAGTTTGGTATACGTGCCAGAACACAAAGATAAACGTAATAACACCCGTTATACGCTGCGCTGTAAACGCCCAGTTGCGGCCGTACTTGAAGCGCCCCAGGTTGCTGTCCGATTGATAGGCTACATATAAGCCGTACACGCCATGGAAAAGCAGCGGGAGATATATACCGAAAATTTCAGCAATCGGCAGCAATGGCAAGCTGTTAATGAGCTTTACTCCGCTGCTGAACCCCTCTGCCCCCCTCTCGAACGATTGATAGTTCGTAAGCGCATGCACAACGATAAACATTCCGAGCGGAATGATACCAAGCAGCGAGTGAAGCTTACGGGAAAAATAGGAATTTCCTTTCATGCCTTTGTGTCTCCTTTCCAGACTGTGGTTACGCTTTCCTCAAAATGCTTGTCTACAAATCAATCTACATTTTACTCTTCGGTTCTTTCTCCGTCAACAAAAGTTGACACAGTTTAGTCACACTTCTCATCGTACTCCTTTTCAGCTTATAATGGAATTGCTTATTTTTTATAATTTGTTATAACATTTTGACATAAGCAGACTGGAGCTGGCTATATTGATTGAAGAAATGCATATGTTTGCCGCCATCGTCGAGCAGTCCAGCATGAACAAGGCTGCGGCGCTGCTCAATTTGTCCCAGCCTGCCCTCTCCCGTAAAATTGTCAAGCTAGAGCAGGATATCGGCACGCAGCTGTTCCATCGGATCGGCAAGCGGCTGGAGCTGACGCCTATCGGCCAGATGACCTATGAATACGCACTGGAGCTTCGGCAACTGCACCGGCGGTACCTGCAGAAGGTTGCCGATTATGAGTCGGCAGGGCGAACCTCCATTACGATTGGCGCGAGCCTGACGACGCTGCAAACGACACTGCCCGATTTTATTAAAGCGCTCAATAGCAGCCATCCTGAATTCGATATTAAGGCGGTCACGGGCAAAACCCATGAGATCGTTACTTATGTAAGGGAAGGAAAAGCGGATATCGGCATTGTCGCCTCGCGTATTGAAGACGCCCAGTTGCACTGCGTCCCGCTGTTTGAGGATCATCTGCTGCTCGTTCTGCCGAAAAGCATGGTTGTGACCGATAAAGGCATGCTCGGCATTCAAGACCTCAACGGCTTGCCGATTCTGCTATTCTCCAAAGGAACCTGGTACCGCATGCTGACCGACGAGCTGTTTGCCAAATACAATCTCCAGCCGGATGTGCGCATGGAGATCGACTCCTTCGAGGCCATCGTCCGGCTTCAGCACACGTGCCGGGCAGCGACACTGCTGCCCCAATCGTATGTGCGCGAACAGCTGCTGGCTGACAACGACCTCACCGTCATTCCGATCAGAGAGCTGGCGGAGACGAAGCGCACGACCTCGCTCATTCACGCTGACCCGGCAGCGCTGCATCCAGCGGTCCGTCTGTGGATCGAGGAGCTTGCCGCGCGCTCAAAGTCTTGAGCAGCAGAGTAGCAAGAAGACAGCAGCGCCGATGCGAATAGCCGCAAGCGCTGCTGTCTTTATTGTCACCTTGTTGCTGCCTCTTCAAACTGCTCAATCTGCTCATTCGTCCCGATAACGACCATGACATCACGCTCGTACAGCACATCGGTTGCTGTCGGGGCAATAATAATGCCATTCGGCTTATTAATCGCTACTATGCTGCACCCGAAGCGGGCACGCAGGTCGAGATCGCTGAGTGTCTTGCCATGCATTTTCCCCGTGACGACAAGCTCGGCAATTGTATAATCCTTGGACAGCTCGATATAATCAAGCAGATTCGGCGACACCAGCTGATGTGCGACACGAATGCCCATATCCCGCTCTGGATAAATAACGCGATCCACGCCGATTTTTTCCAGCACCCGTCCATGCAGCTCGTCCATCGCTTTTGCCACTACTGTCTTAACGCCTAAGTCCTTGAGCAAGATCGTCGTCAATATGCTCGCTTGAATATCATCGCCAATCGCTACAACGCCAACGTCAAAATTTCGCACGCCAATCGAGCGCAGCGTCTCCTCATCCGTGCAGTCGGCCGAAACCGTATAAGTGAGCACATCGCTCATCTCCTGCACGACCTCCTCATCCTTATCAACGCCTAATACCTCGTAGCCTAGCTGAATCAACTCTCTGCCAAGGCTTGAGCCGAAACGCCCAAGCCCCACTATGACGAACTGGTTCTTTTTCATATGAATCCGTGTTTCCCCTATCCAATTGTAATTTTGCCTTCTGGATACCGATAAAGCTCCTTGCTAACTTTCGGATTAAGCGCGTAAGCTAGCGTCAGTGGGCCTAGACGCCCAGCGAACATCGTAATGGAAATGATGATTTTCCCAAAATCGCTCAGCTCTGGCGTTATGCCCATCGACAGTCCTACCGTCCCGAAGGCGGAAGTTGCTTCAAACAAAATTTTAATAAACTGC
The DNA here is from genome assembly GCF_055814915.1 of Paenibacillus sp. R-74696. NCBI lineage: Bacteria > Bacillati > Bacillota > Bacilli > Caryophanales > Paenibacillaceae > Paenibacillus > Paenibacillus sp. R-74696. The sequence goes on from NZ_JBPULM010000050.1 coordinate 347,089, forward strand.
TGATCCTCCGTTGCGGATAACAGCATCGTAACGACTACGACAAGCGACAGCGACAGCATCGTAATCGTAAGCGCCTTGAGCACCCGCTCCTTGCCGAGGCGAAAGCGGAACAGTACAATGTCCTCTTTCCCCCGAAACATCGCGACAACGGCCCCTATGAGCGTCATAAACGTCGTCGTCTTGATCCCGCCCCCAGTCGAGCCGGGAGATGCGCCAATAAACATTAATATAATGGTGAAAAATAAAGTCGCCTGCCGTAAATCGGCATAGTTCAGCGTATTAGCCCCCGCCGTCCTCGGCGAGACGGACTGAAAGAAGGAAGAAAGTATTTTCCCGCCCCAGTCCAGCGAGCCAAGCGTCCTCATATTCGAAAACTCAAATATGAAAATAACGACCGCTCCGACTGCGATGAGCGATCCTGTCATAACCAGCACCACTTTGCTGTGCAGCGACAGCCCCTTGCGGCGGCGGAATTCCAGCAAATCCGAGATGACGATAAAACCGAGGCCCCCGGATATAATAAGCAGCATGGCAGTCAGGTTCACAATCGGATCATCCACATACAGCGTCAAGCTGCGGTAGTCGCCAAAAATATCAAAGCCTGCATTGTTAAACAGCGATACAGCATGAAACACACCGAAATACAGCGCCTTGCCAAACGGCATGTCGTAAGCGAAGCGCAGTGTGAACAGCAGCGTACCGACGAGCTCAAAGGACAAGGAATATACAATGACCTTGCGGATGAGCCGAATGATGCCCTCCATGCTCCCCTGATTCATGGCTTCTTGCAAAATGAGCCGCTCGCGCAGCGATATGCGCTTTTTCAGCACAAGCGCGAACAGCGTGCCCATCGTCATAAAGCCGAGCCCACCGATCTGAATCAGCAGCATAATAATAACCTGTCCAGCGACCGAGAAATAGGTACCGGAATCCACGACCACAAGCCCCGTCACGCTAGTTGCCGAGGTAGCTGTAAAAAAAGCATCCAGAAATCGCAGCCCGCTGCCGTCGGCCGAGGCAAATGGCAGGGATAGCAGCAGAGCCCCCAGCATAATAATAATCGCAAAGCCCACGACCAATATGCGTGGCGGGGACCATTTAAGTAAGGAAAAAAACGAAATGTTCATTGCATCCACCTTAATAATGCCTATTATTCTGTTCAAGTTTCACCTTGCAGCTTTCAATTACAGATGACTTAACGATTATAAGCTTAAAGCCCACCGGGTATAAAACAGCCTTTTGCAATAAAAACAGCTGATTTCATTCAAAAACAGCCCTGCAAGAGAGACAGCCTCCCGATAGCTTGCCGGATATCGTTATTTCTCTGTTTTATGAATGCAGGCAACGTTGACAAGCCGCCTAAAGGGTGACCAAGCTGTTAGATTGGCGATGATATGGTTTAATATGGTATGTTAAGAGCACTATGCTTTATTTTTTGATTAAACTGAAATTGAGGTGAGTTATGATTGAATTTATTGCTCCACGCGAGTGGAAGAAATTTGTATGGGCCGCTGTCATTGGCGCTGTCGTTTTTATATTTTTGCAAATCATGCCCATGCTTGGCGGCCCAGATTCGGGCGCATCGGAATCACAGGGCAACGTTATTGGCAATGAGGCAGCTCTGCAAAAAGCAACGGAATTTGCCGAGAAGCAGTTCGGCGTTAACGTTACGGACGCTCACGCCGTTTATCAAACCGATAGCGATGAAACCGGCTATTTGATGAAGGAAAAGCTGTACGAGGATTATGCGTCCAAATATATGCAGCAATTTCCGCTCGACACCTATCAAACGCAAGTAACGCTTGACAATGGCAGCACCGCGTTCGTCTATCTCCACATGCAAAGCGGCAGCGTTGTCGCATGGAATCTCATTGGAGTAGCTACGAGCGCACTTTCCAATAATGAGCAGAAGCAGCTTCTCGATGCAGCGGCCAGCTTTGCGACTACGCAGGGCTTTCAAGCCAAGGATTTGAACGATGCTACCGTTAACTCCCTTGGACAGGTCGTCATTCATCCAACAGGGTATGCAGCAGGCAGTTCCCAGCTTGAGCTGCGATTTGGCTTCAGTCAGAATGGCGACAAAACCATTATTTCGACTTATAAGCCCGCGTTTGTTCCACCCTCAGACTATGTCGCCATTGTTGAGCAGCAAAAAAATACGGCCGACGTGTTATCGTTGATTAGCCTCACCTACATGACTTTCATCACGCTGGTGCTTGCTATTATTTATGCGATATTATACCGCCGTCATACGACATTCAAACGCGGCATTGTCATTAGCCTTATTTTCACCGTTTTTTATATTATTAACAATCTAGGCATTATGGACGGCATCATTGCTCAGCAAGGCGAACAAGTGATGAGCGATGGTCAGGTGTCCTTCATGGCATGGTTTACTGCGCTTCTGCTGATTCCGGTTGGCGCGGCCGTCTATTTCTCCTTCGTCGCCGGAGACGGCATGTGGCGCTCGTGGAAACGTCCGGTATGGCCAGGCTTCCGGGAAAAAAACTACGGCGAGCATGTATGGCGCAGCATGGGACTCGGTTATTTGATTGCCCTGATTTTGCTGGGCGTGCAATCGGTCATTTTTCTGGTGCTCGAATCGGCAATCGGCAGTTGGAGCACCAGCGATGCGACCCAGTCTCCCTATAACATCAAATGGCTGTGGCTCATGCCGATGCTGGCTTGGTGCGCAGCGATTTCCGAGGAGGCCATTTACCGGTTTTTCGGCATTGCCTTGTTCCGCAGATGGTTCAAAAATATTTATGTCGCTGCCTTGATCCCGACTATATTGTGGGCGCTCGGGCATGTCGCCTATCCGATCTTCCCATTCTACACCAGGCTCATTGAACTCATTATTATTGGGATGATCTTCAGCTACATTTTTCTGCGCTACAGCCTCATTACCGCCATATTTGTTCATGCGATATTTGATTCGCTCTTAATGGGCTTCTCGCTCATATCTGTTGGCGGCGCTTTAAATATCGGGGCAGCGATTTTCTACGCTGTTCTGCCCGTTCCCATTGCCTATATCATAAGGATATGGCATAGAAAAAAAGGAGGAAGGCCGCCGCAGCTTACGGCGACGCCTCCTCCCCCAGTGCCGCAATAATTTGTGCGGCAAGCTTATCTCCTATTGAAAGAGGCCGGAAATCTTCCACCGTGGCCTCTTTTATTTTTTTGATGGAGCCAAAATGCTTCAGCAGCAGCTTGCGCCGCTTCTCGCCTATGCCCGGAATGGCATCGAGCTGTGAGACGACCATCGACTTGCCGCGCTGCTCGCGGTGGAACGTAATCGCGAAGCGGTGAACCTCGTCTTGTATGCGCTGCAGCAAATAAAACTCTTGGCTGTCACGCGGCAGCGGAATAATTTCGGCGGGATCGCCGGTCATGAGCTGGGCCGTCCGGTGCTTGGCATCCTTGACGAGGCCGCATACCGGGATAAACAGGTTCAGCTCATTTTGCAGCACATCAATCGCTGCGGAAATTTGTCCCTTGCCGCCATCGACTACAATGAGATCCGGAGCTAACAGCTGATCCTTCAGCACCCGCTCATAGCGTCTGCGAATGACCTCGCGCATCGTCTCGTAATCATCTGGCCCAACGACCGTCTTGACCTTGTATTTGCGGTATTCCTTGCGGTCCGGCTTGCCGTCAATGAATACGACCATTGCCGATACCGGGTTCGTCCCTTGAATGTTGGAGTTGTCAAACGCCTCGATCCGGGTCGCCTGCGGCAAGCCGAGCCATTCGGCAAGCCCTGCTGCCGCCTTGACGCTGCGCTCCTCATCCCGCTCAATGAGCCGGAACTTGTCGGCAAGCGTAACCTTGGCGTTCTCCGTCGCCATCGAGACGACCTCGCTCTTGCGTCCGCGCTGCGGCAGCAGCACCTTGACCTTCAGCCAGTGGTGCAGCGCAGCAGCGGCCTCCTCAGCAACGGACAGCTCTTTCTCTTTGGGCTGCTGGGCTTCCTCTTGCGTATCTTCATCAACCACAACGACTAAGCTCGCTGCATCAACCATATCCCTTGCTGCCTCATTTGCGCTTGACGCCGCCTCCTGTTCAAGATAGGCTGCGGCCGTCTCCTGCGTTCCTACTGCTGGCTTGCCCGCAGCCAAAGCAAGCTCTGTTTGCTCTGGTGCAAGTGGCAGCAAGATCTGCTTCGGCAGCGCAGGGTTTTCACTATAATATTGAGTTACGAAGGTCATAAAATCATCGTATTCTTCGCCATAATAAGGGAAGGTCGTGCCATGGCGCTCGATAAGCTTGCCTTGGCGCATATATAGGATCTGGACGCACATCCAGCCCTTCTCGACGGCATAGCCGAAAATATCGCGGTCTAAGGCGTCCGACATCGTAATTTTCTGCTTCTCCATCACCGCATCAATGGCAATAATCTGATCGCGGTATTCCTTCGCCCGCTCAAACTCCAGCTGCTCGGCGGAAGCCTCCATCTTACGCTGCAAATCCGTCCGCACCACATCATGGCCGCCATTCAGGAAACGGGTAATTTCCTGAACCATCGCCTCATAGGTGCCAGGTTCAATCTCATATTCACAAGGTGCAATGCATTGCCCCATGTGATAATACAGGCATACCTTGTCGGGCAGCGTCTTGCATTTGCGCATCGGATACAGCCGGTCCAGCAGCTTCTTCGTCTGCTGGGCTGCATAAGCATTCGGATAAGGGCCGAAGTATTTCCCCTTATCCTTGGCCATCCTGCGGGTTACCTCGAGTTTTGGGTGCTGCTCATGCGTAATTTTTATATAAGGAAAGGATTTGTCATCCTTCAGCAAAACGTTATAGCGCGGGTGATATTGCTTAATGAGATTACACTCGAGAATGAGCGCCTCCATGTTGCTCTTCGTCAATATAAAATCAAAATCACGGATTTCCGCAACGAGGCGCTGCGTCTTCCCATTATGAGAGCCATTGAAATACGAGCGGACGCGATTTTTTAAAATTTTGGCTTTGCCGACATAAATGATTGTGCCTTCGCCATTCTTCATCAAATAGCAGCCGGGCTGGTCCGGAAGCAGCGCCAGCTTGTGACGAATAAGCTCCGCCGCTTCAGCCGGGCTGACCGCCTGTTTCTCCTCATGCTGATTCATTTCCAAACCTCCCTCACGGACATCTGTTCCCATGCCTTATTGTAACATAGATTAGGGCCAGCAGCAGAGTCCTTCCGTTTACAATAGTTGCCGTGTTTTGCTTTACAATTATTCAGATAGTTGGGTATACTATTGGTAGCTAAATCGTTTTCAAGGGAGGACGCTTGTTATGGAGAACGTTAGAGACCCGCGCGAGCATTATAACGAAGAACCGCGCCACGACTTGATGGATGTAGTGTTCGGCTTTGGTGGCATGCTTGGTCTAATGACTGTCATGTTTGCTGCAGCTGTAATCGTGAAATTTATCATATCGTAAACAAATAGCAAGCCCTGCATTAAAAGAAAGAACCTTCGATTCCGCTTTTAGCGGATGATTCGAAGGTTCTTTTTCTTTCTTTATACTGCCTGTTTGTCATTATAATATGCGATTGCTAACGCTCCATTAAGCTAATGGGCAGATTAACTTAAGAGGGATATACGAAAATTACTGTACATTGTCAGGTTTTTATTATCGTCCGTTTTCTGTAGACTATAGGTACGTTGAATGAGGTTTACTACCTTAAAGGAGAGATCAGACTTTGGAAATGAGGAATGAAAAGGGAGAAGTATTAGGAATTTTGAATGTCGCTTCACTTCAAGCGGAGAGCACTATTGATATCGTTATTCGCGAGTTAAAGCCTGGTTTTGGAAAAGGAATATACCTTGCGGATGATAAAAAAATCAGTCAGCAAACAAATTACGCACCAGTGAATTGGTTGGATGGTCTCGACGAATTAAAGGCAAAAGCGTCATCATGGGAGCCCGTATTCCCTGCTAATGCAGAAGTGAAGGGGATTCAGGTTTACTATGGATTTGACAATTTGACTCAGGAAGAAATCGATGAAATGGCTATTGAGAGTGCAAACACCGGAAAAGACGTTGTGCGAGATCTTAAACCAAATGATACGTTCGTTGGTGTAAGTCTGTTATATCGTAAAGAAGAAACCTCATTTCAATTCCGGATTTTTGGAACCACAAAGAGTCGAATTCATGTGCCTGATGTAGATAAACACACTATTGAGTACTTAACAATTCGTTCTAATGAAGCAGTTTACGTTGGAGATAATGAAATACAGCAGTTGATTTGGGCGGAAATGGGACCGACTATGGGTAAGGCATTGCAGTATGAGGTATTGGCCGAGCGTAGCAACCGTGATTGGCTAATTTCGATTACCGAGACTTTAAGCTAATGGGAAACATTAGTTCAATAAAACAGCGACCGTCCAGGACTTTATTTTCTCGTCCTTGGCTGTCGCTGTTTCAATTTGCAGGGTCAGTCTAAAACACTATTTTATGCTGACAACTGCCTCTACAAAATTTAGGCCGTTTGGTGCTTGTTGCTATTGCTATTGCTATGGCTATTGCTGCCCGTATGCTGCTTGATGCTTGGGGATTCCTGCTGCTTGCTGGAGGGCTGATCGTAGCGCGTCCGCTCTGTCCGGTCAATCTGAACGATTCTGCCGTCATGCACCGTAATATTTACACTTCCATATTGCAGCCCGCCCACCTGATCCGCAATTCGCTTAAGCCACTGCTGATCGATTTCCAAAGGTTTTGCCATTGTCTTCTCCTCCTTTTTTTAATACTAAAAATACAGCCGTTTCACCTTATCGCAAGCGTCAGACGATTTGGGCAGAAGCCCGTTTGTTCATTTGCCATTCCATAAGCGACTTGACGATAAGCGTTACGAACGCCAGCATAACGAGCAGCGATGCAACGGCGAATGAAGCTGAAAATTGGTATTCGTTATACAAAATCTCAATATGCAGCGGCAGCGTATTGGTCTGTCCGCGAATGTGGCCCGATACGACCGAGACAGCTCCAAACTCACCCATCGCTCGCGCATTACACAATATAATGCCGTACAGCAGGCCCCACTTAATGTTCGGATAGGTGACCCGCCAGAAAATTTGCCAGCCCTTCGCGCCAAGGCTTGCCGCCGCTTCCTCTTCTGTGACTCCCTGCGCCTGCATGAGCGGTATGAGCTCACGGGCAATGAATGGCACCGTGACGAATACAGTTGCCAGCACGATGCCCGGCAGGGCGAAGACGAGCTGAATGCCATGGGAATCGAGCCAGGGTCCGAAGAAGCCTTGTGCGCCAAACATTAGAATATAGATAAGTCCGGATATGACCGGAGATACGGCAAACGGCAAATCAATGAGCGTAATTAAAAACTGCTTGCCGCGAAAACGGAACTTGCTGATCGCCCATGCAGCGGATATGCCGAACAGCGTATTCAGCGGCACGGCGATAACGGCTACGAGCAACGTCAGTCTTAGTGCCGATAATGCATCGGGATCGGTGATCGCGGCGCGGTAAACATCAAAGCCCTTCTTAAACGCTTCAACAAAGACTGAGACGAGCGGCAGCAGCACGACCAGCGCGAGGAAAATGAGCGCTACCGTTATGAGCACAATACGCACCAGTGCCGGTTCATTAATATGCTTAGGCCGCTTGGAGGCCTCGCTCGATAAATGCGTTGTAATTGCTCCAGCCATCCTGCTTAGCCTCCTTCTACGACGCGGCGGTTAATCCGCCACTGCATGAAATTAATGAACAGCAGCAGCAGGAACGAGACGACGAGCATCACGAGTGCGATTGCGGTAGCCCCTGCGTAATCAAACTGCTCCAGCTTCGTCATAATGAGAAGCGGGGCGATTTCGGTTTTCATCGGCATATTGCCGGAGATGAATACGACGGAGCCGTATTCGCCAATGCCGCGAGCAAACGCCAGGGCGAACCCCGTAAGCAGAGCCGGCATCAGCTCAGGCAATATCACTTTCCAAAAGGTACGCATCCGGTAGGCGCCAAGCATAACTGCGGCCTCTTCTATTTCTTTATTGAGGTCCTGCAGCACTGGCTGCACCGTACGGACAACGAAGGGAATGCCAATAAAGATAAGGGCGATCGTAATGCCGAGCGGCGTATAGGCCACCTTGAGCCCAATCGGCTGCAGCAGCTTGCCCATCCAGCCATTTGGCGCATAAATCGCCGTCAGCGCAATTCCCGCCACCGCTGTCGGCAGCGCGAATGGTAGATCGACGAGACTGTCGATAAATTTTTTGCCCGGAAAACGGTAGCGTACCAGCACCCACGCAATGAGCAGGCCGAACACCATATTAACGGCTGCCGCGCTGAAGGCGGTGAAGAAGCTGATTCGATAAGAAGCCAGAACCCTTGGATTCGTTACCGTGCCCCAAAATTCCGCAAAGCTGAGACCTGTCGTTTTAATAAATACGCTGGCCAGCGGAATAAGAACGATCAGACTCAAATACACAATTGCAAATCCCATTGATAGGCCGAAGCCGGGCAAAACGTTTCGCGCTTTGCCGCCCCGGCTTCTGCCTTTGCTCCTGCTGGAACCTTTCATGTGAAGTCAGCTCCATTCCACATTTTGCTGTACCTTGCGATCATTACGAGCCTGGCGTGTAAATTTTTTCGAATATGCCGCCGGAATTAAAATGCTTCTCCTGCGCCACTTTCCAGCCGCCAAAATCTCCGTCGATCGTCAGCAGGTCCAGCTTTTTGAATGTATCCGCATATTTCGCAGCAATCGTCTCATTAATTGGACGGTAGTAATTTTTAGCTGCAATCTCTTGACCTTCATCCGAATACAAATACTCCAGATAAGCTTTAGCTACCTCAGTGCTTTTATTAGCCTCGGCATTTTTATCAACGACCGCTACAGGCGGCTCCGCCAAAATGCTGACCGATGGATAGACGATTTCGAATTGATCGGGTCCAAGCTCCTTAATGGATAGGAAAGCTTCATTTTCCCAAGCCAGCAGCACATCGCCAATTCCTTTTTCTACAAAGGTCGTTGTTGCTCCACGCGCACCTGTGTCGAGCACGGGTACATGCTTGAACAGCTGCGTGATGAACTCCTGCGCCTTTGCTTCGTCATTGTTGTTTTGCTTCAGTGCATATCCCCATGCCGCCAAATAGTTCCAACGAGCTCCACCCGATGTTTGCGGATTTGGCGTAATGACCTCCACGCCATCTTTAATCAAATCATTCCAGTCTTTAATGCCCTTCGGGTTGCCTTTGCGTACTAGGAACACGATTGTTGACGTATACGGCGAGCTGTTGTGCTCGAATTTAGACTGCCAATCTGCACTTAGCAGGCCCGGCTCTACCAATGAATCAATATCGTAGCCAAGCGCCAGTGTGACGACATCTGCTTTCAAACCGTCAATGACTGCGCGTGCTTGCTTGCCTGATCCACCATGGGACTGGCTGATCGTCACGTCCTGGCCGGTTTTATTTTTCCAATAGGTTGTAAAAGCTTTATTATACTCCTCATACAGCTCACGAGTCGGGTCATATGATACATTTAGCAGCTTGACTGGATCTGCTGGCTTCTCTCCTGTGGCACTCGCTTCTGTTGATGCAGCTGGCGACTCTCCCGCTCCTGCTCCCTGGTTGCCTCCATTTGCTCCGCATGCGGACAAGATGAGCACCAATACGAGCAATAATGAAACTGACCATTTCCCCTTTAACATAAATCCTCACACCCCTGATTTTTTCTTTTTTTCTCTTGCAGTCCTGGATACATGAGTAATGTTTTGCCGCCGGTGGTCCGGTAGATAAAATATTATTCCTACCCGCTTAGTTGGTTATGGATGGATTCTACCAGCGTGGTTTTGTTTAGTCAATAGGGTTTTCGAAATTAGGTGGATTCATTTATGTTAAAACCATTTCGGTAAAAAGATTGCTGTTTCCCTGCGGTTACAGCATCACTCCTACCTAGAGAAAACGGTAGGAAACCGGAAGCTTCCACGCAAAAAAGGACCGCTCTCAAAGCAGCACAGCCGTAAGGCTTTACTGATTTGAAAGCGATCCTTTCTATTCGTGCTGGCAGCGGAATTGCTGCAAGTTTTAAGCCTAATGGCTTAAATCCATTTTAATGAGAAGCTTGCAGCTGCTCCATCTCACGTTTCGAGCAATATACAAAATGCCCAGGCTTCACTTCACGAATTTCCGGAAGGTCCTCTGGAGTATATTGATGCACATTGGGATCATAAGGCGTCCGTTTGCGCACGCGTTCCGTCTCCGGATCGGGAATCGGAATGGCCGACAGCAGCGACTTCGTATAAGGATGCATCGGATTGTTGTAAAGCTCATCCGCTGAAGCCAGCTCTACAAGCTTGCCGAAGTACATCACGCCGATGCGGTCGCTAATATATTTAACCATAGACAAATCATGGGCAATAAACAAATAAGTCAGGTTTTTCTCACGCTGCAGCTTCTTCATCAGGTTGATGATTTGGGCCTGAATGGATACGTCAAGCGCGGAAATCGCCTCATCGGCAATGATGAAGTCAGGATCGACCGCAAGCGCGCGAGCAATACCGATCCGCTGACGCTGTCCGCCAGACGCTTCATGAGGGTAACGATTCGCATAGTCCTTGTGCAGGCCTACCGTCTCCAGCAGTTCATGCACTCTCGCCATACGCTCCTTGCTGTTTTTCGCAAGACCATGCAGGTCAATGCCCTCGGCAATAATGTCGCCAACAGTCATCCTCGGATTGAGCGAGGCATATGGATCTTGGAAAATCATTTGCATTTTGCGGTTCAGACGCTTCAGTTCGCTCCTGGACTTGCGTCCGTGAACATTCTCACCACTGAACAGCACTTGCCCGTCCGTCGCGTCATACAGCCGTAGAATCGTTCTGCCGGTCGTTGATTTGCCACAGCCCGACTCGCCAACGAGTCCAAGCGTCTCGCCTTCATAAATATCGAAGCTGACATCGTCGACAGCTTTCACCATATTCGGACGGCCTTCATTGAAATATTGCTTTAGGTTTTTGATTTCAAGCAGCTTCTTCGCCATTTAAGCCTCTCCTTCCGCGAGCACCGGCTTATCGAAAGACGCTGCCAATTTACGAACTCTCCGTTTAACCTGCTCCGGCAGCTCCACCTTCGGCGCATCAGGGTGCAGCAGCCATGTTTTGGCATAATGCGTTTCGGATACTTGGAACATCGGCGGCTCTTCCTCGAAATCAATCGCCAGCGCGTAGCGGTTGCGCGGTGCAAACGCATCGCCCTTAGGTGGATTCGTCAGGTCAGGAGGCGTGCCTGGAATGTCCAGCAGCTCGGCTTTATCCGTCATATCAAGGCTCGGCATGGATGCAAGCAGTCCCCATGTGTAAGGATGGCGCGGATCATAGAAAATTTCATCGACCGTTCCAACCTCAACAATTTGACCCGCATACATAACGGCTACACGGTCAGCCACGTTTGCAACGACGCCCAAATCATGCGTGATGAAAATGACGGACATGCCGATTTTTTGCTGCAAATCTTTGATCAGCTCCAAAATTTGCGACTGGATCGTTACGTCAAGCGCCGTCGTCGGCTCATCCGCAATGAGCAATCTTGGATTGGCCGCTAGCGCAATCGCAATCATCGCCCGCTGGCGCATACCACCGGAAAACTCATGGGCATATTGGTTAATCCGCGTCTCTGGCATCGGAATGCCGACTAGACGAAGCAGTTCAATCGTACGTTCTTTTGCAACGGAGCCGGAAAGCTTTTGGTGCTTTTTCAGCACCTCCATAATTTGCGGTCCGATCTTCATCGTCGGATTAAGCGAAGTCATCGGGTCTTGGAATATCATACTGATATCCTTGCCCCGTACCTTCTCCATTTGCTTATCCGTCTTTTTCACTAAATCTACGCCTTCAAACAAAATTTCGCCATTCGTAATTTTGCCTGGCGGCATCGGTATGAGCTTCATAATCGTTTGTGAAGCGACACTTTTACCAGAACCCGATTCCCCTACGATGGCAAGCGTCTCGCCTTTGTACAGGTCAAAGCTAATGCCTCTGACCGCTTGTACCTCGCCGCCGTGCGTACCGAAGGAAACGCACAAATCTTTTACCTCGAGCAGCTTTTCCATTTATGCTTCCCTCCTATTATTTGCGCATTTTCGGATCAAGAGCGTCACGCAATCCGTCGCCAATTACGTTAAATGAGAAAATCGTTACACAGATCATAATGGCCGGGAAGAACAAACGCCATGGATAATATTTAAGCGCAGGCAATCCATCGGATGCCATTGTACCCCAGCTCGCGATTGGCGGAGTTAAGCCCAGTCCCAAATAGCTTAGGAAAGACTCCGTAAAAATCGCTGATGGAATCGTCAGCGTCATTGTAATCAGAATTGGGCCCATTGCATTTGGAATCAAATGCTTTCTCATAATCCAAGGCATTGTAGCGCCCAGCGTACGAGCGGCCAACACATACTCGCGATTTTTCAGCGACAGCACCTGTCCCCGAACGATACGCGCCATGTTGATCCAGCCGGTTATCGTCATCGCTACAATCATCGTTCCCAAGCTTTGCCCAAATACGACCATCAAAATAATCGCAAGCAGCAAGTACGGGATACCGTAAAGAACGTCGGCAAAACGCATCATGCCTTCATCCACACGTCCGCCCTTGTAAGCGGCAATTCCGCCCCAAAGGACGCCAATAAACAAGTCAATAAGTGCGGCTGCAAGACCGATAAACAGGGAAATTCGTGCGCCTTCCCAAACACGGGCAAACATGTCGCGTCCAAGGTCATCCGTGCCGAACCAGTGCACTGCGGACGGCGCCTGATTTTTATTGCCAAGATCGTTGGAGCGGTAATCAAATTCGGTCATAAATGGGCCAAACACAGCCATGAAGACCAAAAGGACAAGCATAACAACCCCGACCATAGCTAGTTTGTTTTTTGCGAAGCGCCGTACGACATCCTGCCAGAAAGAAAGGCTTGCCTTCGCCACATTATCTGTTCCTTGCTGCTGTAAGCCTACCAGCTTAAACCGGTCTTTAGATATTGGTTCCATCGTCAAGCCCCTTTCTTCCCGCGCCCAAGTTTAATACGGGGATCAATTAATCCATACAAAATGTCAACCAAGAGTACGCTAAAGAGAAGGATAATACTGTAGAACACCGTAACCCCCATAATAACCGTGTAGTCACGGTTGCCAATACTTACAACGAAGTGGGAGCCAAGGCCCGGTATACCGAATATACGCTCAATAACAAAACTTCCTGTAATGACACCAGCCGACAGCGGGCCCATATATGAAACGACAGGCAGCAGAGCATTGCGAAGCGTATGTTTAACTGTAATCATAAATTCGCTAAGGCCCTTGGCCTTCGCCGTCTTAATATAATCATTGCTAAGTACTTCAAGCATGCTGGAGCGCGTCAGGCGAGCGATAAACGCCGTTGGCGTGGAAGCCAAGGCAATCGCCGGCAATACCGTATGCATGAACGTTCCCCATCTCGCGACAGGAAAAATGCCAAATTTAATGGCAAGCACATATTGCAGCACGGTTGCCATAATGAAGGAAGGCACCGAAATCCCTGCCACCGCAATAATCATCGCGGTATAATCCTGCCAGCGATTATGTTTAAGCGCAGCAATTACACCAAGAATAACACCGACTGCAAGCGCGAGGAAGATCGCTTCGAGGCCAAGCACGAGCGATACAGGAAAACCAGTGTTGATCAAATCATTAACGGTCTGGCTTTTGTACTTGAAGGAAGGACCAAAATCCCATTGCAGCACTTTCAGCAAATAATCGCCATATTGTGCATACCACGGCTGATCCAGACCATAGTGAGCCAGCAGATTGGCTTTAATCTCCGGCGGCAGCTGCTTCTCCGACGTAAACGGGTTACCCGGAGCAAGACGCATCAAGAAAAAGGTAGCTGTAATAATCAGCCACAACGACAAAAGGATATACAGCAAACGTCTGCCAATATATTTCACCATAATAGTCTGGCACCTCCTATTAGTTTCGAGCTTTATTTACATATAAGGGGAGTATCGCCCCGCATTTTCATAACAAAGGAACACCCCGAACCACTTGAAAATGTGATTCGGGATGTTCCGCCCACCATACCGCTGCATCCGGTTATGGTCGACTATTCTTTTTTACATCCTACCTGTATTAAGCTTCAACATAGGCCCATTTGTAAGTTACGTCGCCTAGACCGCTGATTACAACGTCTTTCAGTTTTTCATTTTGTACCCAGTTCATCGTATAGAAATAAATTGGCGCTACAGGCATATCTTCCATGAAGATCGCTTCTGCTTGTTTCAACATTTCCGTACGTTTCGCAGCATCTTGCTCAGATGCGGAATCAATCAGCAATTTTTTGTATTCTGCATTTTCCCAGCCTGTATCGTTGTTGCCGCCGTCAGCATCGCGGTACAGCTCAAGGAAGTTGATTGGATCATTGAAATCTCCAAGCCAGCCCAGACGGCCTACTTGGTAGTCGCCTGCATGCAATTTCTCGATATATACAGCCCACTCAGCATTATCAAGCGTTACTTCTACACCAAGGTTTTTGGACCACATGTCTTGAATCGCTTGAGCAATTTTTTGGTGAGCTTCATTTGTGTTGTAAGAAATCGTAATTGGAGGAAGCTCAGATGCGTCTTTCAGACCCATTTCTTTAAGGCCAGCATCCAAATATTCTTTTGCTTTCGCCAAATCGTTATCGGCAAAATAACCTTTTTCGTTCTCAGCAAACATCGTTGGAGGCACGATTGCCATCGCTGGCAATTGCTCGCCTTGTGTAATGTTGTCGATCAGTTCTTGGCGGTTCATCGCATAAGTGAATGCTTTACGGATGTTTTTGTTGTCAAAAGGAGCAACTTTTGTATTGAACTTGTAGTTGTAAACACCTGCGATTGCTTGAGTATGCAAAGTGCCTTGGTCTTTCAAAGCTTGCATAGCATCAACTGGCAGTTGGCCGTTAGGCTGTCCAGCCCAGTCCAGCTCGCCATTGTCAAACATCGAAAGCTCAGTATTGAAGTCATTGATCATCGAGAAGTTGATTTTAGTCAATTTCACGTTGTCTTTATCCCAATACGTATCGCTTTTCTCAATAATAAGGTTGTCGCTGTGTTTCCATTCGGTCATGTGGAAAGGACCGTTTGTTGTATATTGGTCGCCTGCATCGTTAGCCCAATCTTTGTTGGCTGCAGCAATTTTGCTGTTTACTGGCAGGTACGTGTAGAATGCTGTCAATTCAAGGAAGAAAGAAGTCGGGTTAGCAAGCGTAACTTCAAGCGTAGTGTCGTTGACCGCTTTAATGCCTACATCTTCAACTTTTCCTTTGCCGAGGTTAGCAGCCTCTGCTCCTTTAATATAATAAAGCTGGTAAGCGTAATCTGCTGCGTTAGCTGGGTCAAGAACCCATTTCCATGCATATTCAAAGTCTCCGGCAATAACTGGATCGCCATTGGACCATTTAGCGCCGTCGCGAATTGTGAATGTGTATACCGTTTGGTCAGGAGAAACTTCAACTTTCGAAGCTACTGCATTTTCAGGGTGACCATCTTGTCCAATACGAGTCAAACCTTCGAACGTTTGACGCAAAATCGTACCGGATGTGGAGTCGCTTGCTTTACCAGGGTTAAGTGTCGGTGGTTCAGATGCAATGTTTACGCTAATCTCTTGATTGTCAGCCAATTTCACTTCCGTAGCGGTAGCATCTGGGCTAGCCTCTCCCGGATTGTTAGTGCCTGTGTTTTTGCCTGCATTTCCACAAGCGCTGATGAGCAGAGTCATGACAAGCAAAGTGCTGAGTAAAAACGAATACTTCTTTTTCATGCGTTTATTTCCTCCCAATTAATATTTCAATATGAATCTCTCTTATTCTTCCTTTGTTCCTTATACAGTGAACATACGTTCATGTTTGTGCAGAACCGAAATAAAAAAATATTATCCACTGAATGTAAGGATGAATATATATTTGGCATAAGGAATAATTATGAATAGTTCGAGATTCTCTATTTGATGCTAGAGATTATAGCATAAAATCAGACTTAATCAACTACCCATTTCGACAAAACTGAGCAATATCACATACTACGGCTGTTTTGCGTAAGGTATTATGTCCGAAAATACGGCGTTTGATTAAATTCAACACAAAAAATTAATTTAAAATTTTTTTAATGAAAACGCAAACATTTTTAATTTAAGTTACGTATAAATTAACATTTACTACCAATAATGCGTTTACATATTTAGTCCGAAAAATCGCTTCATACACTTTTATTCATTTGTCATGAACCGTTGTGTCCCAGAATTTTGGGTATAGACCCACCATTGCACCATCATTGATTATTCATTACAAAAGTAAAACATTTATAAATGTTTACAGATGCAAAAAAACCTGTCGAAACGTTCTCGACAGGTTTAATAGAATATCCTATAGGCTAAAACTTTAAACAAATTTTTTATTTTAATCCTCGCTTATTGTCGCCTGTGACCATAATCACATCGACATAGGGCCGAATACGATCCATTAATCGCTGCCCTTTATACACTTCATCGCCATCTTTGCTTGTGAAGCTGAAATGGCGCTCCAGCCCATCAAGCTCATAATTGGACGTATACAGCGTCGGCTTCCGGTTCATTCGGTAATTCAATATGGAGCCAAGCACATGATCCCTCGCCCAAGGATTCAAGTTCTCAGCACCAATATCGTCGAAGATGAGCAGATCCGTTTCCTTCATCATCTCCACCGTTTCCCGCAGCTTCGCCGGCTCATGCATCATCGACTTCAAATCCTCGACAAAATCAGGCATATAGACGATGACGCCGGAATAATCGGCTTTCGCCAGCTCATGCAGCAGGTAGCACATGAGAAAGGTTTTCCCTGTGCCAAATTTTCCCGCTAAATATAGGCCGTTGGGCTGAAGGCCCTGCTCCTTCGTCCGGTCAATGTATTCAATGACACGGTAAGCCGCTTCGGCACGGGTAGGATCCTTGTCTAAAATTTCGAGCGCCGAATAGCCGCTCTTGAGCGCCCGGTCATCCACATAGAAGCTACGAATCCGTTTCTTGATCCGCTCCTCATTGCGGCGAGCGATCATTTTCTTGCATGCAACCTTGCGGTCATGCAGCTGTACGCGCTCCTGCACCGTATCGCATGAAAGCAGTGTATAATGACCCTCAAAGTCATTCGGACATTGATCAAGCCCCGGGCAGTTCGTACAGTTCCGATATTCGGTTACATATTGATAGACCCGGTTCAAATTAAGACGAACCGCCTGCTCATCCAGCTCGGGATGCTTCTCCCGCAGCCGATGCACAAGCGGATCAGCAAGCAGCTCTTCCAGCTTGCGGTCCGCCTGATCCGTTAATGACTTGCCCGCAGGCCATGCTTTCAGAAGCTCACCCAGCGATTCCATTCTTAATCACCCCGCGATCTTATTTTCCATCCAGCTTCCTTGCCAGCTGGCGCATTTCTTCAAGCTTCTCCGGCGATACCTGGCTTGAAGCTTCCGTATCCTGCACAATCGGGATGCTTGGCTTGCGGGAAGCACCGCCTCTGGCTCCAGGCCGTGAGCCCCCGCGGCCCGCTGCGCCCACAGAACGCGCATTTTCTTGCCGCTGTTCCTTGTCCTCTTCAACCTTCCCTTGCTCGCGCACGTAGCCAACAGCCTTCTCAAACGTATCTATCTGCTTGACGAGCATATTGGATACGACCGCTTCAACGAATGTTTTCGTCATCCGATGGGCGTCGTTCATGCCTATAACATAATGAATGAGTACATTAATAACAGGTGCAGGCAGCCGGTAATTGAGATCGATGCGCTCGAAGGAGCGTTCTATCCAATCTGGTACAGCCCCCGGGAAAAAGCGCTGCATAAAGCGGGTATGCGGCTCATTTCGCATGAGCATATTGTACTGATGAATATCGCATCTGCCATCGAGCAAGCTGGGCACGCTCAAATAATATTCTTCCTGGACGCCAAACTCTTCTATATTGTCATCGGCTGCTTCCGCCTGTGACTGCTGCACGCGGGCAATCGTACGCTGGCGATCCCCTTCGCGCTTCTTATCCTGGCGATACATCTGATTGGCCCGCATCTGCAGCTCGTCAATGAGCAGCAGCCCGTCTGGCGCAAAAACGCCATCCTCATCCAGCAGACGGCAAAGATCGCTCGCATTCAAGCTGTATTTATAAGCGACATAATTCAGCTGCCCAAGCTGCTCGCCATCGCCGCGCAGCCGCTCTACATAGCTGCGGTTGGCGGAATTGCGCGGAAAACGCAAAATAATTTCCCCATAAGGAATGCCCGCCGTCTCCTGTTTAAGTCTAGGAGCTGCTTGCCGAGATGGCGCCACCTCGCTTAGTGCCTGCTCCAGCTCCGGGTCTACAGATTGCGGATTGAGCTGAAACAGCTCATAAAACGGTACGGAAATGTTCTCCTTGCTCAGCTGTACGCTAGCCAGCTCGTCAGGCTCCTGCGCTCCAAATGATTCCCTTAACGCAATCAGAGCGTATTTGCCAACCTTGTCACGAAGCAGCATGACCAAATGCTGGGTTTGAAAAAACTCGCCCGGCGTGAGCGGCTTAGCCAGCTCATATTCATAAATCAGATCACTTTGCTCCGGCAGTGCCAGCCGCGACGTTTGAAGCAGTCCCACCGCCTCCAGGCGCGACGCCTGCTCGACAAGATGCTTGCGTCCCCGCTCATTCATCTCAAGGCCAAGGCCTAGAAACAGCTTGCGCTGCGGCTCCAGCGAGGAATAGCCAGAAGCACCATCCGAGATGCCGTGGTACAGCTGCTGGTACAAAGCAACCGCGAAGGCACCAATCATCGGCTGATAGATGAGCGATAATATTTTATAATCCAAACTGCTTAATGAAAAATCACGAAAGATATAATAGCGGTGATGCTCCGTAAACTGCAATAAGTTACCGATGCGCATGGCATCTACTCCATCCTGTCCATACTTTCTATCAGTTTAACATAAAAAAGACCGCAAAGCGGCTTTCTAAAATAGAAAAAATCCCCCAAGTGAGGGATTTGCTTATACGCTTAAAACATCTTATAGCCGCCTTTGCGCAGCATCTGAATCGTCCAGCCGCTTAAATAAGCGCCGATTAATGCGCCAAATACAGGCACTAAATCAATGAAGGTAAAGCTCGTAAAGTTCTCGGAAGTGGAGATTGTCTTATCCCATGTACTCCACACATAGAAGGGCACCAGAACAATAATAAACATATAAATGGGAAACCATGTTGTTTTCAATAGCATATTCAGAATAAATCCGATGCCGAACATCATGACCAAAAACAACACCGTCGCAATAATCAGTTGAAGCATGTACGATTCCCCTCTCAGACTCTCGATAACATTTTAATGAAACCGCTTAAGGAAGTCAATTCCGATTTGCCAATTGTCACAAGTCCGACATTTGCCCTTCCGCCCTAAACTACGTTACAATGTTCACAGCAAAATATGCCAAAGATAGGGGTTATCGCTGATATGAGTGAAGTAGCTATTACACTAGAGGGCTGGTACTGCCTTCATGATTTCCGCAGCGTCAATTGGGCTGCATGGAGACTGAGCACCGCCGAAGAGCAAAACCGCATGCTGGACGAGCTAAATACGTTTCTGAAGCAATGGTCCGATGTAGAGGAAAGCAAGCAAGGCAGCACAGCTGTCTACTCCATCGTTGGACAGAAGGCTGACTTTGTATTCATGCACCTGCGCGAAACGCTGGAGGAGCTGAATGAAATCGAAACAGCTTTCAATAAAACAGCGTTCGCTTCCTTTACAACGCCTACCTATTCCTATGTGAGCGTTGTGGAGCTGAGCAATTATGTGAACCAGCCGGGCCTCGATCCGATGGAAAATCCGGAAATTCTCGCCCGCCTCAAGCCGATATTGCCTAAAGCGCGCCACATCTGCTTCTATCCGATGAATAAGCGCCGCGACGGCAACGACAACTGGTACATGCTCGGCATGGACGAGCGCCGCACGATGATGCGCAGCCATGGCATGATTGGTCGCAAATATGCGGGCAAAGTGAAGCAAATTATTAGCGGCTCCGTCGGCTTTGATAATTGGGAGTGGGGCGTAACGCTGTTCGCAGAGGACGCACTGCAATTTAAGAAGCTGATCTACGAAATGCGCTTTGATGAAGTTAGCGCGCGTTACGGTGACTTTGGCGACTTCTACGTCGGCAATTTGCTTGATGCAGCGAAATTTACCGCTCTGCTGAAAGTGTAGACCTTTTTTCTTTCTTCTGAAAATAACGCACAACCGCCCCGACACGCTGACGAATGTTCGTCACTGTGCCGGGGCGGTTCTTTGTTTAACAGCTTCGCCTAATCTTCTTCCTCGTCATCCTCTTCATCTGGGCCAAGGCGCTTCGCTTCCAAATACTCCTGCGTCGCGCGGTCGCGCTCGCGCCCCTTTTCCTTCAACCGTTCAATCGCCGGCTGAATGAGCAGGTCCACTTCCTTTTGAACCGGATAGGCCAGATCATAGCGGTTTTGCGACTCCAGAAACGAGCCAACTTCCATTAGAGCGTTATAGCGATCCAATTCATCCCGCGTCAGCAACCCCCGAACCTGCACGCTGCAATGACGCATTAGAAAAATTTCCCTTTGCGCAGGACGAGCGGAATGCCGCCGATAATGAACAGATAGCGTAGGTCGATCATTTTCTTCAGCCATGCCGCTACACGGCCTTTATATTTTTTGCCAAATGCAAGGCCAATCGCTTCGCCTTTGCCAAGGGACGCTACCGTTCCTTTATTGCTGAACGCGAACGCTTTAAGCGGCTGGTTGCGTATCGATGCAACCAGATTATGGGCGCACACGACACCTTGCTGCATAGCAATTTGCGCGGTTGGCGGGTATGGACGGCCTTCCGGATTAAACATGAGCGAGTTGTCGCCCAAAATGTATATGTTCTCATGGCCTGGCGCACGCAGCTGGTCGTCGATTTTCACGCGTCCGCGCATCGTTTCAAAGCCCGCATCCTCAATCAAGCGATTGCCGCGGATGCCGCCCGTCCAGATGACCGTTGCCGACTTGATCTCTTCGCCTTCGCCAACAACGACGCCTTCTGCTGTGCACTCTTTAATCGCTGTGCCAATGCGGAACGTGACGTTCTTCTTCGTCAGCACATCCATCGCATATTCCACAAGCTCAGGATCAAAGCCTGGCAGCGCCGTCGGAGCTGCCTCAATATTGTAGATTTTCACAAGCGCCGGGTCCACATCGAACTGCTTGCACAGCTCAGGAATGCGGTCGGACAGCTCGCCGACGAACTCAATGCCGGTAAAGCCTGCTCCGCCTACAATAAACGTTAAATAATCAGTGCGGTGCGGCTCGCGCTTAAAGCGGGCAAATTGATACTCAATATGCTCGCGGATAAGGCGGACCGAGTTAATGCTGCGGATGTTCATGGCATGCTCGCCAAGACCGGGAATGCCGAATGTTTCCGGCTCGCCGCCAAGTCCCACAACCAAATAATCGTAAGACAACGTGCCGTCTTCCAAAATAACCTTTTTGTCCTGTGGGCGGATTTGTACAACGGTTGATTTTACAAAATCAATTTTAAACTCATCAATCAGCTTCGAGATGCTGACACGGGCATTTTCAGGATTATCGGTTCCTGCTGCCGGCATATGCAAATGTGTGGTGATGTAATGATAGTCATGCTTGTTTACCAAGGTAACATCTGCTTCGTTGTAGTTAAGCTCCTTCTGCAAACGCAACGCCGTCAGCACTCCGCCGTATCCCGCACCCAGAATAACAATCTTAGGTATGTTGCTCATCGTATGATCCCTTCCATTCCTATGCGTTTAATTATATTGTGAAAAATTACACAAACCTCTTTCTACATTTATGATCTACGAGGATTAAATGTGCAACTTAGTCTCCCTATATTTGGCCAATTTCCAATTGTATCAACCTTAACATACAACAGACATACTACAGAGTTTTAAACAAAAGTTCAATGGCATTTTATACGAAAAAGTTTAGAAGGGCATACAAATTAGTTATTTCCTTCTTTGTGCCCGTATGTTTATAATAATAAGGATAGATACAAATATGTGGAGGTGCCTACGTTGTCTCAAACTGAACTACCTGAAAACATTGTCGATATCGCAATTATTGGCGGCGGTCCTGCTGGCCTGTTCGCTGCTTTTTACGGCGGCATGCGCCAAGCATCCGTTAAGCTTATTGAAAGCATGCCCCAACTTGGTGGACAACTGGCTGCTCTTTATCCAGAGAAATATATTTATGACGTTGCAGGCTTCCCGAAAGTAACGGCTCAAGAGCTTGTTGACCGTCTTGTCGAGCAGCTTAACCACTTCAAGCCTGAAATTTGCCTGGAGCAAAAGGTTAAGCAGGTTGTTAAAAAGGATGAGCGCCTGTTTGAAATTACGACTGATACAGAAACCCACTACGCGAAGGCCGTTATTATTACAGCTGGCGTAGGCGCGTTTGAGCCGCGTCGTCTGGAGCTTCCGGAAGCTGCCGCTTACGAGAAGAAAAATCTGCATTATTTTGTCGGCGACCTGCAGCGCTTCAAGGACCAGAACGTTCTGATCAGCGGCGGCGGCGACTCCGCGGTTGACTGGTCGCTTATGCTTGAGCCGATTGCGAAGAGCGTAACGCTCATTCACCGCAGAGACAAGTTCCGTGCGCATGAGCACAGTGTAGAGAACCTGATGAATTCCAAGGTCAATGTGCTGACTCCGATGGAAATTACCGCGCTGCATGGCGAGGACCAAATCGAGAAAGTAACGCTTGCCCATGTGAAAACGAAAGAAACGACCGAGCTTGATGTCGATGCCGTTATTGTCAACTTCGGCTTCGTATCCTCCCTCGGCCCAATTGCCGAATGGGGCATTGAAATTCAGGGCGGCTCCATCGTCGTGGATACACGCATGGAAACGAATATTCCTGGACTGTTCGCAGCCGGCGATATTACGACCTACCCAGGCAAGCTCAAGCTGATTGCTGTTGGGTTTGGCGAAGCGCCAACCGCGATTAACAATGCTAAAGTTTATGTAGATCCGGAAGCGAAGCTGTCCCCTGGCCACAGCAGCAATATGAAGCTGTAAGCTGGTAGCGCGCGCAGCCTTTCATACAAGCAATGAAGTAAATACACACAAATAAGGGTATTCTACCTTGGAGCAATGCATGGCGTTAAGCGGTGCAAGCCAAGGAGGATACCCTTATGTTTTGTCCAGTCTGCAATGGCATCAAGAGAGTGGAAGTAAGTTGTGGCAAGTGCAATGAAGCGATGAACGATTGCGGGCGTACGCTGGAATGGAGTGATCCTTATGCTCCATACGAGCCTGTATCCATCTCCGGTTCCACCCGCAATCAGGTAGGCGATGCAATTTGTTTACATACGGCACTGTGCCCAAGCTGCGCGCATACGATAGAAGTGTGCATAAGTGAATGGCAGGAATAACGTCTCAGGCTGTAATGCGCACATCCTCGTCTGTCAATTGCCTTCGCTTCATTTCAAACAGCAGCATTTGGATAAATTCCTGATCTAGCTTAGACTGGACCGCCGCATAGTAGGTGTCCTTAAGAAAATCGTCGGACATAAGCTCCATAATCGGCACTTCCTTTCATGGCTTTTGCTAATGCTTCACCATATTATCACGGGGATAAACGATAGAACAACCGTTCTGGTTATACACAGTTGCTTGTGGACAGGGTGTGCATGGTGTGTGAATAAACGTCGAATCTTGAGGATTCACGCTGTGTACATTGTGGATACGGTTATACACAGTCTCAATTTTTACCAATTCTATAAAAAACTTTAATTACAATCTCTTAATCTATCAATCTTATCGTTTAATGCCATTAGTTATTTTTTCCTCTTATGGAAATGAAGTGGAAGGTCAAAAAAATAAACCCTTTCGGGTTTATTGCGGCCTTGTATTCACCTCGAAAATCCATATCTTCCCGCTCTTGTCGATGCCATAATCGAAGCCCAGCTGCCCAATGCCTGGAAACCGGCTTTCCAGCAGCTGCGTCGCCTGTACCGTCAATTCTCTCATCTTCGATTTTTTCGCCCGAACGGCTGCACCGGAAATGGAGCGCCTGATGCCTTCCGCTGCGCTAACCATCGTTCCGCCTCGACAGAGGTTCGTTACGAATAATCCCTCTCTAGCAATTCTTCCTACCATGGAGCGATAAACCCAGCCCGAAGCGGTCTTTACATATTTCACGCGGTAATCGATCGGCCTGCTGCCGACGGATGCCAGACGGATGCCTTTTTGTATAATATAAGGCCGTCCCTTACGTTGCTTATCAAGCGCGCTCTTCAGTGCGTTAAAGCTGCTGAATTGCTTTTTCTTTGCATAATAAGTGTAGGAATAGCTCGCGCTTCCATCCTGCGTCACCTTAATAACCCCGTGCCCGCCTGCTCCGCGAACAGGCTTGATTACAACCATTTGATGCGTTTGCAGCATGCTCCTCAAGTTTTCCCCAGTATACCGTCTGGTAGGGGGAATGTGCGGGGCAATACCCGTGTGGGACAATAATACGGCCGTCTTTGCCCACTTGCTCGCCAACTGCCTGCCCTGATGCTCGCTCAAAAGCTACCAGCTCCTTTCCTGCTTCCTCCTCCATAGCATATGTCGGCAAGACGTCTGTCTCTTGGATGATTGACGCAGGTAAGACGCCCCTCTTATGAGGGCCGCCAGCGCCACCAGGGCATTCATTTAGTTCGGCTGTGCATGCATACGGGAGCCCTTCTGCTGCTCCTTGCTTAATGCGAATTCGAGGCTAATCTTCTCTGACCCTTCAAGGTTTAAGGAACCACAGCATGCAATTGTTGCTGAGAGCACAGTTGTAGTGAGTACAGTTGCTGAGATCTCGCGGGCTTGAAGGCTCATTCCTTTTTTGGCGGACTGAGCTTCCGCTATTCTGGATTTTTATCCCCTTTTTGGACTTACGCGGACAGGAGATTCGCTATTGCCTTCATAATCCTCTGAAAATGACGATGGGTAACGCATTAGCGGCTCCTGAGTCCGCAGACTGTGTCTTAACCCGTGATTTGTTGAAATAGCGTCTGCTGTGTCCAACAAGTTTATCCTTGTGTTTTATGCTCAGAGCAAACCCCAGAAACGAAGCGCATGAAGCAGACTTTCGGTACGTAAGTTCACATTGAGGGCAATAGCGGTGGATAGAACAAAGAGGCTGCCCAGCGGCATCCTCTTTGTTTAACCCCCTATTTCATTGAAAGCGTTTGGTGCAGCCATTGATAAGACACCCGTCCGCTGATTTCATGGACACCAGGGAAAATATCGTATTGCAGCTGCCCCGGCACGCCTTCGCGTTCATAGATCGCTTGCAGCTCTGCTGCTGCTTTTTTAAAGCCCCGGGCCGGGAAAATCGGGTCATTTTGCCCGGCTTCCAGAAACAGCGGGCGCGGCGCAATTAGCCCAATCAGCTCGGGCAGCTCGGCTTGGGCCAGCAGGCCCGGCGTATAATTGTCGATGCAGTGATGAACGGCAAATATGCTGTCCTTAAACGTATTTGTAAAGCCAGTCAGGACGACGGCCTTTATCCGATCATCCAATGCAGCGGCTACATACGAGATAAGCGCTCCGCCGGAAAAGCCCATAGCCCCTATGCGGGCTGCATCCACCTCCGGCCTGCCTGCCAAATAATTAAGCGCTTCCAACACTTCGGCCGTTCGCAGGCCCGTCAGCGTTTTGCCCAGCATCATGAGCTGTGTGGACAATCTATAGCAGGAGCTTGGAGCATCGGGATTTTCCTGCAAATCCGCATCCAGCTTCCGCTCACCGAAGCCGACAACATCAGGCGCAATGACAACCATGCCGCGCTTCACCAGCTGAACGGCAAAATGCTGATGAATGTTAGGCTTCCCAAAGTCTTCTGTGCCGTCCGGGAGCAGCCCGACGATCTCCCTGCTGCCATAGCCATGTCCATGCACCGCGAGTACACCGGGGAGCTGCTGGCTCTCAGAGCCGTCTGGAATAAGCACATACGCTGCGAATGACAGCCCCGGCGTAGCGGACAGCTCAACCCGTTCCCTCGTATATCCATCGCATTGGACCCGTTCAAGCACGACGGGCTCATGCCCAAGATTTGATTCAAAAGAACCCACCGCTGATGCAAGCGCACTCTTTAATCGCAGCCTTCTGCCTTCCCTGCTTTCTGCTTCCGCCGCCGCACGATGCGCCTCAACCGCTTCCTCATAAAGCCGATTTAATAGCTGATCTGCTTTCCACATGAACGTTCCTCCTGCCATTGCCAAAATAGTTAAGCTCATCATCGTTGGTTACCACAGTAAACGCTTACTAAATCAATTGTTTTCTCTATGCCACTATAACGCTAAAGCCAATGGAAACACTAGTCAAGCGTAATTATAAGAAAAAGCTTCAGGCCTGCTTTCAGGGGCGCAGGCCGAAGCTTTCAGGGGCGTTCACTTGCTTATTTGCTTACGATCTTGCCGACTAGCTTTTTAACTGACTAACTTGATGAACTTACATGAAGAACTTACTTGTCGTCCTCCTGCTTGCCCATAGCTGCCTTAAGGGCATCCGCCAAGCTGCTTGACAGCGACACATTATCACTGAATTGATTGATCAGTTTTTTCTCCTGATGCTTATTGATTCGGCCGCCCTGCTTATCGCCCAGCATTTCAATGACGTTGCATGGACGGCACTGCGCGTATTTCCCCGCTTTGCCGTCATGAATTTCCATCTTCTTGCGGCATTGCGGGCAGCGCTTGTTGGACAGCGCCGGCTCAGCCGAGCGGCGATAACCGCATTCCCGGTCCGGACACACGAGCGACTTGCCCCGCTTGCCCTTCACTTCCATCAAATGCTTGCTGCATTCCGGGCAGCGCGAATGCGTCAGATTATGAGGCTTGTATTCCTTTGTCTCATTTTTCACCTCTGCTACCCATTTGCTCGCCTGCTCGCGAATGCCCGCCATAAACTTCGCTGGATTGCCCTTGCCGAGCGCAATACGCTCAAGCTCCCGCTCCCACTCAGCGGTCAGCTCCGGTCGGCGCAGCTCCTCAACGACAATTTCGATCAGCTGTCGCCCTTTCCCTGTAGGCGACAGCTGGTTGCCCCGGCGCTCAATCGTGTCGGTTCCGAGCAGCTTCTCAATAATATCCGCACGCGTTGCTGGCGTACCCAAGCCATGCTTCTCCATTCGGCCCAGCAGCGATGCTTCCGTGTATCTTGCGGGCGGCAGCGTACGCAACTCCTTGAAGCGAGCTTGCTTAATCGGCAGCGTCTGCCCCATGCTCATGGCGGGCAGCAGCTGCTCCGGCTGGCGATCTGCCTCGCTGCGGGCTTTATCATCATCTTCATCGTCATCATCACTGAAGCTGCCGATTCCGCCCCCGCTGTAAAGCTCCTTCCAGCCGCTTTCCTTCTGCACCCGGCCTTTGGCATACAGCTTGTCGCTGCCAACCGCCAGCGTTACGCTCGTCTCATCATAGCGGTATGCTGGAGAGAATAGGGCTAGAAAACGGCGAACGATCAAGTCATACAGCTTGCGCTCCTCCGCGCTTAGCGCAGACAAGTTGACGTATTGCTCTGTTGGAATAATTGCATGGTGATCGCTGACCTTGCTGTCATCAACGAATCGCTTCGTCACGGTTAGCGGGCCGCGCAGCAGCTTGCGGGCAAAAGGCGCATAGGGCCCGACAGCCACGCTTTCCAGACGGCTTTTGAACGTCGGCACGATATCGCTCGATAGATAGCGCGAGTCGGTACGCGGATAAGTGACGATTTTATGCTGCTCATACAGCTTCTGCAGCACATTGGACGTCTGCTTCGCCGAGAAGCCCAACCGCTTGTTCGCGTCGCGCTGAAGCTCCGTCAAATCATAGGCTCCCGGATGCAGCTCCGACTTTTCAACGGTGCGCAGCTTGTCAACCTTCGCTCCTTTTCCCTGCAAGCGGGCGACAACTGCGCCAGCCTCATCCCGGCCCCATACACGACCATCATGGCCATCCTGCTCGCGCCATACCGCCTGAAAAGTGCCCATATCCGCAGAGACCGTCCAAAATGGCTGGGACTGGAACTGCTCAATTTCCTTCTCCCGGTCCATCAGCGCAGCAAGCGTCGGCGTCTGTACCCGGCCAGCCGCCAGCTGTGCATTGTATTTGGTCGTCAAAGCGCGAGTGACATTAAGTCCAATTAGCCAGTCCGCCTCGGCGCGGCACACAGCGGATGCGTACAAATGGTTGTATTCCGCTCCCGGCTTCAGCCTGCTAAAGCCATCCTTGATCGCCTTATCCGTCTGCGACGAAATCCAGAGCCGCTTAAACGGCTTGCGCCAATGCACCAGCTCCATAATCCAGCGGGCAACCAGCTCGCCCTCGCGCCCGGCATCAGTCGCAATGATAAGCTCGCCAATATCGGAACGCTTGCACAGCTGCGCTACCGCCTTGAATTGATGCGACGTTTCCTTCATCACCTTCAAGTTCATTTTAGGAGGCAGCAGCGGCAAATCCTCCAAATTCCAGGTGCGGTATTTCGGATCATATTCCTCCGGCTCGGCGAGAGTGACCAGATGGCCAAGTGCCCAGGTTACCACATATTTAGGACCTTCTATGTAGCTTTTATTTTTGTTCGTACAGCCAAGCACACGGGCAATTTCCTTTGCCACGCTTGGCTTTTCCGCGAGCACTAATGATTTCATCTCTTCCATTCGCTCCATTCGTCCAGCTTGTAAAGCTATATTATCCTTACAAATGCTAATGTTGTCAAAAATAGACCGAGCATGACGCCTAAGCAAGCTATCCTCGCGGCGCCCACAAAATAATCGATACGCCGACCAGACATACGGCGGCGCCAATCCAATCGTAAAGATCGGGCGTTCGCTTGTCTACCAGCCAGCCCCAAAGCACCGCCATCGCGACGAACACGCCGCCATAGGCCGCATACACTCTGCCAAAGGTCGGAAACGATTGCAGCGTTGGCAAAATGCCGTACAGCACCAAGACTCCACTGCCAATTATACCGTACCAATAAGGCTTTCCTTCGCGCAGCCACAGCCACACCAAATAGCCGCCGCCTATTTCTGCAAGCCCGGCAGCAATAAACAGTAAGATTTGCATGATTAAAGGCAACGCTAAAGCACTCCTTTTCCCCCTTAGTCTCTGACTCTATTTTACCTGACAATTGCCGTTATGCTATAGTATTCTCACCATGAATGATAATAGATTTGGCAGCTTATTCTCATGCACAAAGTTAATGACTGGGGAGTGCGAATGTTGAAACCGCGTTTGATCGGTATAATCGCTTTAGTATTATTTATTTTTGTTGCTATTAATTTTTATATTGGCTGGAATGGATGGCTGTATTTGTCGGCCTTACTTCCCTTGGAAAACCCGCTGCCTTATGCCTTTATTGTCGCTATTATCTCTTTCTCTTATATCATTGGAAGACTGCTTCAGCCTGTAGCTCCACTGCGCAAAATAGGGCGTGTGTTCAAGCTTATTGGCTCCTACTGGTTCGCGATTATGGAATATGGGGTACTGCTGCTTCCTCCAGCCAATCTGATATACTGGCTGCTGACGAAGCTGGATATCCCCGCTTCTACTGCTTTGCTGGCCGTAGGGAGCATAGTCGTTTTGATTATGACGGGGATTGTTCTGCGAGGCAGCTGGAATGCCTGGTCTCCGATTGTCCGCACCTATTCCATTACGATTGCCAAGTCGGCCGGACCGCGCAAATCGCTGCGTATCGGCATGGCCTCAGACATTCACCTGGGCACCATCGTTGGCAAACGCCATTTGGGGCGGCTTGCAAATGCTATGGAACGAATGAAGCCGGACCTGATTTTGCTGCCGGGCGACATTATCGATGATGACATTGCCCCTTATATCGATGATCATATGTCGGAGGTTATGAAGCGCCTGAAAGCACCGCTTGGCGTCTATGCCGTTCTTGGCAATCACGAATATATTGGCGGTCACATCGCCCGCTTTATTGCAGAAATGAATGCTGTCGGCATTCGAGTGCTGCAAGACGAGAGCGTGAAGATTGACGACGGCTTTTACGTCATCGGACGCAAAGATCTCAGCGCAAAAAGAGCTGATCCAGCTGGCCGCCAATCCGTTAAGGAGCTCGTCGCAGCGCTTGACGCCTCCCTGCCGCTCATTATGATGGATCATCAGCCATCGGATTTGGAGCAGGCTTCGCTGCAAGGCATTGATCTTTCATTGTCCGGCCATACCCATCGCGGTCAAATGATGCCGAACCACTTTTTCACAAGAAGGCTGTTCGAGCTCGACTGGGGTTTTCTGCAAAAAGGACAGCTTCACGCCATCGTCTCCTCCGGCTTCGGCACATGGGGACCGCCGCTTCGCATCGGCAGTCGTGCAGAAATTATTCAGCTAAACGTCGAATTCCGCCCGTAGGCTGTACTCGCTTGCCGTTGTACTTGCCTGCTAGCTTGCCGCTGACTTTGTACGAAAAACAAAAAACTGGCGATGACCTTATCGGGTGCCCTTCATGCACAGCCCGATGCGTCGCCAGTCTTTTTTATGCCCATAGGTTAATTGATCATTCGTTTATTGGTTGTTCGTCCGAACCTGCTTAAGGGTGCGTTCCACCCAGCCAAATATGAGCTGTGTTTTAATGATGAGCAGCAGCCCAAGTCCCAGCTTCACTAGGCATTCAATCATGACAGCCCAATTGGAGTAAAGAAATGGCTGAGATACCGTATAGCTCGTTTCATTAACCTGCAGAAGCTGAATGATCGTTGCCGCAAGCGTAGGCAAGGTCAGCACAATAAGGATGATGCCAGTAAGGGATAACCCCAGCTTGTAAAGCTCGTCGCTGGCGAAACGGGTCCCTGGAAGCGCTTCGCCAGCGCTATCTTCCCGGCCTTGCAGAACGCGCAGTACGATGCCTTCTGCCTTCGACCAAAGAAAAATGCTTGCTCCCACATAGAAGAGCCCCGGCAGTACAAGAGACAAATACGCCCATGCCGTTACATTAACATCGCTGCCACTGAGCACAATGGGTGCCACTACATCCATCAGCCTTCCAAAGCCCGCTACAAAAAAATAAATAGCCAATAAGCGAATAGCTGTAAAAGCAAATTGTCGTTGTTTCATGTGTGTTCCTCCTTTATTGCAGCCATTTGCTGTACAGCACATCCGCGTCGCCATTTTCCTGCAGCCTATGTATGACCTGATTTACGACCTGAAGCAATTCGGTCTGCCCTTTTACGACAGCTATCCCGAATCCTTCTTTGGTAAATGCACCGCCTACCAGCTCCAGCTGCGCCTCGGGATAATGCTGATTGTAGCTGACCTGTTTTAAATAATCGTTAAATACGATATCTACCTCGCTGGAGCGCAGTGCTTCCAAACATTCTGCCACCGAAGCATACGAGCGTATTTTAATTTTTTTGCCCTGTGCAATCAGCGCTTCTGCTTCCCGCTCGCTGCTTGCTTGCGTTTTTACCCCAATCGTTTTGCCATCCAGATCACTGAGGGAGCTCACCGAATTGTCGCCCTTCCTCCTGACGACCGCCATGCCGCTATCCAAATATTTATCCGACATATCGACGATCCGCTCCCGCTCCTCCGTAATATACATACTGGCAATAACCATATCGGCTTTGCCCAGCTGCAGGGCATTAAGCAGGTCAGCAAAGTCCATTTTTTTCCATTCAATCTCTACGCCAATTTCATCTGCAATAGCCTGTGCCAAATCCACATCGTAGCCTATAAACTCACCCGTCTCTTCATCCGTATATTCAAACGGGTAATTTTCGGTTGTGGCGATAACCAGCTTGCCCGACTCTTGAATCATAGGCAGCCATTGCAGCATGGCCGGATTGCTTCTTTCCGGTTTCGGCGCATCCTTCGTACAGCCAGCTAGCATAAAGCTGAGCAGTACAATCAGCGCAATCGCCGACTTGACGGCGGCTTTCTCAAACATGCAAACAACCTCCCACCATAACGCCCCCCATCTCGCTTTATTTCACAAGCCTTCCTTGTCGGGTCTGCTGCTCGCTCCATTCCCACAGCCGCTTGGCAGCTTGCTCATCCTTTGCTTTTGGAGACACTTCCTCCCTTTTTTGCTTATAAAAATAGTGCCCGCTGACCGCTCCGCCTTCCTCCGAGCTTGCCAAATATAGCGCCGTCTGCGCGCCCTGCAGCGAAGTCAAGAAAAAAGGCCGCAGCAGCGCATGTATGCTTTTGCCAAAGCCCGTCTGGCGGTTGACGCCAATCGATGTACCTACCGCTCCGGGATGCAGGCAATTAACCGTCACCTTCGTATGCGCCAGCCGCCGAGCCAGCTCCTTGGTGAACAAAATATTGGCCAGCTTCGATTGGGCATAACCCTTTACTACACTAAAGCCCCGGGTCAGATTGATATCCTCAAAATGGATTTTCCCCGCTTTATACGCGCCCGAGGATACATTGACTACTCTGCCCTGCGGCGATTGCTTCAGCAGCTCCAACAACGATGTCGTCAGTAAAAAATGTCCCAGATGATTGACGCCAATCATGCTTTCATAACCATCTTTGGTCAGCTCGCGCTTCAGCGATACAACGCCTGCATTGTTCAGCAGCACATCGAGCCGGTCGTACCGCTGCTTGAATGCTTCGCAAAAGGCATGAATGCTCGCAAAATCTCCCAAATCACAGGCCATCAGCTCAATATGAGAGGCTCCGCTTGCGGCAAGCGCCTGCTGCCGTGCGACTTCTCCTCGCTCCAGGCTGCGGCAAGCCATAATAACTTCCGCGCCAGCCTTCGCCAGCTCCGTAACTGATGCCAATCCCATGCCCGCATTTGCTCCGGTAACAAGTACGATTTTCCCACTCATTTGCATCATGCTTCTCAGCTCCGCTTCTCTATCTATATCATTATACGTTGATTATAAGGTTGACACTTATACATGCTTATAGTTACAAAAAGGTCTCCGGCTTTGCCCGGAGACCCTGTGACTGCTGCTCGCAGCAAACCTCTAAGCAATCAGCAGCAGGCCCAGTGGACCAGACATTAGAATGAACGGTTTATTCGCTCCTACGCCCTGCTGCTGTACTCCTGCTGTTCGCCATTGAAGCTAGTGTTATTGTACGTCTGCTTCTTCCGTAAAGCCGCGTTTTTTCAGCCAATTGCCGCAGCATAAGCTCCAGGTATGCGCTTCAGGATGGTCATAAGCAAGACCCATGCCATGTCCGCCGCTCTCATAAATGTGCATTTCGTACGGCACTCCCTTGCTCGCCAGCGCTGCTGCAAACATTAAGCTGTTCTGGACCGGAACTGCACCGTCATCTGCGCAATGCCAGAGGAAGGTCGGCGGTGTTTGCTCCGTAACTTGCAGCTCGTTCGACAGCTCCCTGCGAAGCTCCTCAGGCGCATCCTCACCAAGCAAATGGACCAGTGAGCCATCGTGACGGAACTCTCCAAACGAAATAACCGGATAACACAGAACCATCGCATCCGGACGGCTGCTTGCACGTTCGATCGGATCAGGGCTGCTGCTGTCTCCGGCATCAAAATGCGTGCCGACTGTGGAAGCCAAATGACCGCCAGCCGAAAAGCCGAGTATGCCAATACGCGCGGGATCAATGCCGAATTCAGCTGCCCGGCTTCTGACAATCCGCATGGCGCGCTTCGCGTCGCCAAGCGGAATAGGATGCTTATGCGGAGCTACACGGTAATGAAGAACAAATGCATGCAAGCCCAAATCATTCAACCACTTGGCAATCGGCTCGCCCTCATGGTCGGCGCGATAGCGGTAACCGCCGCCTGGGAGCACGATAACTGCCGCTAGAGGCTTGTCCGACTTGATGAGATGAGGCACTAAATACGGGCGCTCACCTTCCACATTTTCATAAGCTGAATCTGGCCATAAAGCCACTTCCGTCATATGCGATACCTCCGAAATAACTTTTTATACTATTGGTAGCCATTGCTTCAAAGCAATTATACATGAATTCCACTTGGAAGGCGTTAATTCCTTCATCACCCTCGACATCGAAATTTATTCAGCCAAAATTGTAACTATTTGTAGTGTAGCTGCGTCTTTAATTTTAGAATAAGCTTAGAAGGCATGGCAATAGCAGCAGCCTTAACAGGAGGAATACGGATGAAACGTTTTCGCACTGCCTTTACAATCATTCCAGCAATCAGTCTTGCAGCTTCGTTAATAGGGGCGCCTCTTGCATCAGCAGCGCTTCCAGTGAACAGCAGCAATTACATAACAGCGGCAGCAGCTGCACCAGCCGCCAAGAAAATAACGCTTAAGATTAACGGCAATTCGCATTTGACCGAATCGGCCCCTTTTATATCTCAAAATTCGGTGTATATGCCGCTTCGCGAGGTTGGCGAGCTGCTCGGAGCGATGGTCGCATGGAACGCAGCAGCCAAAACCGTCACCATGAGCTATCCGGGACATCTCGTTACGTTAAAGGTCGGCTCCACAGAGGCGATCAACAACGGCAAGAAGATCAAGCTGAACACCCCTCTTCAAGTGATTAAGGGCCGTGTATACGTACCGCTGCGCTTTTTCTCCGAATCCATTGGAGCAAGCGTGACTTGGAAGCAGGCCGACAATACAGTAGGGATTAACCAAAAAATCATTTATCAAACGGGCGGCAGCATGCAGACAGGCACAGCATGGATCGATCCGGCTACCGGCAGTCTTTATACAGCGCTGGGCAAATCTGATATTCCCAAGCTGGCTGGCAAGCTTCAAATAGATCCGGAGCTTACCGGCTATTGGGGCATTTCTACCAAAGTGATCGGAACAAACGGCCTCATGGTATCCCTTCTCATAAACTACGGGGAGCCCGGCATTCAATACCGCTCCCACGCCGCTTATATTAAAGATAGCAGGCTCGTCAAGCAGGCTGCGGCGCAGTATTATCAGCGCTATGAGCCTAACATTGTGGCGATGAACAATAATCCGCTGCTGACCGATGGCAAAACATTAACGCTGCTGGACAGCAGCGGAGCTACGTTGGAGGAATATGACCTTCCCAAGCTGGGTGGCAAGGATGAATCGTATGCCGTGCTTGGCATGGGCCAAGGCTACCTCATTATTCGGCCTAACAAGACAGGACTGCTCACTTTAGTCGATTTGAAGACGGGCACCGCTACGCTTTTGTATAAGCAGTTCCTGTCCGCTGCCGAGCAAGAGTATGCCGAAACAAACGACATTCCTTACCATGGCGATGAGCTGGCTTTCACTGGCGAAACGTCCAAAGGCATACTAAGCTTCTCTTATCGCAGCGCTCTCGATGGCAAAAGCTACACCTACAGCTATTCGCTGAATAAAGCATAAACAGCGTCGCCAACACTTGGCAGCCGCTCATTCTTTCCTGCTATTTGAATAAAAAAGCAAGCCCTGGCGGTGACTACTCACAACTGCCGGGGCTTGCTTTTGTTAACTGCGGCCAACCTAGCTTAGTCAGCCCTTTAGAAAAAGGCTGCCATCGTTTTCGCCAGCTTTTCATAATGAGCATAAATTTCTTTGTAGCGTTTGCTCGTCTCCGGGTTCGGAACAACGGGCTTGTCCATCGGAATATGCTGCTTAATTTCCTCAAAGGAGGCCGCATGACCCGCCGCTACCAGAGCGGTCCAAGCGGCGCCCCATGCAGCGCTGTGATGGTTTTCCGAGACGTATATTTCCGCATTGAAAATATCCGCCATCATTTGCAGCCAGAGCGGCGAGCGGGACAGCCCGCCATTCACATACATTTTCTGCGGCGCGCCCGCGAGCTTCTCCAGCGCCTTGCCGATCTGATAAAGGTTGAACGTTACGCCCTCCAGCACCGCGCGAATTAAGTGTCCCCGCTCATGGGTCATCGTTAAGCCGTAGAAATTACCCTTCGCCCGCTGGTTCCACAGCGGTGCCCGTTCGCCGTTCAAATACGGCAAGAAGAGCAGGCCGTCCGCGCCGGGAGCAATCTTTTCAGCCTCAGCCAGAAAAGCCTCGTAGCCGCCCTCATAATTCAGTGTATCCTTCAGCCATTGCAGCGCAATGCCGCCATTATTCGTCGGGCCGCCCACGATATACGTGTCCTTCGTAAAAGAGTAGCAGAATGTCTCACGGCTATCGCTCACCTTCGCCTGATGCGTAAGCTGGCGGATCGCCCCGCTCGTCCCAACAGATACGGCAACCTCGCCGGGAAGAATCGCTCCAATGCCGAGGTTAGACAGCTGCCCATCCGCAGAGCCAATCGCGAAGGGCAGATCCGCTGGGATGCCCATTTGCACAGCAATATCCGCGTTCAGCCCAGAGAGAATTTCCGTTGGCGGCACGATTTCGGACAGCTGCTCTGCTGTAATGCCGGTAAGCGCCAGCAGCTCTGCTTCCCAGTCCAGCTTCGCCGGATTGAACAAGCCGGTTGCCGAGGCCATTGCATAATCGATTTTGCGCTGGCCAAACCAGCTGTAAAGCAAATATTCCTTAATCGACATGAAATAGCTCGCCTGCTCATAAGGCTCGTAGTTATTTTCCTTCATCCACAGCAGCTTCATGAGCGGCGTCATCGGGTGAATCGGCGTTCCCGTTGCCTTATAAACCTGCTCCCCATTTGCTGCCAGCATCGCTTCTGCTTGGCCTGCGCTTCTTCCATCCGCCCAAATAATCGCCGGAGAAGTCGGCTTCCCGTCAGCGTCCAGCGTCAAAATCGCATGCATCGCCGCCGAAAACCCAAGCGCCAGCAGCTCGCCTTCCTGCACCTTCGCCTTCTCAATCGCTTCTCTGATAGCAAGCACCGCTGAGCGCTCAATTTCCACTGCGCTTTGCTCCACCCAGCCCTGCTGCGGATAGTGAAAGGTGTTCATTTTCTCAACATCTGCGACCAGATGGCCATGTCTATCAAAAATACAAGCTTTAACGCTGGTTGTCCCCAGATCAAGCCCGATTACCAGCTCTCTTCCCATCTCTCATCGTCCTTTTCGTCTCCAGCTCCGAAGGGCCGTATATTCCGCGTTGCTATCGTTTTATTATAACTGATTTGCGGGACGAATGAGCGGGATGGGCTATTTTTTCACATTATCCCCGGTAGTTATCCTGCCATTTCAGCAGTCTGCGCTCCAGCAAGCGTACAGCTGAATCAGCCAGCTTGCCGACAGCGGCGAACACGAAAATGCCAACGAACACGGCGCCTGTCCGCACATACGATCTGGCATCCTGAATCAGATAGCCGACGCCGCTGTCGGCTCCCATTAATTCAGCTACAACGAGGCACAGCCAAGCGATGCTGAGCGACAGGCGAAGGCCCAGCAAGACGTTGGGCAGGGCGGCAGGGAGCATCAGCTTCGTCACCTGCTTGTAACGGCTAAACTCAAGCACGCGCGCTACGTCGAACAGCTTTTTATCGACACCCCTGACACCGAGAAAGGTGTTCACGTACAGCGGGAAAAACGCTCCCATTGCAATCAACAGCACCTTTGACAGCTCGCCGAATCCAAACCACAAAATGAACAGCGGGGTAATCGAGAGCAAAGGCACGGTCCGCAGCATCTGTACGGTAGGATCAACTAATTCCTCGACTTTTACATACATGCCAACCAATAGGCCAATAAGCAGCCCCAAGCTCCCGCCCAGTAAAAAGCCGAGCGCGGCGCGCACGACGCTAATGCGGATATGATAGAACAATTCCCCTGACAGGAGCATCGTGTACAAATCCCCAAAGATTGAGCTTGGCGCCGGAAAAAGCTTAGGGTCTGCCGCCCCTGACCAGGATGCCCACTGCCATAGAAGCAGCACGCTGACCGGGATAACAGCCCCTTTCCACCATTTTCCTAATTGTTTCATAATATCTCCTTCATGTTGGTATCACGATGCCTCTAGCTTTATATGACCCAGTTTTCCTCTGGCTCCTCCTGCTTCTCCAGCACGCGCATGACCTGGGAACGCAGCTCTTGAAAGCCCGGGCTATGCCTCGTGCGCGGATAGGGCAGATCATTGCGAACAATCTGCTTGATTCGGCCTGGCCGAGCATCCATCACGACGATTCTTTCGGATAAAAACACCGCTTCGTCGATATCATGAGTGACGAGCAGCATCGTCGCCCGATTATTGCGCCAAATGTCCAGCAGCGCTTCCTGCATATGCGTGCGGGTGAAGGCGTCGAGCGCGCCGAAGGGCTCATCCAGCAGGAGCACCTGCGGGCTTTGCATAAGTGCCCTTGCAATAGCGACCCGCTGGGACATCCCGCCAGACAGCTCCTTCGGATACGCCTTCTCAAAACCTTCTAAACGCACCAGCTTAATCATCGCATCCACCTGCCCGCGTACCTCTTTATTTCTTAACGATTGATTAGCGGCAATATTCCGCTCAACCGTAAGCCACGGAAAAAGGCGATGCTCTTGAAAAATAAACCCTTTGTCGCGGCTCGGCTTGCCTGCATCCACCCCACCCAGCAGCACAGAGCCCTCGTAGTCGGCATCGAGTCCGGCGATAATTTTGAGCAATGTGCTTTTGCCGCAGCCGCTCGGCCCGATGATCGTAACAAATTCGCCGGGACTCAGGCTCAAATGAATGTCAGCAAGCACATGATTCTGCTTTTCCGCCCTGAAGCTTTTGTCCACTGCAATCAATTCCAGCTTGCCGCTGCCGCTCATGCGTTCACGCCGCTTTCTTCCTGAGCATAGCGGCTGGCAGGACGGGACAGTCCCAAGTTTTCGCGCAAGGTGCCACCTTCATATTCGCTGCGGAACAAGCCGCGCCGCTGAAGCACCGGGATAACCTTCTCCACAAAAATGTCCAGACCGCCAGGCATGTAAGGCGGCATAATGTTAAAGCCGTCAGCAGCCCCTTCGCGCAGCCAGAGTTCCATCTGGTCGGCAATTTGCTCGGCCGTTCCAATCACGGTAAGATGGCCCCTTGCCGAAGCAAACCGCAAATAGACTTCCCTCACCGTCAAGCCTTCTCTTCTAGCCGTCTCCATCACCAGCTGAAAACGGCTTCGAGTGCCGCCAGCCTCCTGCAGCTCTGGAAACGGCTCGTCGTCGGCATAGCCCGAAAGATCAATATTATCAAATACGCCGCCTAGCAAAGCGGTGCCGATTTTGCGGTCTACCAGCTGTTGAAGCTGCTCGTAGTTCGCTTCGGCTTCCTCTTGCGTGTCCCCGATAATGGGGAACAAGCCGGGCAATATTTTAATGTCGTCGCGGGAGCGGCCATGCTCTTCCGCTAGTTCTTTTACTTGCTTGTAAAATTTCTTTGCACTGTCCAAATTATTCTGCACCGTGAATACGACATCGGCATTTTTCGCTGCGAACTGCTGTCCGGTCCCGGATGATCCTGCCTGAATAATGACTGGACGACCTTGTACGGGACGGGCTACATTCAGTGGTCCCTGCACGGAGAAAAATGTCCCTTGATGGTTCAGAACATGCACTTTATCCAGATCGAAATATTCGCCGCTCTCCTTATCCGCCTGCACCGCATCCTCATCCCAGCTATCCCATAAACCGGACGCCACCTGAAAAAATTCATCCGCCCGCTCATAACGAAGCTCATGATCTAGAAGTTCATCCTGGCCGAAATTGTGGGCCTCATCATTCAGCGCCGACGTTACGACGTTCCAGGCTGCCCTGCCATCGCTAATATGATCAAGGGAGGCGAATTTGCGCGCAGCATGATAGGGCTCGTTAAAGGTAGTCGAAAAGGTAGCGGCCAGACCGATATGCTCCGTAACGGCAGCCAGATTCGACAGCAGCGTCAGCGGCTCCAGCTTGCCGTAGCGATCGGTTAAGGCCGATTTGTAGGGCAGCGGAACGGCAAGATCATCGGCCAAAAACAGCAGATCAAACTTCCCTCGCTCTGCCGTCTTGGCGAGCTGTTGATAATAACGAACGCTGTGGCTTTGGTGCGTCGCTGTCTCGGGGTGCCTCCATGCGGCAGCGTGATGCCCCGTGCTTTGAATAAATAAGCCCAGCTTTAATTGTTTTGGCGTATCGCTCATTTTCAGCTATCCCTCCTTCACCGTCTCGAGGCCCACTGCGAATTGGCTGATTGGACGGCGGAGCCCCAGATGGTCCCGCAGCGTATTTCCCGTGTATTCCGTGCGGAACAAGCCTCTGCGCTGCAGGACGGGAACGACCTGATCGACAAATTCGCCCATGCCCCCCGGCAGCAGCGGCGGCATTATATTGAAGCCGTCGCAGGCCGCGCTGCGGAACCAATCCTCCATGACATCGGCAATCTGCTCCGGCGTGCCTCGCACCTTCATATGTCCACGGGCTACGGCAAAATGCAAGCCAAGCTCACGAATCGTCTGCTTCGTTCTCCGCGCCGTCTCCACGATGATTTTCGCCCGGCTAGTGTTGCCCTCAAGCGGGATGTCTGGCAGCTGCTCATCAATGGAATAACCAGATAAGTCCACATTCAGCATCCGCGATAAATACGTCACGCCTGCTGATGGCAATATCAGCTCGTAAAACTCCTCCTCCTTCGCCTTTGCCTCGGCCTCGGTCGCGCCTACAAAATACATCAGGCCGGGCAATATTTTCACATCGCTTGCCTCTCTCCCGAATTCGGGGAGCAGCCCCTTCACATGCTTATAAAAGTGGATCGCTTCGTCTTTATCCTCGCATGCTGTAAAGATAACATCCGCCCCGCTTGCTGCGAATCGTGATCCTGCAGGAGAAGTCCCTGCCTGAATAATGACCGGGCGCCCTTGCGGGGACCTTGGAATATTAAGCGGCCCCAGCACCGAGAAGGACTCGCCGCGGTGCTCAAGCAGATGCACCTTCTCCTTATCTGCAAACAAGCCTGCTTTCTTGTCCCATAGAAGGGCGTCATCCTCCCAGCTGTCCCATAGCGCATTCGTTACATCTAGAAATTCCCGCGCTCTTTCATACCTGCTGCCGTGCTCCGGCAGCTTCTCCATGCTGTAATTCAGCGCGTCGCCCTCCTTGGTCGAGGTGACCACATTCCAGGCAGCGCGCCCTTTGCTGAGATGATCCAGCGTCGAAAACCGACGTGCGACATTGTAAGGATCATTGAAGGTCGTCGATACAGTTGCCGCGATGCCGATTTTATCCGTGATCGCAGCAAGCGCGCCAAGCACAGCAGTCGCTTCCGGGTAGACGAAGCGGGCGCTCGACTCCGCATCGCTCAGCGGGATTGAGCCTGAATCCGCCAAAAACAGCATATCCAGCTTGCCCCGTTCCGCGCTTGCCGCCAACTCCTTGTAAAAATCCATACTGATGATTTCGTTCGTATCCGTACCCGGATGGCGCCATGCCGCAAAGTGATGGCCGAAAGTAAATACAAAGGCGCCCAGGTTCATTTGTTCGTTCAATTGTTCGTTCAATTGCAACATGTCATTGCCACTTCCATCCTGCATTATTTATTTGCTGCTGCTTTTATATCTGCCAATGTTTTCGTAATGAAGGTGTTATCAATGACTTTGGATACATCAACCTTCGTTTTGATTTCGCCCAGCTCGAACATGAGGTCGGCGGTTTCCTGCTGAAATTTCGTCGCTTCCTCCGAAATCGGAAGATTTGTCGGCTCAGAGCTTGGATTCGCCATGGATGCCCGAATCGTATCCTCGCTCACATTTTTGATTTTGGCGTTCAGGGCGACCGCCTCATCCAAATTCGCTTTTTGCCAATCGATTGATTTTTGGTAGGCTTTGAGAAACGCCTCTACAAGCTCAGGATATTGGTCCGCGAATTCTGTGCGGGAAATGACATAGCCCGGGGTAAACAAGCCGATTGTGGACGACTCGGCTACGATTCGGGATGAGCCGCTGCTCGTTTCCTGACTCCGATACGGTTCAAAAATAACCCAAGCGTCAACCTGCCCGCCTTGGTACGCCGCCTGTGCATCAGCAGGCTGAAGGTTAACCAGCTTGACATCGCCCTGCGAAATGCCTTCTTTCTTGAGCGCATGCTGGAGCAGGCCCCATGAGCTGCTGCCTTTTGCAACGGCAATCGTTTTGCCCTTCAAATCTTTTATCGATTGAATGCCGCTTGCCTGCGGAACCAGAATGGCATCAGGAGCCCCGCTGCTGCCTTCGGCAAGAGATTTGAAAGCAATGTCGGCTGCTTGAGCAGTAATCGTACCAATATAGCCTGTACGAACAATATCCAGCCGGCCTGCCGCCAATGCCTCATTGTATTGGGATGCGCTTGCCAGCGTCTGGAATTCGACGGTTGCGCCATATTTGCCAAGCTCCTCCGCGAACCACCCCTTTTCTTTACCAAT
Source organism: Paenibacillus sp. R-74696 (assembly GCF_055814915.1). Classification (NCBI taxonomy): domain Bacteria; kingdom Bacillati; phylum Bacillota; class Bacilli; order Caryophanales; family Paenibacillaceae; genus Paenibacillus; species Paenibacillus sp. R-74696. The sequence goes on from NZ_JBPULM010000050.1 coordinate 389,235, forward strand.
AATCATAGGGCCGACCTGGCTGCCCTCAAGGTGGACGACAACTCCTTTGTATTTATCTGCATCTGGCTCCGTCGCCGCAGAGGATGAAGCAGGCTCCGCACTTGCAGGCGCTGCCGATACCTCTGCGGATGCCGCCGCATTCGTCGCTGCCGCTTCCTGCTGCTGGCTGCCGCATGCCGCAAGCAGCAGCACCATAGCTGCAAATATTAAATAGTTCATTCTAGCTGTCCATTTTGCTCTCATTGATAAGTCCTCCTGAATTTGTGGCGGAAACGCCAGCTTTGGTTATTTTCAAACTTTTTAAACGGATGGGTTGGTTTGAGCGACTAGGTAGTCCTCATACGCTTCGGCTAACCGGATAATGCCGAGCTCAAGCGCCTCCGCCTCGCAGTAGCTGAAGGATAATCTGGCGTAACGCTTCCCATCCTCCGGCGATAAATAAAACTGCTGGCCCTCAATAAAGCTGACTCCGCGCTCAGCGGCATACTTTACGAGTTCCCCGGTGTCTACCTCTTCCTTAAAGCAAAGCCAGACGAAAAATCCGCCCTCGGGAATCGCATATTCCACTGCTCCTTTTAAATGCTTGTCCAGTGCTTTCAGCATGCTGTCACGCTGCTCCCGGTATCGGCTAATGAGCTGCCCGATATGCGTTTCGAGCGAGTAGCTGATTAATAAATTCCCGATAATCTGCTGGGTAAATGCGCTGGCCCGGCTTCCGTGAAAGAAGGAGCCCAGCTTGCCTGCGGTGTCCTGCGACGCGATCGCCCAGCCCAACCGAATGCTTGGAGCTATCGTCTTAGAGAACGTACCTAAGTAAATCGTTCTTTGCGGGGCAAAGCTATATATAGCAGGCAAATAGGCAGCTCCAAAATTCAGCTCCGAGTAGGCATCATCCTCCAGAATGAAAAAATCATAGGCCAGTGCCAGCTCGGCAAGCCGCTTGCGACGGGCAACGGATAAGCTGATTCCGCCCGGATTATGATAATTCGGAATGCAGTACAGCAGCTTCGGCAGCGGTAAATTTTCTCGAGCCGCCTGCTCAAGCGCTTCCTCCACCAAATCGACTCTGAGGCCCTGCTCATCTATAGGAAACGAGGCGAGCACCGCTTCACTGGTGCGAAATGTATTCAGAGCGCCGAAGAAGGTCGGGGCTTCTACCCAGACGTGATCCCCCGGCTCCAGAATCGCGCGGCAAGCAAAATCGATTGCCTGCCCTGACCCGTAGGTGACGAGCACCTCCTGCGGAGCGGCGTGGATTCCCCGCAGGGCGGAGCGCTCGGCAATCCATTGTCGAACGACAGCCGGACCATCCGCACCCGAATATTGCAGCGCTGCGTGGCCTTGCGTCAGAATGGCATCGGATGCCGCCTGCTGAAGCGCATTATAGGGAAATGATGCCGATGCCGGAGAGCCGTAGGATAGCGGAACGACATCGGTTCGATTGGACGCTTGTGCCGCCCCCATCGGCGACTGCTGTGGCACTCTTTTGGCAAAACGAAAAGGAGCGAGTTTGTCTCCCATAACTATTTTTCACAACCTCTCTAATGAATGTCATGCTGCTGTATGGCTGCCAGTCTTGCGTTTTCCTGTTAACAGTTTTAAGCCTTATCGTAATTTTGTAATTTCCGATTGGATTGCAAGGATTTATTAATTGAAATGTTACACATTCCAAATTACAATGTAAAATATATAAAAACAATGTATCCATAACCCGAGCTTATGACAGAAGAGGTGATCTGATATGCGTATTGAACAATTGAGATATTTAGTCGAGGTAGCGCATAGCGGCTCCATCACTCTGGCTGCGGAGAAGCTTCACTTATCGCAGCCCAACATCAGCAACTCGATAGCCGCTTTGGAAAATGAGATCGGACTGGCGATTTTTACCCGCACCCGCTCGGGAACACGGCCGACTGCTGTTGGCAACAACCTGATTCAGATGGCTGAGGATATTTTGTTGCGCTGGGATAACTTCACAGAGACAGCCAAGCTGAACAGCTCGCTCCTTAACGAACGACTTGTCATCGGGGCGACCTTCGGGGCTTGCACCAGCTTTTTGCCCAAGCTGCTCACCCATTACTCGGAGAAATATCCGCTTGTTGAGCTCGAAATTACAGAAAGCCATCCGAGCGAAATAGAAGAGCGGCTTTTGAGCGGAGATTGGGATGTGGGACTTATTGGAACGCCGGAGGAAATGTCCTTTAAAAATCTGGTCGCCGAGAAGTTTTTAACCTGCAAAATTATGGCATGTGTTGGGGGCAAGTCGCCCTTGGCCTACAAAGAGAGCCTTTCCATGGAGGAAATTGGGAAGCATTCGATTATCAGCACCTCGGAGCGTATGAAGGAGGAGCTTCAAGCGTATGGCACGAGCCGGGAAATTTTTCATTCCAAGCATTCCGAGGTTTCTAAACGGGTCATCAGCGAGGGACTGGGCATCGGCTTTTATTTGGATATTTCCTTGAAAAATGACCCCTATGTCATGACCGGGCATATCGTTCCGATCCCGCTTCAGGTCGAGCATCCCGTCGATTTTTACTGGCTGCATGCCAAGAAGAAGCAATCGCTCGCTTGCGAAGCTTTTATTAAAGAGCTGAATGTGCTTATCCCCCAATTTTTGCGGATGAATGCCTGAAGATACAAAGAGCCCCCAATGAGCAGCAGGCGATTCAGCCGCTGCTCATTGGGGGGAAAAAATATCATTTTGGGGCTCGGATAGACGTATCTCTGCAGCTGATAACTCTAATTATTCCTCTTCCTAATTGTTTAGGGTTACCCCTCAAATTTCCGCATCGCAATGACCGCATTATGCCCGCCAAAGCCGAAGGAGTTCGTGAGGCCCACCTTTATATTCGCGCGGCGAGCTTTATTCGCTACGATGTCCAAATCTCCGCAAGCCGGGTCCGGCTGCTCGTAGTTGATCGTCGGCGTAATGACGCCTTCCTGCAAGCCTTTGGCGAGGGCAATCGCCTGTGCCCCTCCCGATGCGCCGAGCATATGGCCCAGCATCGACTTCGTCGCCGTCACAGCTGGCGTCTGCTGGCCATCTGCTGCAAACAAGCGGCGAATCGCCGAAGCCTCCGAGGAATCGCCAACCTCGGTGCTTGTGGCATGTGCGCTAATGACATCCACATCCGCAGGGGCTAGTCCCGCTTCCTGCAGCGCAAGCTTCATCGCCCGGTATGCGCCATCTCCGTCAGGCGGCGTCGCTACGATATGATACGCATCCGAGGTCGCTCCATAGCCTACGACCTCTGCATAAATGCGTGCTCCTCTGCTTTGCGCGTGCTCAAGCGATTCCAGCACCATAATGCCCGCTCCCTCCGACATGACGAAGCCATCCCGGCCGCTGTCAAAAGGACGGCTTGCCCGCTGCGGCTCCTCGTTGCGGGTAGATATTGCAGTCGCATTGCCAAAGCCTGCGAGCGCAATATCCGTTACGGCTGCCTCTGAGCCTCCGGCAAACACGACGTCCGCCCAGCCGCCGCGAATGAGGCGGAATGCTTCACCAATGGCGGTATTGCCCACGGAGCAGGCCGTAACGGGCGCAAGCGTCGGGCCGAGCGAGCCGAGCCTGATGCTGATTTGCGCAGCTGCCATATTGGCAATCATCATGGGCACGAGCAGCGGACTGACCCGACCTGGCCCACGCTGGCGCAGCTGCCCTTCGTTATCCTGCAGCGTCTGCAGACCGCCTATGCCAGAGCCGACATATACCGCCAGCCGCTCGCGGTCCAACTGCTCCAGTTGCAAGCCCGAATCGGCAAGCGCCTCTTCCGCTGCCGCGAGGCCGAACTGGGTGAAGCGGTCCATTTTGCGGGCTTCCTTTCTCCCAAACCGCTCCTCCGGATTAAAATCCCGCACCAGACCGGCGAAATGCGTCTTATGGTTCGCTGCATCAAATGTATCTATAGGGCCAATTCCCGATTTCCCCGCAAGCATTCCTTCCCAAAACGTCTCTACCCCTATTCCTAATGGCGATACGACACCAAGTCCCGTCACAACAACTCTGTTCATCATTTGTTCCCCGCTTTCCAGGATTAAACTGCTTATCTCGATTAATTGTATTATGGCAAACGAATTATCCTATTACAAGTTGTCGTTTATCCTAGTATTAGCTATACTACAATAATAAATAACAGCGTGTTGGAAAGGGTTTGAGAGTTTTGTCTGATCGTATTCGGCTGGAAGCGCTGGCGTCTTTTCTGAAGGCGAAGCGTGCTGGAATTAAGCCGCAGGCGGTAGGCTTGCCGGCCGGCATTCGGCGGCGTACGCCGGGACTCCGCAGGGAGGAGGTAGCGCAGCTGGCGAACGTCAGCGCAACCTGGTATACGTGGCTGGAGCAGGGACGGGACATTCATGTGTCCTCCCAAGTGCTGGAGTCGATTGCAGGTGCGCTGCTGCTGACAGCGGATGAACGCGACTATATTTTTGGACTGGCGTTTGGCCATCATGCGGGGACGGGTGGGGGCGGCTTGAAGCTGGAAGAGGAGGAGCTTAAGCTTAGCCCTTCCTTGCAGCGGATCTTAACGGAGCTGCGCTATTGCCCGACCATTATTTCCGACCGGCATTGTCATATCGTTGGCTGGAACGAGGCTGCTGCGCATGTATTCGTCGATTTCAAAGCCATTCCCTATGCCGAGCGGAATCTGATTCGCCTCCTGTTTACCCGCAAGGAGCTGCGCAGCTTGGCCGTCAATTGGGAAACGTTCGTAGAAGGCTACCTTGCGATCTTCCGCACCTATTACGGCCAATATATGGGCGATGAATGGTATGACCATTTTATTGAGGAAATGTCGCGGCTGCATCCCGAATTTGAAGCATTATGGCAGCGCAGCCAGGTCAGCCGCTCACCGGAGGTCACGATCGAATTTCGCCACTCCAAAACAAGCAAAATGCTGTTCGCGCTGACCTCCTTTCAAGTGCTCGGCACCGTAGACCTGCGTTGCACCGTCTATACCCCAGTGGAGGAATCCGGGACGGAGGAGAAGCTGCGGCGATTATTGGGTACTTCATAATATCACCTTCTATTCCATGGGGACAGGAAAGGACTGATCGCGGAGCATGAATGTACTTCAGATTTCGCTAGTTGAAGATAAAGATGCCTTTTGTGAGCCGTCTTATTTTACGGTAGAGGGAGACATCGTTTATATCGCATTGAACAAAAATAAGCCGCAAACACCACAAGTGCTTGCTGGCGAGCTTGCCGCTGTAAATAGGCTGACTGGTGAAATCGTCTGGCGTTATACGCTGCCGAATCATGCGGCATTATGTGACGAAATCAACGCAACCCCGCTTCTGTTTGAAAATAGCATCATTATCGCTTCCCGCTACAGCTGGAGCTCGCTTGATCGGGAAACCGGTGCTGTTCGTTGGTCCAAAGCTTTTAAAGATCTTAGCAGCAATAACCTGTCTTTGATTGATGGAACGCTTTTCTGCTGCCGCGGTACGGAGATCCAAACGATTGACCCCTTGACTGGCAAAACGCTGTCTAAACGAAAACATCGGGTTAAGTGGCTGGACTCTGCTATTCAAAAGCATCAAGGCAGATACTTCGCAGCTACCGGAAGCTCTAAAATTATTGAGATTGTCCCAAACAAATGGGACATCGCTCATGAGTTTAAATATGCGGGCGGCTGGGCGATCGCTGCGACTCCGCATTTTCACGGGCAGCTGATGGTTTCCAGCAGCTATGCTGGCGAGATCATCGCCTTCAATTTGGCCAGCAATGAGCTCGAATGGAAAATGAAGAAAAAGGCCGGTTCGCGGCCGCAGCAAGCTTTTTTAGCAGGACAAGCATTGTTCTATGACGGAAATACGGATCATAAGCTCCAGTTGGTGGAGCTTGCTCCGAAGAAAAAGCTTTGGTCCAGACAGCTGACCCGTATGCAGGCTTGCCATATTCGCAGCGAAGCTGAATTCCTAGCTGTATGCCAAACGGCTGATCAAACCTTTAACCTAGGACGCTTCGACATGCTCACCGGCGAGCTTATCTGCTACGTCACCTCGTTTGGAGAGGGCGACTGGAGGCTGTACCCGTACGATCTCTGGAGCGGGGTTGCCATTTATGAGGATGAACGCTGCATCGTTACGAATTTTAAACCGAATGAGCTCATTGTTATCAATATATAGCATGCTTTCTATAATCTAATATAATAATAAAATGCCAAAATACTAATATACTAATATACGAATAACTGGCCTTCTGGCCATTTTCCTTTCCAGCCGCATGGGATATGTCCAGATTGATATACTTTTAACAGTTCCGTATAAAATCCAGGTTCGATATAAGGGCTATAGGCATGTTCCATCATAGCCGTCAGCAGGTCCCACTCCACATTTTCATATACCGATTCGTTTAGATGATTATTTTTTGCGAACAATGAGATATCATTCAAGACTCCATTTTTCAAAAGCTTTTTTGCTTCAATCGTTATGGGATTCCACTGTCTGTAGGCTTCAAGATATTTCTTATGCAGAGATACGGTTAGACCGTTTCTAATTTCTAATTTGAAGTTATCCCATCTCGTGTTGAGGCTCTTCTCTGCCTCTCTCCAGCTATTCACAAAAGAAAAATCATAATGGAGGGTAAGCCCCGTCTCTTCCCCACACTTGCTAAACCAAGCTATTTCAGCAATTTGTTCATCGTAAAACTCTTTTACTGTTTTCATAAATGCTCCTTTGATTTCGATTTTATTGTTCTAGGATGTTTATGCAAACCGGAGACGGTCTGCTGCTGGTTGCTTAGCACTTATTCGAGGCCAATCTCATCTGACGATTCATGGCTAAAGGGACCGCAGCAGCTTGCATTTGTTGCTGAGATCGAAGGTGCGTTAGCTGGGGCTAGAGCTAAGAACACGCAGTTCGGGAGCGAGGAATCCTGCTTTTTTGGAGGACTGAGGTTCCGCTATTCTGGCTTTTGATGTGATTTCAGACAGCAGGCGGACAGGAAATCCGTTATTGCCCTCAATATCCCTTCAAAATGGCTTTTGGCAGCGTAATAGCGACTCCTGAGTCCGAAGACTGTGCCAAAACCCTTGATTCTGTAAAAATAGCTGCTGCTGTGTCCGCCAAATTTTTTATGTAATATTTACATTTTCTCACAATGAATTCAGACTACTTTCACCATAGCCTTCAATTTCAGTATACACATGGCTGATACCAAGATCATAGATACCACGAATTAACTTATCAATTGAAACATCAATATTTTGATACAAGTTGTATAAATATTCAAACTCCTGTTTACTTAACCGTTCAAACTCGTGCTTTTCAAACGCTTTATACTCTGTCAGATTTTCAGGAATTAGCTCAACTGCCGCATTCCACTAGTCTCCTTTATTGCATCTGAACGATAATTAATGTACTCTGAATCCTCCTCATTTTCTATCAAGACTACTTTTGTGCATAAAAAATCCTTTACAATAGATCGGAGAGGTAGACCTGTCCAGAAATCCATTGAAAAGGATATCAGCATGGACAATCATACTTTATTGTCCTTATTTGGTAAATGACTCGCTCCGATCTGTACAAAAATGTTCACAACTGCCGTGGCAGAACTTGCTACTTATAATAGAAGAAACGATGTTTTTTTTGCCAGCTAAAGCTGCCTATCCCGCTTCTTGCCAGCTGTAATTAAGCTCTCCCAGCGGAGCGCCATGGCGAACCAGCCGAGAGAACGGCATCTTTTCTCTGGCGACATCGCAAGTCCCCAGTGGATGAGCTTATCGAAAGGGGCGCTAATGCGGCGATGGTTATACGATCTTACCGCGGCGAGATTATCTTCAAACAGACGCTGCCGTACATCAAGCGGCGCTTTCCCCGCAAAAATAGAATAGAGTGTAGCCGCTAGACTATAAATATCAGATACGGGCTCCTGCCGCGACGTTTCCGAATAAAACTCCAACGGCGAATAGCCGCTTGAAGTAAAAATGAGCTGCTTCCCAGGATTTCCATAAGGAATCGCCGTGCCATTTGCTTCTATATAATCAGTGTCGGCTACAATTTGCGGGTGCCTCAACTGCTTCAAAATAATCGCTTTCTGCGCAAATACGCAAAGCAGCTCGCGAAACTTCTCGGCAAAGGCAGACCCGCAGCCTACCGTTAAATGTAAGAGTGAATTTTTCATAAAAAAAGAGCAGCCGATTAGCTGCTCCCTGTTTATGGCTCTATAAGATGGTTTACTTCATTATTAATGAAGCTGTTCAAAAATGGCTTAGCACTCGCCAGCTTCAGCAGGCTTGCCCGCGTCTGTCGCTGTGCGGAAGCTGCTTCCACAGCCGCATGTTGCGCTCGCATTCGGATTCTCGATCGTAAACCCTCCGCCCATAGCGGATTCCTTCCAATCGATCTCCAGGCCGTTCAGATAGCGCAGGCTGCTTTGATCAACGACGACTCTCAGACCCGTCATATCCATTTCCTGATCATTCACGGACTGCTCATCATCAAAACCCATACTGTAGGAAAAGCCGCTGCAGCCACCTTCCTTCACACCGATGCGCAGGAACATTTCCGGAGTTCCCTCCGCTTCCAGCATTTCTTTTATTTTATCAGTTGCCGATTCACTGATTGTAATCATCATTCATTACCTCCCTGCAAAATACGATTCTAATGCATGCTTATACATATAGTATACTCCTCTTTATGAAACAGCTCAAGAGTGCTTTGCCCGCTTCCATTTATGGCAAAGCTATGACTTAATAGTTGCCGCTGCAACCATAGAGGTTTATAATAATGTCATCTCAAGGTCTTATATTTCAAACCAAATCGGATCAGCAAGTTACTTTTTTCACAATTAGCCCAATCAGTACCGACAGTGATGTCCTTATCTGAGGTTGACCCGATTGAGCTGACGATTGCATTCGCCGGCCTTTATGTCTTTTTAATAGCAACACCACTCGGAAAAATTGAAGGAGGATGCCGATATGTTTATCGCGGTACCTACAGAACAGAAGCGTATGCAGGAAATTATTGAGAAGGTTCGAAACGGGCAACGGCTGACGCTCGAGGATGGCGTATTTCTGTATGAGTCAGACGATTTGCTGACGATTGGCCAACTCGCGAACGAAGCGAACTTGCGCAAAAATGGCAATAAGGTTTATTTTATCGAAAATATGAGCCTTTATTTCACGAACGTATGTGAAGCGCACTGCGCATTTTGCAACTTCCGGAAAGATGAAGGCGAGCCTGGCTCCTACACGCTGACTGGGGAGCAAATGATCGAATACGTCGAACAGCATATTCATCCGGGCGTACGCGAATTCCATATTGTTGGCGGCCACAACCAGCATGTGCCTTTTCAATATTATGTCGATTCCCTGAAAGCTTTGCATAAGCAATATCCAGATGTCACGCTGAAGGCTTATACAGCAGCAGAAATTGATTTTTTCTCGCGGATTAGTGGTTTGACGTACAAAGAAGTGCTGCAGGAACTGATGAATGCAGGGCTGAAATCACTGACCGGCGGCGGCGCCGAAATTTTGTCGGACCAATACCGCAAAAAAATGCGCGTAACGAAAGCCGATGTGTCGCAATATCTTGATGTTCACCGCACGGCGCATAACCTTGGCCTAAAAACACATACAACGATGCTGTACGGCTCCATTGAGAGCAAAGAGGATCGCGTAAGACATATGATTCAAATTCGTGAGCTGCAGGATGAAACAAATGGCTTCTTGGTCTTCATTCCTTTGTCGATGCAGCCGATAAATCCTAAAGCGGGCATTAGACGCCGCAACTCCGCTTTCGAGGATTTGAAAACGATCGCGATCAGCCGTCTCATGCTCGATAACTTCCAGCATATTAAAGCTTATTTCATTAATATTGGCACACAGCTGACTCAGGTCGCCCTGACGATGGGAGCTTCCGATGCTCACGGCACAATTGTGAAGGAGCGCATTAGCCACGCCGCAGGCGCCCTTACGCCAGAAGGCATTACCCGTGAGGATTTGATTTGGCTTATTAAAGGTGCAGGACGCGTGCCAGTTGAACGTGACACCTTCTACAACGAAGTTAAGATCTATGAGTAATCATCTGACCAATCACATATATTAAGGCGTGTATGCATAGCGCAGGATTTGCTTCCGGTTTACATGCACATGCACACCCTTGCAGCATCCATGACTGATCAGATTAATAATAATGCGGGGTTGAGGCGTAAATGAGAAAATTAGTAATTTTAGGTGGCGGCTATGGCGGCCTGGCGATTGTTGAAGAACTGATTGAGAAGCATATTCCACTTGATGTATCCATCGTTCTAATTGACCGCATGCCGTTCCAAGGCCTGAAGACAGAATATTATGCTCTCGCTGCCGGAACCGTGTCCGACCTGGAGCTGCGCGTCAAGTTCCCGACAGACTCGCGCGTGAGCACGGTTTATGGCGAGGTTGACAATCTTGATCTCGATAATAAGCTGGTCTATCTGGAGCAGCAAGACCCGATCTCCTACGACTGGCTCGTTATCGGTCTTGGCTGTACGGATAAATACCATGGCATTGAAGGGGCAGAGGCGTTCTCTACGAGCATTCAAACGTTTTCTGCCGCACGTAAAACGTATCAACAGCTTAATGACGTCAAGCCTTATGGACAGGTCTCAATCGTAGGCGGCGGTCTCAGCGGCGTTGAAGTAGCTGCCGAGCTGCGTGAAAGCCGTCCGGATTTAAACATTCGCATTATTGACCGCGGTGCAGGCGTCATGTCTGCTTTCCCAGGCAAGCTGCAATTGTTTGTCGCAGAATGGTTTAAAGGCCACCAAGTTGAAATGCTCGGCAATGTTTCCCTTTGCAAGCTTGAACAGGGCGTCCTGCACGATCACAATTCCAGCAAGTCGCTGCTGAGCGATGTAACGGTATGGACGGCAGGCATTCAGCCGGTGCCAATCGTACAGCGTCTGGACTTGCCGAAGGATAATCAAGGTAGGCTGATTATTGATGAGCACCATCAGCTTCCTTCCCACAGCGGCGTGTTCATCGTCGGAGATTGTGCTTCACTGCCCTTCTCCCCAAGCGGACAGGCGGCTGGCGCGCAAGGCAAGCAAATCGCTGAAGTCATGCAGGCCATTTGGCATGACAAAACGCCCCGGCTTGGCAAAATCAAGCTCAAGGGCGTTCTCGGTTCGCTCGGCAAAAAGAGCGGCTTTGGCATTATGGGCGGCACACCGCTTATGGGCCGTGTACCCCGCCTCGTAAAAAGCGGCATTTTATGGCGGTCCAAGCGCCACTTCGGTTAAAGATCGTCCAGCAGCTTGTCAAGCGCGTCACGATCGGTCTCTTGGCGAATAATAGCTTCATGAATTTTGCCATATAATTCATCAATGGTATCGGCGGCGACAATTTCCCCCTCGACGAGGGCAAACGGCTTTAAGTAGCATTCGCCGCAGTTGCCTAGACAGCCATATTCTGTGATTTCGTAGAGATCCTCTTGCTCGAATTTCTGCATAATGTCCACGGTTCCATGGTGGGCATTGCTTGTACAATATTCAATCATTGTCTTAAACATAAGCTTTACACCTTACCTTGCTGTAGGTATCCATTTTCAATTGCACGACTTTGTACTATAATAAGACAGAAAGGAGATGATTGCAATGAGTGAACAAGCACAAAGCACAATGTACGATGAAGTATTGGACGTACTGGATAAATTGCGTCCGTTCCTGCAGCGCGACGGAGGAGACGTCGAGCTCGTTGACGTTGAGGGCGGTATCATTAAGCTTCGCCTGATGGGAGCATGCGGCAGCTGCCCGAGCTCCACAATCACGCTTAAAGCTGGTATTGAGCGCGCACTGCTTGAAGAGGTTGAAGGCGTAGTCGAAGTCGTTCAAGTATTCTAAGCGTACGCTAAAGCAGGCTATAGCGAAAGCCCGGTGTCCTCTGAGGACTACCGGGCTTTCGCTGTTTGCATGTTCTATTCAGCTGCGGGCAGGCACTTGTATATGCTCGGTTCACAAACCTTTAATATTAGGACGAATCGGATCAAATCCGCCCGTGACATTAATAATATTCCCCGTTAAAAAATCCGACCGCCGTTCACATAGAAAGGTGATTACCCGTGCAACATCTTCACCTGTTCCGGGCCGGCCAAGCGGTGATTCCGCATCCTCCTGGCCTTCCACCTCGGCAATCGTCCGCTCCTTGTTCGCCCCGCGAATGTCTCCAGGACCAATCATATTCACGGTAATGCCATAAGCTGCTTCTTCAACGGCAAGCGATTTCGTAAAGGAAACGAGACCGGTTTTGGCAGCCGCATATACGGCTCGGTGGGGCCAAGCCCGCGCTTCTCCCGCGTGGCCAAACCCAAAATGAATAATTCTGCCCCAGCCACGGCTGCGCATGCCTGAAAGCAGCTTGTGGTCCAGCAGCATGACGCTGAGTAAATTGCTGTTAAGCATGTCCGATATGTCGGCAAAATCATAGTCGGCAAACAGCCGCCGCTCCCTAACAAACGGTCCCGCATTGTTGACCAAAATGTCGATGCCGCCCCTCCAGCTTGCCGCTTCATCAGCCAGCTTCGTCGCGCCCTCCATCGTTGAAAGATCAGCCTGCACAATGGTAGCGCTTACTCCTAGTTGTTCGATTTCTTTTTTCGTTTGCTGAGCTTCCTGCTCGCTCTTAAAATAATTAATGACGATATGACTGCCCTGCTTAGCAAGCTCGATTGCCGTTCTTTTGCCAAGACCTTTGGCGCTCCCTGTAACAAGCGCCGTTTTCCCGTTCAACTCCAACAGTGCTTCCTCCCTGCGATTACGAATCAATTATCTTTTTCGTATATAACCGCAAGCGTACTGGAACGTAAGGTATAAAGTATCGGTCACCATTGCTACTCCAGCCGCCAGGTCTTGTGACTGCGCCATGATGTTTTCTAGCTTTACTTCAAGTCCATAGCCTTTATGGCTTTGCACAAGATCATCAAGCATTTCGGAATTCATATAATGGATTTCTGCATTGCGCCGTTTCCGCAGGCGTGCCATCGGCTCCTGCGTTAAGCTTTTGACCTCATCAAGGCCGCCTGTCAGCGGTCGATGAACACCGCGCTCGCGCATATTCCGCAGCACCGTAAAATAGGAAAAATGCGGTTTAATCCGCTCTGTCTTCATGGCGAGCAAATCGTTCAGCAAAATGCCTATTTTATCAAGCAAAGCGAAAACGCGAATGAACGCATTTTTGTCAAAATAAACATAACGCTGGTACATAAGATACTCATCGGATTGCATTTGGCTGACTGAGCTGGATTTGATTTTCTGCTTGAAGCGAAGCGTTGCATAATGGCTCTGCTCCAGCTCATTCAAGGAAGAAATTAAACCGCGTGTCCAGATCTCATACGTACGAAGCTTATGATCTACATCCTTGCCCGCCTCCACCTTGCTATGAAGCTGCGATATAAACTGCTCCATTAAACGCACCGTTTCACCGTGTCGTCCCTCTAATGCCCGTTCTGGCTCGTCAAACAGAAATCGCAACATCTTGTGTGCCTCCGTCCCCTCTAGGCTATCTAGCGCCTTCCCGCAGCCTCCAAGAACGCACCAACATATCCATTATAACGCCGAATAGTGCACTAACAATGAGATTATGCAATAAATTTGTAAAAACAAACCAATTTGAATTTGTAATCGTCAATGTGAGCAGAGCTCCACTTAACACTTGCGTCAGCACGAGAATGAGCGCGAGCTTAGCCATGGGAGCCAGTCCCCCATTTGCGCCACTTTTCCTGCGAATATGCAGGTATACGCCAGCAATCGCAAGAGACAATATAACGGCACCTATGCGGTGAATGAATACAATCGTCTCGGCTCCTTCAAAATCAGGAATGACTTTCCCGTTGCATAACGGCCAGTCCAGACAGCCGCCGCCGGAATCGGTATGACGAATATAAGCGCCTAAATATATAACAACGTAAATATATACCGCCAGCCCCAAAAGACGTGGAAAAACAGATCTTGGCACTGAAAATTCGACCGCTTGTCCATCCCGATTGCGATATGCCCATAAAACGAGCAGCAGGGTAGAAGCAAATGCCATAAGCGATATGCCAAAATGAATCGCCATCACCCATGGAGATTGCGGCCATTTTACAGCAGCAGCCCCCATCAGTGCTTGAACAATTGTGAAAAACAAGGAGCTGCTTGCGAATACAAGCGGCTGTTTATAGACGATTTTGTCTCGTCTAAACAAAATAATTGACGCAATAAACATCCCTACGACCAAAAGTCCTTCAATACCCGTTGTAAGCCTATGCGTGTATTCGATAAGCGATTCTAATGTATAGGCTGGTATAAATTTTCCATGGCATAATGGCCAGTCATCTCCACAGCCTCTGCCAGCATCCATGTTCGTGACCAATGCACCGTTCAGCAGTATGATTAGCATGCCTAGAGATGTTGCAACTGAAAATTTGCGAAAACGGCTTGAAACCATTCGTACAATCACCTTTTTTCGTTTGAATTACCACTCATTATAGCCATAAAATATGCCAAAAGCCATGTTGAAAATGTGACACTTGTCCATCAACGCTCTAATTATGATGCTTCTGTGACCATAAAAAAATCCGTGCGACGGTGCCGCACGGACTTTGCAAATTGTGCTTATTGGTTTTCCGCCAAAGCATCGGATACTTGCAAGGCGCGATCCACAAACTGTTCGATCTCCTCACGCGACTTCCGAAGCTTATTAACGAACCGCACAACTTCCTGCCCTTTGCGAAAAGCAAGGAAGCTTGGAATGCCGAGAATGTTCAGCTCAGATGACAAATCTGGCAAATCATCGCGGTCAATTTCGTAAAAAACCACTTTGCCCGCATACTGCTGCTCAAGCTCCGGCATAAATGGCTCAATATAATGGCAATCCTTGCACCACGTTGTTTTGAATACGATAACCGTCAGTTCATCGGCCTGCACAGCTTCCCGAAAGGAAGCATCTGTCGTTAATTTAAGCATTTGCTAATTCCTCCTTCTTATCCAACTTCACGTTCAATGACTAAATATTTCTCTGAGTCGTAATAAGATTCCCATTTCAAAGATGCGCCAAGCGACTTCGCAAGATTGCGGGCTGAAACATAAACCGTTCCGCTTACAGTCGTTGCCGGATAAGACCATTTCACCGACTTGCCGTTTACGATGGCGGTATCGCTGCCGCTTTTCACCATAATCGTTGTATCAGTCGCCTTATCGAATAGCGTCAGCTGCTTCGTTTTCTTATTATAGGAAATCGTAGCGCCAAGCTGCTCCGCCACATCACGCAAAGGCACAAGCGTAATATTCGAAGGAGTTATAATTGGCGGATTGCCATAATCCTGTGTATAAAGCTCTACCGTCTGAACGCCCACATGAAACGTATTTTTTAACAGATCATAAGCATAGGAGCTTTTGTCAAACCATTGCAGCGTTTCGTAGCCGTTCAGGCCGTACATATCATCCAGATTAATGGCATTCTCGCTTACGACTGGAGCATCTGCCTTCACCGCTTCATTCACATTCCATTTTTGGCTCTCGGAGCGAATAACGATGCTCATTTGCGTCTCGGGCTCGGTATCGCCAAGCGTAATGCTTGCCTCTACTACTTGCTTGCGTATGTCCAACTTGCTGTCCACATAAACGTCTGTTTTCAGCGTCGTAGCCTTATTAAATACAGAATCGAGGAGAAGGCCGTCCTCCTCTTGCTCCATTGCTAGCATTTCCTCCTGCAAGTATGCAAGCTCTTCTGCAAGGCTGTCTGCCATTTCTTTAATCGTATCCTCTTGTGTAGGCCCATCCAGC
Organism: Paenibacillus sp. R-74696; assembly: GCF_055814915.1. Classification (NCBI taxonomy): domain Bacteria; kingdom Bacillati; phylum Bacillota; class Bacilli; order Caryophanales; family Paenibacillaceae; genus Paenibacillus; species Paenibacillus sp. R-74696. The sequence continues at coordinate 404,977 of NZ_JBPULM010000050.1, forward strand.
ACAACCGGTTGGTCAAAAGGATTTACTTCACCAATTGCTTCCCATACTTCTGGATGGCTGGAAAGCACTTCAACAAACCCTTTAACCATATTGTCCAGACCAGCACGGTCGCTTACAAGAACATCGACATATTTTTTAATCCATGTCCAAATAGCCGGGCCATCCAGCTCCGTATGAACTTTCATCAAGGATACCGATTGGCCATTAATCGTTTCCTGCACCGCATTTACTGAAATTTGATCGGGATTAGGCAGATTATTAATAAAATAGCCGCTTATGACATCGATAATTTCTTTTCCCAGCTCAACGAGCGAGGCGTCTGCCGGACCACCCGTTACGGACTGTCCAATCGCGCCAGAAACGCCCATTAAGGAAGGCAAGCCCGCTTCGCTCATGTCCAGAGCAAAGGGCTGCTTCGCCCCTTCAATTTCTACGACCGCCGTTGTATCGGACATTTTGAGTGAAAAGCCAATGGAAATCGTGTCAGCCAGCAGAAGCTTGCCGCTGTAAGATACATGTGTGTCATCCTGTACCTTGATATTTGTCAGCTCAAGCTTTGCACTGTTGATCAATTTCATAATCGCGAGTTCATCTTCGTCCATATATTCAAGATCTTCTTCACTCAAATTTAATTGCAGCGACAACGTTTGCTCGCCCTCATAAGAAGTAACCTTAAGCGAGTTCGTAATCGCCTTATTCAGATCGACACCGCTAATAGCCTGACAGCCCGCAACAAACACAAGCACCAAGGCCAGCAGCAAGGCGACCCCTTTTTTTATGCTCCCCAGCTTTTTCAATGTACGTAACCCCTCTCGCCAACAAATTAAAAATGAATAAAATCCTCTTCATTGTACATGAGCCTAAGATCGGTGTAAATGTATGGAAATAAGAGAACGGATGAAAAATTCATATGCTTTCCTATATTTTAAATGAAGCTTACACCGCAGCACGGCCAGTCAGCCTGAACAGCTTGGCAAACAGCTTGCGAAGCGGTCCAGGGAATGTTTTGACATCCTCCGCTGTCACGACGCGCAGCAAGATGAGCAGACCCAAATACAAACCGCCAATAACGATGCCAGCAGCAATGAGAGAAATCAGATAGGCCAGCCTATCGGGCAATGCAAAGCCTTCAAGCAGCCATCTGAGGCCTTTGTCCACTCCCCAGCCTGCTGCCATCGAAATGAGTACCGCTGCAAAATAAGGCACCCAGCGACGGCCAAGCACGTTGAATTGCACATAGCTGCGAATGGATTGCAAATTAAACCAAGTAATAAAAATAAAACAAAGCGTGGATGCGGCAATAAGCCCATAAATACCGAATATCGGAGCTAATACGAAGCTGCCCAGCAGCTTGAGCCCAATACCAATTAATGTGTTGTACATCGCTAACCGCGGTCTGCCAAGCCCGAATAATACCGAATTGCTGATCATCATCGTCGCTTGAAAAATCGTACCTGCTGTCAAAGCCGCCACAATGCCGCTGCCTTGCGGTCCTGTGAACAGCAGTCCCGTAACCGAATAGGCTAGAACAGCAAGCGTCAGTGCCGCTGGAATGCCTGTAAACAGTACAATACGCATAACGAGCGACGTTTGGCGATTAACCTCTGACATATTCCGCACGGAAAAAGCAGAAGATATGACCGGAATAATTGAAGTACTTAGCGCTATTGCCAAAATCGGTGGAATACCGGCAATGGATTGCGCCTTCCCCCCGAAATCAGCCAATACCTCGACTGCCTGATTATAGCTGTAAACGCCCGCCCGCAATTTCATGAGCAAGTAATTATCAACCATATACATGAGTTGAACCGTTATAGCCGTAACGACAATCGGGATGGAAATCGAAAATATTTCCCGGTAAATAGCGCGATACGGAATACGTGAGGCCTCGGCTTTTTGTAAAGCAACCGTTTGAGCAGCCTCGCTGCCTGCTGACATTTTGTCCAGTTCGAGCTTGTCCGTCCGGCGCAGCTTGACTGCGTACCACACCATCACCGCAATAGCGCCTATCGCTCCGAAAAAGTTACCGAAGGACGCTGCCGCTGCTCCCATCTGGTCACCCCAGCCCCAGGCGAGTACAAGAATCGCCAAGCCGACACCGACAATAACGCGCATAATTTGCTCCATAATTTGCGATAACCCGCCCGCCATCATCAGCTGGCGCCCTTGAAAATAACCGCGCATCATGGCGATTAGAGGAAACAAGAGCAGCGTTGGTGCTATCGCCCGAATGGCGAATACTGCGTCAGGCAAATCTTGAGATGCTGCCAGCTGTGGTGCAAAAACATACAACAAAGTAGACAAGATTAGTCCTGTTACCAGACCGAACAAAAGCGCCGCCTTATAAATGCGCTGCGCTTCCTGCTGGCGGCCAAGCGCATAACGCTCGGACACCATTTTACTAATGGCACTCGGGATGCCCCCTGTTGCTACAATAAGTAAGGTTAAATATAGATTATTAGAGACGGTAAAACTCGCCAAGCCTTCTTTGCTCAGCATATGCTCCAGCGGCACCCGCTGGAAAATACCAAGCATGCGGGCGACCAGTGCGGCCATGGCTAAAATCAATGTTCCTTTAATAAGTGAATCCTTCTTCATAGCGGGTATGTCTCTCTTTCGAATGCAGGATTATGGTTTAGCGAGTGGCTCAAGCGGCTGGTGATTGCCGCGGACGGGTACTCCAGCACCCGAAGGCTTTGCCCAATGAACCGCATTTTTAATTACTTGCAGCACTTGTTCATTGTAATAGGTTGGATATGTTTCGTGACCTGGTCGGAAGTAAAAAATCTTCCCTTGGCCGCGGTAGAAGGTGCAGCCGCTGCGGAACACCTCGCCGCCCTCGAACCAGCTTAAAAAGATGAGCTCATCCGGTGCGGGAATATCGAAATGCTCGCCGTACATTTCCTCATGCTCAATTGTAATGTACTCCGGCAAGCCTGCAGCAATTGGATGGGCCGGATTCACGGTCCAGATACGTTCCTTCTCACCTGCTTCGCGCCATTTCAAATCGCAGCCGGTGCCCATTAGTTTTTTGAAAATTTTCGAAAAATGACCGGAATGCAATACAATGAGTCCCATGCCTTGCATGACGCGCCCATGCACACGTTCGACAATCGCATCCTCGACTTGATCATGGCCCATATGTCCCCACCAGATCAGGACATCTGTATTGTTCAGGCGTTCTTCGGTCAGCCCGTGCTCTGGCTGATCAAGCGTAGCTGTAGCGATTTCAAATGAATCGGTGGCGATGCCTGCTGCTAGAGCGTTATGTATGCCATCCGGATAAACGCGCAGCACCTCTTCGTGCACCTTCTCATGCAAAAACTCATTCCAGACCGTCACTTTAATCATCGATTCTCAGCTCCCCCAAATATAATAAAACGATTTCAAAACGTTGTTGACCATGTTGTCTGCTCTCAGGTTTTCAGGCTTACGGTCTTAAGGTTTTCACTGTAAAAAGCGAAGGATTGTCCGAGCTTTTTTGTGGAGAAGGTAGTTGATGAAAAAGGCGGAGCGGAGTAAAAGGTTTGGATTTGAGAAGCGGAGCGTTCGCCTTTGCCCCAGAAATTATACCGCTGAGCGGATATATTCAAAAATTTCTGGGGCAACAGCGATCGAAAACCAAATCTTTTACGCAGCGCAGCACTATTTTCATCAATCATCCTTTACACAACCAGCCAAACAATAAAGAGCACAATCATGATGGACTGCAAAACAACCTTCACCACCACACTAGTCAGCAGCCCGACAAGCGAGCCGATACCTACCTTCGCAGCATGCTTCCACTCCTGAACGACGAAAAACTCGCCGATGACCGCGCCCACGAATGGGCCGATAATGAGACCGAAAGCTGGAATAACGAATGGTCCCAATATAAGGCCGATGGTACTGCCGATTATAGAGGCCTTAGAGCCGCCAAATCGCTTGACGCCCCAGGCGCTGACCGCATAATCCGCTACGAACAAGACAACGACGATGAGCGTTTGCAGTGTCCAAAAGACCCAGCCGAACGGCTCAAAGGTAATACACAGGCCATAAGCAAAAAACGCGGCGTAAATGGCAAGCGCCCCCGGCAATATCGGATACACCGTACCCGCCATGCCGACAATAAATAAAATGATAACGAGAGACCAGCCTAAGATGTCCAAGCCGTTTTCATCCCTTCAGTACATATTTCTTAATAATTTCGGCAACGCCATGCTCATTATTCGACAGTGTAATAACGTCAGCCGCTTCCTTCACAGCATCTTGGGCATTGCCCATAGCAACGCCAAGTCCTGCATCGCGAATAGCGGCTATATCGTTCAAGCTGTCTCCAACTGCAACGACCTGCGACATGTCAATACCCATGACTTCACAAAGCTCGCTCAGCGCGGATGCTTTGGTAACGCCTTTTGGATTCATCTCCCAGTTGCTCGTCGAGGAATTCGTAATTTCTAGCGCATCCCACTCGCTAACTTCCTCATAAATCTTCTTAAGTACGACAGCATCTTCGGTGTAGTAACCGAACTTCAGCCAATGATGGGCTTCATAATCATCCGCTGGCGCAATCCATTTTTCCAAATTGTAAATGTCCTTCGTGCTGTATGCCCAAAACCAGGTGCCTGCGTGCTTCTGCGCAATTTTATGAAGCCGCTCTACATATACCGGATCAAGCAGCGCTCTGCGGTGCAGCACATGAGGCTTCTTCCAGATCTCGCCACCATTTACCGTAATCATCGGCGTTTCAAGCTGCAATTGCTCGGCAAACGGCAAGGCACTGCGGAAGCCGCGTCCCGTCGAAAAACTAACCGTTACACCGGCATCAAGCGCCTTTCTAATCCACAACGCATTTTCATCGCTAATTTCACTCAGTTCATTCAGCAGCGTCCCGTCCATATCGAGTGCTACTAATTTATAATCTGCCATCGTTACCTCCTGCATTTGCTGCATAACATCATATCTTGATGCAATACAGCCATTTTATCATATTTTGGGCGTAAGCCAAACGATCCTGCTCCACTTCAAAAAAATAAAGACCAACCGCAAATTTCCGGTTGGCCTTCATTACTGCTGCGCGATGAAACGCAGCACAAGAAAAGTTCGCATATCGCGTATTATTGGGCTAAACGGCGCAAACGCCATTTTTTCCAGATGACGCCATGGCTAGGCGAGAACAGCAGGGCCAAGATGAACAGCACGCCAGCAGCACTAACGATACAGCCTGCAATCGAGGCATCTAGCACAGTCGCCACGCCATAACCAATGAATGTGCTGGCAATGCCCACACCTGCGCTCAAAGCGATCATGACGCTCAGCCGCTCCGTTAATAAATAGGCGGTCGCAGCAGGAATAACCAGCAGCCCAACTACGAGGATCGCCCCTACGCTCTCGAAGGAGCTGACCGTCGCCATCGACACGAGCCCCATCAATAAATAATGGAACAAAGCAACGGGAATGCCACAGGCAGCCGCAAGCGCTGGATCAAAGGCGCATAGCTTGAACTGCTTATAGAACAGCCCAATGACGACTAAAATGACCGTTAACGTAATGCCAAGCAGCCATACCGCTATCGGTCCCATACTGACGCCGTTCAGCGTCCACGTATTCCAGTGCACATAGGCAATTTCTCCATATAAAATCGCATCCTGATCGAGATGCACCTGGCGGGCATACAGGCTCACCAGCAGCACCCCAGTAGCAAACATCGCAGTAAAAACAACGCCAATGGACGCATCCGATTGAATGCCGCTTTGCTGAAACAGCTGGATAAGGAATACAGCAAGCAAACCGCAAGCCATAGCCGCTAGCATCATAACGAGTGAATCACGCGAACCACTGATCAGAAAAGCAATAACGATACCCGGCATTACCGAGTGGCTGATCGCATCGCCGATCATCGCCATTTTTCGCAAAACGAGAAAAGCTCCCAGTATGCCGCAGCAGCTGGCGACAAGCGAGCCTGTCAGCAATATCCAAAAATCGCTCATAGCGTCGCTCCCCCCTTTAGCTGCCGTTCCTTATGACCCTGCTCCTCATGGAAGCTCCGTGCCACTTTGAGCCGCAGCAGCCGTTTTGCGAGCAGACCTCTACGAGGACCAAACAATATCGAAATTAAAAATAATGCCGTTGCCGCAAGCACAGTCAGCGGACCCGTTGGCAAATTCGAGCCAAGCGAGCTAATAATCGTGCCGATTCCGCCGCTCAAAGCGCCGAACAAGCCAGAGATAACAACCATAAAGCCAAGCTTATCCGTCCAATAACGAGCCGACACCGCCGGCGTAATAATCAGCGCGGCCACCAGCACAACACCGACCGCTTGAATGCCCACGACTACAGCTACTACCATCAAAAACATAAGCAGTTGCTCAATTAGAGCCACCGGATAGCCAAGTCCGCGCGCAAAGCCGGGATCGAAGGATACAAGCTTGAATTGCTTGAAAAATAACGTACAGATCGCGATGAGCGATAAACTCACAATCGACATCGTAAGTACATCGGAGCCAACCATTGCGGCCGCCTGACCGAATAAAAACTTATCCAGTCCCGATTGATTGCCGTATTCGCCATGCTGGATAATCGTTAATAATACGATGCCGAAGCCAAAAAAGCTGGATAACACAATCCCCATTGCCGCATCATGCTTAATCCGCGAATTTCGCGTAATCCAGCCGATGCCGAACGTAGCGACAAGGCCAGCTGCCCCTGCTCCAAGCAGAAAAAACAGCAGCGATTTTGTGCCCGTCAGCATAAAAGCAATACAAATCCCAGGCAGCGCCGCATGAGCCAGCGTATCGCCCATCAAGCTTTGCTTGCGCAAATAGGAGAAGCTGCCGATGACGCCACTGCTTAAGCCAAGCAGCGTGCAGCTTAGAAAAATCCATTGCATGTTCGGATCTTGAAGCAGTCTCCACAACGTTTCCATCTCAGCCTCACCCTTTCGTGACAGCAAGCCGGGCATTTCCGCCACGCTCTAGAAAGGCAAGCCGCCCGCCATAGGTTTGCTGGAGCATTTGCTGTGTAAATACTTGCTCGGTTTTGCCATATGCCTGAAGCTCCACATTGAGCAGCAGAACAGAATCAAAATATTCCTCGACCGTCGCCAAATCATGATGGACGACGATAACCGTTTTGCCCTGCCGCTTCAGCTCTTGCAGCAGCGTAATAATCGCCTTCTCGGTTGCAGCATCGACACCTGCGAACGGCTCATCCATGAAATACAGCTGAGCGTCCTGCACGAGCGCACGAGCCAGAAATACCCGCTGCTGCTGGCCGCCAGACAGCTGACTAATTTGCCTTGTGGCGAAATCCGCCATGCCGACCTTCGCCAAGCATTCCATCGCCAGCCTGCGTTCCTTTGCTCCCGGGCGGCCGAACAGGCCCAGATGGCCGTAACGGCCCATCATGACCACATCCAGCGCATTCGTTGGGAAATCCCAATCGACCGACTCGCGCTGCGGCACATATCCGATCAGCCTGCGCTGCTGGCGGTACGGCTTGCCATAGATCAGCACTTCTCCGCTGAGGCGAGGAATGAGGCCGAGCGCCGCTTTCATCAGCGTAGACTTGCCCGCTCCGTTGGGCCCGATTACGCCGATCAGCTCCCCTTCTGCTACGGAGAAAGATACGCTGCGCAGCACCGGTTTTTTCTGGTAAGCTACGCTTAAGCCTTCAATTGTCAAAGGAGCTGCCGTTTTTAAATGATTTTTCATAGTAGCCATCGCCTCTCACTGCGTCTTGTTATTTGAGTGCATTTACAATTGTATCTACGTTATGTTTAACCATACCGATATAAGTACCTTCTACCGTTCCGGGATCGCCCATCGCGTCAGAAAACAATTCGCCGCCGATTGTCACTTCATGCCCCAATTGGCGAGCACCCTCGATAACGGAATCGATGGATTTGCGCGGCACGCTGGATTCGATGAACACCGCTTTGATTTGTTTTTCAACGAGAAAATCTCTCAGCTCGCTTACATCCTTCGACCCATACTCAGACATCGTATTCATCCCCTGCAAGCCTGTGACCTCTAGGCCATAAGCTGCGCCAAAATATCCGAAGGCGTCATGCGCCGTTACGAGAATTCTGCCTTTTTCAGGAATCGTCGCGATTTGCTCTCTTGCATATTGATCAAGCTCCTCAAGCTTCGCTAGGTAAGCCTCCGCCCGCTCCTTGTAGCCCGCCTCGTTCGCTGGGTCTTTCTCCACTAGCGTATCGCGTATAACCTCAGTTGCAGACATCCACAGCTTAACATTGAACCAGATATGGGGATCATGTGTTGTGGAGTCGCCGCTTGGATTGCCATGCAGCTCCGATTCTGGAATTTGCGAGGAGACTGCCACTGTTGGCTTTTGCTTCTCCAGCTTCTCGAACATCTCCCCCATTTTCCCTTCCAGATGCAAGCCGTTATAAAAAATAATATCAGCCTGATCCAGCTTCTTTACATCACCCTGAGATGCTTTGTATAAATGGGGGTCGATACCCGACCCCATAAGTCCTGTTACTGCAACATCGTCTCCACCAACCTCTGACGCTACATTAGCGATCATTCCGGTCGTCGCCGTGATTTTTAATTTTCCATCTTCGTTTGCTGTCTCGCTGCCACTGCCGCTTGTACAGCCTGCCAATACAATTGCGGATAAAGCCAAAAACATTAACGTCATAATTAACCTCTTCAACGCCGAATTCATTTTACGCTTCTTCTTCATTAGTCCAATCCCCTGCCCATCTATTTGTTTTCATTGCTTTGATTTATTTTGCCTATGCGAATGTAAGTTAGCTAAGCGCCTCTTTGTTTATATTATACAAAAAAGTTTCTCTAGTGCAACATTTTTTTTAAAAAAAGACCTCTCCAATCAGCAGCGCTGTTGAAAAGGCCTTATAGAATAAGCTATTTAACTAGGTTATTGCACCTTTGTTTCCGTACCTTCAGCTTCTGTATCCGTCGTAGCCGCGACATCCTTTGCCTTTCCTGGAACGCCGTTTAGGCCAACTTCATAATCATAGGCATCAAAAATTTTACGGGCAACCGGCGCTGCCGCCCAGCCGCCAAAACCGCCGTCCGGCATAATGACAGCAACTGCGAGCTTGGGATTTTCAGCAGGGGCATAAGCGATAAATACACCGTTATCCGCCGTTCTGCCTTTAACGGACGATTGCGCTGTCCCTGTTTTACGATTAAAGGTATAGCTTACGCCATCGAAACCTTGCACTTTTACTTTTCCCATTCCTGTCTCAATTTCTTTCCAGTAAGCATCAGGGAGATCGACCGTATTGAGCACCACTGGCTCAAAGGCTTGCACAACCTTGCCTTCGGAATCTTTAATCTCATTGACAAATTGCGGCTTCATCCGCTTGCCATGATTAGCAAGCATCGTTACGTACTGTACCAACTGCAAGGCGGTATAACGAGCCTGTTGGCCGAACGAGGCACGAATGAGTGCGGATTGCGCACTTGCCGTCTCAAACTCATGGTAATAATCGACGCTTCCCTTTTTCTCCATGCGAAGTCCGCTTTCGGTAGAAACGCCTAGTCCAAACTCCTTCATATATTTGTCCCAGACATTAATACCCTCGATACCCGGATATTTTTGGTTCAGCCTGCTGCCGATCATCGAAGCCATAAAGGGGTTGGAGGATTTCTCAATAGCTTTAGCAGGATCAAGCGTTCCATAGACGTGACCGCCAGCATTTCCAATCGGAACCTCATGACCAGCTTTACCAAATCTGAATACGCCTGTATCGTTGTAAGTAGATTCTGTTGTAAACAAGCCTTCATTTAGACCAATTAAAACGGAAAGCGGCTTGAGCGTCGATCCTGGTGGAACGAGTGAAGATGGATGGCTTTTACGCTCCTCATCTGAATCGTATTTCGGATAGATTTCCGTAATCGTTCCATTATTAACAACATTCTCAATGTTGTCATAATCCTTCTGGCTAATGCTGCCGCCAGCCCAAATGTTCGGATCATAATCCGGCATACTAGCCATTGCGACTACTTTGCCTGTCTCCACTTCCATCGCAACTGCAAAGCCGATTTTTGCATAAGGCGCACGTTCAGCAGATATGGATGAAGTGCTGATTTTTCTAATCTGATCCATAATGGCCTGCTCTGATGTTTGCTGCACGCCCCGATTAATCGTCAGGTAAAGGTCATCGCCTTTTTCTGGATTCGTAATTTGTACAGGGCCGACGATAACCTCCTGATTGTTGACCGGATAGCTCTTCAGCCCGTTTTTGCCACGCAATATATCCTGGTACAATAGCTCGAGTCCGTCAAACCCAACCTCTTCATCCTCCAAATATTGGAGCTGCGGGTCTTTTTCCTGTGCCTTTTCCCCATAAAAATCCAAGTTTTCGCGTACACCCTTAAATTTCTTCAAGTACCCGACCAGTTGAACCGCCGTCGTATCCTGACTATAGTGACGCACGCTTTCCTCCATAATATCTAGACCAACAAAGCTGCTTTTATTGCCGAGAAAATAAGCAATTTCCTCATTCGTCAGCCCCGTTTTAATACGTCTCGGTGTTGAAATGGTATTGAGCCTAAACCCTAAATCCATCTGCATAATGACATCTTCCACCGTCATTTTCAAAGCTGGATCTCCGTATTCGTCAAACACCTTAACGAGTCTGGTTGCTTCCTCTGTAGCAAGCTTCTTCAGATCTTCCGTTTTATAATTCGGTGGAATGCTGAAGTAAAGCGTCTGCGTCGAAGTGGAATAGGCAATCGCTTTCCCTTCAGAGTCGTAAATATTGCCGCGAATCGGCGCGATTTTCACATTCCGTGTGCTTTTCTTGCTGCCCGCCGCACTAAGCGTCGGCCCTTCTACAAACTGCAAAATAGCCAATTGAATAATCAGTACGCTAAACAAACCGAAGACGATAAAGAAAAATAAGTTCAGGCGAAAGGAAAAATGGCGTTTATTATTAATTTCCCTTTTCTGTGGATCATCCGTCAACATGCTCACCTCAATTATAAATTAAATATACAAGGTGAAACGGCTGCCCTTGTCCTCTGGCGGTGCAGCTCGTTTCAGTCCGAGAAATATAAGCGTATTTATAGGTGTAAAACTTATAAATGCTTATATTTTAAATTAAATGCTTAGCTGCTTATCCCGAATATGCGTCTGCTCAAAGTCAGGCGAATTAAACCAATCGCCCGATGAAGCCCAAGTTGCATCCAGCGGCAGCCATTTTCCCTCTATACGCACTTCATTCCACGCATGGGGGCCAAAGCCGCCCTTCCCATCTGCGCCAAGCCCCGTTACGACCCGCACCTCGATGTCTACAGCTCGCGCCATCATGTCATACAATCTCGCAACATCGATGCAAACACCTTTTCGCGTATCAAATGTGTTTTGCGGAGTTTGCTCCTGCCAAATGCCCTGCTCCTCGTAATTGCGGGCCTTGTCCCAATCATAGGCAATTCGCGTACCTAGCCACGCATACAGCGCCCTTGCTTTCGCCTCATCCGTCACTGCATCCTTAACAACCTGCACCGCCGCCTGCTCAATATCTGCAGGAATGGCATAATCGATCACTTCATATTTTCGCTGTAAAATATTTTGGAATTCCGCCTGCATCGCCTCGGCCATTACATGCCCGCGTCCAGCGAGCATATCGCCCGCCACCGGTTCCAGCAGTACAGCAGCCTGCGTATACAGAGGCGATTGCTTAATCATCTGTGCTCCAACGCCATTCGGCAGCAAGGACACATACACGAACAGAACAGCAATGAATATGAAAGCTCGGCCTGCTCCATGAATACCGCCTAACAATGCCCCAAAAGCGCGGCTTGCCGCCCGCTGCCTTGGGAGAGCCATCCGCCGCTCCTGCTGGCGACCATCCCCGTCTACGTGAACCTTTCGCCTAAATATGAGCTCAAACAACGGGTTAAGCCCAGAGGCAGCAACGCGCAGCAGCATATAAATGAGCAGAAACAGCAGCACATAACGCAGCAGTGCAAAATCCCTTATACTCGTTATCAATGTGTACCACGCCTGCTCAATCGATCCCAGCGCTCTGCTAGGGACTATAACATGCTTCCTCAGCATATCCGCTGCAACAGGCGAAAGCTTGCCCGCCCAATGCGAAGCGAGGACAAGACAAGCCACGATGACGATACTTTCCCACACAAAAAAGAAAAGGCGCCTCGCCGATCCCGATGCGCCCCTAATCAAACCCTGAATGAGCGAGACAAGGAGCACCAGGAGAACGGCAGCTGTGACAGGCTCCATCATACTTTGGCTGCCTGTCTGAATCCATTCCGTCATTCCCGTAATCCCCCTCATTCATTGCTCAAAAACATTATTTATAGTAAAAGTGCTTATTGTTTGTTTTGTTTGGCTTGATCAATAATGGATTGAATCGTCTCGTCAATTTGCAATTTGAATAAATCATTTCCACGATAAGATACGGAAACCTCATTCGTTCCCGGCACCCCAGTCAGCGCTACGCTATCTGTCGCAACGGTATAGGAGCCGTCTTCATTCGTCGTAAACTTGGCGTTCTTCGCTTCGCCGATCATAGCCGAAATGGCTTCCTGCTTAAGGCTTCCGGTTGTTTCCTCCAGCTTCGTGCCAAATGCCTTCAAATCCTCCATCGTATACCCGCTGTAGACGATAACGCCAAACACGATAACGGCGACCAAAGCCCATTTCACAACGGTTTTGACGATACGGATAATAAGCAGCAGCACAACAAGAGCAATCGCGAGCACAAACCAATGCTCCTTCAGAAAATCGCTCCAAGTATTCCAATCATAACTTGTAAAATCCAGAAACTCCAACCTGACCCCTCCTATTATAACGTGCGGACACTGCTATTATCAAACATTATACCCCAGCTGTAATCCAGCGTAAACGCTAGGCACCTTGCTTTATACAGACATATCCTGTCCGACCTTGGCGTACAAGTAAATTATATGGCTCAGGGGCATGGCCTATGAATGGATTTGGCGCTGCCGTCATCCATACGCTCCCTGTTAGGCTGATAACAATTTGGAGGTGAAGCCTGATGAAAACCGCCATCTGGCTCTATTTTTTTCTGTTCGTCGCCTTTTTTGATTTGCATGCGCAATATCCTATTTTGACGCCTTTCGCCATCTCGCTTGGCGCAGCGCCCTCGTTCATCGGGCTGATGATGGGTATGTACTCCATTACGCATCTGCCTGGCAACCTCATTGCCGGCTATGGCGTTGACCGCTTTGGCAGCAGGCTGTTTATCGTCTTCAGCTTGCTTGGAGCAGGGGTCATCCTCTTGTTTCAAGCGGGGGTGACGAATCCTTGGCAGCTGCTCGTCCTTCGCTCTATTAGCGGCTTCGTGCTCGCATTTCTCTCGCCGGCATGCCTGGCCTTGCTTGCCCGTATGACGAGCAACCGTACCGAGCAGGGCAAGCTTATGGCCGGCAACGGGCTCGTTCATACGCTGGCAACCGTCATTTCGCCAGCAGTCGGCGCTTATATGGTGGCCAAAATCGGCTTCACCACCGCGTTTTATATGCTGGGCTGGATTTTAATCGTTACTGCGATATGCGCGCTGTTTTTCATCCGCGATATCCCGGCAGCAGCCGTCCCTGTCACTCCTGCCGGAATACAGCCCCAAAAGCTGGCTTCCTCGGCGCCTGCCGATTCGAAGTCCGTATCCTGGCTCATTTATGTATTGCCGGTCGGCATCAGCTGCGCGCAGGGCATATTATCCTTCGAGCTGCCGCTCATGGCGACAACGACCGCTGGCATGATGACGACGGGCTTGCTTTTTTCAGTTGTCAGCATCGGCGCCCTAATTACGCTCAGCATGCTGTTTCTCAACCGCTTCTCCGCCTATCGCCGTACTTTATGGGGAGCGCTCGCGCTGGCTTTGATTTATTTCAGCATCGCCGCTGATTCGCCGCTGCCCTTCGCCGTTATGCTGCTGATGGTAGGCATGGCAAAAGGCATCGTCATTCCCGCGATTTCAATCTTGCTTATTGAGCTAAGTGGAGGCGCACGCTATGGCCGCACCTTTTCCGCTCTATCCATTGCCTATTCGATTGGCGCCTTCCTCGGGCCAATGCTTGCCGGTCAACTGCGCGACTATATGTCGCCGTATTATATCGCCTTTCTCGCTTTGATGCTCGCTGTGTCGATTCTCCCTTTCCACCGCCGCAGCCCGCTCGTCACGCGAACCCATTTCTCATCATGACGTCCGCAAGCTTTTCCCCTTGTAATTTGATACACTGAATGTAAAAAAAACAAGGTGATCAGCATGATAGACATTGCGATTATTGTAGAAGGAAAAAATGATAAAAGCCGTGTCAGGCGCGTGCTGGACGAAAGCATTCCGATCTATTGTACATACGGCACTCCCGGAACCGAGCAGCTTGAGAAGCTGCGCAAGCAAATCGCCGAGCGTGACGTTTATATTTTCACAGACAATGATTCGTCTGGCAAACGTATTCGGGGCATGCTGCGCGATGTGTTCCCTGATGCCGAGCATATTTATACGAGGCGCGGGTATTCAGGTGTAGAGCATACCCCTGAGGAATACGTCATCGCCCAATTGGAAAAAGCGGGATTAGAGGAACATATTCTGTATCCTCCTCCCGCTCCTACCCCGCAAGATTAAATATGAAGTATAAAAATAACGAACGATACCGTCACAATGCTGAATACCGTTGACAAAAACACCGCCTGAGAAGCAAACTCCGGCTCATTGTCGAATTCCACAGCCAGCAGCACGCTGCTCAGCGAGGTAGGCACCGAGGCCGACACGATTAGCGCCGCAGTCGTCAGCTTATCGAATACGAACAGCCCTGTTGCGCTGATCAGCCAAATAGCAAGAGCTGCCAGCAGCGGGCCCCCTATTAGCCGAAGCCCATTCGACAGCAGCACATTGCCCAGCAGACGCTTGTTAAACTGCCACTTCATGCTGCCGAGCTGGACACCGAGCGTAATAAGCGCTGTCCCAATAAATCCGTTTGCCAAATATTCAATTGGCGTCTGCAGCGGCTGCGGCAAATCTACGTCCAGACCTTTTAGTAGAAATGCAAGCGGAATGACATAAATGATCGGCATAGAAAAAATCGTCTTCAGCGTATCCCGCCATGACAGCTTATGGGCGTTCACGCTGTAGATGCCATACGTATTCGGCAAAAAAGACTGCGTCGTCATGACCAATATTTGTACCGCCAGCGTCATGGGATTCCCAGCAAACGCCAGCTGATTGAGCGGTATGCCGTAATTGGCACTATTATAGAACAGCACGCTGTTGCGCATGGAGCCGCGCATGCCTCCCTGCAGCCCTCGCATTTTCACAACGATTTCTACTGCTATAGCCTGCAGCAGCATGAAGATAACGACAAACAGCAGCACCTTCCAAATGAGGCTCATTTCAAGCTCTGTCGTACGCAGCAGTTGAAAAATGACAGCCGGCGAAAAAACATAAAAATTCAGCTTAGACAAGGTTTTGATATCCAAAGAAAAAAGCCGCTGCATTGAGAAGCCGATAGCTATCATCAATGTAAGCGGCGCAACGTTACTCCATAAAATATGATAAAAGATAGCCATCGCTATTCCTTGGCAAGCCGCTTCATGTCAGCAACGATGCTTTCCGGCGTCAATTCCTCATTGCTTGCGGAAATCCACTTGCGGATTTGGCCTGTTTTGTCCACTAGAGTAATCACATTCATATGTGTAAAGCCGGTTCCTTCTTTATCCTTAATGACGCTCGCTCCAAAATCCTGAGACAGCTTGATGGCTCCCTCTGGATCATTCCCCCGCAAAAACAGCCAGCCCTGATCCAGCTTGGCATAATTGCGCTCCGCGAACGCCTTAATAACCTCCGTTGTATCACGCTCAGGATCGAACGTAATCGAGATCATTTCGGCATCCGTTCCCAGTATGCCCTCCTTCTCCAAGCCTTCCTGTACCTGAGACAATAGGAATGTCGTCGGCGGACACACGTCCGGGCAATTGGCAAAATAAAAATACACTAATCTTGCTTTGCCGTTCGTCGACTCCTTCGTCACTTTATTGCCGTCCAAATCCGTCAGCTCGAAGGCTGGCGCTTCTTGCAGAACCGGCATTGGCGTTTCCGGTTTGAAAACATTGGTCATTAATAAATAAATGCCCATCCCCAGGCAAAGTGCCAGCACAGCAATTTTGAAGCTATGCTTTTTCAAAAAATCCATTTTCCCCATTCCCCCCATGAAACTTGTCCCAAAATGACGCGTTATTTCACCGTATTAACGATCATTACAATGAATACAACCATTAAATAGTTGACTGAGATAAGAAAATTCGTTTTTGCCCATTTTTCCGTATCCTTCGCCTTCAGGCCGCGAATCGTGTGAACCGCCCACAATACACTTCCTGCAACGGACAACACTAGAAAAACATACCCCGTGTAGCCATAATAAAACATGAGAAAACAAGTAGGTATAAGCAGAGCTACATAAGGAATCATCTGCAGCTTGGTCCGTCTAATCCCTTTGACAACAGGCAACAGAGGGAAGCCAGCCGTGCGATATTCCTCCACGCGTCTAATGCCAAGCGACCAGAAATGAGCCGGCTGCCATAAAAATAACAGAGCGAACATGAGCCAAGCTCCTGCATCCACTTCATTCGTTACTGCGCAATAACCGATTACCGGAGGCATCGCTCCTGAAATTCCACCCACCGACGTACTCCAAGTGGAACTGCGCTTCAACCAAATCGTATAAATAACGATATATACGAACCAGCCCAAAAGCCCTAACCAGCCCGTAAGCGGATTAACGGCTATAAACAGCACCAATTCCCCAATAATGCCGAGCACAAGCCCGTACCCAAGCACAAACAGCGGCTTCATCCGGCCTGTCGGCAAAGCTCGCCCTTTCGTTCTCTCCATCTTCTGATCCAGCTCACGATCCCAATAATTATTAATGACGCAAGCAGACGCCATCGTGAGCGTGGAGCCAATCAGCATCCAGATCAGATCAAACCAAGCAATTTGCCATTTGGAAGCTACCCAAAAGCCGCCAACGGCTGCAAACATATTGAGCCGGAGCAAACCTGGTTTTGTCAATGCTATCAAGTCCTTAAACACGAAGCGAGCCTCCCGAGTATGTGACAAGGCGCAGGTAGCGCCCATACATTTCATTGGTCAATCGTTCTTAATCATACAGAAAAAACCACGTTATGACAACGCTCAAGCTTATTGTTCATCAATTTGCCACTCAAGCAAAAACGACTTCGTCGTCCTTCTGGGACGTGCGAAGAGCTTTTTCGGAGAAATATAAGCCTATTTATACGTGTGAAACTTATAAATGCTTATATTTCAAGGTGAAACGGCTATCGCCGTCCTTTGGCGGCGCAGCGCGTTTCAGTCCGAGAAATATAAGTGTATTTATAGGTGTAAAACTTATAAATGCTTATATTTCAAAAAGCGAAAATAATTTTGGAACCTTTCTCTGGGCTCACAATACACTAAGTATGTAGTTTAACGCCCATGATCATTCGCCTATTATTTGGTGGAGCATCATTGAGGGTTGAAAGGAGCCTGCCTGTGGCAGTCATCAAGACAAGTGCAGAGGATACGAAAATGCTGGCAAGACTGATGCGCGCAGAAGCGGAGGGGGATGGTGAGCTCGGCATGTTGATGGTTGGCAATGTTGGTGTCAACCGCGTACTAGGCAATTGCCTCGACTTTAGGAATATTCGCTCCATTCCGCAGATGGTGTTTCAAAGCCCCGGCGGCTTTGAGGCGACCCAGAAAGGCTATTTCTATCAAAAAGCGCGCGATCGCGACATCCGACTCGCCGAACGCGTCATTAAAGGCGAACGGCAGCATCCAGCGTCAAATGCGCTTTGGTTTTTCCGCCCCGCTGCTGGCTGTCCTGGCACCTGGTACAATCAGTCGAACAGCGGCCGCTTCAAAGCCCACTGCTTCTTCGTTCCTACCCAGGCTAATTGTCCAAGTGTTTATTAGCATCAAAGAAAATGTAACAAATGATTTTTTATTTGGAAAGCGAGGAATTTCAAATGACGAATGGTTATGGTTACAAAACAGCGGTTAGTCCAGCAAATACAGGGGGCTATGGCTATCCTCATCCGATGGGCGGGCAGCCAATGCCAATGCCAACGCCGATGCCGATGCCGATGCCGATGCCGGCAATGATGCAGCCGATGATGGGGGGCCAAATGCCTGGCATGCAGCAGGTAGCGGGCATGCAAGCGATGCAGCCGATGCCGGTTAACGTCCCGAGCGGCTCCTTCGTAACCCCATCAGGCGGCAATGTGGTTACTGTTCCAATCGTAGAGGAATCATACGTAGAAAATATTTTACGGCTTAACCGTGGCAAAATGGCTACCTTCTACATGACATATGAGAACAACCGTGAGTGGAACGCCAAAACATTCCGCGGCATTATAGAGGCTGCAGGACGCGACCACATTATTATTAGCGATCCAACAACAGGCATGCGCTACCTGCTTCTTTCCATTAATCTGGATTATGTCACCTTTGATGGTCCAATCAATTATGAGTATCCATTTCAAGGCGGCATGATTACAAACGTTACACCGCTTAATACTAGCCGCGATTAGCCATATCTATTGGCTTAAACGTCCACACATGCACCTTTGCCGCGCCGCCCGGCACCCAAACGGCCATCTGGCGCCAAGAAGAACGCTCATTCAGGCGTTCTTTTTTTATTTCCTCCGCCTCCTCCAAGCTTTCTGCCTGCCACACCTCAACGAATAAATCCGGCTGATCTGTTCCTTCATAAACATGGAGTGCGGAATGAGCTGCTTTCATTTGCTCTACATAATGTAAATACTCGTTTTTATTTTCTGTTTTAATGCGATATTCCGCAAAGCAAATATACATCAATACATCCCCTTTTCATTTCCTTTACTCTCCTTCATAAATCAGCTTTCAGCCGTCGATACTACCGTATACGGAAGATTGAATGAAGATACTGGAGGTTGCTACCGTGGATACAGGAACACATTTAGTTATAGGCATCGGACTTGCAGGCCTTGCCACCATTGACCCCGTTATTGCAGCTGATCAAACGCTTCATACGGCAGTCTTGATTGGAACGGTTGTTGGCTCGCAAGCTCCGGACGCCGATACGCTGCTGCGCCTGAAGGGCAATGCCAGCTATATCCGCAATCATCGCGGGCTTTCCCACTCGATTCCTGCAATAGCCATTTGGACTGTCGTTATTACCGGTTTGCTGGAACTTTTTTACCATGGCAGCCTGCCATGGCTCCGTGTAGGAGGCTGGGTACTGCTCGCCGTATGCGTCCATGTGCTGAGCGATCTATTTAATGCCTATGGCACACAAGCGATGCGTCCTTTCACGGAAAAATGGATTTCATGGAACATTATACACATTTTTGATCCGGTGATCTTCATTACCCACATTATTGCTATTTTACTGTGGGCAATCGGGGCGATAAGCCCAACGATCATTTTTCCGATTCTTTATTTGTTTACAGCCGCTTATTTTGTATGGCGAACGATAGCCCAGCGAACGATTATGCGGAAGCTGCCTGCCTTGGATAAAGAAAATCTTTCGGCAGACGGATATCTGCTCATTCCGACCGTATCGCTCAGCATATGGAATGTGGTCAAGCATATGAAGGATGGCAGCTTCGCCGTTGGCGATTTGCGAAATGGCTCGCTCCGCTGGGTCGACAGGGTAAAATGCTCCGATCATCCCGCGGCTGCCAGATCCAAAAGCGATCCCGCGATTCGCTCCTTCCTCTACCTAACCAAATTTGCCTGCGCCGATGTCACAGAGCATGAATGGGGCTATGAGGTGCGTTGGTCCGATGTTCGCTACCGACATCGCAAGCAATACCCTTTTCTCGGTGTCCTGTTAATGGACAAGGAATATAAAACTTTAGGCTCTTACGTTGGCTGGCTGAGCGACGAACGCCTAATGAAGCGACTGCGAATGAATACTTATTAACAGCCCAGTCTTTATGGGTTGACGGCGGAAAGCTCCTTCCTTCACAATAGAAGGAAAGAGCTTTTCTTTATTTTATGCCATCGTGTCAAAAGAAAAAAGAAGAAGCCCAGGGTTTCCCCTGAGCTTCTCCCTTGTTTTGCCTTTTGTATAGAAAAAACGATTAACGGTAACCGCCAGACAATTGTTGTTCGGCAATTTGAACTAGTTTTTTCGTAATATAACCACCCAGCGAACCTGCATCGCGAGTAGAAATATTGCCGTAATAACCATCTGCCGGAATTTGAACACCAAGCTCTTGAGCTGCTTCGAGCTTCAATTGATTCAGAGCTTGCGATGCTTGTGGTACCACCAATGTGTTACTTGACATGAGGAATTTCTCCTTTCAGTATGGGCACTGTGATATGTTGCAAGCTTGCAAGCTTATTATGTGCACGAGTCAAGAAACTATTCGGATATTCAAAAAAATATTATCGGGCGGTTACTGCCCCAGAGGAGAACCTCATTATGTCCAAGCCATTATCGCTGCTTTTCGCCGTCGTTGCTGTACTTTTGATGAGCGCTACCGCCATTTCCATGAGCTATAACGCATGGCTCGCCCTGCTATTTGCTGTCCTTACGTTATTTTCAATCGGCGCAGGCTTCATTGTGAAAGCGAGACTTAGACGGCTCAAACAGCAAAACAATTAGCGTTTCGGCGCTAGGAAGCCCATTCTCTCTTTTGCGCCCGCTAGCGTACGATCAGCTATTTCCGCAGCACGCTCAGCACCCTGCTTCAAAATATCGTGGATTTCGCCTGATGCGCGAATTTCCTGGTATCTCGTTTGCAGCGGCTCCAGCACGGAGACGACCTGCTCAGCCAACGCTTTTTTGAACGGTCCATAACCTTGCCCTTCGTAACGGGCTTCAACCTCTTCGATCGTCAAGCCTGCACAGTTGGCATAGATGCTCATGAGATTGCTGATTTCAGGCTTGCCCGCTACATCATATTTCACTTCTCGGCCAGAATCCGTTGTCGCACGGCTAATTTTTTTACGAACGACATCTGGCGGATCAAGCAGAGCAATGAAGCTTCCGGCATTCGGGTTGCTCTTGCTCATTTTTTTGCTGCCATCATCGAGAGACATAATGCGTGAGCCATGCTTCGGCATATAAGGCTCTGGTATGGTGAAATATTCGCCAAAACGATTATTAAATCTGCCCGCAAGATCACGCGTCAGCTCCAAATGCTGCTTTTGATCGTCACCTACCGGAACCAGATCAGCGTTATAAAGCAAAATATCAGCAGCCATTAAGGATGGATAAACGAACAGCCCTGCTGGAATCGAGTCCTTGCCTTGTGACTTGTCCTTAAACTGCGTCATACGCTCCAGCTCGCCCATATAAGACAGCGTTGTAAAAATCCATCCCAGCTCAGCATGGGACCGCACATGCGACTGGACGAAAATGCTTGCTTTCGCCGGGTCAATACCAGCGGCAATATAACAAGCTGCTACCGCTTCCGTCTGCTCGCGCAGAGCGGCTGGGTCTGGCAGCTGCGTCGCAGCATGCAGGTCAACAATCATAAAAAAACATTGCTCGGTATGCTGCAATTTGACGAAGTTTTTCATTGCACCAATGTAATTGCCGAGTGTGAGCTGACCGCTTGGCTGAATGCCTGATAATACTTTTTTCATCTTCAATCTTCCTCTCCAATTTAAAAATCAACGCAAAAAATCCCCCGCCGCAAGGGACGAGGGACCGTGGTGCCACCCTAATTCGCTATCCGCAGCCGCCATTATGGGGCGACTTAACAATCGGAACAGCCTTCAATATTCCATAACGGGGAATTTCCGGAGAAGCATTGGCAGCGCGAATCGCTGCGTTTCGCTTTCGGCTCGGGGGCCCATTCGGCTTCAGGCTTGCACCGGTTCACACCACCCACCGGCTCTCTGGTCGCAATTTGCCTTCGCTTACTTGTTCCCTTCATTGCATTTACAATGATTATACAGCGCTAACAGCCAATGTCAAGCAGCAGAGCAGCCGCTTTCTGCTCATAAAGTTGTCCTATTTTGCTTTCCGGCTGCATAAACTGTGATATAATCGTAATTATTACTATAAGAAACGCGGGTGTGGTTTTTATATGCCGATTTTCAGGTTTCGCTACATAAGCTTTCTGCTAGCGCTTGGCTGTGCCGGAATTATTATCGCTATTGCTTTGAATCGGCCTTCGCCTTTCGCCTTCCTGGACTATTCACACGCCCAGTCCTTCAAAATTACATTTTTGAGCATTATTTTAGAGGCAATACCGTTTATCCTGCTTGGCGTGCTGTTCTCCGGCCTGCTTCAAGTATTCGTCACGGATGAGATGATTCGCAGGTTTACGCCTAAAAATCCAATTGCCGGGGTCCTGTTCGGCGGCTTGCTTGGACTTGCTTTTCCGCTTTGCGAATGCGGCATGATTCCCGTCGTCAGGCGGCTTATCCGCAAAGGCATGCCCGCTTATATCGGCATTGTTTATTTGCTTGCCGGGCCCGTCGTCAACCCAATCGTGTTCACAGCCACCTTCGCCGCTTTTCGCTCAGCTCCAGAAATGGCCTATGCCCGCCTTATTCTTGCGTTTGCGGTCGCTGTTATTATCGGACTGATCATGCATATGTTTATGCGCAAAAGTCCGCTTCGCGGCGAGGGCGATTCCCAGCCCGCTGTCCATTCCAATCAGGAAGACCATCATACACATAAGCATGATCACAGCCACTCTCACGAGCATCATCACGCGGAGCCTCGGGGCAGTCTCGGCAGCCGATTTTCTGCTATGCTTGGTCATGCTTCGGATGAATTTTTTGAGATGGGAAAATATTTAATTTTCGGCGCCATGCTGACAGCTGCAATTCAGACTATTATGGACCGGAGCGTGCTTGCAACTGTAGCCGATCAGCCGCTGCTTTCTTATATGGCGATGATGGCTTTCGCCTTTATTTTATCGATTTGCTCAACATCGGATGCCTTTATCGCCGCTTCCTTCGGCAATGTGTTTACAGGCGGCCCGCTGCTCGCCTTTCTCGTGTTTGGCCCGATGATTGATTTTAAAAACATGCTCATGCTGCTGTCCGCCTTTCGGCTCAAAATTGTACTGGCGCTCGCCCTTCTCTGCTTCATATTGGTTGGGCTCGGCTCATGGTTTATGGAGGTATGGTTATGAAGCATCACCTGTTTAGAGCTCTCATATTAACTGCATTCGCCTTGCTTATCGTTTATTTATCCCGCTCCAATCAGCTCTCCCTTTATATTGCGCCAAGGATGGAGCTCTATGTGAAGCTGTCTGCTCTTGGATTGTATGCCGCAGCCATTCATCAGCTGTTTCTCGCTTTGAAAGAGCGGCGCCAGCAGCATAAGCATTCGGCTGAATGCGGCTGTGAGCATGCCCCATCGCCATCCGTGTTCAAAAATACGGTCATTTACAGCCTTTTTATTTTCCCGCTAGCGCTCGGCTTCCTCTCCCCTGCCGGTGTTCTGGGGAGTACGGCGGCAGCGAAGAAAGGCGTAAGCTTCACGGCTTCTACCACTGTTCAGCCACTCGGTTCCGAGTCTGGCCAGCTTGCCGCATCCTTGCCTGAGCCGTCCGCTTCCATTGCGCCAAAGCCGCTGACATTGGCAGAGCGTTTCCCGTATGATGAATACACGAAGGCCCATGCCGAATATGGCATGAAGCTGTATCAGAAGCCGGAAATCGCTGTACCGGAAGCGACTTATATCGAGACGTTAACAACACTCGATTTGTTTCGCGATAATTTTATGGACAAAACGATCGACATCAGCGGTTTTATTTACAAAGAAGATGACATGGGGGAGCAGCGTTTTGCCGTTAGCCGCTTCGCCATGACCTGCTGCTCGGCAGATGCCATTCCGTATGGTTTGATGGTTCAAGTAAGCCATGCAGACGATTATAAGGAATTTGCCGCAGATGATTGGGTAAATGTATCGGGCAAGCTGATGACCTCCATGTATAATGGCAACGAAATTTTGACGTTAAAGCTGGACACGATTAAACGGATTGAGGCGCCCGAGTCGCCTTATGTATATGCGAATTTTGATTTTTAGCCTTTTAGCCTGAGAATTGAACAACAGAAGCCTCCGGTTCATTCCGCTTGACGTATAGCGGTTCCGGAGGCTTCTTCTACCTGCTATATTCCCTGCTTTATTCAGCACCAGGGTACAGCTCGCGCAAATTCGATTGGCGCGGCTGCTTGTAGCGGTAGCTCCAGTTCGACGTATTGTAATTTGACTCATAACAGACGCTCGCCGACCATGATCCCGCCCCATTCTTTACGGCAAAATCGTACATAATCTCGCCGTGCGTCCAATTGCGTCTATATTTAAGACCTTCTATCGCCATCTTGCGAAAATCCTGCACCTGCTTAGCGGTCATGCCTGAGTTCAGCTTTTCAAACTGGCCATTTCTCGTCTCTAAAGGATTATGCCTCATCCCAAATTTACCAACCGCATTGTTGCGGATATGTATACATACCGTTCCTGCAATCGCATTCATTAATTCCTCTTCCAATTGCCGAAACACAAAATCAACTTGTCTTGCCAGCGACATTGATTCCAATTCCATACCCACATTCCTCCTAGTTGTAAAATAGTCATTATATATAAGCGTTTCCCTAATTATCTCTATATGTATAGTTCTTGGGACTCATTATAGTTCAATTATCATGAAGTTACAATAAGAAAATTCGCAATTTTCAGTTAATTCAAAATTGTTAGTTATATCTCTAATGGGAAAGATGGCTCCCTTTTATGTTTAAACCGATTCTAAAGAACTCTTTATGATGGCAAATGCTTACATCGCATACAAAAAGTCGATGGAGCGAAAAAAAATCTTTACCAGCAAAACCGTACTGCCAATGACAAACAATAACGCAAAAAGCTTTATTGAGAGTGGCTCAGAGGAACGTGAAAAATAACGAAAATGATAATATATCACAGCAAGAGCATAAAAAAACATTAGAAAACCCAATAATATTTCGATATTCTCTCTAGTATGTATAACGCTTATTGGTAAATCATCTCGCCAACTATTATGAAATGCATACAGCAGCACATTAAAGCCACATATAAACCACAGCGTTTGCAGCAGTATGCCCCAGACCATATAGCTATATCGTTGCAATCACATTCCCCTTCCTTCCTTATAATATTTATTTTTGCCAAAAAGATCATTGCCACCCTGCATGCATAAGCGACAATGATTCTGTATTTTGGCAAGCTCTATTTCAGCTTCGCGCGGTGCTCGCTGCGACGCTGGTCCCGTTCCGTATTGCTAATACGCGGGCAGGTATAACAGTAACGGCCGCCTTCGACTTTATAATAGTGGCAGCAAGCATATTTAATACGCATCTGTTTTTCCGGGTCATCAATGGCTTCCGTATATTGAAACTTAACATCCAAAGGGTTCCTTTTGCGATAAAAAATCGCAGGATCAAGCGTCTTCATCGTCTTATACAGCATATCAACGGATTCCTTCACCGTTTCGTTTTCCGAGGAAGCCATCATGACGCCATACTCATACGCAAGCGACGTGGGCAGCTGCCCCCACAGCAGGCTGGCTTTCGCCGTTCCAGCACGCTCTATGCTATGAAAAAACGGAGCAATCGTCTCGTGAAAAAATACTTCAAGCCGTGCGCGTGCCCATTCGCTTGCCTCCTTCTCCGTAGCTGGAGATTCAAGCAGCTCAGCATTGTTTAACCTGAAATACACATGATAATATCCGTCTGCTTTGCACACATACAGCGTCAAATTATCCAGCGACAAATTTGGAGACATGCGATATTTCGCCAGCAAATAAACGAGAGCCAGCATCGGCCTGCGAAACCAAGAGGCCGCATAAACTTCAGCAACAATTTGCTCCATTCCATTCACAAGCGGCTGGTATAATCCAAGCAGCTCCTCCATCACAGGCTGTTCAAGCAAGGCAGCAGCAGCACTTTTGTAGACCACTTCAGCAGGCTCATCTACAATCAGATTAAACCGCTCCTTTAACAGCCGATACATATCTTCAGCCATTTGCTCCACCTGGAACGAAGAAATTTATAATTTGATCATGCAGCCCTGGCAAACCTTCATGGCCAAAATCCGGATAAATTTCCACCCGCTTCGGCGACTGAATTTTATTGTAGGCGGCAAACTGGGTCGAAGGCGGGCAGATGGAGTCACTGAGGCCTACGCCAAGCAGCACCTCTCCGCGAATACGCTCCGCCAGAAATTGAATATCAATATAACCGAGCTTTGTAAAAATTTCCTCCTCACGCTTATGCTGCGGATCGAAATGGCGGAAATACGTACGCAATTCAGCGTATGCATCCTTCGCCAAATCCATCTCATACACGCGGCGATAGTCGCTGAGGAATGGATAAACCGGCGCCAGCTTCTTCACGCGCGGCTCTAGTGCTGCGCATGCAATCGTAAGAGCACCGCCTTGTGACCAGCCCGTTGCATATACCTCATTTGCGTCCACCTCAGGCAATTCCATTGCAATACGAGCGAGCTGCGCCGTATCAAGGAAAATGTGACGGAACAGCATATTATCTGCATCGCCATCAAGGCCGCGAACAAAATGCCCATTTAGCGTCGTTCCTTTGACGCTGCCGCTATCCTCAGAATAGCCACCTTGTCCACGAACGTCCAGTGCCAGCACCGAGTAGCCAAGCGATACAAAGCTCAGCTTATCCGCCCAGTCCCCGGAAGAACCCGAATAGCCGTGGAACATAACAACTGCCGGGTGAGGCTGCTGACCGCTTTGTCTAGGGCGAAGGTATTTGGCATGAATTCTCGCGCCGCGCACCCCTGTAAAATACAGGTCATAGCAATCCGCGGAAGCTGTTTGGAAAGCGCTTGCCACCAATTCGACATTCGCCGCTGTTGCTTCAAGCTCAGCGAGGGCCCGTTCCCAATAAGCATCGAAATCTGCGGGCTTTGGACTGCTGCCTTGATATTTATGTAATTCATGAACAGGCATATCTAATAACGGCATTGTTCAAACCTCCATCTTATGTTCTAATCCCATTAATTTTAAGCCTGTGCCTTTGACTTGTAAAGCGGATGAAAGGCGTTATTTAGGGAAAAATAACGTTTATTACGGCAGTATGCCCGACCCGAATGGAGGACATCATGAAATGCTCCAGCGCCTGAACAAATTGATGATTTTGCTGCTCATTATCGCCACCTTCCTAACTTCCGCGGAAGCGCTGAGTGCAAGCTCCAAGGCAAGCGCCGAGCTGGCGGCCATAGCAGACAGCAGTGGCAGCCTAAGTCAGGCGGATAAAGCTAAATCAGGAAAAAAACGCCGCACCGACAGCATGTCATGGGTTAAGCTGCAGCAGCGCTATCCCGGCGCCTATTTTCTTAACGGACCGCGCCTAAAAAAAGAGGCCGCGCTAACATTCGATGATGCTCCTGATCCACGCTTTACGCCTGCAATCCTGGATATATTGGCGAAGCATCATGTTCAAGCAACTTTCTTTCTTGTTGGCACGCGAGCCAATAAGTATCCCGAAATCGTAAAAAGAATTCATCGCGAAGGCCACATCATCGGCAATCATTCTTACAATCATGAGGTGATGTCGAAGCTGTCACCGAATGCTTTTCACCGTCAAGTGTGGCATACCGATGCGATCATTAGTCGAATTATTCCGTATCATCCGCACTTTTTTCGTCCACCCTATGGCGAAATGCTGCCTAATCAAGTCGCTTGGGCCCAAAACAACGGCTATATCGTTGTGAATTGGGATGTTGATTCGGCGGATTGGAAAAACAACCCTTCGAGCAAGGTCATTTTAAGCAATATGCATAAGACGCTTCGTCCAGGCTCCATCATCCTGCAGCATGCCGGTGGCGGCGTTACGCAAAGCCTCTCTGGTACAATCGAGGCGCTGCCGCAGCTCATTGCCTCCCTCCAGCAGAAGGGCTATCGCATTGTCACACTGCCAGAGCTGCTCGGACAAAGTGCGGAAAGGCGCATCCGTTAGCCCCTTGCAGATATACAAACAAGCCCAGCGCTCCTCGGTGGCGAGGAACGCTAGGCTTGTACATAGGGTTATTGGAAACAGCGTTAAATTGGATAACGCAACAGACCTATTTTGACGTAATGCTCTAATTGACCATATATACTTTAACGTCTTGAATGCCAAAGCTTTTAGCAGTAGCTGTGCTTCCAGGTACAAAAATATCGATGCGATTGCCTTTAATCGCTCCACCCATATCATTCGCTACTGCAATCATGCCGCCATCCGGCAAACCATTATAATCGTAGCCTGTCACATAAAGCTTCGTTCCAAGCGGAATAACCGAGGAATCTACCGCCACTGTTCCTACTTTAAGCGGATTGCCAAAATAATCGACGGCGCCCCATTTTCCATTTTCCGAGGCTGCCGCTGTGTAAGCGGTCGCTTTTACATTCAGCTGCTTGCTGAACGTATAGCTATTGCCGTTGCTTGCAATAATGCTTTTTGCAGACAAGCTTTCCGCTTTAATTATTGCTGCTGCTTTAGGCTGTGCCTGAGCGCTGACTTTCGCCGCGCTATCTGAATTTGCCGCTGCTTTGGCATTTGCTTTCACCGCTGCAGCCGCAACCGGAACGTTCAATTTCATGCCTACCATTATGTTCAGCGGGTTAATTTTGGGATTAGCTGCTAGCAGTTTGTCTAAATCAACCTTATACTGCTGGGACAGCTTCCAGAACGTATCGCCTTCTGCCGCTTTATGTGTTTGAACCGCCGCGTTAGCGGGGGCTGCTGCGAGCGCGCAGGAAAGCACAAGAGCAGCAGCCGAAATACTAAACTTTTTCATCACAAATATCCTCCAAAATCGATTGAGTGCATCGTTTACTTAGCCGCGCGAGCAAGAAGCTGCGCGGCGTGAAAGATTTAGCTTATGATCGCCTGTTTCTGTTCACTTCTAGTTCGTAAATTCTTGTACCCATTGGCCATTGTAGTAGCCAACACCGATTTTGCCGAAGTTTTTGCTCAAAATATTTGCTTTGTGGCCTGCGCTGTTCATCCATGCTGTCATAACCTCAGACGGATTGCGTTGTCCTGCGGCAATGTTCTCACCAGCATATGAATAGCTGACACCGAAGCTCTTCATCATATCAAACGGCGATCCGTAGGTTGGGGATGTATGGCTGAAATATTTATTGTCCGACATATCCTTCGCTTTTGCTACCGCAACTTTTGTCAGCAGCGCATCGACCGTCAAAGCTGGAAGACCAGCGCTTGCACGCTCTTGGTTTACAATTTTGACAACTTCGCTTTGATAAGCGCTTTGATCGACAGTTGTACCGCTGCCCGAATTCGAAGATCCAGAGCCTGTTCCTGTCGTTGGCTTCGTTGTTCCCGTTGTACCAGAGCCTGTGCTTGGTTTCGTACTGCCAGTGGAACCAGAGCCCGTGCTTGGCTTCGTCGTTCCTGTGCTTGGCTTGCTTGTTCCTGTGCTCGGTTTGCTTGTTCCTGTATCCGTTGTTGTTCCGTTAGGGAAGCTGATTGTAATACCGTTAAAGTTAATCTTGCTCAAATCTATTCCGTATTGCTCCGCAATTTGCTTCAACAAGTCTTGGTCAATGCTATAAGCAGTAATCTTGGAGTTCGCCTTCACTGCTGGTGCTGCTCCCACCGTCGATGGTACTGCTACGCCTGCACCGATTAATGCGGCTGCGGCTACGGCAGCGACACCTACTTTAAATGGTTGCTTCTTCATTATGAAATCTCCTCCTCGAAGTTGTGTGTAATTTGTGTGTGCCGGTCATCCCGACGCAAACTATCGTAACATGGCATTTGGGCGGTTACACGGCTCAAAAAATGGTAAAACAAGCGATTTTCTCGCGTTTTAGACCGTTTTCAGGCGTTTATGAGAAACTGCTCACTTTGTAAAGGCGGCTGAAAGAATCGTGGCGCCTGCCTTTTTTCACCCCATGTCCGCATGTCCTTCATTTGAAGCATCCGCCATATTAGAATCCGCTCATAAACCCCTCATTTTCCAATCACAGAACATATATAAAATAGAAAAAAGCCCCGCTGCGCTTGGCTTCGCGGGACTTTCAGCTTGCTGCCTATTTTACACACGCTATTTAAGCGTAATATTGCCCGAGCTGGTTTTCAAATCAATTGAGATGTCCGAACCATCCCCAATTGTGCCAGCAAAGGAACGATCATCCTCTTTTTCCGCTTGAACCTCGTTCCATTCCACCTTCTGGCTACCCGATGATGTTTTCAGCTTAAGCTCAGCAGACTTTGGCGGCTGCTCCGCTTCAACAACGATATTGCCCGAGGTAACATCCAGCTTCATACTGTGAGTAATCTTTTCCGCTTCAACTTTAATGTTTCCACTGCTCGCTTTGCCGTTCAGCTCTCCTGTACCATTAATAAAGCTTGCTTCGCCGCTTGTCGCGTTGAACTTGACCGTTTGTGCCTTATAGTCCTCGACCTTTATGTTGCCAGAGCTGACATCCAGCTTCATGCTTTCCCCAGTCACGCCAAGCAGCTCAATTTCTCCACTAGTCGTTTCATATTCCATCTCATCTGCAGACAAGTTCTCCCCCTTCAAACGTCCTGAAGAGGTTAGCATCGCTAAAGTGCGACTGTTCATATCGGATGCGCTGACGCTGCCACTGTTCGCCTTCAGCGTCACTTCATCCCAACTGCGTTCCGGCAGCTCGACAATAAGCTTAATGGAAGAAAAGTTGAAACCAATGGTAATCCCCGTATTTAACGAGCTCTTGATGACTAATTTTTCACCGTCCTGCTCGGTTTCGAGCTTTACCTTGTTTAAATATTTCGAGCTTACCCGACCTTCCAAGTGTGCAACAATTTGATCCGAGCTGCCCCGCACCACTTCGATATCCATCGAGCCTGATTCTATCGTCAAGCTGCTTACGCCAGCAGCATCAACTGTCTTCTCCTGGCTCACAGGCTTCGTTCCGAAGGACAGCAGCTCATCCCAGCTAAAGGAATATATGGCCCCAGCTAATCCGATGCCCAGTAAAATAAGTGCGACAGCAATTAACTTTCTCATTGCTTTTTCCCCCTGATGATTTTTGTATTAAACTTCAAATATTTAATCGTTGCATTGAAAAAGCCTTTAGTTAGAGCATTAACGCCTACGCCAAGTAAAATGCCCAACCCAATAAAGACGAGCCCAATCGATGCCGCTTGCGCCAGTGTGAACATTCCGCTCCACATGCTATCCAGTACCGTTGTGATTCCTGCTACACCAAACGCAAGGGTAGTCGCCCATAGAGCAATAAGCACTCCAACTGCAGCAACATAAGGCCCCAGCACAAATACGATATTGAAAAATCCCAAGCTCACCGTTGCAAGCACCGCCTTAGACGTGTTGCCGAAGCTTTTCTCCGCTTCAGCCCGTTGTACTTTATAACCAAGCAGCAGCTCGCTCGCAATCTGTCTTGGATCACCCAATTCCAAGGCCGCCTCATGCTCGCTCTGCCCATGCTCCTCTGCCTGCTGAAAATGACTGTAATAATCGAACAGCCACTCTCGCCGCTGCTGCTCAGGCACTTTGGCGAGTAATCTCTCCAGCTCGCTCATATAATTTTGTTTCGTCATCATTATGGTCGAATCCCTTCCTCAATAATTTCGTTTACAGCTGTCGAGAAGCTCGACCATTCCACAATGAGCGCTCTCATATGCAGCCAGCCAGCCTCCGTCAGCTGATAATATTTGCGTGGCGGCCCTTCATTAGATTCCTTAAGATAAGTCGAGAAGTAGCCTTCCTGCGTAAGACGATTGAGCAGCGGATAGACACTTCCGACGGCTACCTCGAACTTGGACGATATTTTCACCGCCAGCTCATAGCCGTAACGGTCTCCCTCCGACGTCAAGACGAGAACGCATAGCTCCAGCACACCTTTCTTGAACTGCACATTCATAATCGACGCTCCTTGCTTTCCTTAAAATGCTATTGCTGTCACTATTCGATATTGTCGAATAGCGAACGATATGTTTTCGCTGTTGTACTTAATTTACCATATGCTATTCTATATTGCTATATACTAAGCTAAAAACAATACCAGCGCCCGAGTGTCTCTCCTCCTTGAGACGGAGAGACGTTAAAAATGATGGTGAAATATAGGCACAAGCTGCTGCGCGAAAGGTTTGGCCTACGATCGTCATTGCCTTTGCATTTCATGAATTACACCGCCCAGCGGTTGAAATACAAAGGCAAAAACGAACGCTCACGCTTCTCCAGCTCAAACCTTTCACTCCACCACTTGCCACTCTTCACCACCAATTTTAAAAGCCTTCACCATTTAACTCGGCGAAGGCAGTTTTGTAGGGATAACCCGCTTAGCTTGTTATCCCTACCATATAGAGAGTGTGAATAGATCAATGAATATTAATTAGTTGATGTCGATGAATTTGCCTGTTGCTTGGGATTCGAAGGCGCTCAAAATAACTTTAAGCGATTTGCGGCCCTCTTCGCCCGTTACAGCAGGAGTCGTGTCATTGACGATGGAATCAATGAATTTATCGATTACAAAGCTCGACAGCTGCTTCTCATTTGTGGAGATTTCACCTGTTTTGTAGCGCTCTACTGTACCGTCACGCAGCTCAATAATTACTTGATCTTCCGGGTGCGTACCGATTTTCATAACGCCTTTGGAGCCCCACAGAATCGTGCTGTTGTCCTCGCCTTTATAATAAGTCCAGCTAGCTACCAGTGAACCCATCGCGCCGCTCTTCATGCGAAGTATGCAGTTTGCGTTGTCGTCTACATCGCTGTCTTTGTCTACTGTGCCAACGAAGCCAGCAATTTGTGCCACTTCATCGTCAAGCAACCAACGGATCAGGTCGGATTTGTGCACGCCAAGGTCGCCCATTGCGCCCATGATCGCTTCCGGCTTGCGGAAAAACCAGCTTTCCGCGCCGTCAATGCTCCATGCATCCGGACCTGGGTGACCGAACGACGTACGGAATGTCAATACTTTGCCGATAATGCCCGTTTTCAGCAATTCCTTCGCTTTTACATGCGGCGGCATGAAGCGTTGGTTATGTCCAACCATCAGCTTAACGCCATTTTTCGCTGCCGCTTCAATCATTGCTGCCGCTTCCTCGTCCGTAGCTGCCATCGGCTTCTCAACCAATACATGCGCACCAGCGTTTGCTGCTGCAATGGCTACTGGTGCATGAAGCGCGTTCGGTGTACATACGCTCACGGCATCGGGCTTGATTTCAGCCAGCATCGTCTCATAGTCTGCAAAAGCTTTGCCGCCATGCTTCTCCGCATAACCTTCTGCACGCTCAATAACCGGATCAACGAATGCGACTAATTCTACATTCGCATTGTCTGCATACTCCGGAATGTGACGATATTTGGAGATTGAACCGCAACCTACTACTGCTACTCTGATTTTGCTCATTAAATGTATCCCTGCCTTTTCAATAATTAATGTAGAGGGTCAAGCCAAATTCGTATATTAAGCGTTCAGAAAATTCTTTTTCAGCCAATCCATGCTTTCCGCTACTGCTTCAAGCGGCGGATTCGCGCAAGTGTCCTGCTCAACGATCAGCCATTCTGCACCGGCTTCAACCGCACTATTAATGATAGGAAGCAGCGGTAGATCGCCACGGCCCAGCTCTACCGTATCAATTGGCAGTTGGCCATTGTTGTCGCGGTAGTCCTTCAAATGAAGCAAAGGCAAGCGTCCTGCATATTTCGCAATGTAAGCGAGCGGGTCTTTGCCGGAAAATTGCACCCAACCGATATCCATTTCCACTTTCAGAAGCTCAGGGCTGATTCGCTCATACAGCGCATCAAACACTTCCTTGCCGTCGATTTCCACTTTGAATTCAAAATCATGATTATGGTAGGCGAAATCAATACCCGCTTCGCGGAAACGTTTACCATACTCCTCAAAAGCTACAAAATGCTTCGCCCAAGCTTCAGCGCTGCGCTGATCATCCAGCAAATAAGGACAGATCGCATATTTTGCGCCAATTGTTTTCAAGTAAGCGATTTCTTCTTCCAGCTGGCTTTCCAGCAAATGCAGGCCGATATGGCTTCCGATTGCTTTTAGTCCTAGCTCCTGGAGCAAATCACGCATTTTCTCCGCTTCAATACCGCCATAACCTGCAAACTCCACGCCTTCATAGCCCATTGCCGCAACCTTGCGCAGCGTACCTTCGAAGTCTTCCGCTGTTGCGTCACGGAGCGTATACAATTGTAAACCAATTCCGATTTGTCCCACTTTGGCCGCACTCCTTTATATTGTAAATTTAGTTTCTCAAGTCTTGTACCTTACCTTTCAAATTATATAGAAGGAGCGCTGCAAAAAACAGCTGTCATGTTAGTCTTTTTATATGTTATTTTGTTGAATGCTGACTTTTACTCTAGGAAAAA
Organism: Paenibacillus sp. R-74696; assembly: GCF_055814915.1. Lineage (NCBI taxonomy): Bacteria > Bacillati > Bacillota > Bacilli > Caryophanales > Paenibacillaceae > Paenibacillus > Paenibacillus sp. R-74696. The sequence goes on from NZ_JBPULM010000050.1 coordinate 439,290, forward strand.
AACGCCCTGCGACGACTGTTGGTCCGGTCGTCACAAGGCGTTGGTCTGTTTTAAACAAACATCCAGCATTATGCCGTTTGTTTATTTCAATAATTATTTCATTTACTTCAACGTAATCGTCAATGCCGTTTCTTTCGCGCCAGCAGCAATGGATACTACGCCGCCCTGAAGCGAAGCAGCGCCATCGACTTTAGCTATTTCGCCAATGCCGTGAAGTGCCAGGCTGAGCGCTTTGCCGCTGCCCTGTACTTTAACTGCGACTTCATTGCCTTCGCGTTTCATGGTAACAAGCAGCTCGGCAGCGCCTTTAATGTCGCGAACCGTGGTCGATGCCGATGCTCCATCAGCAAGGCTGTAAGCCGTCAGCTTCACGCCGTCAGCATAGTCATAATCCGGCTTCGTATCATTCGCACCGATTGCGATGATCGAATTTGGACGAACGAACAATGGAAGCGAGAGGAAGTCATGCGTTTCCTTGAACCATTTTCCACCTTCTACGATTTCTCCAGTCAGTAGATGCGTCCAGCTGCCTTCCGGCAAATAATATTGTACAAAGCCGTTTTCGTCGAATACAGGAGCAACCATAATGGAATCACCCAGCATGTACTGGCGATCAAGGAACTCGGAAGTTGGATCTTCCGGGAATTCCAGCACCATTGCACGCATCGACGGCAAGCCTTGCTCCACCGCTTGCGCAGCTGTATTAAACAGGTAAGGCATCAGGCTGCATTTGAGCTTCGTGAAGAAGCGGGTAACATCAACCGCCTCCGTGTCATACGCCCAAGGCACCCGGTACGATCTGCTGCCATGCAGGCGGCTGTGGCTGGAAAGCAAGCCAAACGCAAGCCAGCGTTTGAAGACATGGGCTGGAGCTGTGCTCTCAAAGCCGCCGATATCATGGCTCCAGAAGCCAAAGCCGGACAAGCCCAGCGACAGGCCGCCACGCAGCGATTCTGCCATTGACTCATAATCCGCGTAGCAGTCGCCGCCCCAGTGGACCGGGAATTTCTGACCGCCAACGGTAGCGGAACGCGCGAACAGCGCAGCTTCATTTTTGCCCAGCTTCTCTTCCAATACCTCAAATACAACCTTGTTGTATTGGTATGTGTAGAAATTATGCATTTTTTCAGGGTCAGAGCCGTCATGGTACACCACATCGGTCGGAATCCGCTCGCCGAAGTCGGTTTTAAAGCTGTCGACGCCCATATCTACAAGCTCACGCAGATAGCCTTTGTACCATTCGCATGCCGCAGGATTCGTGAAGTCCACGATACCCATGCCAGGCTGCCACATATCCCATTGCCATACGTCGCCATTTGGCTTTTTGATCAAATAGCCATTGTCTCTGCCCTCTTCAAACAGACGGGAGCGCTGCGCGATGTAAGGGTTAATCCATACGCAGATTTTGAGCCCCTTCTCTTTCAGGCGCTTCAGCATGCCGACAGGGTCCGGGAATATCCGCTCGTCCCATTTGAAATCCGTCCAGTGGAAATCACGCATCCAGAAACAGTCGAAGTGGAATACATGCAGCGGCAAACCGCGCTCTTCCATGCCATCGACGAAGGAGTTAACCGTTGCTTCATCATAATTGGTTGTAAAAGAGGTCGACAGCCACAGGCCGAACGTCCATGCCGGCGGCAAAGAAGGCTTGCCTGTCAGCTCGGTATATTTGCCAAGCACCTCTTTAATCGTCGGGCCATCAATAACGAAATATTCAAGGGATTCGCCAGTCACATGGAATTGAACCTTTTTCACTTTCTCCGAAGCAATCTCAAAGGAAACAAGATCCGGTTGGTTGACGAATACGCCGTAGCCTTTATTCGTTACATAGAAAGGAATATTTTTGTACGCTTGCTCGGAGCTTGTGCCGCCATCCTGATTCCAAATATCGACGACCTGGCCGTTGCGCACGAAAGGTGTAAAACGCTCGCCGAGTCCATAAACCCATTCGCCCACACCAAGATCCAGCTCTTCGCGCATATAGGCTTTCTCTTTGCCTTCCGTAATATACGCCATCGATTTCTGCCGGCTTCCGGTAATGCGCTCGGAGCCCCGGTAGAAATCCACTGACCACTCCGGGCCCTTGCGAATATGAACGCTTAGGCTGCCGCTTGTCAGGATCGCCGCTTCTTCTGTTTCTTCTATAGTAACAAAATTGCCGGTTTCCTTCGTCAGCTCGAATACAGGACCACGCTCACGCACGCCCATGTGATGAATCAGCTTAACGCCGACAACGCCTGGCATCGGAGAATGAAACCGAACCGTAAGCAGCATCGTATCTAACATATTGGAACGTGACAATATAGGACGCGGAGACGCATAAGCCGTAAGCACGCCATCCTTTTGCTCGAAATCATGGGCTTGTACCGCGCCCAAAAGGTCATACTGTTTGCGCAGCATCCAGTTGCCGTCAGTAAATTTCATAATAGAACCGACCTTTCTGCTTTTATATAGGTTATTTGACTTTAAAATCGTTCTATTTTGCATTATACTGATAAGCAAAGCAACAAACTAACAGAATTATGCCCGTTTATAACACCATTCTGATTTCTTCATCACCGGAGGTTGACTGCAATGGATTTGACGCTGCGTCATTCGCTCAGGGAAGACCGCATGCATGGCGATGTTACCTTTCCTCTTGCTGCTTACTGGATGGAATATGCACCTGGTGAGGTAAATGTAGATTGCCACTGGCATGACGAGGCTGAGTTTCTAGTTGTATTAGAGGGCGAGATGCTCTTCCAGATTGACACGGAGTATTTTCCCGTTCGCGCAGGCGAAGCCGTCTTCATCGACAGCGGAGATATCCATGCGGGGCACTCTTTAAATGGCTCCTCATGCACCTATTGCGCCATCGTTTTTGACGTTCGCTGGCTGGATAGCACAAGCTACGATGCTGTACAAGAAACCTGCGTTCGTCCGTTCCAGGAGAAGAAAAAGACGTTCCCGAGGCATATATCACCGGACAACGGTTGGAAGCGGCAGCTGCTCTTCCTGCTCCGATCGATGATCAACTGCTGCAGAGCTCCTTATGCTGGATTCGAAGCTGCGGTGAAAGGGTATTTTTACTTAATGCTGCATGAGATCGCCATTGAGAACCGGGCGTGCAATCGCAGCGAGGCAAGATCGGATGACAGAACTCGAATAGAGCGGCTTAAGAAAAGCATCCTCTATATCCAGCTGCATTATCGCAGACCAATACGCATTGGCGAGCTGGCGGAGCAAATTCCGATGAGCGAAGGACAGTTTTTCCGTTTTTTCAAATCAATGACGAGGCAGACGCCGGTTGAATATTTGAACGCCTATCGGGTGAATCAGGCCGCCGAGCTGCTGCTGCACACGGAACGCAAAATTTCAGACATCGCGCTGGAGGTCGGCTTCGACCATATCAGCTATTTTGTTAAAGTGTTTCGCAAGACGTTGAACTGTACCCCCTCCGATTTTCGCAAGCAAAAGCGGAATCCGGTCCAAAATGGCGCATTACAAGGTGAAACGGCTTTCCCCGTCCTCTGGCGGCACAGCGCGTTTCAGTCCGAGAAATATAAGCCCAATTTATAAGTGCAAAACTTATAAATTCTTATATTTCAAGCAAAAACGACTTCGTCGTCCTTCTAGGACGTGGGAAGAGCTTTGCCCTAGAATTCTAAGCGGATATAAGGATGAATCTTATAAATGCTTAGAATTTTAGAAAAAATTACGATTTTGTAACCTTTTCATAACTTTTTTTTAAGATTGGCTTAAGATTCATCAAGTAAAGTTAAATTAAAATTAGCCAATGAGCGGAGGAAATCCTTTATGAAAACAATGCTGTTGTTTCAAAATAAAACGATTCCCGTCTATATAACGGATACGAATAAAAAAGCTGTCGAGAAGCTGACCGATGTACTGAACCGCAAGCTGAACACTGGAAAAAATGCGCTCAAGCTCTGTATCAAGTCGCTGATCAGCGTCGAAATTGTCGGCAGCGAAGCTACGCTGCATTCGTATCATGAGAAGGATACGTTAACCATTTCCCTTTATTAAGCTAAGTATGCTTCTGCAAGCTGAGCTCTTGCTATTCTGGCAATTGGACAAGCTGTGATTTTAAGTTCTGATTGTGTTCGTTCAAGCAGGCGATCTGGCATCGCCTGCTTTGCTTCGTTTAGGCCACCAGCATCACTGGGCCATTGCTCAAATTTTAATACATGATATACTAGATTCAATGATTATTGGAGGCTGTTAAATGAGCGAACAAATGAACCGAATTGAACAGTTATTGATCCAATTTGCACAGCAAACGAACGAACGGCTTGATCAGATTGACAAGCGTTTTGACCAAGTAGATACTCGGCTTGACCACATGGACAAGCGTTTTGACCAAGTAGACACTCGCCTTGACCAAATGGATACGCGGCTTGATCAAATTCAAATCCAACTGGAGCGCATGGAAGATTCGGAAAATGACGATGTCATTAGCATACTTCGTCATACGCATGACAAAGTTTCGCATTTGAATCAGAATGTTACGAGCCTTAAACAAGATGTGGAATACATCGTTAAGGAGCAGTCCATTATTAAGCTGGAAATTGAACGTTTAAAACATAAACAACCGCTATTTTCCAATCAATATAAAAATGTGCTCGAAGATCACTAACTCATTCCATACCAAAAAGCAGTCTTCAAATTGCCCGCGACGCGAGCTTGAAGACTGCTTTTTTCATGTAAATGATAGGATATCTATACACGGTTACGACTAAGGTGTCGTAACCGTCGCCTTATGAAGCGGCCGCTGCTGCTCCGAGACAAGCAAGCTAACCTTCCACTTCACATAGAGCTCCCATGCCGTCCCATTGTCGATCAAATCCTTGCACGTATACAAGCCTTCTTCAATGGAATCGACGCGCTCTGCCAAATGAAGCCGAACCGCTGCATTAAGCAGCACCTGGTTCATAAAAGCAAGATGGCCGCCTCCGTTAAGCACAGCTTCCGTCACGGCAATTTGCTCGGCAGGCGTCCAGTCCACCTCGGGAGGCGTCAGCTCCAGTCCATACGCATCTGGATCGATGATTTGCAGGCTGGCTTCACCGTTTTCCACCTGATACGTCCTGGTTGGCCGCTCGATGAACAAATCCTCCGAGCCCTCCGTTCCTTGGACAATGAGCGCCTTCTTATAGTTTAAATTCATCATTAGCTTTGACATGCGGTCAAACACCGTATTGTGATATACGCCGAATATGATATAAGGCGAATGTCCATAATCGACAAGCTTCTCAGCTGTGTTCAGCACCGTTCGCATGCCCATTTCCTCACGCAGTCCATGCAGCCGCTTAAGCGGCGGACACCACTCTTCTGCTGGAACGAACAGAATGCCCGTCTCCCTAGCAGCTTCAAGTGATGCCTCCTGTGAGAGCTGCTTCGGATCTATACCCAGCTCAAGCAGCAGATCCTGCAGCGTAATGCCCCATTTGGGAGGAAGCGAAGCTGTGCCGTGCAGCGTAACCGGCAATCCAGCTGCCGCTAAGACGAAGGAGGTCGCGAATGTGGCGTAAAATGATTTTTTCCTGCCGTCGTATGGTCCTGCACAATCAATTCCCTCCTGCACATGCTCGCGGCGTGCCTGGCTCCGGCACACGTTGACGAAAGCTTCGAGCTCCTCAACGCTTTCCATTTTAATTCGCTCCGCCATAAAAAAAGCGCCAATCTGAGCCTGAGTCGCCTCCAGATTCACAATCCATTCGGCTGCTTGCACCGCTTCATCATAGGTCAAATCACGCGCACCCCTTTTGCCGCGCCCGACTTCCTTCAGTAGATTGGTAATCATTGGTACTCCCCCTTATTTTTGCTCCTGCAGCAGCTGATATACCTTCACAATGGATGTCGCTACATCCACGAGACGTTTGCGTTCATTCATCGCCTGCTTGCGCAGCAAGTCATAAGCCTCCGCTTCGGAAACTTTTTTAATGTCGCATAAAATCCCCTTCGCCATGTCGATCCATTTCCGTTCTTCCAGACGACCTTCGAGCTGCTGGCGCTCCATATGCCATTGCTGACGCTCACTGCATTGCTTTGCGCCAAAATGGAATGCCCAATGCAGCTCCTGCTCGCTCATAACCGGCGTAATGATGCCATCCACCGGAAGATCATCCTCGCAAAAAGCATTCGAAAGCGTTGCGGTTTCGGCACTGCACCACCAAAGCATCGGAATCTTTTTCCAACCCAGCAGCTTAGTGCCCCAATACTTTACTTCGTTTAATGGGAGATTTAATACTACCGCATCCGATTGAGCGATATGCTTGCGCGCAAGCTCCTCGCTGCTGCCATGTAAAACAAAATAACCGCTGGATTCCAATATAACTTCAGGAAAAAGCCTACTTAAATCACGGTCTGCCTGGTTTTTCTGTTGTTCAGACTCCCGCTCGACTGCTTTATGTTCAATTAGTAATAAAGAACGCATTCAGGAGCGCCCCCTCCTATTTAACTGTTGTGAATATTTATAACACAAAAACCTTTAATTTGTCGACACCTCAAATTATACAACAATTTACGTGAGGTATATTGACATGATATAAAAATCCAGTGTATAGTAGCACTATCAACTATAACGTTTTTTCACGAGTACAATGGCGTATTCGATTGAACCGGCAACGGAGCCTGGTTTCGTTCTACCAAGGAAAGCACAACTGTGTCCTTGGCAGCGAAATCAGGCTTTTTATATTTACCTAGACAGAGCTGCCCTATTTGAGAGGAGAGAACCATTATGACAGTCCCTAAAAAATTAGTACTTATCGGCAACGGCATGGCAGGTGTCCGTGCAATCGAGCATTTGCTCAAGCTCGCCCCAGATACTTACGAAATCACGATTTTCGGTGCGGAGCCGCACCCTAACTATAATCGTATTATGTTGTCCACCGTCCTAGCGGGCAGCACCGAGCTTAAAGATATCATTATTAATGATTGGGATTGGTACAAGGAAAACAACATTACGCTTCATACGAATCAATCGATCAAGAAAATCGATACGCAGCGCAAAGTTGTTATTTCCGAAAGCGGCATTGAAGCCCCTTATGATGAAGTGGTTATCGCAACAGGCTCCAAAGCCTTTATGCTCCCTATTCCCGGCGCAGATAAAGAAGGCGTCATTGCCTTCCGCGATATTCAAGATTGCGAAAAAATGTTCAGCGCAGCAAAATCGTACAAAAAAGCAGCCGTTATCGGCGCTGGCCTGCTCGGCTTAGAAGCTGCCCGCGGCTTGCTCAACCTCGGTATGGAAGTCACGGTCATTCATAAACATCCTTATATTATGGAACGCCAGCTGGATGAAGCGGCCTCGCTCATGCTGAGAAAAGAACTTGAAACGCAAGGCATGAAATTTCTGCTCAGCAAGCACTCCGCTTCTATTACAGGCCGCGGCAGAGTCAAGGAGCTGCAATTTACCGATGGAAGCCACTTGGCTACTGATCTGATTGTAATGGCGGTCGGCATTCGTCCGAATGTCGATTTGGCGAAAAGCTCCGGTATTGACTATAACAACGGCATACTCGTCGATGATTTTATGAATACGAACATCCCTCATGTATCAGCACTTGGAGAATGTGTCGAGCATAGAGGCGTTGCTTACGGCCTTGTGGCTCCATTGTATGAGCAAGGCGCGGTGCTCGCTAAACGTCTCGCTGGCGTGGAAACGGCTGGTTATGCCGGATCGGTAACTTCCACCAAGCTAAAGGTTTCCGGCGTCGATGTTTTCTCGGCGGGGCGCTTTGTTGAGACAGAGGGCTCACGCGCAATGCGGATTCAAGATGATGTGGCCGGCACTTATAAAAAGATCGTTATACGGAACGGCAAGCTGGTTGGTGCGGTATTATTCGGTGATACAGCAGATGGTGCTTCGTTGTTTGCTTCCATTAAAAGCGGAGAATCGATTGAAGGCCGCGAGAAAGAACTGCTGCTCGGCATTTCGAGCGATCTGCTTGGCAAGTCAGGCGGCGGTGCAAGCCGTCTGGAAAATATGCCCGACGATGAAATCGTCTGCGGCTGCAACGGCGTTACTAAAAGCGCGATTGGCGATGCAGTCCTTAACAAAGGCTGCCATACATTTGGTGAACTAAAAGCCTGCACGAAGGCATCCGCATCTTGCGGCGGCTGCAAGGCCGACATTGAAGGACTGCTGCATTTTTACGCAGGTGATAAGGTCGGCGAATCGGCGAAGGAAGGTATTTGTGGCTGCACATCGCTTGGCCGTGATGAAATCGTCGAACAAATCCAAAGCATGCGTCTGATGACTGTCAAAGAAGTGATGCATGTGCTCGACTGGAATAACAAAGAAGGCTGCTCGAAGTGCCGCCCTTCCCTCAACTACTATCTCGGCATGCTGTTCCCAGAGGAATATGTCGATGAGAAGGAATCCCGCTTCACGAATGAACGTTACCACGCCAACATTCAGAAGGACGGTACCTATTCCGTTGTTCCACGTATTTATGGCGGCGTGACGACTCCAGCCGACTTGATTAAAATCGCTTCGGTAGCAGAGAAATTCAATGTGCCACTGGTGAAATTTACAGGCGGTCAGCGCCTTGACTTGTTCGGTGTAAAGAAAGAAGATTTGCCAAAAATGTGGGAGGAGCTGGAGATGGCTTCGGGCCACGCCTACGGCAAAACGCTCCGTACCGTAAAAACATGCGTCGGCAATACATTCTGCCGCTTCGGCACACAGGATGCCATGGCTATGGGCATTAAGATGGAAAAAGCTTTTGAGCGACTGAACGCTCCAGCGAAGTTCAAGCTGGCGGTATCCGGATGTCCCCGCAACTGTGCGGAAGCAACGATTAAAGATTTGGGCGTCGTAGCTATTGATGGGGCGTGGGAAATTCATGTTGGCGGCAATGCCGGCGTAAAGGTAAGAGCCTGCGATCTGCTGACTACGGTAAAAACAGAAGAAGAGGTTATGGAATGGACGAGTGCTTACTTGCAATACTACCGCGAAACAGGGCAATGGAATGAGCGCACAGCACACTGGATCGACCGTGTTGGTCTTGATACAGTGAAGAAAGCGTTGGAGAAGCAGGAAGACCGTCTCGCGCTCATGGAACGTGTACAGAAAGCACTCAGCGTGACTACAGATCCTTGGAAAGAAATTGTTGATAACGATGAATTGCGTAAAAACTTCGAACCGATTGCCGGCCCACTGCCGGTCTAACATCAGGAGGGATTAAATATGAGCAAACTGCTGATTGGCAAATTATCTGATATTGATATTCGCGGCTCACGCACCGTTCGTGTGAAGGAGACGGAAATTGCATTATTCCGTCTTGAGGACGGCAGTGTGCTGGCTATTGAAAATCGTTGTCCGCATAAGGGCGGACTATTATCCGAAGGCATGGTATGCGGTACAGTTGTCCATTGTCCACTGCATGATTGGAAGGTTGACCTCCAAAGCGGATTGGTCAAGGATCCGGATGACGGCTGTGTAATGACTTTTGATACTGAAATTGATCCAGAGGACGGCGCTATCTATGTAACGCTTTAATTTATACATTTTATAAATATTACTTATTTCCTAATATCATCGTTTTACTTTTATAATAGAGAGCAAGTTATGCCATTGCTAATCTTAAGGAGAAACCATTATGTCCTACATCAAACCCGCAGAAGTAATAGACGCTATGATCGATACCGGGGCTGCAAAAGCAAATGCTGGCACGCTGCAAATGCTCGTTCGCGGGTTTCTCGGGGGAGCGATTTTGGCTTTTGCCACAACGCTTGCGTTTACAGCAACGAGCCAAACCTCACTTGGTCTTGCAGGTGCTCTTGTATTTCCAGCCGGGTTCGTCATCATTGTTCTCCTTGGATTGGAGCTTGTTACTGGCAGCTTTGCACTCCTTCCGCTAGCTGTTCTTGCCCGCAGGACGAGCGTATCCCGAATGCTGTCCAATTATATTTGGGTGATCGCCGGACATCTCATTGGCTGCGCTGCCTATGCGCTGTTGTATAGTTTAGTCATTACGAAAATGTTCACCGATATGAGCAATCCGCTCATTCAAATGATTATACAGCTTAGCGAAACGAAAACAATTGGCTACAAGCATATGGGGTCTGAGGGCATGATGCTTGTTGTTATTAAAGCCATTTTGTGCAATTGGATGGTAACACTCGGCGTTGTAATGGCGATGACATCCAAATCAACGGGCGGCAAAATCATTGCGATGTGGCTGCCAATCGTCATTTTCTTCGCCCAAGGCTTTGAACATGCTGTCGTTAATATGTTCGTCATTCCCGCAGGCATGCTGTTTGGCGCTCACGTCAGCTTTTCTGATTGGTGGGTATGGAATCAAATCCCCGTAATCGTTGGCAACTTTATTGGCGGTGCAGTGTTCACAGGGATGATGCTGTATTTGTCCCATCCTTCGCCGAAAAACCAAGCTGTAGGCGTTAAAGCACAGATAAAATCCGAGCCAGCAGCAGTTGGAGCGATTGTCGCCAAAGGAAGTGGTCTATGATGAAGCAAGCACCAGGTACGGTTTATATTGTCGGAGCAGGTCCAGGCGATCCCGAGCTCATTACTGTAAAAGCCATGCGGCGCATCCAGTCGGCTGACATTATTTTATATGACAGGCTCGCTACGACTGAGCTGCTCGATTATGCCAGCAAAAACGTCGAGCTCATCTATTGCGGCAAAGCACCAAACGCCCATGCTATACCACAGGATCAAATTAATCAACTGCTTGTACAATATGCTAGCCAAGGAAAAAATGTCGTTCGGCTGAAGGGCGGCGACCCCTTCGTCTTCGGACGCGGCGGCGAGGAAACGCTGGAGCTTGCCAAGCATGGCATTCCTTATGAGGTGATTCCCGGTATTACGTCCGCCATTGGAGCAGCAGCAGCCGCGAATATTCCGCTTACACACCGAGAGCATGCTTCATCCTTCGCCTGCGTCACAGGCACCCGCTGCCATGGGGATAAAGCTCCTGTACGCTGGGATCTGCTTGCACACAGCGTAGATACTTTAGCGATTTATATGGGGGTCAGCCAGCTTGGCGCCATTCGCGAAGAGCTGCTGAAGCATGGGAAAGCCGCTACGACGCCCGTTGCACTTATTGAACGAGGCACCACCTCGAGGCAGCGTACCTTTACAGGGACACTTGAGCATATTCATAATCTGGCCGCATCCGTACAGCTCAGCAACCCGGCGTTAATTATTATCGGCGAGGTTGTCAAAGTGCGGGAGCAGCTGCTCTTGGCAGAGCAGCAAGCGGAGCAACAGGCCGGGCAATTAATTGGCTGACAGAAATTTTTAAATACAAGAGACCCTAGGGAGCTAGCTCCCCAGGGTCTCTTGCATTTGAAGCAGCGCTTGCTGCCACTTAATAGGTTGTGTACGCAGATGATAATGAGAGTATCAGAAGCTTGGTGGACACAGAATCCGCTATTTCAACAGAATATCGGTTATGAAGAATCCTGCGGACTCAGGAGCCGCTAATGCTCCACCAATCGTCATTTTGACATAATCATGAGGACAATAGCTGATTTGCTGTCCACTTACGGGCTGAATTTGTATAAAAAGCTAAAATAGCGGAACCTCTGTCCTTCAAAAAAGGAAATGATCCCCTGCCATCGCGGTACAAAAAATAATTGCATTATTGGGTTTTCAAACAAATCCTAAATAACAATTTGACCATTATACAAAATATTTATTAAATATCTTTTCGGCCGTTCGTGTGGCCAGCGCTTGTGTAGTAAGAGTCGGATTCGGTCCACCAATACCGTTGAAGTGCACGCTGTTATCAGCGATGAACAATCGCTTGACTTGCATCGCCTCGCAGTTCGTATCCGTAACGTATCCCATTCGCATGGTACTTTCAATATGAAGCATAAAACTGAATGGCGTATCCGAGCGAATGATCGTTTTGGCTCCTGCCTGCTTCAGCGTCTCGGCAGCATATCTGGCCAATTTGTCACGCCTTTGCAGCGTTTTTATGCTCGGAACATAATGAACAACTGGAATCGGGCCATTCTCGTCCTTCAGCAGCGGATCCACCTCTACCCTGTTGTGGTAAAGCGTTTCATCATCCGTGAGGAGCAGCATCGTCATCGTTCGAGTATAATTTCTCATCAGCTCTTTCAATTGAGGACCAACAACCCGGCCGTGAATATCCCATGGCGCTCCAGGTTCGGGAGGGTTCAGGGCATTAAAGCCTGCCTCGCTGAAGCCATAAGTCAAATAAGACATTAAACCTGGGCTTAGGCAGGACACCTGGAAAATCCCCGTTCCCGGAATATCAACTCTGGCTCCCGAAGTGTGCCCCATATACGGATAGACGGAAGGCATGCCCAGTATGCTCATTAGTTCCTTTTCATCAAAAACGCCTGAAACCCAGTCGAAGCAATGATTCGTCAACCCTCTTCCTACCCAAGCATTATGGGGCAGTCCAGAATTTAGCCACAGACGCGGAGATTCGATGCAGCCTGCGGCCATGACGACGGTTTTGGCATTCAGCTCTCCGATTTCTCCTGTCCATGTGTCTCGAAATTGTACGCCTGTTGCACGGAGCCCTTCTTTGGGATCCTGCTCTGTTAAAATTTTTATCGCGAAGGAATTAGGACGAATGGCAACGTTGCCGGTTTTGAGGGCGAGAGGAATATAGCTGACGAGGGTGCTTCTCTTGGCAATTTTATCTACTGAAGGTCCGACCGAGCACCCGTTGACACAGTTCCCCTTCAAGGTGCATCCTTCCATGTGCGATAATTGCTCCAATGAATAATTAGGGTCCATTAGATGTTCATTTGTCGGGAGAATTGCGTTGGGATTCGGGCGATAACCCGGCGTTGTCACATTGAGTGTTGGTATGAGCTGCCACCCTGCTTTTTTAGCTCCATAGTAAAAAAGCTCTTCTTTCGGAGTTGTCGGTGCGAACTGGACAGGTAAAGTAGCTTCGGCTTTCTCGTAATAAGGGATCAGCTCTTGATAGCTGATTGGCCAAATCCCGTCAACCGCGATAGGAAAAGCCCTTGGCGACTGCGTCCAATAATGCTGGGTCGTTCCGCCAACTCCAGATAGCTGCCAGATGTCTCCCTTCTGGCGCATCACTCGGTGCCAAGGTGTACGCCTCCGGTCTGCCGGCCCGAAGCGGAACACGCCGGACACCACATCGTTCATATTGTTCTCATACCCATTGTAGAGCTTCTTATAGAGACCCACATCCAAATCATTGTAGCTGGAGCTCCATTCTCCTCCACGTTCGCTGTTTGGGTTTTGCCAGTGTTTATTGCCATACCACGGGCCAGCTTCAAGCACCAATACTTGCAGCCCAGCTTCCGCGAGCTCCTTAGCGGCGACAGCTCCGCCGCCGCCTGATCCGATTACGATGACATCCGCATCATACAATGGTGGATTCTCCTCCCTCTCGAACGATGGTCAACTTGTAACCTAGCAGCGCCCGATAACCCGGGACGACGCCTGGATAGCCGACCTGCTTCCAGCTGATCGGGAAATATTCCAATCTTCGCTCGGTGGGCGTGGCGAGCCGCGTCGTACCGTAGGCGGACCACTCCGAGTAATTGCCAAACATCGTTTGCCTAGTGAGAAAATCAATCATAAATCGGACATTGCCGCCATTATCCCGGTACGGAGGCGGCAAGCTTCCAAGATCAACATCAAGCTGTTCAAGCATCGCCAAGACCCGAATTCTGTCGATAGGAGAAAGCGCAGCGTAAGGACAGCTTCCCCAAACCGCATGATTGGGAGCATGCTTCGCCCGCCCGGAAGTGACAAGCTCGACAGCACCTGCATTAAGCAATTGAGCAGTAGGAGAGGCTAACGGAACGACGGTAAGATGTGTTCCCAGAAAAAGCGAAAGACTGTGATCCAATTCCCAAATCATATACTCATGAATGTGCAAATCTGCCGCGCCGGGCGTTTGCTCCGCTCCAAATACGGCAAGCGCAGGCGTGGCAGGAACAATGGCTTCAACAAGCGCTCGAAATGTTGCAAACGTATGAGGATCAATGGAATTCATAGATGATTTTGCCCAATACATGCTCGATTCCACCCTTTGCAAGCCATAATGTTAAGAGTTTGGACTCAATATAACAAAATCTATTCTGTTAGTTTGTTTATTATTCTTGCATAATAAAAAAGAAAGAGCAGCCATTAATTAGGGCCGCTCTTTCCTTTATTCGGTTGCAATGTCCTTATGAAGTTGCTGTAGGAGATGCTTCTGCCGCAGCATCAGAGCCTTGGCCCGCTGCTCCACCGCCACCGCCTTGGCCGCCTGGACGACCTCCGCCCATTCCGCCCATTCCGCCCATTCCTCCACCCATCATGCCGCCGATTTGAATCGTCGCCGCATCTTGGGTGCCATCGGTTACCGTGTAGGTAACAATGTCATCGGCCTTGAGGTCAGCAAGCGACTTGGTTGTTTCCACGCGCTGGTCGTTTTCGAAGGAGATAGCTGTAATCGTTGTCGCATCAGTTACCGTCACTTCCACCGTTTCCTCGGTGAACATGTTTTCCATATTCATCCGCCCACCGCCCTGACCTTGGGCAGTCTGTCCACCATCTTGTGCTGGCGGCTCCGGCTGTGTTCCATCTGACGCCGCTCCTGCTTCACCTTGCTGTGCATCTCCTTGCGCTGGAGGCTCGCCGCCTCCTTGGCGGTCACCTGGCGTAAAGGAAGATTTGTACAACGTAATGGTCTGCCCATCAATGGATTTGATCTTGCCCATTGTGCCTCCCATCATCATGCCGCCTTGGCCCGGACCGCCCTGCGCTTGGCCAGCACCAGTATCCGCTTGTGTACCACTCTGCGCAGCGGACGCTTCCGTGCCTGCAGCAGTCGTATTCGTCGCTGTCTGATTGGCACTGCATGCAGCCAAGGTGGCCATTATGAGAATCGTACTTAGTAGTATTTTCCAATTTTTCATAAAGGTTCGCTTCCTTTCAATAAGCCTTGCTTGAATGTACAAGCTCAGCTTATCAAACCATTATGAACACCGTATGAATGCCCCCTGAACGTCCGCTGAATGTGCATATCTCACATAGCGACAATAACGCTTAGCGGAACGCGACCTGAATAGCCCCCAGCCTCAATTGCTCCAATTGCTCCACAACTAGGCCGGCAACTTGCAGCGCACCGCGCTCCTGAAAATGCGTATTATCCTCTACGCCATTGGGGAAATTTATAAACTCGCCTGGCGCCGCCCACATAAATACCGATTTCGTCGCTTCTGGACCAAGCTCCTCAAACAGCTTGCGGCTTTCCTCCGCCAAGTCGATTAACGGTACGTTCTCCTCCTCGGCAAGCTCCCTCATCGCAATTAAATATTCGCCATGCGTATCGACGAGACTACCATCTGCTTCATAAAATCGCCGCTGTACGGATGTCACCAGCACAGGAAGCGATTCGCGCTGCCGAGCCCCATCTATGTATCGCTTTAAATATTCCTTATAAGTGGTAAAAGGCTCCGTGCGCCGCTCCTCATCCGGCTTCTGGTCATTATGGCCAAACTGGATCAGCAGCACGTCCCGCGGCTTCATCCATTGAAAGATTTCATCGAGTCGGCCTTCTCCGATGAAGCTTTTGGAGCTGCGCCCGGAAACCGCCCTGTTCTCAATGGCTATGTCCTGCTTGAACCATTTGGGCAGCATTTGTCCCCAGCCTGCATAGGGATAGCCATCCTCCGGCTGATCTGTAACCGTTGAATCCCCAGCAAGAAAAATGGTCGGCGTTTGGTTAGAAGACAGCACCTCAAGTGCATTAATGCGCGGCGCTAATCCCGTAAAGGCCAGGCGGATTTGACCATCTCTTACCGACAAGGCGAAGCTGTAGCGAATAAACTCGCCTGCTACCGTCCTTAAGCGCTGGGCAACGAGCCGACCGCAGCCAGCTTTAATCGTCGTCTCTGTAACGGTTATGGCGTCGCCGATTAACAGATTTACGGTGTAGATACCATTTTCAACATCAAGCAAAAAAGAAGTTTCCAAAGGGATGCAGAAGTCGCTGCCCATGCCCTCTGCTTCCGCTCGGCGCTTCGCCGTCACCTTCGTCACCGAGCTGAATCCATAGCCTCTACCCGGCTCGTACAACGTAGAGTCCGTTACCTTCACATGCTCGTCCCTCGCAGCTCCAATACCAAAATCAAATCGAAAAACATCTGTCATTATTGTTTTCCTCCTATAAATGATGATCAGCCGTTTCCTACTCTGGTTGTAAGCGTTCTCTAAGTTGTACGCAGGACAAGCGTCCTGCCGCCAGTTTTTACTCTCCTAGCGTAGTACCGTTTGCTAGCGGCGTTCCTGCCCGCTTGCGGTTGCCGATTATGAAGAGCAGCGTCCCGACGCAGCCAAAAATAGCAGCCCCGATAAGCAGGGTACTCAGCGGCACACTGTCCGACAAACCTGCGCTCAGCAATGGCCCAAGCGTGCCTCTCACGCCGAACAGCATCAGATGGATGCCGAACACAACCGCCTCCCGGCCGGGAGCAAGCCTGAAAATATAAGCCAAAATGCCAATATCCCAAATCGCTTCCCCAATTCCCTGAATGCCGTTGCCGAGAATGACAGCAGGGTAGGTACCTATAAATCCATAGAGCATCGGAACGATGGCATAGGCTGCAATGCCGCCCAATATCGTATAGCGGATATCAAAGCGGTCAATCATCCAGCCCGCAATAAAATACGTGACCAGCAGTCCGATAAAATAAGCGACCCTCGCATATCCAATTTGCACATTGCTTAGTTCCAGCACCTGTACCTGAATAATTTGGTAAAGCGGGATGGACAGCATATTACCGAAGCCGGCAAGTGACGTTGCCGCCAGCAGCACTGCCAGCTTCTTATTGCCCGATACGAGCTTCCACTGGTCGCGCAGCGAGAAGCGGGTGACGGATGCGCCGGGAGCCACCAACTTTTTCAATGGAATTTTCGGCAGCCGCAGCGTCTGGAACAGCAATATAGACAATGTGCCTGCTGCTGCTGCGCAGACGAGCGGCCACGACGTACCGGACGCATCCGCCCATTTTCCGACCAAATAGGCTAGTGGAATCATAATGGCTCCCATGGCCACTCGCACATAGCCCATCAGCCTTCCTCTTACATCAGGCGGATACATGCGGGATACTAGTGCTGCATAAGCCGGAGCCTGGATGCCCATCAAAATTTGAAAGACGAGCGCCGTTGCCACAAACACCGAAGGTTGAGCAAACAACGCCGGGAGCAGCAGAAGCAGCCTACCAATTAAATTAGGAATAATTACAAATGGCTTCGGATTGTTGCTCTTCTCGATCCAGTTCGCCCACAGCGGCGAGAAAATAAGGCCGATTGCCGGAGCAGCCGACAATAGCCCTACTTGAAAGTTCGTCGCCCCCTGCTGTATCGCAAACGGCATGTAAAACTGGTTAAGCACGACATTAAACAAGCTGAATAATAGGGATGCGCCCACATCAATTTTGGCGTTGTACCATACACGAGGAGTCATTTGCATGCCAAATTTATGCAATCGGGCTTTCGTTTCCATCTTCTGCTGCTTCCTTTCGAATCTCTTCCTTTTCCCGAAGAGTGTTCATTCATTTACGTTACTTTCATTAGAGCAAAATTCAACCGGAAGCGCAACAGAAGATTTTTGCAAAAAAAGAGAAAGCTCCAGCCGCTAGTTGGCTTTGAGCTTTCCCTATTGCCTTATAATGTTGCGGCGATGAGCACGAAGCACACAACGGAAATGCCCGTGTACAGCCATGCGTTCGTTTTGCTGCAGGTTTTGCTGGTCCAGATGCGGTACAAATAAATGATCGTGACGATGACAGAAATAGCCGTAATCCCGCTTAGCAGCAAGCCCACCCAATCTGCTCCCGAGCTGGCCACCTCACCGTGATGCCTATGCATGCTGCTTTCCATTGCTATACTTCCAGTCAACAGCAGTGGCAGCAGCAAATGAATGCCGTGAATGACAAGGGGAAGTAGCATTCCTCCAATAGACAATAGCGAGCTTCGCGGCAGCTGTTGCTTCGTAATGGACAGCCCTCTCCCTTCTGGAAAAATAGTTCATACATACTTCCCTTTCATCATACGTACGAAGCGGCCTATTTTATGCCCAGACAACGTTTAATCTTCTTTGCTTAAGCTTCGAATACCCGACAAATACGTTTGCAGCACAAGCTGCAGGGATTCATCCAATTGATAGGGCAAGCCGAAGCCTCCTTTCTGCTCGATAGAGCTAAATCCATGCAGCAGGCTGCGCCAGCCGCGGACGATATGAATCGCCGTCTCATGCTTTAAGTTATAGCGGTCAAGCAGATTAATAATGAGACCGATCAGCTGCTCGCTAATTGCTTTAAATTCAGCATTATCCTGCGATTGAGACGGAACTGTCGCCTCGTAAACACCCGGATTCGAGCGGGCAAAAGCAATATAGGCTTTACTCGCCTCATAAACGGCGTCTTCCCCCGTCAGACCTTCTACCGCTTTAGTCATCTGCTCGTTCATTTCGCGCAAACCATAAATCGCGAGGGCCAGCCTCACGCCACTCAAACCGTCTATATGGTTGTATAAGGAGGGAGAGCGAATGCCCAGCTTCTGCGAAAGCGATGCCATCGTCACGGCTTCGAGCCCTTGCGTATTGGCAATTTCTGCGGCTGTCCGAACAATCGTCGGTAAATCCAAGCCTATTCTTGGCGACATATCATCTTCTCCTTGCTGTTGTGAAATCAGTATCCATTATATCCGTGTGCGATTTGCTCTAATGTACCATAGACGCAGCGAGCTTGCGTTCAGCCACATTGATGGCCTGCTCCATTGCGGCCACCGGATCAACAAGCAGGTTGCCATGTCCAACTGCCAGCAAAGACGGTTTCAGCGCAAGCAAGCGCTGAGCGCTAAGCAGCGACTGCTGCTTATTCCAGGTTGCCCATGCCGGAAATGGAAACAACGGCCGAACTTGTCCGCTTACTGCAAGGCCCCCACGCAGTTGAAAAGCGTCACCGGCAATCAGCTCGCCGCCTCTCGTATCGAGGAAAGCCATGGAGCCGGGCGTATGTCCCGGCGCTGCAACCGCCAGCAGCGAGCCGATACGATCGCCACCTTGCAGAAGCAGATCCGGCTTCGTTGCTACATTTTTCGGCACACCACCTTTAATTGGGGTAATCGGCTCACCTCGCTCCAATGAACGGTCTCCACGCAGCAATCGCGCATCTCTCGCCGATATTGCAACAATTGCCTCTGGTAGCTGTGCTTTGAGTTTATCCAACGCGCCGATATGATCATCATGCGCATGCGTCAGTACGATTCGCACAATCGGCTTGCCGAGCTTGTGTGCTGCCTGCATAATCGCTTCGGCATTATTCGGCAGTGCTGCATCAATCAGCGTCAAGCCGTCCTCTTCTTCGATCAAATAGCAATTTACAGGAAATACATGGGGCAAGTAGGTCAACTGATAGATATGCTGGTGTCTAGTCATTCTCACAATGCATCACTCCTCGGTATTTTGCGCTGGCTGCGCCAAAACTAATGTCGTTAGTTTTATAATAACTAATGGTATTAGTTTTGGCAACATGTTTATTGCTTTACTTCCATCGACTACTTTTTTTTAACTCTCGCATGGACGACTTATGCAGCATTAAAATCAAAAGAAGCTTATCCGCAGCGGATAAGCTTCTAGGCTTCAGCCCATTTTATTTCGTCCAATCGAAATCCATTGCCTGCAAAAAAGCTCTCGCCAGCACCGCATGGCCTGCTGCCGTCGGATGTATGCGATCCCACGCCAAGGTAGCGGAATACAGATGGGCCAGCACTTTATTAAATGCCGCCTGTGTATCAATGAACAGACAGCCCGTTTCATCTGCAATTCGGCGCACAACAGCACCATATTCGTCCATCGTGCGGCGCATCGCATCCTGCTCATTGCTTTCCAGAAAGAAAGGAGTCATCAGCACGATACCGCTGCTGGCAACCGGCTTCGCCTGCGCTACGAGCTCGCGCAGCGTTTGCTCGTACTCCTCAATATATACATGCCATTCCGTAATGAACGGCGTATCATATTGGCGCCAAACGTCATTGATGCCGATCATGATCGAAAGAACGTCCGGTTTTTTATCCGTCACATCCTCCTGCCATCTCGCTTTCAAATCACGGACCGTATGGCCGCCCGTTCCCACGTTTACTACGCGAATGCCGAGCTCTGGATATACCGCTTGCAGCAGCGCATCCACCTGAGCTACGTAACCTCTGCCAAGGGCGCCGAACAGTCCCTCGCCATCCTGCTTGTTCCGATCGCAATCTGTAATCGAGTCCCCAATGAACAACAGCTTCTGCCCACGTTCCAGCTTCACCCTAATCATTCCCCTTATTTTCACGATTAGCCTTGCGTCTCGCGCCGCTTGAACTGCTCTGGCGATACACCGACGAACTGCTTGAACATTCTGCTGAAATGAGCTAAATGCTTAAAACCAAGGCGATAGCAAGCTTCTGTAACCGTGACGGACGGCTCCATCAAAAAGATGATTTTCGCCTCATTGATCCGCCTTCGATACACATAGTGAAACACCGTTACACCCGTCACATCCTTAAACAGCCTAGCGATATATGACTTGCTTAGATGAAGCCTTTCTTCCAGCTGCTCCATATGCAAATCGTCTGTATAGCTGTGCTCCAGCAAGGAAATGATACGCTGCACCGTCTGCTCCTTATCCGTAGAAAACTCTTGCCGTTCCCTCAGCGGCTGCTCGCATAAACCAAAAATAAAATACAATAGATCAACAAAGGCAAGCAGCAGGCGGTTGCTGCCTATCGCATCGCCCCGCTGCTGATGCACATTCATTTGAGCCAGAAGCCGCTCAGCCTCTTCCTTATGCTCGCCTCTGAGCCGCAGGCGGTGGTTGCGCAGCTCCTCAAACGGCTCCATGACATTAAGCGCCTGCGGCAGCTCCAGCAGCGGGCGCAGCAGCGAAGGCTCGAAATGGACAATCGATCGCACATAAGGAACCGAAGGGTCGATTTTGGCACAATGCAGGGTCATGCCGAACAAAATCATCAAATCGCCCGGCTGCATATGATAAATTTGATCGCCTATCAAATAGTTGCATTTTCCTTCATGAAAATAATAAACCTCATAATAGGTATGCGAATGAAAAATAGGTTCAAGCGGTGTTTGGATTTGGTAGCTGAAATCGATCATTTTAACCTTGCGACTGCAGTCCGTTAATATAGCGGACAAAATAACGCAGCATGTCTGGAGACTCCGCAAATTCCTTGCTGAAATCTTCAATGCCGAGATAGCCGTCGTAGCCGACAGCCTGCAAATCCTCAATGATTTGCTTCCACGGCACTACCCCTTTAGCTAGTCCCGTCCAGTCTGCCTTCCAGCTTATGCTGCCATCTGTTTCCTCTGGGCCAGCTTGCCAGCTCGCATTTTTCACATGCACATGTGCCAAATATGGACCTAGCAGCTCTAGTCCCATCCGGTAGTTTTCAAAGCCTTCGTAAACCATGTTGCCGGGATCGTAAAGTACGCCAATACAATCCGGGTCCAGCCCTTCGCATAGCCGATAAGCCGCGGAAGCGCTTGCCGCAATCGTCTGATGATGGGTCTCGACTAAGCCTTTAACGCCATACTTCCGGCACAGCTCCTGGGTTTGCTGCAAATACGTCCGTGCCAGCGTGAACAGCTCGCCGAATGGCCTTGTGCGGTCATAACTCGGAACACCAACCCGGATAAAGGAAGCCCCTACCCGCTTCGCCGCTTTCAGCACCTGTTCGGTAGCCTCCAAATCGCCAGCGGTAAGATATGGGGTCAGGCTGAGCGTTGTCAGTCCATGATCAGCCGCAGCCTTTCCGAAGCGGTCCAGCATGTCATCTCCGCCTGAGGGGAAAATCGTACAGCGGTTGTTGCCCCAGAAAGAAGGCTCCTGGCTCGCCACAGCCGCATCGGGCGCTTCCTTGTAACGCCATTCTACAGCATGAATTCCTGCCTCTTGCGCCGCGGCTGCCAGCTCCTCGGGCCCCAGCTCCGGTGTTGCTACCGTAAATACAGACAATTTCATCATCGATTCACCCTTCTCCCTTCCTCGAACCGTATTGTATGCCTTGCTACCTCTGCTCTTTCCCTACTCGACCCGGACAGCCTGCAATTGCGCCTGCAAGCTCAGCTCTGCCGCTTTAAACGTATGCGCCTGCGTCATCGCAAGCTCCGTGCCATTCAAGCAATCAAGAATAAGCGCTCCAAAATAAGGGAATCCTACCTTGTCCTTCACATCAATTTTTTGCTCGCCGCCTCCATTCACGAGGAACAGATGGTCGCTGCCACCTCTCGTCAAATCGACATACTTGCGCAGCTCGATATAGCCTTCTGTGCCGAGAATAATCGTCCGCCCATCTCCCCAAGTAGACAAGCCATCCGGTGTAAACCAGTCCACGCGAGAATAATGCGTAGCCCCGTTGTCGCCAATCATTGTAACGTCACCAAAGTCCTCAAGCTCTGGGTATTGCTTGTTATTGTAATTAGCTATTTTGCTGGATTGCACCGTTGCATCCTTGCAGCCGGCGAAATACAGAAACTGCTCAATTTGATGGCTGGCAAGATCACAAATAATGCCGCCGTACTGCTCCTTATTGAAGAACCAGTCAGGCCTAGCCGCTGCATTCAAACGATGCGGTCCCAACCCCAATACATTCAGCACGCGGCCAACAGCTCCGTCCTTCACGAGCTGCCCAGCGAACTCTGCGGATTCCACATGTAGGCGCTCGCTGTAATAGACTGCATAAATTTTGCCTGTAGCTGCCGTTACTTTACGCGCCTCAGCCAGCTGCTCAAGCGTCGTAAACGGCGCTTTGTCGGTAAAATAATGCTTGCCATGCTTCATAACCTCGACGCCAAGCGGGCCGCGCAAATTCGTAATCGCCGCTGCTGCAACGAGCACCACTTCCGCATCCTGCAAAATTTGCTGCTTCGATTCCGCCGGGCGAACCTCAGGATAGGTACGTACAAACGCTTCTACCTTCTTCGGGTCTGGATCATAAACCCACTTGAGCGTGCCGCCCGCTTCCCGAAGACCATTACACATGCCATAAATATGTCCATGATCGAGCGACAAAGCAGCGAATACAAATTCTCCCTCTTTAACTACTGGCTTTGGCTTGCCTTTCGGGGCATAATTCATTCCATTTGCTGTTGACATAAAATATTGCCTCCCTCTCGCTTGCTCGTTAGTATTTAGTGGGTACCTTTAACATCCAACGTCTCATAACTGTTCACATCTTTGTTCTTATCCGAGCTGCGTATTCTCTCCTGAAGCTTCTCATAAAATAAATCCTCGTTAATCGGAAGATCGACCCATCCATCCGTCCAAGTGGAGAGCAGCATCGCATTGGACAGCTCCAGTCCCTTAATTCCCTCTTCGCCAGGAGCAAGCAGTGGCGTGCCATGCAAGATCGCATTTACCCAATCCTGAGTAATGCCCATGTGATTGCCGCCATCGCTGACCGGAATTTCAAATTTCCAGCATTCCGGCTGGCCGAAGCCGCCTTTAAAGTTAGCATTAAATTCGGTTTCAGACACGCGCAGCCGCCAGAACGTCATTTTGTCATTTTCAATGACAATTTTGCCGCGTTCACCGGAAATTTCAAAACGATTTGTGCCCGGTGATTCAAAGGTCGAGGTGACAAACACACCCGTTGCTCCATTTTCATATTCCACGTAAGCCGTCACATCGTTCTCTACTTCAATGTTCCGATGTTTTCCAAAGGAGCAAAAAGCACGTACGCGCTTCGGCATCATTCCTGTCGTCCACTGCCACAAATCAAGCTGATGCGGGTCCTGGTTCAGCAGTACGCCGCCACCTTCGCCAGCCCAAGTTGCACGCCAGCCGCCGGAATCATAATAGCTCTGCGAGCGGTACCAGTTCGTAATAATCCAGTTCGTGCGGCGAACTTCCCCAAGCTCCCCGGATGTAATCAAATCGCGAAGCTTCGCATACAGCGGATTCGTGCGTTGATTGTACATAATGCCGAATACTTTATTGCTGCGCGCTGCCGCTTCATTCATCTCGCGAACCTGCTTCGTATAAACGCCCGCAGGCTTCTCAATCAATACGTGCAGCCCCGACTCCAGCGCTGCCGCCGCCTGCTGCGGATGGTCATAATGCGGCGTGCAAATGAGCACCGCGTCCACCTCGCCAGAGCTGAACAATTCCTCTGCCGTCGAATACAGCTTTAGTTCTGTCCCCCACTCCTGCGCGGCCAGTTCCAAACGTTCCGAACGCACATCCGACACCGCAGCAAGCACGGCGCCCTCTACTCTTCCTTCAATCAAATAACGGGCATGTCCCGTTCCCATATTCCCAAGGCCTAATATGCCAATTCTGACTTTATCCAATGATTAACATCCTCTCTAAACCTGTTATAAGAAGGATCACTATAGATATATTGTAGCATAGATCGTTATGTAAGCGTTTGATTCAAAAGGCCGAATATCCGTTCATCATTTAACTGTCATTGTACAGTTTGATTCATATCCCTCGCGGCATCGACAAGTGCCCGCACCTAATCTCCTCTCTTACTGCATAATAAAAGCGGCGGTTATGTCCCTCAGGGACACACCGCCGCTTTTCCACCTATACCGAGAGCTGCCTCTGGCACGGGTTTGCCGCTTATTTAATATTTTTCTCTGTTACATAAGCTTGCCATTGTTTCGTGTATTCAGCTTGAATTTTCTCAAGTCCCGCTTGCTTCGCTTTGTCCATGAATGTTTTCAAGCCTTCTTCGATATTGTCTACGAGACCAGCTTGCAGCGGGAACAGATATTGCTTCTCCACTTGCTCAAGTGCTGCTCTCTCGGCTTGGTAAGTGCTGTAATCTTCAGCAAAGCCGTTAAATTTGTCTGGAACTTGGATTTTGTCCAGCTCGTCGAAGATCGCTTTTACGCCGTCATAGTTTTTGTCAAACAGCATGAATTCTGGATTTCTCCATGCCCAGCCGTTCATTCCTTCACGAGCAAAGCCGTTGGAGCTTGCATCGCCGATCATTTGGTAGTAACCATCTTTCACTTCATAGTTTTTGCCTTCAACACCGTATTGAGTCAACAGGTTGTAGCGCTTATCCGTAACCATTTTTTCATAGAATGCCAGTGCACGCTCTGCGTTTTTGCTGCTTGTTGGAATCGCATAGCCGTTGTGAATGGCATGTACTGGTGTTGCAATGCCTGTTGTAAGCGGGAATGGGTAGTATTTTAGCTCCCAATCCGGGTGAGCCGCTTGCACTTTAATAACCGAATCATTAAAACGAGTTGGGTTGTCCCCGAAAATCGTTGCTGCTTTGCCGCTTGTCAGCTGCTCCTGAATAACGTCGTTGATGTTGAGCACGTTTTTCGGGATGTAGCCGTTTTTCTGCCAGCGTTGAATCAGCTCCAAATCCGCTTTTTGCTCATCCGAGCCCCAGTACGTGTAAATGTTGCCTGGCTCAAAGTAGTTCACGCCAAGACCATAAGGCAGCGCGCCAATTGCTTTGTGCTCGATATCGCGAATTTGGTTCACAAGGCTGCCGCGAACGTCTGCGCCAAGTGCGATTGGACGCATGCTCGGCTCATTGGCTTTAATGCCAGCCAAATACTCTTCATACGTTTTCAAGTCTTTTGGCTCAGGAAGGTTGTATTTTTTACGAAGATCCTCCCGCCATACGAAGCCATTCGTTACATACTCTTTGTAAGTTGCCGGAACGGTAAAGATTTGGTTGTCGATTTTAACCGCTTCCCACATATCTTTCGACACAAATTCATTCAGCTTCGGCGCAGCTACAGGAAGCAGCTTGTCGAGCGGCTGGAACGCGCCTTTTTTCGCATAGGACTGGTATTGCGTCCATTCTGCTGTAAAGATCAGGTCGACCTGTTGGCCGGAGCCAAGCAGCAATTTATATTTTTGCTCCCAATCGGTCCATGACGTGTAGTTGAATTTGACGGTTGCATTCAAATCCTGAAGCGCCATTTCGTTGATTTTGTCTTGAATGGCAGCCAAATCCTTCGGCGCATCGCCTAGCATATAAAATTGCAATTCTACTTTTTTGGAAGTATCGATACCCGTTTTCTCGCCTGCTTGCGCATTGTCCGGAGATGCGGTAGCTCCTGCGCTATCTGCTGGACTGCTGGATGCTGCCGTATTTCCGCCACCATTGCCGCTGCAAGCTGCGATCATGCTCATAAGCAGCATTACGGTGAGAAGCATGACTAAACCTTTGCTCTTTTTCTTCATCATGTGAATCCTCCCTTTTATAAGTTGAACCTATATATGTTAGCTGACCCTAGTAGCAAGCTTGTCGCTATGCACTCTGGTACAGTTCTAACCTTTTACAGCCCCAATCGTCAAGCCTTTTACAAAATAACGCTGAACGAAAGGGTAGAGGAACAAAATCGGGCCGGTTACAATAATCGCCATTGCCATCTTGGTCGATTCCATCGGCATGTCGCCACCAAGCGAAACGCCTGTGCCCGCTCCCATCTGTGACAGGAAGCTCATCGCATTGATGATATTGTAGAGATAATATTGAAGCTGGTACATCGTCGTGTCATTAATGAACAGTGAGGATGTAAACCAGTCATTCCAGTAAGCCAGCGCCAGAAACAGGCCGACGGTTGCGATGCCTGGCATCGATAATTGCAGCACGATGCGAGCGTAGATCGTAAAATCATTCGCGCCATCGATTTTAGCCGATTCCGTTACCTCATCGGGAACAGCGGAGCGGATGAAATTTTTCATCAATATAATGAGAAACGGCGTCATAAGTCCTGGAAGAATGAGCACCGCATACGTATCGGTGAGCTGCAAATATTTCGTCAGCATAATGTACCACGGCACAAGGCCGCCCCCGAACAGCGTCGTGAAATAAATAAAGAAGGAGAAAAAATTCCGATATTTAAAATCTCTGCGCTGCAGAACGTAACCGGCCATCGTAATGAAAAACAGACCGAGAAATGTACCGACAACTGTCGTAATGATCGTTACGGTGTAGGCATTGATGACCTGCTGCGGGAATCGCAGTACCGTTTTGTAGCCTTCGAGTGAAAACACCTGCGGGATCAAATGATACCCGTCGCGGAGAATCGATTCGTTCTGGGTGAACGAAGCTGAGACAATGAGCAGAAACGGAAACAGGCAAGCGATTGACGTGAGCAAAATAACTGTGAAAGCAATAATGCGGAACAGCAGCATATAGCTGTCGTCTTTGATTTTCATAAAGTAACCTCCATGTTCTCTTTGTGTCGGTGATTAGAATAAGTGCGCTTGGTGAGGGTAGGTTCGTCGCTGCGCAAAAGGTTTGGCTTACGATCGCCATTGCCCATGGAAATTTTCAACTATACCGCCAGCGGTAAATTTCCACGGACAAAAGCGAACGCATTCGCTTCTCCAGCTCAAACCTTTTACTCCGCTCACCCCCCCTTCACCAACACCCTCCTTCTAAAACACGAACCACAAAGATCGAATTCATACAGCAGAAAACAATTGATTCGACCCTTATAACTGTCTACATCTTTGTGTTTAAGATCTCTTCGCTCCCAAGCTTATGCACTCGCTTAAGCGTAAAACAAATGCACTTGCTCTGGCTCTCGAACGTATAACGCAAACGCAAATACGGTAAAGGGTGAAGTATTTGTTACTGGTCTTACTCTTGGCTCTTGGCTCTTGGCTCTTGGCTCTTGGCTCTTGGCTCTTGGCTCTTGGCTCTTGGCTCTTGGCTCTTGGCTCTTGGCTCTTAAAGGTAAGGCGCAAGCGCAAATGTCTTGGTTCTTGGTTCTTGGTTCTTGGTTTTGAACTAAGGGTACGGCGCAAGCGCAAAGCGGCTAAGCTGCTTTTCCCTCCTCCTAGGAGGGCGATGAAAAAGGCGAAGTGGAATGAAAAGGTTGAGTTGGAGAAGCGTAGCGCTCGCTTTTACCCTTGAATTTCCCCCTTATGGGGACAATTGAAGAAATTCAAGGGTAATGGCGATCGGAAACCAAGCTTTTCATGCAACACAGCCTCTTTTTCATCACCCACCTAGAACAATGCGTATTCGTCGTTGATTTTGCGAATAATATAGTTGACCGTCATAATCAGAATGAAGCCGAACAACGATTGGTAAAGACCCGCAGCAGTCGACATCCCAATATCAAACGTAACTTTCAGCGAGCGGTACACATAAGTATCGAGAATGTCCGTCGCATCATACAGCACGCCGTTGTTGCCGATTAATTGGTAGAACAAGTCGAACTGTCCTTTCATTATGCTGCCGAGAGCGAACAGCAGCAGGACGACGAATGTCGTTTTCAGCATGGGAACCGTAATGTACCAGATCCGTTGAAAAATGTTCGCGCCGTCAATTTTGGCCGCTTCATAATATTCATCGCTGATGCCTGTAATAGCAGCTAGATAGATAACCATGCTGTAACCGAGGTTTTTCCATAGATAGAACAAAATAATGAGTGGCACCCACACCCAAGGTGTATTGTATACATCCACCGGCTCGATGCTGAGCTGCTTGAGCAGCGTGTTCAAGAATCCGCTTTCATAGTTGAACAAATTGTACACGATAACGCTCAGGATAACGAACGATACGAAATAAGGCAAAAACATAACCGATTGGGTCAGCTTCTTGAACCATTTTGTTTTTAGCTCGCTTAGCAGAATAGCCAGCGCGATGGCAAGCACATTGCCAAGCCCGATGAAGGCTATATTGTAGCCAATCGTATTTAAGGTCAGTTTAGTTAAAATGCCGGATTGCCATAAAAACTTGAAGTTCTCCAGCCCAACGAATTCACTATTGAATAAGCTCGTATTATAATCGAACCTCGTGAAAGCGTAATAGATGCCGACCATCGGTAAGTATGAATTGATGATGAAAAATAAAATCGTCGGCAGCAGCATGAGAAATAAAATGCGGTTGGTGATCAGCTCGTGAAAAAAACCTCTTCTGGTATTCATGCAGGCTATGTCTCCCCTTTCAGCTTTCAGCTTTGCTTTTTCTTATTTTCATTTGTACGGTGCTAGCTGCAATTGCCCTCATGCTCACTTGCTTAACTTCTTGGCAACTGCTGATGCTGCGTCGTTCGTTGTGCCCTAAGTGTATAGCAGGCTCGAAACGCTCAGCTAGAGCAACATCCGGCAATTAGTGAAAAAAGCTGCGAAAACACAGGTGAACGAATTGCACCTCTATGCATTTTTCAGCTTTTCACAGGCTGTCTACTACCGCTGCAAAGTGAAAAAAACATAGAGAAAAAGCCGCTTTTCCCGGTGTGAACAGGAAAACGGCTCATTTATAATAACCATGCCTATGTCGAGATTTGAAGAATCATGACGCCATATGGTTCGATCGTTACTGCTCCAGATAAGCGTTCACTGGTCAGCAAATCGGTGTATTCAGCTTTTCCCAGCTCAAGCTTGGATTCAAAAGGATTATGATTCAGTACGAAGGTGTAAGCTTCTTCCCCTTTATGACGCTGCGCAAGCTCGACTCCAGAGGCTGCGCGAAGCGGCGCTTTAATTCCCAGCTTCTCGCATAGCGTCTGCACCAGCCCGCTGAGCAGCTTCTGTTCAGGAACCGTCGCCACATAATAGGCTTCGCCTTTCCCATAGCGATTGACGGTTAGCGCTGGCATCCCCGCATAAAAATCAGAGCCATAGCTGCCTATCGCCTCGGCACCTTCTAAATGAAGCAAATCGCATAGCAGCTCACACTCATAGGAGCCCCCTGCTATATGTCCAAAACGCTCGCCCACTTCGATGGTATTGCGCATATCTGGCGTCAAGCTGTCAATTTCCTCGACCCAGACGCCAAGCAGCTTTCTTAAGGCGCCTGGATAGCCGCCCAGCGTGACCAGATCATTTTCATTGACGATACCGCTGAAAAAGGTCGTTATAAACGTGCCGCCGGCCTGCACGAACGCTTCGATTCGCTCGGCTACGCCTGGCTTCAGCATATACATGATGGGAGCGACTACGATCTTGTACTTGGAGAAGTCGCTGAGCGGGCTGATGACGTCCATTTGAATGTTTTGGTCGTAAAAGGCTTTATAATAGCGCTGCGCCTGATCCAAATAGTTCAAGTCCACGCTTGGACCGCTCGTGATCTCAACCGCATTCCAGTTGTCGATATCAAACAGCAGCGCGGCTTCCGCATGTACCGTGGCATCCAGCAGCTTGTCTCCCAGCGCCGCAAGCTCCTGCCCGAGCTGCGTGCATTCACGAAATACGCGCGTATGCTCATGTCCGACATGCTCGATTAGCGCGCCATGATATTTCTCGCAAGCGCCGATCGAGCGGCGCAGCTGGAAGAACATCACCGTGTCGGCGCCATGCGCCACCGCCTGATAGCTCCACAGCCGCATGACGCCCGGACGCTTAAGGCTGTTGTAGGGCTGCCAGTTTTGCTGGCTTGGCGTCTGCTCCATCAGCATGAACGGCTTGCCCTGCTTCAGGCCCCGCATATAATCATGGCGCATCGCCACATTGCCCATCGGCTCATTCATTTGCGGATAGCTGTCCCAGGACACGACATCCATCGCATCGCCCCATTTTTGCAAATCAAGGCCGTTAAACAGCCCCCAAATATTCGTCGTAATCGGCAAATCCGGGGTAATTCGCCTCAGTTCCTCATACTCCCCTTTGTAGCAGTCAAGCATGGAATCGGACATAAAACGTTTATAATCGAGCGCCATCGGCTGAAAATTGCGGTTGTCGCCGTTTAGATTGTTCGGCGGCACAATATCTTCCCAGTCATACACCGTATGGCCCCAGAAGCTCATGTTCCACTCTGCGTTCAAGCGTTCAATTGTCCCAAACTTCGCCTGCAGCCAGACACGGAAGGCTTCCGCGCAATGATTGCAATAGCAATGTGTACCATACTCATTGTTAATATGCCAAATGAGCAGCGCGGGATGCTCTTTATAGCGCTCGGCTAGCTTCGCCGCAAGAGCACGGGAGAAACGGCGGTACGTTTTGCTGTTCGGACAAAAATTAGTACGTGAGCCATGCGTCCGCTTCCGTCCATCTACATCAACAGGCAAAATATCCTCATACTTGCGCGACATCCAAGCAGGCTGAGCAGCCGTCGAGGTGGCAAGGCAGGCGTAAATCCCATTTTCAGCAATGAGATCCAGCAGCTTATCCAGCCATTCAAAGTGATATACGTCCTCGGAAGGCTGCAGCTTCGCCCAGCTAAATACCGGAAGCGTTACGACATTAATGCCCGCCTCCTTAAATAAACGCATATCCTCCTGCCAAATCTCCTCCGGCCATTGATCAGGATTATAGTCACCGCCATACCATATTTTTGGAAGCTTGGAATGAATCATTTTTTCACTTTCCCTTCGACTTATCGATATTGCACTGCGAATTCGAGGAAAAGTCTAAAGGAAAGCAATAGGTTTGTCATCTGAACGTATTGGTTTTGCCAAAAAGTTCACTCCAGTTCGGTTTGTTCACAGCGTTCAAAGCAAGAGCGTTCAATTTTATGCATAGAATACATTGTACGGTTGGCAGAGTGAAGTTTATAATATGAACATAAGATGTGCTAGAGCTCAGGTGAACAAACTGACATATACGGATATAAAAGCAAACGTTAGCCAAATCACGTAGAAACTAAAAAAACGTAAGCGCTTACTAAAAAGAGGGGGGACAGCTATGAAAGTCACCGCATGGAAAAATAACGGGAAGCTCTACAGCAGGTTTCTGCTCAGCATTACATTATGTATCGTATTGACGCTGCTCATCTCGTCCTTCTTCTATTATCTTGCTTATACACGGCTGGATCTGAAGCAAGCCTATTTATCTGATGTCAGCAGTCTGACCCAGACCAGCCAGGAAGTGAACAGCATGACGGAGAGCGCCCAGTCGCTCACCTTCCAGCTGTATCGGACGTTTACGATTTCTAAGCTGCTTTTTTATACGAAGCCTAATATTTATGATGTGACGGCAGCCATGAATGATTTGACCAACTACTTGAGCTCCATGCCGTTTATTGAGTCGATTTATGTATACAATTCAGCCAACAATCAATTTTACATTGCCAATCGTTCCGGGCAAAGCGGGATTTTTACCAAGGAGGAAATTTCCGATAAAGGCATTTTGCAGACGTTAGACGATTACCAGACGTATAAGCCATTTACTCCGATTCCCCGTTCCTATATTCCGGAGGATACGGACAGCCCATTATTGCCTGGCCAGCCTTCTCCCGTGCATCATGTATATACTTATTTAGGCTACGATGCAGTCGGCAAAAGCCAAACGATAAATTCGGCGGTCATCGTCAATATTTCATCGTCGTGGATCAATAAAGATATTGGAACCGTGGCAAGCGAGTCACTCGGTAAATCCTTTATTATCGATGATCGCCAGCGCATGCTTTCGCGTGATACGCTTGCCCCTAAATCGCTGAGCAAGCAGGATAATGACATGCTTTCATCACAAATTTACGGACAGCAGCAGCCGGGCTATGTTGTGGCGCGATTTGACGGTCAAAAATCGCTCATTTCCTATACATCCTCGGATGCGCTCGAATGGCAATATGTTCGTGTCACGCCTTATGGAGAAATCACTGGAAAAGTAAGTGCCATTCGCAATACGA
Source organism: Paenibacillus sp. R-74696 (assembly GCF_055814915.1). Lineage (NCBI taxonomy): Bacteria > Bacillati > Bacillota > Bacilli > Caryophanales > Paenibacillaceae > Paenibacillus > Paenibacillus sp. R-74696. The sequence goes on from NZ_JBPULM010000050.1 coordinate 471,832, forward strand.
CGCTTGCCATTGCCGCCGCCATTCTCGCCATCGGTCTGCTTATTTCCTGGCTGCTGTCACGTTTGCTCTACCGTCCGATTCATCATATTATGGACAAAATGAATATGCTCGAGACCGAACGGCGCAACAGCTCCTATACGGTTAGACAAAATATTTTACGCAACCTGCTGGAAGGCGCGCAGCAATTGCAGACCAAGACCCAGCTCGACAAGCTGGAGCAAAGCGGCATTACGTTTGATTTTACGAACCATTACCGCGTTGTATTAATTAAAATTGATGATTTGGAAGCGCTCAAGGAAACGCGAGGCAATGATTTGCTCGCTTATAAATTCGCGATTATGAACATTAGCTGGGAAATTGGGCTAAAGCATTACCGCGTCGAAACGGTGGATATGAACGAAGACAGCGTTGTGCTGATGCTGGGCCGCCTCGAATCGACGGAACAGCCGGATGATGAGCTACTGCAGACGATGCTGCTGCAAATTCAGCAATCCAGCCTGGAATATTTGCGAATTGGCATTTCTATGACGTACAGCCCGGAGGCGCAACAGCCTCAGCAGCTTGCCTCTCTCTATAAACAGGTGAAGGAGGCTTCGCTTCACCGCTTATTTTATGGGCAGGGCTGCTTGATCTATTCGCAAAATATTATGGAGCTCAAGGCGAAGGAATATAAATTCCCCGTCGATAAGGAGAAGAAGCTGACCGATGCATTGATGGCTTCCAAAAATGTCGATGCGAAGCAGATTTTCGCCTCTATTGTAGAGGAAACGGCTGAATATCCGATTCACGTCGTGCAGCTCGCCATCTCGCATTTAACGATGACGGTCAATACGATTTTGTACACGATTCATAAAAATAACAGCCTCGAGGTCGAAACCGGGCTGAATACGAATACGCCTTCCCTCGATAAATTCGAGACGGTGGAGGAAATGAACGCCTTATTTTTCGCTTTATTTGATGATATTCAAGCAAGGCTGATGGAGAAGCGCACGCTCAAGCAAAGCGATCTCATTCGTAAAATCAATGAGCTGATTGAGCGCGACTTCGCGAGCTCCAATCTATGTTTGAATTGGATCGCCGAGGAGCTGGATATGTCCTCCATCTACATTAGCCGGGTTTACAAGCAGCAGACGCTGACCGCTGTCGTCGACGTCATTAATCAGGTGCGGCTCGAGCATGCTAAGGATTATTTGGAAAATACAGATTGGTCCGTCGTCGATATTGCAGACAAGAGCGGCTATACGAGCAGCTCCTATTTCCATCGCATGTTCAAGAAGAGCTTCGGCGTCACCCCCGCCGACTATCGCAAATCAAGACTCGCCCAGCATGGCTGATCAACATAGGTGAAAACTATAACCTTTATCTCCATTATATATTAGACCAATAAACAGAATTGTCCTATGATGGGTTGTATAGCGCCGAAGGGAGCGAGCAACTTGTCCATCTATGACTTTCAAGTAAAAACGATGACCGGCGAATGGCTGGATTGGTCAGCCTATCAGGGGAAGGTTGTGCTAATTGTTAATACGGCTAGTCAATGCGGTTATTCCAGCCAATTTGCCGCGCTGCAGCAGCTTTACGAAACTCATCACCACCAGGGATTTGAGATATTGGCTTTCCCCTGCAATCAATTTAACGACAAAGAACCAGGCAGCGACGCTGAAGTAAAAGCCTATTGCGAACAAAGCTTTGGCGTCACTTTCCCTCTGCTCAGCAAGTTGGATGTTCGCGGAGAAACCGCTCATCCTTTGTTTCACTATTTGGTGAGCGAAGCTCCATTTCGCGGTTTCGATACGCTAACCCCAAACGGCAAGTGGCTGGATCAATTTTTAAGTGAAAAATACCCTGAGCTCCACGCTGGAGACGGAATCAAGTGGAATTTTTCCAAGTTTCTCCTTGATCGCAGCGGCCAAGTGTCTGGCCGTTTTGAACCGACTGTGCAGCCACTGGAGCTTGAAGCAGCGATACGAGCACTGCTTTAAAAAATAAAAAGCAAGGCGCCTAGCTCGTCCACCCGAGCTAAACGCCTTGCTTTTTCTTAACCCTTTCAGGCCTATCCGTCTATGTACCTTCGTTTTATTACTTTGGAATAAACTGATTAATCCAGCCGCCAAAGCTTTTCGGATTTCTCGTTTGAATCAAGACGACACCTTCGCCGCGGAATCGGCAGACAACGCCTTCGCCACTTGTAATGCTGGACAACCAGCCATTAGCAGCCTTCTCGATCCGGTAATCCATGTAATCAGGCCATGCAACCAGATGTCCGTTATCGATGATAACTTCCTCGCCCGCGGCCAGCTGCACCGCATGAATCGTTCCGTAGGAGGAAAGAAATACCGTTCCTTTACCGCTAATTTCAACAATAAAGAAGCCTTCGCCCGACAAGAAGCCTTTCGCCAGGTTTTGCATCTTCGTGTTAACCTCAATGCCAGGCGTTCCAGCCAAAAAACCGTCCTTCTGCACATACAGCTTGTACGATCCATCAAGCTCAATCGATTCAATATCGCCAATCGCTGCGGAAGCAAGCAGCGCTTCACCTGGACCACGCGTTGCAGACAGCTCTTGAAAGAAAAATTTCTCGCCGCTCAGCATTCGGCCAAGGCCACGCATAATGCCGCCATCTAGCGTACCCTTCAGCTCAAGGTTTGGCGACATCGATACCATTGCACCTGACTCTGCTTTAATCGTCTCGCCGCGCTCCAACTGCACCTTCAATAATGGAAAAGCGCCGCGGTATAAAATTTCATGTCTCATTTCAATTTACTCCTCCGATCATTCGTACTGCCTCTGGGCGTAGGCGGCGTTGCCACCACGCTTTTAGAAAAGCGGCCCGCCCATCATCATGCTGCTAAGAAAATTCAAGGAAGCACCGCGTAAGTTTAGTATGCTCCATTTTTTCTTCAATAGCTGACGCACGCGAAATAACCGTGATTTTATGGTGCCAACAGGAACCTGTGTTTCCTGGCTAATTTCGTCCAGCGACATATCGTAAAAATATCGCTTCACGACCAGCTCGCGATCCTTATCGGACAAGCCCTTCATCACCTCGGACAGCTCTTCAGACAGCTCCTGCTCTAAATACACATGCTCCGGCCCTTTATCCAGGCTCGGCAGCGTTTCCTTGAGCGGCCATTGCGACATAAAATAATCCGGCTCCGCATCCAAAGAAACGCTGCGGCGCGTTTTGCGTTTTCTAAGCGTATCAATGCATAAATTAATCGTAATTTGAAAAATCCAGGTCGTGAAGTTTTTGGAAGGGTCAAACTTATCGATATTCGTCAGCAGGCGAATAAACGTCTCTTGCAGGACATCTTCGCTTTCCTGACGGCTGCCAAGCATCCTATAAGCAGTTGAAAACAGCCTATCATAATAGACCTTTGTAATTTCCGCGAAAACCAACGGGTCCTTCTCTTTGATCCGAACCGCTAACTGGGAAGCATCCATAATTTCTCTCCAAACTTAAATAGGATAATAGACTTTAATATTGGCATTACCGAATTTTGGCGATGTCCTCGCTCGCCCTCTTATACGCCTTCACAAGCTCCTGAATTTGATTAAATTCACTGTCGCCTGGCCCAAGGCCATCCATAAACATTTTCTGAAGCACCGATTTGAAAAGGGTTGTCCGCTCCTCAATGAAGCTGCGCTCCAGCTCCAAAATTTCATCCAGTGTGTGGCTATTGATGAAATCATCCAGCTCGCTCCGCTCGGCGCGGCCGCCGCCCCCATCACCGCCATAACGCTCGCCCCGCAGCCTCTCCGGCTCCGGCATGGGCTCCTCTTCCTCGTAAGAATTCAGATTAACGGAGGAACGTATCGATGATAAAATAATATTTTCTTTCGCCAGCATAATTTGGAACGATTTGTTTTGAAACAAATCACTCATGACGCTGCGACATAAATCACGATTTTTTAGTAAGATGCCATCGAAGGGATGAATGGTCCAATTATCATTCGAATAAAATAAATTAAATATAAATTTCTCGCTGCCAAAAACGTATTCTACGTTTATTGTATGTTCATCCAGCATCTCAAATGAAAAATCCAACATTATCGTTCCCTCCATACGAGCAGCAGGCCCTAAATCTTCCGATAAGTCAATTTTACCAAATGATCCGCCATTACGCTAATATTATATAAAATTCGACTCTATTCTCTTAGCCAAGGTTAAACGGCTGTCGCCGTCCTTTGGCGGCGCGGCACGTTTCAGTCCGAGAAATATAAAGAAAGGATGGCGAAATCATATGCTTTCCTATATTTTAAACATAACCATCCTTATATTTCGCAAATATAACAATGGCCGCATCTTCTTAAATTACAGAAAATACGGCCCTGCCCACGCTTATAATTGGTTATGCTGCTCAATAATTGCCTCTACCCGTTCGCTGCTAGCAACGATAATCAACGTTACAATCAATAAGCCGAGCGTGCCTACTGCAATCAAAGACAACCATCCTCTCATTCCATCGCTTTTGTTAAGCCTATGAATGAGTGGCGCCATCTATGAGTATTGTTGCCTATGCTTTCCTATATTTTAAAATAGAACGAGCCTCCTGCTATTATTAGCTGAGCAGCCTGTCTATTTCGTTTCCACCAGCAGCTCCACTGGTAATGGCCGATTGCAGTTGTCCGCCAGTCTCCAAGCCTAAACGCTTCGACATATTCTGGTTAATTTGCGCCAGCTTCTCCGTATGCGTTTTGCAGGTCGCGATAATGTCGCGGTTGGATTTCTCCGATGTATCGAGCGCTGTAATCAGATCGGCAATCGCCGTATTGACAGCCTCGAGCGACATCGCTGGCTTTTTGAGCAGCTCCGCTGACTTTTCCGTTGACGTTTTGAGCAGCTCTGCATTGCGCTTGAACTGGTCTTCAATCGTGCTGTTTACACTCTCTACTGCATTGGCGATTTTTAACTGATCCTCGATAGCGAGCGTAATCATCGCCGACACCGTAATTAGATTAGACGCTTTATAAATGCTGTTGTTGACCGCATCAATGAGCTTGTCGCTGTTGTCATTGACGATATCCGTCGCGGCAACCGCCTGATTGAACAGCAATATATCCTCTGTCATCGACTGGATGCGGGTGACGACTTTACGCAATCCGCGCTCCAGATACGTTTTGCGCTGCTCATTTTCCGGCTTGGCAATTTCTGTTTCGAATAACTCCTTGAGCTTGTTGCCCATGGCGATCTTCTCTTGCAGCGAATAAATTTCCTCAAGAGAGCTGCGCTTGAGCGTGCGCATATTTACAATGCTCTCTTCAAGGCCATCCTTGCCGTCACGCAGCCCTTGCACAATTGCATCAATATTCGTCCTTACGGACTGATATTTATAAACGTAATTTTTCACAGGCGACTTGCGTATCAGCTTGCCAATGAAGCCAACGTTTTTACTTTGCTGCAAAGATTCGCATTCATTACGCAGCGACAAAATCAGATTCGATACTTGGCTTGACCCGCCCGACATAAGGGTGGCAACCGGACGCTCCAGCTGCTTCAGCGTCGCACCTGCGCGCTCCTGCGTCTTGGCGCCCAGCTTGCCCATCTCGTCCATCAAGCCATCTAGCGACAGCGTATCGGCCTGTGCTACCTTCTGAATAATAACGGCCGCTTCCTGGACGGCCTTCTGCTCGTCTTCTTTTTTCAATTGAATCGTTTGTATGGACACTTAAGTTCCCTCCCCACGGATTTTCAATCTGACACGCCATTAAAACTCCGAGTAGTTATAGCGTTTGTGAATGACCTCCGCCTTGGTTTGCAGCTCCATCAAATCCTTGTGTTCAATCGTTGCAACAATTTCCGAAATTTTAGTATTAATATCCCGCAAACCATTTAACAAAATTCTGCGGTTCTTCGTCTTGGCGTCGCCGCTCAGCCTTAAGAAAGGATTAATGACGCTGTTCAGCTCCTTGAGCACAAGCCGTCTGACCGTATGATTAATTTCATCATTATTCAGTTCAGACAGGAGCGGCAATACCCGATGCAAACGCAGAAAAAGCGAGCAGGATTTCTCTACAATTTCATTGTCCAGCGTATTTTTCTGCCCTTCGGAGATCACCATATCCTCCAGCACTTCCAAATACTCCAGCACCGGCTCAAATATGGGACTAATCGCTGGTGAAGCTGTCCCGCCTCCGCTAGAGGCAGAGGGCTGCACGGCTGCTTCTGGCAGCTGCACAGGCTCAGAAGGACCACGGCCCGGAGACGGAATCGCATCGATAATATTGGTTTTGCGCAGCAGCCGCTTCTCATCGAGCACCACACCAGCGAGCGTAGCTGCGACTGGGATAAGCACCGTTATAAATTCTGGCAGCAGCCAGCTTGTTGCAGCGGCAATGATAAGTCCGATTGCCGCTCCGATAATCGAGCGTTTTTGAATCACTCTCTCACCCTCCAACCTGCTGTGCCACTCGCTTCTATTCGAATGCTGTCATTCGCATCGGCTGCTCAACATGGCTGGCAAGCACGCCATACTCAGGCGTCAGCTTGCCCACCGTTCCACCTAGCGCCAGCTTGACCGCCAAATAAGGAAAGTTGATGCCGCTCAGACAGGAAACATGGAGACCGCCAGACATCCGCGGATTAATCTCCAGAAGCTTGGGCACTCCATTTTTGTATTTCATCTGTATATTATAATTGTAAGGGATTTTGTACGTTTCTGAAACCCTCTGGGCAATTTCCATTAATTCCGGCACATGATCCAGCAGGCGCAGACGTCCGCCCGCTTTACGGCGCGGAACTGCAGCAAGCAGCTCGCCATTTGGCGCAGCTAGGCAATCAATACTGTATTCAAACCCGTCAAGCAGCTCCATTACCATTAAATCGCCAAACTGCGGAACAGTCGATAAGGTGTGGTACACCTCTTCAAACGACAGCGCGCGTGAAACCGAGCCGAACAAATCCGCCAGCTTGTCGCGCTCATTGTCAATGATGCGAAAGCCTTGTCCGCCTTCGCCATCCGTTGGCTTAAAGCAAACGCGGTGCCCTTTTGAAGCCAAATCGTCGTAGGCTGTCTTAAACTGCTCTGCCGTTGAAACGACATGATAATCGGGAATGACCATAATGCCGCTTTCGCTCACCGATTCATAAAACTGATCCTTGACCATCAGCTTGCCGAGCAGCTCCTCATCTTGACAAACGACGACTTTAACGCCTATTTCATCAAAACGCTTGATGCTCTTCACAATATCCAGCATATTCAGCCTTGGAACGAACACATCTATTTTGTGCCTCAAACAGAAATCAATGCAAAAATCAACGTAAGCCTCGCCTTTGACAGAAGGCTCAACCTCCGCCACATCGCAAGCTTGCAGCGACATATGCTTCGGATCGGCATGCGTGCCGTACAGCTCAAAGGCTGCACCATCACTATTATTGCGAATCGCATTCATATAATGATAAGCGACTGAAAACCAGCGATTGAACCATACTTTTGTTACGTTGCTCATACGTTTGCCTTCCTTTCGAATGCCGCTGCTGTCTTAAACTCAGCCATGACGGTCGATACAAAGTCCAAAATTTGCTGCGAAGCCATAATGCCCGAATTCGTTGTAAAGGTGTAAGCCATGTTTCCCGGCTCACGCTGCTCTTGGCGAAACAGCTCGCCGTGTCTTGGAGCAATGGCATGACTTGCCGCATCAAGCAGACACTGGTCGAGCAAGGAATCACCGGAGGCAGCAACGACCGTCGCGCCAAGCTGCTGCTTCAAATGCAAGAGCGCCGCGCTTTTGCTCACCTCATTTGGCACGAGATAAATTTTGCGTCCTTGAACCGATACTTTCCAGCCTAGCGCCGTAATTCGTTCCACAGCACGGCTAACCTGCTCTACTGGCATCCGCTCCCGATCAATGACGTAGGCGTAAAAAAGCTCGTCGCAATAACGCGCGCCGTGAATCCAGTCGCTACTGGCCACCTCATCGAAAATCGCTTGAATTTCCGCGGCTGGAGCCGCGCTAGCCGCAATAAGCTTCTGGATATGCATGCTCCATGCTTCGTCACGCACCCCATTTACCAGAATATTGCCGCCATTGCTTGTGACCGCATACGTTGGTGCTATATGCTCGCGGAACAGCTCAATCCGGTTGTACTGCTCCATCGTCCGGGTCGTCACCGGTATAAAATGAACCTCCCTCGCAATAGCTTGCAGCAGCGGAAGCATTTCAGTCAAAAAATACGACAGCACTTGACCATCTTTCGTTTCTGCGGGCATCACAAGCCCTGAGCCCTCCGCACCATCCAGCCCCATCGATCTCGTGGAATAAATGAGCGTCTGATCAAGATCACTGGCGAAAATCATACAGCTTCCTCCTCGGCGGAAGCAGCAATATCCGCCTTTTTATTTTTCGGTTTAATAATGCCGCAGCAGGAATAAGTCAATTCGGGAAATACTTCTACCGTAACACCGCGATCGCTTGCCAGCAGCAAAATATGCTGGAGCCCCGGGTTGTCCAGACGATCAACGAGAATTTTCCAAGGCACCCGGCGCAGCAGCACCCGTGTCGTCTCCCCCACGCCCGGCTTCACTAAATTAATATCCTCGATGCCGTAAAACTTCTGAATGGCCTTAATATCTTTCAGTCCTTGCCAAGTTGCTACTGCTTTCTCATCCATCAGCTTTACAGCTTCCTGCTTTGCCTGCTGCGATATTTGGCTGAAATAGGCGGATACCGTATCGATAAAATGATTCGATAGGTCATCCTTCATCCATTCCTTATAAAACTTCGCTCCGTGAAAATCATCCGGCCCAATAATATCGCCCCGTAATACCGTGCGGCTCATCAGCCCGGACACAGTGGAATTAAGGCAAGCACTCGGAATGAGGAAATCCTCGCGGGTACCGAATATACTTGAGCTGCAGGCAGGATCGGCAAGTACTGCCAGCTCCGCATCCAGCTCGATCCCATACTTCTGCTTAAAGGTTCGGCAGGCTTCAATCAGCACCTGTGTAATCGCTCCTTTACCCGTCCAGCCGTCGACGAATTGAAGCTTCGCTTCGGGCCCATGCTGCTGCAAAATGTAGAGCAGCGCATTTTCATCAATGCCCTTGCCGCGGATAATAGAGATGCTGTAATGCGGCACATCGAGCCCGCACGTCTCTGCTATGTAGCGCTTCATAAGAATGCCAATTGGCGTGCCCGCTCTCGCTAAAGAAACAAGTACCGTGTGCTTGCCGCTGCGCGCTACTACCTGTTCGGCAACGATGCCAGCAGCAAGTGCTACCCGCTGCGCAGACTCCGTCAATGTCTGGTGAAACAACCGAATGTATTCCGGTGTTGGCTGATATTCGACGGGCAGCATTTCCGAATAATGCACGCCGGATTGGATCGCTTCCTCACGATCCTCCGTACCCCGCTCCAGCTGCACATCACTCAAATCCTTCAATAGAAAAACGACGTCAGAAGGCTTATAACTGCCAAGTGGCTTCGGAGCTCCGATCGGTTTTTGCAACCGTTGTTCAAGCAAGCTTCTGCTCATGCCATTTCCTCCTTATGACTGCCCTTTGATGGACCGCAAATAATGACGTTGATTTGCCCAAATCCGCATGTATGCAGCGCCGACAGTAAAGGAGCAAATCGTTCCTCTGACCAATCGCGCTCTGCAAAAATAAAACAATCATCGTATTGCGAGACACCGACATTATAAAAAAAGTTCCGCACCTGCTCATCTTCCGGTGATGGAAACGCTTGTCCCGACTTAATCGCATAATCTGGCTTGTCAATCGGATGAACCGGGCTTCTCGTCGTTGAATGGAAAAATACACCTTGCCCCAGCTCCGCCGCTATTCGCATCGGTATATACATAAACTCGCCCGTACCCAGACATAATGTGCGCTCGCCCACCCGCATGCTTCTCAGCTGAGCCCCAGTCTCTGCAATGCTTGCATCAAGCGTTCCATTATCGCTAGAGTGAACGCCGAAGCGTCCCGTTCCTGCCACATAAGGCGAAGCATTCACCCCTCCCGCTGAATCAACCGAGCTGTAGGACGCAAGCTCGAACAGCTCGTCCAAATACACTTTATTCAGGCGAGCGCTTGCTGGCGTCTCAGCCTGCGTCTGCACATTGGCCGCTACCTGCTCGGGCGAGCTTCCTTTCGCCTCTATAGCGCCCTTCATTAGCGACAATACTTCAATCGATACGCCAAGCTCCTGTGCGGCTTCCACAAAACGCTGCTCATCCGCTTCTGTTCTCCAATCGAGCAGTGACGCTACTATATATTGTTGACGGGGAAATTGCCTTTGGATATCCCGTATTATATTCAAGGCTGTTTTACCAGTCGTGAGCTCATCATCGACGAGAACGATCGGCTCGTTACCGTTAAAAAAGGCAGCATCCAAGGCGTAGCAGCGATGTGCCACCGCGTGGGAATGCTCCTCTTCAAAGCTAATGAGCGATTCCATCGCCGGAATCTGCTCCCTGGTCGTGTGAAGATAAGTACAACCCGCACCGAACACGCGAAACATGCTGTGACCAAGCGCAGTTGCTGTTTCAGCAAAACCGATGAACAGCGCCTGTTCAGGCAGCTTAAGCTTTGCGTCAATCACTTGATGATAAACCTGCTCAGACCGCTCCGGTTTAGTCAAACCTTCGATGGCAGCATCAAGCAGTTCATTAGCCAAAACATGCTGCTGCTCATCCTGGGCGTACCTTTTATAAAGCAGCAGAGACAAAGCCGCGCCGCTTAGCAGCGAAGTATAAGGATTGACAGGCAGATGCTTGCCCAGCACTTTGCTGACAAACAGAAAGGCCCGCTTCTTGTTCATCCGCGCTGCCATAGCAAACAGCGTATCAGGCGATAATCCGAATGGGTTTGCTGTCACCGTTACCGTAACCTTAAGATCATCTACAATGTTATACGTATGCTTGCTCCTGGCTTGCGAGTAAGGCGATAAAATGTTGTTCTTCATGCAGCACCCCGTATATTTTTGATCTTGCAATGACTCGATTAGCCCAATTCATATGGGGTTTCACTTCATTCATTTTATTGGCATAATCGCTCTTGAGTACGCCGATATAGCCATTATGGCTAGCAATAATGCTTTGCGCATCAATATATTCCTCATACGTAACTGCATAGAGGGATTGCACCGGCCGAATATGCGACGGGTGAATAATGGTTTTGCCAATAATACCGTTTTCCTTGTCCATCATGACCTCGCGCAGCAAACCATCCGTTTCCGGTGCTGCCGAATGCCGCAAAGGCCAGCGCTCTCCTCTTCCAGACAGCTGCTCTGGCTGCAAAGGAAACAGTGAAGGAACTGGCGCCTGCTTGCTGCTTGAGAAATATTCCCATACCGGTCCCGAGATAACATAAGAGGAATCCATTCGTCCAAATATATTGATAATATCCGCCATACAATCGCGAACAGGCAAAATATCGTATATCGTCATCGTTTTGCTGCGACGCAGCCCAAACAAGCTGGAGAAGTCTGTCGCTCCAATACGGACGTTGAGTACATAACGCTGATAACGATCCAGAAGCTGCTTAATCGCCAGCAATTCCTCCATGCGAGACTCTCGATAAATAATAGCAGGCGTCTCGAGTATAGGCAGCCCATAAAGCACGGGTGTCCCCTCGCTCTGCTGAGAGTTAAAAGCCGCAATTTGACTAAAATAGGCTTCACCGTTTGCTGCCGTAAATTTAGGGAAAATAAAGCCGGTAATCAGGCTGATCTTTTCTTCCAGCCGCTCGATAATGCGGGCAAGCTGCTGCGCGCTGCGAATGCGAATGAACAGGAGAGGAAGATGATCACGCGATAACGAGCCTATTTTCAAAAATGAGGATAACCGAAAAATCTGCTGCAGCAGAGATTCCTCTGCCATTTCCACCAAATGGTCGCCAACCGCATCCTCCAGATCAATGACCATCGTCGTCAAACCTTCATGCTTTCGGTTTAAAATATCTTCGGAAATCGTTTGGCGGGTAGCCGGACAATACAAAGCAGCTCCGACGGCATAAGCGAGAAGCTCTCGCTCCGTCGTATGATCGAATGGGGTAGGTGCCGAGAAGAAAACCGCTTCTTCTTCCTCCCAGGTAAAATAATCAAAGTATCGCATTCCGGTTTCCTCCTGATTCATTCCAGTAATCGACACTGTTCCAATTACTCGGCCCCGATCGCCAAATACGCGATCTACTCATAAAAAAAATAATCCCCCCTTTAACCAGGAGGGATTAAGGGATCATTACCCGCATAAACCGCTATTTAAACATGGTCTAGTTGCTGTTTGAAGTACCCTTCTTTTGTCTCATCAGGCTTAGTACGATTGTACCGCCAAACAGAATACCAATTAGGGCGAAGAAGTAGAGGTGAGGGATTTCGATATGGAAGGCCCCTAAAATCATCTTAACTGCGATTAACGCAATGAGGAAAAATGCCGTTTTTTCCAGCTCAGGAATTTTCTCAATCAGCTTGAGGAATACTTGGGCCACGCCGCGCATCATCAGAACGCCAAGAATACCGCCAAGGAACAATACCCATACTTCCTTGCTGACGCCAAATGCCGCGATAACGCTATCGATACTGAATGCAATATCCATTAATTCTACAGCGATAACCGTTCTCCAGAACGATTGCCCTTTGTTTTCAACACTGTCTTCGCCGCCGCCCTTGAACAATCCTTTATAAGCGATGTACAAGAGATAAGCTGCGCCTAGGAATTTGACGGCTGTGAACGTAACCAAATACGTACCAAAGCCAATCGCCAGAAACCTGAAAATATAAGCGCCCAAAATACCGTAAAACAAAGCTCTCTTCTGCTGTTCCTTCGGTAAATGCTTAACCATAACCGCAAGCACGAGCGCATTATCGGCGGACAAAAGTCCTTCCAATATAATCAGTGTTCCAATAATTCCCCAGCTGACAGGGTCGGAGAGGGTAGTTACTACTGCATTCCAATCAAAGAAATGCCCGTAGTTCTCCACTATGCTTTTGAAAAAATTCGATAGCCAGTCCACTTCATTCTAACCTCCATTTTATTTGCTTCCTGCAACCCAGCTGAGACCCCAATCGAAAGCACTATCAAGCTTCCGATGTCCTTCAAAATACCGAACAATCCGCTCAATGCTGAACGTTTCATTGTTCACATTCGTAATCATCGCAATGGCACACATCGCCTGTCCATTATCGTATTCATCCAGCTTAACGATAATATCCGGGCCGCCTTGCTGGCTAAGCGTGACGACTCCGTCTGCCTCAGACCAGCGCGTCACCCCTTTGTAAATAAAGGTGAAAATGAGCAAGCGTTTGATTTCCTTAATTTTCTCTCCGTTAATCCGGATATTTTCGCCCGTCGTTACTGAGCCTGTCCGATCATCGCCATCCAGCATGACGTATGGCGCTCTGTTCAGGGAACCGAAGCTGTTGCCAAGCGCCTGAATCACGCCCTTGCTGCCATCTTTCAACTCATACATGCAAGCGAGGTCAAGATCAATGCCCGTACGTTTGAACAATCCGCCGCCGGCTTTTTGGTTCCAATTGAGGTTTACCAAAATTTCACCCAAACCGCCGCTTTGCTTCGTCAGATTAATGACGTCGCCCTTCTTTTTCAGCTCAATTTTAGAAAAATTGATTTTCGTCGCTTCAGAAGTCGGCTGCTGCGAAGCAGCAGGAGCAGATGGTGCAGGGGCAGGCGTAGAGCCAGGCCTTGGTGGAATAACGATACGCGAGCCTTGCGTCTCCTGTGGCTTAGGAGGCGCTGGCGGAATAAGCGGATTTCGTGGTGCAGAAGACGTCTGCGGTGCAGGTGGTACTGGCGGCGCAGGAGGAGGAGTTGGCGCAGCAGGAGCTTTGGGCTCGTCCTTTACCTCAATGCCATAGCTTCCGCATAAGTCTTTCAGCCCGCCGGAATATCCGGCCCCTATCGCATTAAATTTCCACTCCTGATTGTACCTGTATAGCTCACCGATGACAATTGCATTTTCCACCGAAAACGGCTCACGCAGGTCATAACGAATAATCTCCTGGCCCGTACTTTCATTCAGGAAGCGTATGTATAGGCCGGCTACTCCGCTAAACTGCTGATTCCGTTTATCGCCATCGTAAATCGTCAACGTAATTGCAATCTTCTCAATCGCAGCATCGGTACGGGAAAGATCGATCTTGAACTGCTTGCGGTCATTGCCGCCCGGCGATTCGACATACGATAAAAAAGCATTCGATGGATTGCCGTAAAACAGCAAATCATTGTCGCTTCGCACCTTTCCGCCTGCAGCTAGCAAAAACGCGGAAGTATCGATTTCGAAGGAGGAAGGGGCTGACCATCCCAGGGCAGCCGTAATCCGGGTCAAACCCGGATTAGACTTGGTTACATCAGCTTTCTGCCCCTTTACGAGCGCTACCGTCATACCTCTAGGCCGTAATTACGGCAAAGATCGGCTAGACCGCCAGCGAAGCCACTTCCAATCGCCTGGAATTTCCAATCGTTCTCATGGCGGTAAAATTCGCAGAATACAACTGCCGTTTCCGTCGAAAATTCTTCACCAAGGTCAAAACGAAGCACTTCATTGTTATTCGCCTCATTAACTACTCGTACGAAAGCGCTGCTCACTTGACCGAAGTTTTGTTGGCGCACAGGAGCATCATGAATCGTAACTGTAATGCCGATACGCACGATATGTGCTGGAACTTTGCTGAAGTCGATAACGACTTGCTCATCGTCCCCTTCACCTTCGCCAGTACGGTTGTCGCCAGTATGCAGCACAGCCCCGCCGTATGTTTCTCTATTATTGTAGAAAATAAAATCTTCGGCTCCCTTGGCCTTTCCATCAGCATGGAGCAAAAATGCAGAAGCGTCAAGGTCAAATTCGCTGCCTCCTGCATATTTATTCGTATCCCAGCCCAGACCGACAACTACTTTGGTCAATCCTGGATTTGTTTTTGTGAGATCAATACGTTGGCCTTTAGACAAGTTAATAGACATATGATTTCCCCGCTTTCTAGAAGAGTTAAGTGATAGAGGTTGGAACGATAGAAAAAAGCTGTAAAGGGGCTTGCCCTCCCCTCCCGCCACATCGCACGCGAGAAAAGAGGACCTGCCCCTGCTTGTATGCTCTTAAAGGTTAGTTCAAGCCGAAGTCGCGAGCCAGACCGCCCAAGCCGTCTTTATAGCCGCTGCCGACTGCGCTGAATTTCCATTCGCCGCTGTGACGATACAGTTCGCCTACAACAACGCCCGTTTCGATGGAGAAATCTTCGCCCAAATCGAATTTGATCAGTTCTTCACTGCTTGCTTCGTTCACAATGCGGATGTACGCATTGGAAACTTGACCAAAGTTCTGGTTGCGCGTCTCTGCATCGTAGATCGTAATAGCGAAAGCTATTTTTTCTACATTTGCAGGCACAGCTGCCAGTTCGACTTTGATTTGCTCATCGTCTCCGTCGCCTTCGCCGGTACGATTGTCGCCTGTATGTACGACGGAACCGTTCTCATTGGATGTATTGTTGTAGAATACGAAGTTTTTCTCGCCTTCTACTTTACCCGAAGCTGCCAAGAGGAATACCGATACGTCGAGGTCAAATTGGCCTCCACCGTCATATTTGTTTGTATCCCAGCCTAGGCCTACCAAAATTTTGGAAAGTCCTGGGTTTGTTTTCGTCAAGTCTACTTTTTGACCTTTGGATAAGTTAATTGCCATTGTCAAAGACCTCTTTTCATTTATATGGGATGGGTATTACTTGTATCGCGCCGCCAAAATATCAATATGTGGCGCTTGAGCTCCTTCACCGATGGCGTTGAATTTCCATTCGCCATTGTGACGGTAAAGCTCACCTGTAATCAGAGCGGTCATTCCGGAATAATTATCCGTCAAATTAAACTTTACCAGCTCTTGCATATTATTTGCATTTAAGACCCGGATATAAGCCGAGCGGATCATGCCGAAATCCTGCTTTCTTGCTTCAGCTTCATAAATGTTGACAACGACTAGAATTTTCTCCACATCGGCTGGCACTTTCGCCAAATCGATGCCGATTTGCTCGTCATCACCATCACCTTCACCCGTGATATTATCACCCGAGTGAATGACCGAGTTGCAGGCACTTTGCTTATTATAGAAGCAGATGAGGCTTTCGCGGCTTGCCAGCTTTCCATTAGCATTCAGCATCAGTGCCGAAGCATCACAGTCAATGTTAGCCGCCTGCTTCCGTCCCATTCCGAAAAAGCTTTTCTTCTCTTCCACCGCTGGGTCCCAGCCAAGACCAACCATAAGCTTGGTAAGACCGGAGGTTCCTTTGGTCAAATCGATCTTCTGTCCCTTAACCAGATTAATACTCATGTTCGAGGTCACCTCCTTCCCACATCAGGCGAAGCAGCTTCGTCATCTGTGGCTTTCGTTTTCATTCTACCTTTTCTACGGATGTAGTGCCCAACAAGTTTCAGAGAATTTTAGCGAATCGTATAAAGATTTTATTAAGGGAAGAATAGGCTGGATTAACCTGTCATTTATTTAGAATAATTGTTTGGCTTTGGCTTCCTTAAGCCATGTTGGGAATTCAACAAGCAGGCTGTCATACAAATCGTCGTCGGAAATTTTATCGAGGTTTTTCACCTTTAGGAAATTCGCATTGTCGATATAACGGCCATCCAGGTTGTCCAGCTCGTCTAGGAAATAGAAGCGCTCATTGCCAATGCCGACAAACTGGAAGAAAATCCCAAGGCGTGACAAGCCGCGAATCAGCTCGCGCGTCTCCTCTTTGTCGGAGTTGTCCCCATCTGTGAAAAACAGGACATACACGGGCGGATCATTTTTAACTTTGGATGCATCTATTTCATATTCCGTCCGGCCGCCCAAGCCGAGAAAACCGCCCTTGCGAGTAAGCTTCAGCGCCCCTGGATAATAAAAGTCCGCGATCTGCTTCATGACGCCCGCATATTGCGTGCCCATCTCAAGCTTGTGCTTGCTCGTAATTTCCCGCTCCACAAATTGATAAAAATTCGCTTGATATATTTCCCCAATTTCATGGTTGCTCAGTCCGAATGCGAATACATCCGCCGCACCGTTATCATCAAAATTCATCGCAAGCGCAAGCGCGCGCTCCGCCGTTTTTTGAATAATGCCGCTTCTGTACAAATTAGTCATTGAGCCGGAAATATCGAACACGGCTGCTACTCGGGCAACCTGCCCATTCAGCCCCCGCTTAGTTAAGGAAATCGTTGCTTTCTTCTTCAAATCAATTAAATGGTCTTCCGCTTGCTTCCTTAGATCAATACTCAAAGAGATCCCTCCTTAGCTTGATACTATTAACTATATCAAATCTAATATAAAATGACAAAAATCCCAAAGTCCATTGCTAGTTTTTTACTTTTTTCGCACAAAACACATACCTGCTATTCATACCCATTTTCCGAACGATTTAATCAGCTCAAGCGAATACTTTTCCCCGCGAATGGCGATACAGCTCTTCATAATAGCCATGCCGTCTCACCAGCTCTGCATGCGTGCCCTGCTCGGCAATTTCGCCCTTGCGCATGACAATAATGCGATCGGCCTTCATTACTGTAGAAAGGCGGTGGGCGATAATAATCGTCGTCCGCCCCTTCGATACGATCGCAAGCGCCTGCTCCAGCAGCTGCTCGCTGTACGAATCAAGATTCGCCGTCGCTTCGTCGAGAATGAGAATTTTGGGCTGAAATACGATAATTCGGGCAAAAGAAATCAACTGCCGCTCACCGGCGGACAAGCCGCTTCCCCGCTCGGACAGCCGCGTATTATAGCCATCGCTCATGCGCTGAATAATTGCATCCGCTCCAACCAGGCGGCATGCTTCGATAACCGTATCCTCATCAATATCTGTATCGAACAGCCGCACATTATCCAGCACACTGCCCGAATAAAGATACGGCTCCTGCTGCACGAGGCCAACGATGCGGTGCAGCTGCGCTTGCTCCATATCGCGTACGTCCGTGCCGTCGATTCGCACGCCGCCAGAGCGAACATCATAGAAACGGCAGAGCAGGCTGATCAGCGAGCTTTTACCTGCACCAGTCGTGCCGACGATGCCAATTCGCTCCCCTGCCCGGATACGCAGCGATAAGCCTTGAATGACAGGAGGCCGCTGCCCATAACCAAATACAACATGGTCAAATTCGATATCGCCACGCACGTGTGCTTTCGCAAGCGCATGCGGCTTCTCCTTGTTCTCCACCTCCGGCTTAAGCGCAAATATACCCCAGATGCGGGTAACCGCAACCGTCGCCGATTGCAGCGTATTCCACTGCTGCGTAATCGTGTTAAGCGGCTGGAAAAACAGACGGATATACGTAATAAACGCGTAAAGCACGCCGAAATCCATTTGCTTGTTCAGCACCGCCATGCCGCCAAGCCACGTAACGAAAGCAATTGACAGATTGCTTAATATATCAAAGGAGCAGCGAAACCATACCTGCGTCTTCACTTCCTTCATATTAGCCCGGAAATAGCCTTCATTGCGCGCCGTAAACTCCCGCTGCTGCTCCTTCTCCTGATGAAAAACCTGAATCAGATTCATGCCTGCTAAATTTTCAGCAGTAAAAGCTATGAGCCGGGAGAGCTGCGTGCGCGCACGCTGATAGGTCCGGCGCATATAAGAACGAAAGCCAATGGCGATGCCCGCGATAATCGGCAGCAGAAGCAAGCAGTAAAGCGCAAGCTGTGCATCCAGCTGGAACATCAAAAATATAATGAACACCAACGTCATGCCATCGCGCAGCACACTCATCAGTACTTGGCTGAACAGCTGATTCAGCGATTCTGTATCGCTGGATACGTGGGTAATCAAGCTCCCGCTTGAGGTGCGGTCAAAATACGACATCGACAGCTTGGAAATATGCTCGAACAGCTGCTTGCGGACTTTCGCCACAATGCTTTGCCCTGTGTATTGCAGCATATTGTTCTGCAAATAAGTGAACAGCAGGCTCATTGCTGCTAAGCCCAGATACAAAGCTCCTATGCCGATAATGGCACGATACTCCCCCTTGCCCGCCATCAAATGATCATCAATTATCACCTTCACCAGATAAGGTTGGAGCAATTCCGCAGCTATAGCCAGCAGCGTACAGAAGAAGATTAGCGCAAAGCTCCATTTATGGGGTTTAGCAAAGGAAGATAGCGCCCGGAATGCCGACACATATTTTATATCCGGCTTCGGCTGGTTTTCGCCCGTTTGCCGCTCAGCCCTCTGGTCAGCCTCCCAATTGCGAATGGAATTAGCCATCTGCTTCTCCCTCCTCCTGAATCGCACACAGCGATGCGTATAAGCCCGGCTTCGCCGACAGCTCGGCATGGGTTCCCTGCTGCGCTATCGTCCCGCCCTTCATGACGATTATTTGATCGGCATGCTTGATCGCACTAATGCGATGGGCCACAATAATCGTCGTTTTTCCTTTGCGCATCCTGCGTACCGTATTCATAATTTCCGTCTCGGTTACAGCATCGACTGCGCTTACACTGTCATCCAAAATCATAAGCGGAGCCTGCTTAATGAAGCCTCTCGCAAGACTCGTTCGCTGGCGCTGTCCGCCTGACAGCGTCACGCCCCGTTCTCCGAGCTTCGTCTCGAACTGCTCGGGAAACGCCATAATATTTTCAAAAATTTGAGCCTGCTTTGCTGATTCCTCAACAGCGTCCATTTCTCGCCTCCGATCCGAAAAAGCAATATTATCGCGAATAGAGGTGCTGAATAGAAAACCATCCTGCGGCACATAGCCAATTTGGCTGCGCAGGCTCTCCAGCGTAATGTCGCGAATATCCGTCTCAGCAAAACGAATGGTGCCTCTCGGCGCCTCATAGGTGCGCAGGAGCAGCTTCATCAGCGTTGTCTTGCCGCTGCCTGTCGCCCCTACGATGCCAATCGTCATACCCGGATGAATATCCAGCCTAATATCCCGCAGCGCAGCTCCGCGAGCCCCCGGATAAGTAAAAGACAGTCCCTCAACATGAATGCTCTTGCCCTGCAAATCAAGCGAAGCGGCAGCCTTGCTTTCCTGAATGTCCGGCGTCTCTGACAGCAGCTCGTTCAGCCTCTCCAGTGAAGCGCGGGAACGCTGCATCGTATTAATAACGGTGCCAATCTGCTGAAGCGGGTTCATGAGCATCCGTATGTAAAGCGTCAATGCCACAAAATGCCCCAGCGACAGCTCGCCGTTCACCGTTAAGTAGCCGCCTAACGAAATCGCTATAATTAAAGATAACGCGCCGAGAAATGGGATGATTGCCTGAAAAATCGATGATACCCGGACCAGACGAAGCTGGTTGTCCTTGATTTGATCCACCGTTGTGAAAAAACGCTCATTCATGACCGATTCAACAGCAAACTTCTTGGTGACACGTATGCCCCCGAACTGCTCCTCAGCTGATTCCGTCATCGTGGCGAGCGAGGCCTGCACTTTTTTGGAGCGCTGCATAATAACAGGACCGAATCTCGTTACGATGAACGGGATCAGCAGCAGCGGCACAATGGACGAGGCTAGCAAAAACAGCGGGATGCCGCTGTAAAGCATCATCGTCACGACGGCGAAAAATAGCGTCACCGCACTCGCCGTCTGATTGACGCCCATCGAGATCGACTCCCTCACTCCAGTGACGTCATTGACGACATAGCTCAGCAGCTTGCCGACGCCATTTTTCGAATAAAAACGTTCGCTGAGTCCTGTAAAATGCATAAACAGCTTGCTGCGCGTCAATCGCTCAAAGCGTCTGCCAATATACATGATGAGAAATTGCGCCACACAAGCCAGCACAACGTAGCTCGCGCCAATGGCGAGCAGCAGCAGGCTGTATTTTTGAATAAGCCCGCTTGATAAACCGTTATTTTGCAGCGCATCCGTAAACCTACCCAGCACCTGCGGGAAGAACACCTGAATGATGCTGGATGCGACATGCAGCAGAACGGCAACGGCATATAAAGGCCAGCTTTGCTTTAGAAAATCGACTAAAATCCGCCCTTTTTTCATTCTGCACATCACTCCTTTGCCGACTAACTATTTACCACTATAGTATTCATTGTAACAGTTTATTCGCTGTTTGGGTCGAAAATGACGAAAGACGGCTCGCTTGAGCCGCCTCCGCCCTGCGTTTGGCCTTTGCCTGCTTTGTGTGCTGTCTACAGCAGTCCTTTGCGATAAAGCACCGTCAGCAAACGATAAAAGTCCAGCGATCCACCTTCCGGCGTGTCGATGATGCCAGCAGCTACCGCAGCCGCAACTGCTGTTTTCGCCCATGCTGGCACCGCCATACTGTGCTTGGCTTCTAACTCCGTTATCCGCTTCACCAGCGCATCAAACTGCAGGCGCTCCGCTTCTGTCATTGGCTCCCCCTCCTCTTCCGGCTTTTCCGGTTCCGGTTCCGGCTCCGGCTCTGGTTCCACGAGATTGCCCAGCAGCGCTTTGATTTGCTGCAAAAAGCTTTCCCAGCCGCCCGGCCGGCTCCGAAACGTATGAGGACAGTTTTTGCCGCTCCAGCGGTTATGCTGGACGACTGCTGTAATCGGCAGCCCAAGCTTGCGCAGCAGCTCGGCAATGAGCGCCGCTGCATTCGCCTCCGCCTTGCTGCGGATGCCATCGCCATTTTCACAAATTTCGATTCCAATTGAGCTGCGGTTACCCGGCCCATTGCCATCGCCTGCATGCCAGCCATGCTCGTTCACAGGCAAATGCTGCACCACCCTCGTATCATCCACGGTAAAATGCCAGGAGACGGGCAGTGCTGCGGCGGCACCTCCTTTTAAATATTTGGCATGGGAAAGCGCATCCGCCCCCTTCGAGCTGTTCGCTGTATCATGTACCGTCACATATTTCGGCCCTTGAATGGCAATGCCAGGACGATTGCTCCTGCCTGCCGGAATAAAATCCTGTATCCTATCAGCCATCGTTCACCCTCCCTTCCAGCGCGAGCATGCTTCGCTCGCTTCTATTAGGAAGTGCGCCAGCGGCACAATTGGTTTGTACACCTGCCTGAGGGCGACAAAAAAGGCGGGGAAAAGAGTGCTGCTCCACTCTTTTCCCCGCCCTGTCCTTCAACCAAAAGCTGGCCCTTTATTTTCCAAGCAATATTTTCGCATATGGCGAGTCGATTGGCAGCATGATGACCGGCTCATTTTTGAGCGTCGTCACATAGCTGTCCAGCGTCCGATAGAAGTTATAGAACGCCGGGTCCTGCCCGTATGCTTTATTGTAGATTTTCGCTGCCTGCTGCTCGCCCTCGGCTACGATTTTTTTCGCGTCAGCCTGTGCCTGCGACATCAGCTCGCTTGCAGTACGGTCAGCCTTCGACGTAATTTTGCGCGACTCCTCATCACCCTCGGACAAGTAACGCGCCGCGATGGATTGACGGTCGGAAATCATCCGATTGTACACGCTTTGCTTATTGCCTTCAGGCAAATCCGTCCGCTTAATGCGCACATCGATCACCTCAACACCATAATCATCACGCTTTAGCGCCTCGGCTACATCGCGCGTAATTTCATCATTTATATTGCCGCGCTCCGTCTGCTCGCTAATAATATTATCGTAATTCACTTCAGACAGCTTGCGCCTGACCGAATTGTATACCGCTTCATCAATACGCTGGACACCCGCGCTTACCGTCTGTGCCGTTTTCAAAAATTGCTCCGGCTTCGTAATGCGCCAAACGGTGTAATTGTCCACGATAATCGGCTTCTTATCCTTCGTCAAAATCGACGTTGGATTGCTCTCATACGTCATTTGGTATTTCGGCAATGGCGATACACTTTCGATAAATGGAATTTTCAGCTTGAGACCCGGCGTTTCGGCAACCCGCACCGCTTCACCAAACTTCAGCACGACCTTGTATTCGCCTTCCTTTACGATGTACATCGAGCCTGCGCCAAGGATGACGACGACCACAAGGCTGACTAGCAAAATCAATTGGTTTTTCTTCATGGTGTTGCTCCCCCTTCCGCCTGCGGAGCAGGGGTTTGTGAATTGCTCGAGCTGCTCGAACCACTTTTGCTGCGCAGCAGCTCATTCAGCGGCAAGTAATTCACCGTATCACCATTGCTATTTGTAATGAAAATTTGCGCATTCGGCATTATTTTTTCCAGCGTCTCGAGGATAAGACGGCTTTGCGTAACGTCCGGATTATTTTTATATTCGGCAAAAATCGCATTAAACTTCGCGACGTCGCCCTCGGCGTTCAATATCCGTGACTTTTTCTCCGCTTCGGCATTTTCAAGCAGCGCCTGTGCTTCACCGCGCGCCTTCGGAATGCGATCATTTTCATATTTTGCCGCGTTGTTGATCTTTGTGTTTTTCTCCTCGCGGGCATTCGTGACTTCGCGGAACGCTTCCTCTACCTGGCCGCTTGGCGGCTCAATATCCTGGAACTTAATGTCCATAATTTGAATGCCGGTTTTGTATTTTGTTTGCAGCTCCAGCAGCTTCTCCCGCACCTTATCCTGAATAACGGTTTTTCCGTCCGTAATCGCATAATCGAGCTTCTCTGAACCAATAACCGAACGGATGGAGGAGCTCGCCGCATTGCGCAGGAAGCGCTCCGGATCATCAATGTTGTACAAGTAATCATGCAAATTGCTTATTTTCCACTGGACGACGGCGTCAGCCGATACAATATTTTCATCCCCGGTAATCATGAGCGCTTCGTCGTCAACGGGTGTGACGCTGTCCCCATTCTGGCGGTACCCGATATGAATGCGCTGCACAAGCTCAGCCGGCACCGTAACCACCTGCTGAATCGGATATGGAAACTTAAAATGCAGCCCAGCCGTCGCTTCCCCCGTATACTTTCCAAATGTCAAAATCGCCGCGCGCTCCTGCTCCTGTACCGTATAAAAAGATGAAAATCCGAGCGTAACGGCTACGATGCCGATGGCTGCCCCGATGATCGCCTTTTTTACCGTTTTTGGATTAAGCGGCTGCTGGCTTCCTTGCGGTCTGTTTATTTCCGTGTTCAATTAAACCTCTCCCTTCTATTTATATGAACAAAATGAGAACAAACCTAATCTGTTCATACGTAAAGGGAGCCTATTAGGTGACAGTTTTTTCCCAGCGATTATAAATCCGCACCATTATGATCTTCAAAAGCAGATAAACCGGGATCGCAACCATGATGCCAACAATGCCGCCCAGCGCCCCTGAAACGAGAATAAGCAGCAGCGTTGTAATGGGATGAACGTCCAGCTTTCGCCCATAAATATACGGGGACAAAATATTTCCTTCAATCTGCTGAGCCAGCATAATGATGACCACCACCCAGATGACAGACGTAGGCTCATCGATAAACGCCACGATCACACAAGGAATGAGCCCCAAAATTTGCCCAATATACGGGATCATATTCATGAAAGCAATGACGAGAGCCAGCACCAGCGGATACGGCAAGCCGATGAGAAGAAAGCCGATGAGCACCATCCCGCCCAGCAGCAGGCAAAGGGTAACCCGTCCGACAATAAAGCCGCTTAGCGCTTTGTCCATCTCCTGCAGCGTTTCTTTCAAACCGCTTTTGTAACGACCGGGAACCCGCTCCAGCAGCTTGCGGACCGCAGCTCGGTC
Source organism: Paenibacillus sp. R-74696 (assembly GCF_055814915.1). NCBI lineage: Bacteria > Bacillati > Bacillota > Bacilli > Caryophanales > Paenibacillaceae > Paenibacillus > Paenibacillus sp. R-74696. Next base: position 496,334 of record NZ_JBPULM010000050.1, read on the forward strand.
ATCCATCAGCATGTAATAAAGCAGCAGCGGCGCCGTAGAAACGACGATTATAAAATTGGAGAGCACAGAAAAGGCATTTTTCACATAGTCGGTTGCCGATGCAATGCTTTTCGTCAAATAGGGCTCCGCTTTATCCATTAAATTAAAGCCTGCAAAATCGAATTTCGACAGATCGACACCAAACAAAATTTTATTTTTCTGCAGCTGCTCCAGCTGCCTTCGAAAGTCATCCGCAAGCTTCGGAAGCTGCTCCAGCAAACCCGTCAGCTGGCGCTGCAATATCGGCCATACGACGATGCCGAGCAGCGTAATGAGCGCAGCCGCAAGCACATAAATGAGCAGAATGCAGAGCGGCTTCGGCAGCTTCAAGCGATGCAGGCGTGCGACCAATGGGCGGAGCAAATAATACAAAAATACCGACAGTACAATCGGTACAAAGATGATTTTCAGCGCGAGCATAATCGGGTCAAAAAACGCGGAGTTTCGCGCAAACAAATACAAGATAAGCAGCACCAATACGATGCTTACAAAAATTTGATTCAATCGGGTTAAACGCATACTGAAGCTTCCCCTCTGTTCCTTAGTCATGCCTATCATCTATGCTTACCCATTGCCCAGCTCCTGAAACCAAAGCCCGGATACTCAACATTTCGGATGAACGTTTCTTGTCAAAGCGTTAGCTTGGCATTATTTATGGTATCCTATCGTTATATAACGATAAGGGGACAGGGAAAAAGATGTTTTATCCAACAGTGCGCTTCAATCATTTAAATATCAAGCTGGCGTTAGGCCATAAAATGCTTAGCGTCCAATACGTCAATTGCGGCTATTTCTACGAATCGATCATTGAGCATCGCCATAGCAACCGCAGCTATGAGCTTCATTATATTCCTACGGGCAAAGGCACATTGATTGCCGAAGGACAGCAATACGAGATTAAGCCTGGCTGTCTGTTTATGACCGGCCCGGATATCGCCCATGAGCAAATTACCGATCTGCTTGACCCGATGGCTGAATTTTGCATCTGCTTTGAGGAACAGCCGCCAGCTGCGGGCAAAAACACCGCTCCCGCAAGCGGCCGCGAGGAGGATTTGACCGGTATTGCGGAAGCTTTTTTGGAAAAATCGTTCTGGTTCGGCGAGGACACGCAGCAAATGCTGCCCCTGTTCCAGCAATTGTTCGAAGAGGCTGAGCAGCAGGCGGTTGGCTACTACGCAGCTATTCACAGCATTATGGAGCAAATACTGATTAGGCTGATCCGCAACTATAAGCAGGGCGAGCCCTCGCGCCTAAGCGCCCCGACCAAAACGCTCGATGACAGCCGTATCGCCATTATAGAGCAGCAATTTCTATCCAGCCCCATCGATCTAACGATTCAGGAGCTCGCTGGGAAGCTCGGCTTAAGCGTCCGTCAAACGGAGCGCTCGATTCGGCAGCTGTACGGCATGTCGTTCACGAATAAAAAAAATCAGGCGCGCATGAGTGTCGCAGCACGCTTGCTCAAATCTACGACGCTGCCGATCGCAGCCATTGCCGAACAGACCGGGTTTGCTACGCTGGAGTATTTCTGTACGATTTTCAAAAAACAATATGGCCTGACAGCAACAGCCTATCGAAAAAGCCCCATTTTTCGCGGGTAAATGAACATGTGAGGTAATGATTATTGCTGGAATCGCTTTCATTCCTTACGATGTGTCCAAGGAGGTTAACTGGAATAAAATACAATTAAAGCGATTACAAAGGAGGAAATAAACGTAATGTCCACCATGTTATTTAAGAAAAAGGGGATTAAACCGCTCGCCTTCCTGCTCTGCTTTTGTCTAGCCCTTCCTTTTACATCTATGCTCGGAAAAGTTCAGGCGGCTACACTCTACAGCGCCGATTTTGAAAGTGGCGGCGCCTCGGGCTGGACCGCCACAAGCGGCACCTGGTCAGTCGTACAGGATAGCGGCTCAAATGTATATACCCAGACTAGCTCCTCAGAAGGCCGCACCTCCGCAGGCAATCAGGCTTGGACGAATTACAGCGTTGAAGCCAAGGTGAAAATTGATAATTTCAATGGAACGAACCGGACTTATGTAGCCGGACGCTACCAGGATGGCAATAATTTTTATGCAGCGTCGCTTTATAACAGTGGCAGCGGCAAGCTTGAATTACGCAAAAAAGTAAGCGGTTCCACTACTACTCTGGCAACCGTTGACTACCCTGTTGCTGCCGGTACTTGGTACACGGTAAAGCTCACGATGTCTGGCTCTGCAATTTCTATGCATTTGAATGGCACGCAGGTGCTGACGGCTACGGACTCCAGCCTCACTTCAGGCGCAGTTGGTCTCGTAAGCTTTAAGACGGCCGCTAAATATGACAATGTGATCGTGTCGGATTCGGCATCGACTCCAACGCCAACGCCTTCGGCAACAGCAACTCCAGCACCGACAGCGACAGCAACTCCGGCTCCTACAGCTACACCAGCACCCACCGCTACACCAACACCAGCTACAGGCGATCTGTTCGTAGCGGCCAATGGTTCTGCCAGCAACAGCGGCACTATCAGCAGCCCGCTTACACTTGCAGCAGCACTGACGCAAATTCAACCGGGCAAAACGATCTATTTGCGCGGCGGCACCTATGCTTTTTCTGAAACGGTAACGATTGAACGGACGAACAGCGGAAGCTCGGTTAGTGCACGCAAAGGACTTGTCGCCTATGGCAGCGAGAAGCCTGTGCTGGATTTCTCCGCACAAGCTTTTGCCTCCACGAACCGAGGTCTGCAAATTAACGGCCACTACTGGTTTGTGAAAGGTCTTGAAGTAAAGGGTGCTGGAGATAACGGCATCTTCATCGGCGGAAATTACAACCGGATTGAAAATGTTGAAACGCATCATAACCGCGACACCGGCCTGCAGCTTGGACGTTATGTATCCACTGCCGGCTACAGCGAGTGGCCAGCTTACAATGAAATTATTAATTCTTATTCCCACGACAACTACGATCCGGATAATGGGGAGGATGCAGACGGCTTTGCGGCGAAGCTGACGGTTGGCCCGGGCAATGTTTTCGACGGCTGTATTGCGGCGTATAACGTAGATGACGGCTGGGACCTGTATTCAAAAACCGATACGGGAGCTATTGGAATTGTAACGATTCGCAACAGCATCGCCTATCAAAATGGCCATACGTCCGACGGTACAACGACAACCGATAGCGATGGCAATGGCTTCAAGCTGGGCGGCGAAAAAATTGCCGTAAATCATATTGTCGAGAACAGCATCGCTTTCCAAAACAAAAAGCATGGCTTCACTTATAACAGCAACCCAGGCTCCATTTCCATGAAAAACAATACCTCGTGGAGCAATGGACAAAGCAACTTCGCTTTTGATTTAGGCACACATATATTCACCAACAACCTGAGCCTCGGTGGTGGCTCCAGTGACAAAACAAGCGGCACCGATGTTTCCAATACCAATGTTTGGTGGAAAAGCAGTGCCAGCGTAAACGGCAAAGGCTTGCTTGCAAGCTCGGCTGACTTCGTGAGCTTGACCCCTTCCGTTACCCGCAATGCAGACGGATCGCCGAATCTTGGCAACTTCCTTAAGCTGGCAACTGGCAGCGATTTAATAGGCTCCGGCACGCCAGCTGGCACAAATGTTGGCGCACGCTAGCATGAAATAAGAATAGGAATTTGCGGCCGCCCCTTGCCTGAATGCGTCAAAACCGCTACCATGGTAAGGGTGCATAAAGGAAATCTGCTTAGCGGCTCCTTATGTGCGATTAACTTTTTTGCCTAAGGAGACTTAACATGTTAAAGCTAGGAAGAAATGATGTATGCCACTGCGGCAGCGGCCGTAAATATAAAAAATGCTGTATCGAGCTGGACCGTGAGGAAGAGCGCCGTTTGGCCGCGGCCCAAGCTTCCGGCGGACTGCAGTCTTACGCGGATATCGAACGCCTGCTGGATCAAGAGCTTGTATGGGAGGCTCCATCCTATGGTGAGCTGGCCCGTGAACTGGCCATGCAAATGAAGGAGGGCTACACGCCTGCCCAAATTAGCCTTGCCCTGTTTATGTGGAAGGAATATACGGATGCGAATAAACCTTCTTTCCGTAAATCCGGCGTCTACTGCGCGGCTTTGGAATATTTGATCTGCGAAATTCAGAGCATTCCAAGCTCGAAAGCCGAGCTTGCCGAGAAGTACAGCGTATCCGTATCTACTCTATCGAAAAAATGCACCGAGCTGACCAGCTTCTTTATGGAGCAATATGCAGAGCTTCAAGCGGAGCAGCCCGAGGCCGTAGCCACTGGCGATGCTGAGAATGCGGAGCAGCTCCAGCAAGAGGAGCTTGTGAAGGTGTAAGCTAGAGCTGGTCTTCGGGCTGAAGCAGCAAGCTTTTTCACTTCAATCTATTACAATTACATGGTTGCCAATAGCAGCAAAAGAGCCCGGCGCCTTCACATGAACGTGAAAGCAGCGGGCTCTTTTCGGTTGTTTTTATGGAAAGCTCTAGTTAACCGCTAGTGCTACTGGGTGGTTATTGCAGCCACACCTTGGTTTCTCCACCGTCGCTGGAATATTCAATATACTCCGGTACCGCTTCTATAATAATGTATTCCGGATCATGAGGTCCTTCAAACCACTGCTTGAAATTTTCATTCCACAGCTTCTCACGCAGCTTGTCGTCCGCGCACAATTCCGCACGTGCCTGAATTTGGACAATATCGGAAGACGGCTTGCCATCGTAACCAACGAGAATATGAACATTCGGGTTAGCCCTCAGCTCATCAACCTTGCTCGTATCGCGATTTGTCGCTAAATATAAGTTAAGCCCATCATGGAAGAGCGCCATATAACGCACCATCGGCTTATCGCCATTTACGGTAGCAAACGAGCATACATGGTTTGCTTGCAGCACATCAATAATTTCCTGCTCCAATTGTTTTGTTGTATTCGGCATCGGTATCTCTCCTTAAAGGTTCATCTTTTTGCCAGTCTTCCCAGCATCGCGCCTGCCATAGATTACCCCTTTTGCCGTTTTTTTAATCGGAGCATGGTTTTGATGTTTGTTTCTATTATGTAATAGACAGCCAGGCACCGTTAGAAAAGCAGGACCAGCTGTATAGCAAACGTATAACAAGATCTATTATTATTTATTGTTCTACGACATCATTTGCCGTGAAGCGGTAAGGCTTCTTGGAATGCCGATTCGCATAAGAAGAAGCGACAATTGCTTCCGGTTTCAGACGAGCTTTCATCCCCATAGCTTCCACACGCAATACCATTTCCGCCACATAGGCAGCCGTCTTGCTGACAGCCGGATCGGTTCCGGCATCGACGTCAATATACGCTTCGAAGGACGCGCCTTTGTATACAAAAGGGAGCACGATATCCTCCATTTGCACCCTGCGTTCGCCACCGAAAAACAGCGCGACCTCCTCGCTGTATGACGTCTCCAGCGACAGCTTCTCCTTGATGGATTTCAGTTCCCGCGGGATGACGACCTGCCGATAGCAGGCCCATGCTCCTTTGCCCTCACGCTGGATAACGACGCCGGTAATCATCGTCGTATGTCCCGCATGCACCTGGCAGTCGGTACCGATCATGAAATTGTAATTTGCATGTGGATCAAGCGACATAAAACGGACAATGCGATCATGAACCTGCTCCAGATTGAGGCGTCTTTCCGATACATTGTGAAACTCCATGTCGTGAATCAATTGAAGATGTTTTCTTATTTTCATCATCGTCACCTGTAAAGCAATTAGGCTTCTTCCCTTCTTTAGTTGGAGTAGTGTGCTTCAAGGGACTTGAACCCTTAGTTGTCTTAATGACAGCGGATTTTAAGTCCGCCGCGTCTGCCATTTCCGCCAGAAGCACAAGGCGATCGTGACGCATGGGGGATTCGAACCCACCGCATCCACTAGTGAAAGTCGTGTGGCTTAGCCGCTTGCCGAATGCGCCTTATTTAACTGCTGCTTTTAAAACAAGGGGCGCGGGTATCGAACCCGCCTCATTCGGATTTGGACTCCGAATCGCCTGCCTTGGACATGTCCCCCTTTATTTAATTGGCTGCCCCCCTTGGAATCGAACCAAGACGCACGGTGTCAAAGACCGTTGCCCTACCGTTAGGCGAAGGGGCATTACTTGGGGAGATTAACCGGACTCGAACCGGTACTTATCAGGACCACAACCTGACGTGTTTGCCTTTTCACCATAATCTCCATAGTGACGCATGGGGGATTCGAACCCGCCGCATCCACGAGTGAAAGTCGTGTGGCTTAGCCGCTTGCCGAATGCGCCTTAATATAAGGACTGCTTATACTTACTTAACTCACAAACATGCGTTCTAATTTTTGCAATAAAAAAACTACTTTCCCCCTCACGGTTCCGCCATGCCACCCCGTCTTCAGCCGATATCAGCCAAATTTCGAGAATGCACAAACGGACCACTCACCTAGGGTGCAAGTAGTCTTCACGTATACAGATAATGATTCATCGGAATAAATTCTACCCCGCGCTTCAAGATCAGGCTGCCGCTGCTCCCCCTTTATTCAGGATGGAGCAGTCCAACTGCGATACGCAAAAACGACGAATATTCGGTTCGATGCAGGCAACATGTAAGTTTTCATTCAACTCTTCTAACGCCGGATGCTGATGTTCATCCGCCTGCTGCTTCGTTATTTCACTCTGCACTTGCTCATACTGATGTAAATCAAGCTCCGCTGGCCAATTCATAAGCTGTTCTGCTGTGTTTTTCATTTCCTGCACCTTCCTTTCGTCTTCGTTATTGGTCTCGCAACGCTATCGGCTTACCGATCACGCATTTCGCTTCAATGCTTTAACGCTTTAATTGATGATCGACTTGATGCTTCTCATACTAGCATATCGACTTTTAATAAGTCAATCCTTTTTATTTAAAAAAATGAAAATAGTTAATTTTATTGATTTTATTACCTTATATTCATGGATATCAAATAGAAAATTGATTCATTTTTCGCTAATTATTAATTTTCACTAGCTGAAGTATTCCTTTAGCAAATAAAAAAGACTACTGCTCAGCGGCAGTAGTCCTTCATCTCCCCATCAACAACCAGCCCATTCATGATTCTCAGGCGGATACCTGATTACCGCCGGCTTGGCGTCGAAAGCATATAGGAGAAAGGCTGCTGCACGGGCTGTACGCATTACCGGCCTGCACAAAAAGATGGCTGCTCTGCTCAGAGCACCACGGTTGTTCAAGCTTGTTATCATGGTTTGATAATAAAATGGTTAACATGCGCCGTGCACTTCCTTTCCTTGGTTGATTAAAATGATACACATTCATAACATAATAAATATTGTTCATTTGAAGCTTATTAATTTTTTCCCATCTTATAGCAAATAATCCTGTCTTGTCAACAACAAATCTGCTGCTGATCGGCTATGCTCGCAAAATCCACACATCATAAGGCCCAATCACTACCTCGCCAACAAGCGTTTGACCTGAAATCAGCTCCGTCAGCTCGCGTTTCAAATGGATGGGCACAGGCTGTGAAGAATAGTTCAAGAGCATATAATAATGCCCTGCCGCTCCGCTGCGCGGCACCACTTCAATCGCAGCTGGAATATCCGCCCATTGCTCCAGCGGATCGGCGATTTGCAGCAAATCAAGCAGCTGGCTCGTACTCTCGCGCGTAAAGAAAGTACCGAAATAAACAACCTTGCCTTTACCTAGCTTTCTGACCGTAACCGCTGGCTGTCCCGCGTAATAATCGTCCGTATATGTCGCCGCAATTTCCACTTCGCTAGCCGCCTCAGCAGCAGGCTCCAGCATTTCGTTAAATACATGGGCTGCGCTCTGACCTCCGCCATTTGTGAAGGATAATGCATTCGTCTCGCCCGGGTTCAGCATCGTAAAATCGCTCACGCTCACGCCAGCAAGCCCGCGCAGCACGCCAGGAAACGGCTCCATATAAGCCTGATTATGCTGGTCCTTATAGCCGCTTCTCGGTCCAAGCACGAGCGTGCCGCCCTGCTCCACATAAACACGCAATTTCTCGGCATCCTCTGAGGTCAGCAGCTGGGCATTAACATAAAACAGCAAATCATATTGGCTCAGCGCCTGGGCCTCCGCCAAATTTTGCTTGGAAAGCATGTCCGCAGCCAAATGGCGCTCCGACAGCGCCAAATAAACCTGCTCTTCGCTATTCCAATAATCATAGCCAATATAACGCTCTATTTTCACATTGCTATCGTTCGCATAGTCATACATAATGGCTGCTTTCGCCATCACATCGGTACCGATAATAACGTCCTCCAGCATCCGCGTTTCCTTCGCCACCCGCTTCGCTTCCTCCAGCCGCCAATGCGGCTGATCGCCATACAAATTCAGCCCATGCCAGAGCGATTCCGCCCCGTAAGGGCATGTCCGCCAGCGGAAATAAAGCACGCCGTCTGCCCCATGGGCAATCGACTGCCACGTCCACAGCCGCATTTGCCCCGGCTTGGGTGTCGCCTGCAAATAATCACCGCGGTCGTTGTTCAGCACATTCCCGACCTGCCCGCCCGGTCCCGCCTGCTGCTCCAGTACCGTAAACTTGGAAGACAACCCCCGCACCCGGCTGAGCTGCTTGCCGCTAAGCCGATCCTTATGCGGATATTGCAGATCAGTACGCATTAGTTGGAATGCCGGATACGAATCATAAGACATAAAATCAACGGTGCGAGCCGTTAGCACATAATTATCAATATTGCCGAATAGTCCATTATGGGTAATGAATTGCTCCTCAGGCAGCAGACGAGTCAAAATCTCATATTGCAGCTCTGCAAATCGAATCGTCGAGTCCGATGTAAATAAATAAAAATCGAGCAGCTGGCTTGGGCTATGGTACGTCACCGTTGGCCTTGGCAAATAAATTTGCTCCCATGCATTGTAGGTCTGGGCCCAGAATGCCGTTCCCCATGCAGCGTTGAGCTCATCCAAGCTATCGTTATATTTCTCCCTGCACCACTGGCGGAAAGCCGTATGATCGCTCTCAGCAAAGCTTACATCTGAATGGCAGTTCAGCTCGTTGTCAATTTGCCAGCCAATGACCGCAGCATGCCCTTTGTAACGCTCCGCCATCATCGTGACGATGCCGGCGCAAAGACGCAAATAGATCGGCGCCGTGTAGTTGTAGTGCCTTCTGGAGCCATGCTCCATCCGCACACCGCGAAAATCTACGCGCAGCACCTCGGGATATTTTGTCGTCAGCCATGCCGGGGGCGCATACGTTGGCGTACCGAGAATAACCTTTAGCCCTTCGGCTGCCGCAAGCTCAATCGCCTCGTCGAACATAGCGAACTGATAGCGCCCTTCTTCCGGTTCCATCACATTCCAAGCGGTTTCGCCCATACGTACAACATTAAAGCCCATTTCCACCATCCGGCGAAAATCCTTCTGCCACATTACGCGGTCCCAATGCTCTGGGTAATAGCAAACGCCGAGCAGAAACTGTCCGCCTTCGTATTTTTTCCGATCCTTCAACAAAACTTCCATCTCCCCTCACCCTATAGACACACTTAGGCGGCAGCCAGATTATGCTGGCTGCCGCTCCTCACTACCCTTTGACCGCACCACCGGTCAAGCCTTTAACCAGCGTCTTTGAACCAAACATAAAAATAATAATGAGCGGCAGCGTGCCAAGCGTCAGCCCCAATATGCTAGCCGAATAATCGGTTCGAAACACCGTAGATAAATTCGCGATGCCCAGCGGCAGCGTGTACAACGATGGCTCGTTCAGCGTAACGAGCGGCAGCAAATAGTTGTTCCATGAGCCGAGAAAAGCAAGCAGCCCCAGCGTGCTGAGCGCAGGCATCAGAAACGGTGTTACAATCCGGAAAAATATCGTCAGCTCGCCACAGCCGTCAATTCGCGCGCTTTCGATGACCTCGGTCGGTACGCTGGATTCACTGAACTGCGTCATGAAGAACACGCCGAACGCATTGTTTAGCGCCGCAATGAGCAGCGGAATATGCGTATTGTTCAGATGGAAAAACTTCATTTCCATAACGAACGCAATGAGACCGAGCTGGCCAGGGACCATCATTGTACAAAGAATGACGAGGTACAGCACTCTTTTTCCTGGAAACCTGAATTTGCCGAAGGCATAACCCGTAATCGACGACATAACTACCGAAATAGCAGTAAAAAGGACGGCAACATAGAAGCTGTTCCAGTAATTAAGCAGAAAATCACCGGACAGCACGGTTTTTAAATTTTCGAGTAAATATCTGCCGGGCAGCAGCGGAAGCTGCTTAAACAGATCCTCAGAGAAATACGTCCCCATGACGACCATAATGTAGAACGGAAGCAGGAACAGGATCGTAATCAGAGACAATATGATGATGACGGACCATTTGGATACTCTCATATTAGCTCTCCTTCCGATTTAGCCATTTGATGCCGACTAGTGAGAACAAAGCGATAAACAGGAAGGTCGAATACGCGATTGCTGCTCCCTTGCCATATTTAAAGGACGAGCCGTTGAACGCAGCATCGAACATGTACCAGATTGGCGTAAACGCCGAGCCTTCCGGTCCACCTACGAGCGACGAGCCCGAAGCCCAACCGCTGAACATCAGCATCGGCTCCTCAACAAGCTGCAAGCCCCCAATGATCGAAGTAATAATCAAAAAGAGATTGATTGGTTTAAGCAGTGGAATCGTAATGTGCAAAAACACATCCTTTGGCGAAGCGCCATCTACAACAGCCGCCTCATAAACGGAAGGCTCCACACTCGCCATGCCCGCGCAGTAGAACATAATGAAATAACCGAGGTTTTTCCAAAAAAGCATCAAAATAATAATCCATCTCGCTGTATCCGGTTCACCCATCCAGTTGATTTTTTCACTGATGAGGCCGATTTGGACGAGGAAATTGTTCAGCATTCCGCCCTGCCAATCGAATACCATTGCAAAAATAATGCCAATCGCGACTGGAGTCGTCATATAGGGGGTGAAAATACCCAAGCGAAAAAAAGCTTTGCGGCGGATGAATTTGCTCTCAATCAGGCTTGCACACAGCATGCCCACAATAATAAGCGCAGGCAAATACGCGACTAAATAAATGAGTACGTTCCCCAATGATTTCCAAAAGTATTTGTCATGCAAAAATAATTGCTTATAGTTGTCCAGTCCAACAAAATCATGATTGCCGAACAAATCCCAATTCGTAAAGCTGATATACAGCGTAAACAATAGCGGGAACAAGCCGAATACGGCATAGCTTAAAAAATACGGAGCCACAAACAGATACGGCCATTTATGTTTCGTTAATGCTTTCATTCTCTCCCACTTCCTCTCTCTGCTGTCCTAAATGAACGATAACCGGCGAGCCTGTCCGCCGGTTATCCATGTCCATACTGCTGCTTAAACGATGAACCTATTTAAAATTGATTTCCGGATGATTTTTCTGCAGCTCCTGCTTCCAGTTCTCAAGCGCCTGCGCTGCGGTATAGGAAGGGTCCTTCGTAAACGTCTGCATCGCCAAGGAAGAAGCGTTATAAATATCTTGGTCGAATCTCGTGTATGGCTTCGTCTTCATAGCCGGCAGCACTTTTTCCGTCCAGAACAGTCCCAGATCTTGACCGCCATAATAGGAGTTTGCTCCAGAAGAGAACAAGGCTTTATCTTCAAACAACGACTTGAGCGGCACTAATGATTCATCAATCTTCATGTTAAGCTCGCCGCCCTCTTTGCTAGCCACAAACCATTCCAAGAACTTCCATGAAATTTCTTTATTTTTCGAGCCTTTCCAAATGCCGAGCGATGTTCCGCCGTAGCTGTAAGCGCCGCCTGGCGGAACCATCAGTCCCCATCTGCCATCGCTGCTTTTGTCATTTGGCTCGATAACGAATTTCGGCGTCCAGTTTGCAGCTGGGTAGAACAATATATTGTCTTGTGCATACGATGCATTCCATGTTGGCGACCACATATCCAGCTTTGCTGTAATATCGGCATTGCGAATGTTTTCAAGTGTGGAGAAAACCGCCGTTACGCCGTTCGTATCCACTTCATCGCCTTTAATAAACTGCTCCGGATATTGCGGATACACAATCGTGTAAGCATCCATCATGCCAGCAAGCATCGCTGTTTTACCGCCGCTCTTCTCTTTAAGCTCTTTGCCTTTGGCAATGAATGAGTCCCAATCCGGGAACATCGCTGCCAGCTCATCCGGATCATCGGTGCCAAAATATTGCTTCGCCAGATCGCGCTTGTAAGCCATCGCTCCCGGTGACACCGACCACTCCATCGATACGAGCTGTCCTTTGTCATTTTGCAAATGAGGCACTACCGCATCAAGCAGCAATGATTTATCGAAATTGTACGGTGCTCCGCCCAAATCATCGAGAATGTCCAAAGCGAACAATGCGCCGCGGAAGCCCGCCTCGCCCCAAATAATATCAGGCAGATCGCCGCCGGCTGCAACGGACGTTTGAATCTTTTTCAAATAGTCCTTGGCCGAAACCTCTACGAAATTGATTTTAATGTTTGGATATTTTTTGCTGAAGGCTTCAACTGTCGGCGCTTGAAACTCTTTGCTCCAGCCCCACATCGTAATGGTGCCGGAATCCGCTGCCCCGCCTTCTTGCGCTCCCTTATCCGAGCCGCCGCTGTTTGAGCCGCAGCCTGCCAGCAAGGCCAACACGATAACGAGTGACAGCATCATTGCCCAAGGTTTTTTTCTCATTTTGCTTTGCATGATTGTACTCCCCCATTTGTAATTTCGTAATCTGCTACTCTCATTGCTTGTTCTAGGGCTCGCGATGAACTTCGTCCCGATGCCTTAGCACTTCTTCAGTGTATAGGGCGTACAATAGCCACACAACGCAACAAATCGATGGTTTTGTATAAAATCCGATGGTGCACCGTCTAGCTTTGGCTACAGTGCCGGCTGCTCGCTAGTGAAAGGAAGACGAAGCAGCAGCTCCGTTCCCGAACCTTTCGTATGCCCCATTTCCAGTCCATAGGCCTCTCCGCATAAATAACGAATGCGTTGATCAATGTTGCGGATACCGATGTTTTTTGTTCCTCTGCCGCTTGCTGCTTGTACAAGCTCCGTATCCTGGTCACGCAGTAGCCCTTCTAAAATCGCCGCATCCATCCCAATGCCATTATCCGTTACAGCAAGCTGCAGCGTTTCCGCCACCCGCCTTGCCCTAATCCGAATCAACCCGCCGCTCTCCATTTCCGACAAGCCATGAAAAATCGCATTTTCCACCAAGGGCTGCAGCAGGCTCCGTGGAAGCCACACCTCAAGCAGCTCTTCCGGCACATCCCACTCCAGCTCGAAGCGCTCCGCATAACGATATTGCTGAATCGTAGCATAATGCTCGATTAAGCCTTTTTCTTTTGCAAGTGTCGTATACAAATCTTGCCCGCCAACATGGACGGCATCCTGCATAATGCCAATAAAAGCCTCGACCATGCTTTCGATTGCTTCAAAGCGTCGCTTGCGCGACAAATAAACGACCGTATTCAGCGTATTGTATATAAAATGGGGATTAATCTGGGCAAAAAGCAGCTCGGCGGACATGCGCCGCTTCCATTTTTCCTGCTCCCGCTGCTCCTCCATTTGCCGTTTAATGCTGTGCGTCATCGATTCAAAGCCATTTTTCAAAACCATCAGCTCATCCCCGCTGTTGAAATCAAGCTGAACGTTGTAATTGCCGAGCGATACCTGCTTCATCGCCCGCGACATCGACGAGATCGGACGTGTCATGCTCGATATAATCGGCGTAAACATCAGGAAGCAAAGGACGATACATATCGCAATGAACACGAAAAAATAAATGCTCGCCGTCTGAATCGAATCATAAAAGCGATCACGCGAAATGAAGGTGATGATGGACCAATCCGCATCTGGCAGGCTTTTGCTCAAATAAAATCCCTTCTGCTCCACCTTCTCGGGAAGCGCCTGGCTAGCTTGTTCAAAAATAATGGCATGCTCCTCATCGCCGAAGCCATGATTTTGCAAAAAGCTCGTTCCCCCGCTCACCCAGGCATAGCGGTCAAAGCTCAGCTCCAAATAATCCAAAATGCTCGTAAAGGCCTCCTGTTTAATATTGAGCAGCAAAATGCCCCCGCCCGCCGATTCATTTACGCGGATAAAAAAGCTGATGACCTGCTTGTTATCAGAATCCAAGGAATTATGGGGCGCGGTGAAGCCGCTTTTGACAGGCTGCTTGATCGCATCCTGGAACCACGGCTTATTCAGCTCTTCCTGGTAATAGGAATCGAAGGAAAGAGAGGACATGAATACCTTGCCATCCGAGCGGACAATGGCGGAGGAATCCAAATAATCTCTTAGCACATTAAACTTTCGGAGCTGCTGTACGACATCCGAATAGGCGGAAAGCTCGCTGTATATCGAATCATATTTCGTCTTGGCTATAAAACGCTGAATGATCTCGTCATTCGTCATATTCGCGGAATATTTGCGAATGTCGTCAATAAGCTGATTCATCCGCACCTCCGTCTGCTGCAAATGAATTTCGCCGTCGTGGACCGTCTGCCGTTCCAGCAGTGAATAAAAATACCCGAATGCCAGCAGCCCGCACGCCGTCAAGGATAAAGTAACGATAATAATAACGCTGCCTAAAATTTTATATTTAATTCTGCGCTTCACCTTTGGCTCACCGTTCCCCTACATGTAATCTTTTGGATGCTTGGACGTCGCCTTCTTGAACACTTGGGAAAAATATTGGCTTGATTTGTAGCCGACCATCTCCGACACCTCGTAAATTTTATATTGTCCTTGCTGGAGCAGCTCCTTCGCCTTCTCTATCCGGTATTCGGTCATGTAATCAGAAAGGGTCTGTCCCGTCTCCTTCTTGAATACAGCGCGCAAATGGGCGCTGCTAATTTGCAAATGCTGGGAGAGCAGCTCCAGCGACAGCTCAGAATGGCTATAATGCTTGCGTACATACTCCATAGCCTTTAGCACCCAGCGGGAGTAAGCCTGCCTGGCAGCTACAGAGGCTTGAATGAGCTTCAGCAACGCGGCTTTAACCTCTCCGCTGCTGCGTCCTAAAGCATAGCTCGTTTCTACTTGGTACCGCTCGCCGAGCTCACGTCCAAGCTCTCGCAAAACATGGCGAAGCGCCTTCTCATCTTGATTTTTGTCAAGCTGCTCGTTCCAAAGCTTGTCCAGCTGGCGCGCAGCCTCCTCCGCCTCTCCCTCTGCAAGCGACTGAAGCACCCGCCTTAACGCCGATTGCAGCAGGCCGAATGCAGCCCCCTCGACTGTGCGCTGCGGAGCTGATGGAAGCTGGGCATTCGGTTGTATTTGAGTCGCCACAACGGCACCTGGCATTTGAAAAATACCGCTCATTGACATTTGGCTCAGCCTGCGGAAGCTGCTGTGCAATGCGTTTCGCTCGGATTGCAGCACCACATACAGATTCGGCCTTGCGGCCTCCTTTTTAAGCGCTTGAAGCTGATTTTGCAGCCAACGAGAAAAGATCTGCACCTCATTCCAGCAATATAAATAGCTTAGATGGACAGGAAGCTTAAGGATAAATACTAGCCCTTCCTCATCGGCCGCAAAAGCAGACAGCCACTGCAGCTCCATATGCTGATCCGCATACAGATTTTCTATAGCTTTTAGCTGATCATCATCAAGCGGCGGCCGTTCAGGCAGCGTCTCTCCTCCTAGCGTGTAAACAGGGGGAGTTTTCATATACAGCATGACAAGGGAACCGCTCAGCTCCTCCAGAAAAGGATGCAGTTCCTCGATTGCATCGATATCGTTCAGCTGCTCTTTGCCCAGCACGACATCCGAAATGACACTGCGCTTCGATCGACTTAGCCGCGTGCGCTCTGAGCGCAGCTCCTCTTTGATGCGCAGCAGCTCACCGAGCAGACGGTTCTGGCTTATTTCATGCTTCAGCACATAATTGGCTGCTTTCATCTCCAACGCCTGCCGCACATAATCAAAATCACGATATGCTGTCAGAAAAAGCAGCCGAGTCCCCGGCTCAGCCTCCTGTATTTTCCGTCCCAATGACAGTCCATCCATATGGGGCATCGAAATATCGGTAATCACAATTTTCGGGCGGTGCTTCAAAAATAGTTCAAGCGCTTTCAAGCTGCTTGTCGTCTTCGCCACAACACGAAAGCCATGCTGCTCCCATGGCACCAATTCATATACATTTTCCAAAGCCAACGGCTCATCATCCACGAGTAATATATCCATCATGCTCACCCTTCTTCGCCAGCTCGCGCATGTGCGGAGCCCTCCTCATACTTTGCTTACATTCAAACATACTAACGGGATATATTCAAACCGCAAAAATGTTTTTTTGCAACCTTTTTTTATTAGTCTCGTCTGATACGATGTAAGCAGCATGCAAAATTTCACATTGAGGTGATGTACAATGAGAATCAAACATAAATTTGTCATGTTATCCGCTACCGCTCTGTTAGCGATGTCTTTTTCCAGCCAAAGCTTCGCGGCTTCCACACCTTTCAACGATGTTAATCAGTCTTCTGTTAAAGATAAAATTGCTTCACTACAGGAGAGGGGAGTTGTTAAAGGCGTGAGTTCTGACGAGTTTAAACCAGATGCTGCCATTACAGCAGCCCAAGGCATTCAATTGATTGTGAATGCACTGAATTTGAACATCGATAACATCAGATTTTTCAAAGCACCGCTAGCGACGGACTACTTCGCCAAAGCCAGCAATGACGCCTGGTATGCAGACGCCCTAATCATCGCGGCGCATAATGGACTTGAGCTGCCAGCCGATCTTGACCCCGCCAAGCCATGGACCAAAGAGGAGTTTATCCAATATTTGATGAAAGCTGCCGAGGTTACAAACAACCTGCCGCTCATCAACATTAAGCCGCTCGAATTCGCCGATGAAGCCGATCTGGACATACAGTATCAAGGGGCCGTTCAACGTGCGCTTGTGCTAAAAATTGCGGAGCTGGATGCGGACGGCAAGCTTCATCCGAAAGAGGAGATTTCCCGCGCCGATGCCGCAGTTCTGACCTATAATGTGCTGGAGTATATCGCTGCGCACCCAGCTCCGACTCCTGCCCCTGTAGAGCCGGAAACAGGTGCTGCTGAGTAGGTTCAAACTTGCCCTCCTCCAAACCTGTTATATCATGAATAATAACTAGCAAAACGAATCATTTAAGCAGCCCATTCTTTCAGGAGAAGCGGGCTGCTTTTGCATTTTCTTTTTCAAATAGAAGCGGACTATTATAAAAGTGGAATATTTTTCCGATATACATATAGGGTTTAGACAGCTTTAGGAGGAATAAGGGATGCAGGAGCCCACTTATAAAATGCCAACGGACGAAGCCGTCCAACAAATGAGCAAAGCGGAAAAAAAGCAATTTTATAAAGATTATTATAATGGACGTTATGCAGCGGTTGGCTTTAAACCAACATTCAAACAGCAAATCGCTTATCGGATTGGCGGCAAAAAAGGGCTTTTTATCGGCATTGGTGCCATGATTATATGGTTTTGCATCAGTCAGGCAATCATCGATCGCTTCTCAAAGGAATCCATGATACAAGAGCGAATGCTTGAGCTTGAAAAGTCCATTAATTGGTCACAACAGCAGCTTAGCCAATACGAGATCCGCGTACAAAACGGGGAGCTGACCAAGCTGGAGCAAAAAAATTACAACGAGCTAATAACTAAATATAATCAGCAGGTCGAGCAATACAATTCGTGGGCTGACGGAGTAACGAAACATTTCTATTTCGATGATTAATCAGCTAGTTAATTCTTTTTCATGCACCAAACAAATAAAAGCCTTGATGTTTCCGCCCCTTATGACAAGGAGCAGATACCATCAAGGCTTCTTTTACATGTAAATTAAATTAGCTATAAGCCTGCATTCTTCGCAAGGACACAACTGGCTCCACCGTAATTTCAAAAGCGCGGTCCCAAATAAATTTAGGATTTTCCCGTTTCAAAACGACACGGGTATATGGCGCAAGCGACCATCTTCCATCACGGATTTGACGAATCGCGCAGGCCGGAGCTGCTGAGCCAATGCCGAAAGCCTTTTGCTGGGCAAGGGTTGTCGTATTCGTCTGCATCCGGCCCTGCAAAAGCGTGGTCAACAGCTCGTAATCGCTAGCGGTATTAAACAGCCGCATGTTTTGGTCAGCCGTAACATTCGTATATGGCGAGCGCCCTCGCGACTCGGTGCGCACCTCGGCAATTGTGATGACCTTGTAATAATAGTCTTTCAGAAAACGCTTGAACAGCAGCGAGCCGTGTGCATTCATTGCCTCGTCGAGAGCAGCAGCACGCGTCTCCATCGTCAGGCAGGCATAGCGTGACTGCGCCATGCCTAATGCCATCCCCATTTTATTGCCTGCTGTATTCCAGCCGCTATAGCCAAGCAGACTGCCTGTGTACTTACAATCCAGCAGCTTAGTCGTAACGGCCTCATTCGCCGCACCGCCGCCGGTAAAATCAATGACAATCGTCGGCAGCATACTCGAAGCATTTGCCGCTACACGGCTCACCGCATTCTCCGCCTGATCAACCGCCGTAATCGCGATAATTTCCATATCGCTTTCGACGCCTTCCCCGCAGTCCACCGCTTCCCCACCCACGATATCGATATGGCGCAGCAGGTTTTGGTGTACATCCATATATTCATAGGGGTTCACGATCGTTGATCCATCCGGGCCAAAATATCGAATCGCAAAGCGCGGCTTGCCGTTCACGCAATAGAGCTTCTTCGCCATTCGCGCCAGCAAGGAATGTCCTAAACCATCGGCATCTGGCAAAATAATAGCCCGCTCCGGATTTTGCCCATCCGTGCCGCCCAGCCACTCATTAATCCGGTTTTCCACAAAAGCGATCTCATTCGCCTGAATCCCGTCAATATAAGCATCGTCAACACCAATAGCGAGAAAGTCGATATACCCTTGACGCGCAAGCTGATCCAGCATGTAATACGTCGTCGTCAATTTGTGGCGTTTCGCATTATAATACTGCTCCTTATCCACGTAGACGGTGTCAGGAAAGTTTGTGCCATCCGGCTGAATATCATAGCCATTCAAAATATCCAGCAGCTCACTCTCCGGCTTGCGCGGCTTCTGCATGAGCGTACGCGTCTCCGTGTAAGCCGGCATCGCCAGCCCTTCTACAAAGACGGTAGATGCCAGCCTCATGATCGTGTCGAGCACATAGATTGGCTTATACGGATAAGCCTGCTTTACCTCGCGAATGACATCCAGCAGCTCAGTCGACTGGGCATCGTAGGCTGGATACGTTCCGTCAGCAGTAGCGCGCATGCGCCTGCTCCCAATAAGTCCGCCATACACGAGTATATCCAGAGAGATAATAAAACCGTCCACCTTGGAGGCATGGTGTAAAATAAATCGGCGAATATGCTCCGGCTTGCCAAATGTCGGGTCAGATGTACCGATCACCAGTGTTCCGTCTGTCGTCATTTGCGAATCGAGCCGATTGCGAACATCTCCTGCAGGTGGCACAACCACTTGAATGCCAGCAGCTTTGCCTTGCAAAATAATATCGTCCAAATTCGCTGGACGGTCGTCGAGCGGAATGTATAATACCTTTTTCATTTCAATCACTCCAACAAATAAGGGTAGGCACATCTCATTTCAATGTCTTGTACCTTCACTTATGTAGGTAACCATCTCGGTAGAATAACAACCAGAAAAATAATTTAATTGTACAGCACAGCTATCAATCGCCTCAGAAAAACTACCACTTTTCGCTATCCATCAGAGCACCGCGAAGACGCTACATATCCCGAATTGGAGGCATTCCGAACATTCGCGCATACTCCCGCTTGAACTGATTAGGTTGATCGTAAGGCCAACGGCACAAATTTGGCTTAATCAAGATTATTTTATAAATTTTCTTAGGGCGTTTATACAAACATGAGCCAGCCAGATCCTGATAGAAGCCCACGTCAAACATAATCCTTCTATTACCGGGAATATCACACCTTATGAATGTGAACACACGTGCAGAAAAGCTGCTTTATGCTCTTCGTTTCAGGGGCATCCCTGCACAAAGATAGACTTGGCGGACACAGCAGCCGCTATTTCAACAGAACTACGGGTTATGGCACAAGCTGAGGACCCAGGAGCCGCTAATGTGCTGCAAATAGCCATTTTGAAGGAATGATGAGGGGGATAACGAATTTCCTGTCCGCTTACCGCCTGAAATCGGATCAAAAGCGATAATAGCGGAACCTCAGTCCTTCCAAAAAGGAGTGAGCGTCCCAAGCTGCTTGGTCTCAGCAACAATCGTAGGCTGCGGGTCTCCAGCCTTAAATCATAAAGGAATTTCCCTCGAATAAGTGCTAAGCAAGGAGCAGCAGGCCGACTCCGGTTTGCATAAACACCCTAGAAAAAATTCGAAAAATTAAAGAAGCTATTTTCGTTTTAAGTTACCGCCTACAACAATTTTATTGCGACCTGCGGCCTGTTCCAATCGTTGATGTTCCCTTAATTCACTTGAAATTCAAGTTCATTTGAAAACCTTTGGAGCCCCAAAGAATAAGCAGATTATAAAAGAGCAACTTAACATCTGCTCCTTTATGCAGCGGTAAGCTGTGGATACCTCTGAACCCAGATCTTGTGTTCCCTGTCTTCTTGTTGATGCCAAAAATATTCACCAATCCTCTAATCCCTAATACTAGGACCTCTGCGATCAGAATGAAAAAGAGAAACAAACCAATAACACTTATCCCTCTAGGGCATTTCGGAAAAATAAGTTAATCAAAATAAAAAAGAAGCCTTGATTATCAAGGCTT
>NZ_JBPULM010000004.1:0-678 GCF_055814915.1 Paenibacillus sp. R-74696
AGATAATCGGATACACAGGCAGTGTATCGCTCACTCGTTGTCAGTTTTGAAAGAGTAATGCTCTTTCGTAAAGCAAGGCCTGTTTGGTGGCGATGGCGGAGGGGAACCACACGTTCCCATCCCGAACACGACCGTTAAGCCCTCCAGCGCCGATGGTACTTGGACCGCAGGGTCCTGGGAGAGTAGGACGTCGCCAAGCAGGTGTTTAGTTCACACCTAGAAGTCATACAACTTAATGTGGGCCTTTAGCTCAGCTGGTTAGAGCGCACCCCTGATAAGGGTGAGGTCGGTGGTTCGAGTCCACTAAGGCCCACCATTATCGACTTTTGAGTCGGTACCCGTTTATGGGGCCATAGCTCAGCTGGGAGAGCGCCTGCCTTGCAAGCAGGAGGTCAGCGGTTCGATCCCGCTTGGCTCCACCAAAAAGAAAATCGTTGTGTCTTTTCTGATATTTATAGGCAGAAGAGGTTCAACAACACTTGCACCTTGAAAACTGGATAGCGAAAGCAAAGAACGAAACATCCTTTAGCGAGAAATATCGCAGGAAGGCAAAGTAAGGAACGAACTTCGGTTTGCTCTTGCCCTTTGTTCTAACTGCAAGCGAAAGTATGGTCGAATGGGATGGACTTTTGGTAGTTTGGGTTGAATTTAAAACAGCTTTGCTGGTTTAAATAGAGC
>NZ_JBPULM010000005.1:0-87657 GCF_055814915.1 Paenibacillus sp. R-74696
AGATTTGAGATTAGAGATTAGAGAATAAGGACTACGGACTAAACATTAGGTCGTCTTTTTGTTAGACGACCTGTTAGAAGCAGGAGCTGGCATGGGGATGCGCCATTTGTGGCGGATGTCAGCCCGCTCATCCCAGATTATGCCGCGCCGCGCTGCATCGAGCAAAGGCTCGATGTCGGCTGCAAGCGCCGCGTAGCTTGGCGTCGCCGCGAGCGCTGCGGCTAGCGGGTCCAGGCACCCGGCCAGCGCCGTGCGGTCGCCGGAGTAGAAGGCTTCGACATACCGTTCGTCAAGAGCCGGTATGTCTGTGAGGGCTCTAGTCTCGCGCGCGCACAGCAGCGCGAGCGCGAGCGCGGCTTTTGCCGCTGCTGGCGAGATGAGCCAGCTCGGCAGCGTGCGGTATTCGAAGCCGCCATGCGGCTGCTGGCGGTATTCGCCAAGGGCGCCGTAACGGGGGCGTCTGCCCCGACCGGCCGGGTCTTCGACGAGAGCGAGCGGAAACGCCGCGTAGCTGTCGAGCAGCCGCAGCAATCGGCTGGATAGCGGCGTGCCGCTGAGATGGATGTGCCCGCCGAGCGGCAGCCCCGGCACGGGCATTGCTCCGGCGACCCAGCATAGGCTGGGGTCGCTGATACGTTCGGCGGCGCGCAGCAGCAGCCGCCGGAGATTCGCGGCCAGTGCGGCCGGGCTTTCGGCCGGCTCCGGCCGCAGCTCGGCGACGGGGTAGACGATCCGTCGCCCAATAAGCATGGCGTCGCTGCCCGCAGCCCCTTGGGCCCCATCGCCAAAAAAGCGCGAAGCCGGCACAATTCGCCCATCCGGCCGCATCAGCGCAAACTCCGGGTCGGCGCCCAGCATCAGCTTGGGCGCCGTTCCGGGCAAAGGCGCTGCGGCCGCCTCATACCAGGCGGCCATTCGCGCCAAGCCCACTGCGCGCAGCTTCGCATCGCGCACAGCCCCCGCTGCGCGGACGGCGGCTCGCCCGCCTGCGCCCAGCACAACCTCGGCCTCGCCCATATCGAGGCCGAGTGCATACAAAGCGGCGACTGCGGCGCGGATGACCCGCCGCAGAGCCGCATCCCGCGGCCATGGCGCTGCCGCATGGCCGCCTGGCTCCGCCCGCAGCAGCGGCTGACCCGCTGCGGGCCTGCCCCACCGATCGAGGCGCTGCAGCTCGATCAGCTCCAAATGCGCAATAGCGACTCTATATAATCGGTCGCTATCTCCCAGCTCCTGCCGCCGAAGCAGGCCTGCCCGGCGCAGCCTTTGCTGCTGCTCGGCGGCAGACATCGCCGCAAAGCCGAGCTCGCCCTCATTCAGCAGCCAGATGCCGCTTGGCAAAGCAGGCAGCCCCTCCTTTTTCTGAAAAGCGCAGCTGCTCACGATAACCGCGTCGCCAGACTTAACCTCATCAAGCAGGCTTGCTGTTGGAGGTGATCCAGCGGCAGCAGTCTCTTTACCTGCCTGCTCCAACCGCCCGGTACTGCTGTTCCACAGCCACACTGCCGCCATCTCATTGCTCCTTTCGGCCATAATCTACTCACCCTTAACTTATGAGCACCATTTTCTGACCAAACCTCCCCCTTCTCCATCTCAGCCCCGGGCATACGCCCGAATATGTTCAATATCAACAAAAAGAGGGCTTTCGCCCTCAAGTTTGCGGACATTGCCGCATATCATACCGTACAGAAGCCGAGGCACAGTGGCGTTAAGCTGACGTGTTGAGGATTTAAGCTTCCTTGCCGGGAAGATTCAATCCACGCTAGCCATATGGCCGTCAGGCTGCCAGATTAAAGCTCGTCGTCGAGCAAATCCGGATCAAGATCCTCGTAGTCTTCATCGTCGAGTCCGTACTCGTATTCCTTGGCATCGAGGCCGTCCAAACCTCCAGGGATACAAGCAACCGTCACTTTCGTCTCGGCAACCAGCTCTACCGAAAATTCGCGTTCAACCCGGATGACAACGCCGGAGCCGCTCGATGAAACATTCGCTTCAATGCAATTCGGCTCCTGAAGCGCGTCTGCTGAAACTTCCACGGTTGTAGCGCGATGCTTCGGATCGACAAACGAAAGCGGAACATTTTCTACATAATGAACGGATTCCTTCGCAACTTCGGTTTGCGAGTTTTTGCTGTACGAGTACCAGATGTTAATGTCGTAAGTACCGATGACCTCAATTCCATCGCCCGAACGAACCGCTTCATATTGATGGTTGATAATCCATGCGCCCAAAATACTGGTCGGATGTTGAGGCGGCGTAACGGTATGGGTTACAGTGGAAAACTTACGACCTTTGCCGCAGACAGCTTTGGTGATAATTTCTCTGTATTGAAGCTGTTTATCTGCATTAGCCATTGATTTAACCTCCTCCATGCAATCATTCACTTAAAGTGTATGCAGGACGTGGGCGAATGTTGATAAAACGAATGCAGACAAAGAGAGATTGTTTTAAAAAACACCCACAAAACCCGCTGCAAAACGTAAATCCACGTTTCCCCAAGACCTTCGCTCCCCATTTCCCCGCCTTTAGTTGGCCGCTATATACGAGCAGCTTGCGGGAGGCTCGCCGCAAAATCCTTTTTTTCACCCTTGCAGCTCCCGCTCCTATTACGAAAGCGCCAGCTAAAATCGAACTATACTAATAGTTATGAAGCCACCCCAGCCATTATGCCAAAGCCTGTTTTTGTACCTCTTTTCAACCACGCACAAGCTAATTATCTTACATAAAAATCACTGCGTACAATGTACTACTGCTCACGCCAGCCCGCCATCAGCTTGCGCTCCAGCGCAGAAACGGCTTTGTACATAACCGTGGCGACCGCCGCAATGACTAGCAGACTGGAAAGAACAAGCGTAAAGTTGAACACTTGGAAGCCATAAATAATAAGGTAGCCCAGCCCAAGCTTCGCAACGAGAAATTCGCCTACTATAACGCCGATCCATGCCAAACCCACATTCACTTTCAGTGTCGAAATAATAACCGGGAACGAGGCTGGCAAAATTACGCTGCGAAAAAGCTGTGACCGCCCCGCTCCGAACAGCCGAACAACTTTAATGTAGCCTGCGTCCACCTCGCGAAACTGGTTATAAATGTTTAAAGTCGTGATAATAACCGTTACTGACAAAGTGACCGCTACAATGGAGAGAAAGCCGGGGCCAAGACAAACGATAAATATTGGCCCCAGCGCGACCTTCGGCATGCTGTTCAGTACGACCAAATAAGGGTCCGCAACCCGTGATACAAAAGGGAACCACCATAGCAGCGCCGCAAGCAGCGTGCCCAGTAGTGTGCCTAGTGCAAAGCCGACAATCGTTTCCGATACGGTCACTCCGATATGCGGCCAGATTGAGCCGTCCGACATCGTCCCCCACAATTGATGGAACATCTTCGTTGGATAGCTGAACAGCAGCGGATCAATCCACCGATTTCGTCCCGCGGCCTCCCACAGTCCAATAAATAGTACTAAAATTATAAACTGTGTAACCCCTACTAGCGCAGTCGTCCTTTTTGCCCGCTTCATATAAGCTCGGTGCAGCCAGTCTAGCCAGTCTGCTCTGACCTCTTTCACCTCAGAAGGAGATTGCTTCTGTCCCTGCCCTACTCGCTCTGGCTCTCTATCTGCATGTTCCCCGTCATCCTTCATTGCTTTCGCTCCCTTCCCAGAGGGTCTTCTCGGCAGCATCCAGCTCTGCCCATAATTGATCGAACAGCGGCTGAAACTCCGGCAGCTGTCGAGCTTTCATCGGCGATGCCTGCCGAATGGAATCCGGAATAGTCAGCTCGCAGCGAATTCTCCCTGGATTTGCTGCCAGTACAATGACGCGGTCACTCATCGCCACAGCTTCAGATAAATCATGCGTCACAAGCAGCGCTGTTTTTCCAAGCTTTCGCAGCGTTTCCTGTACCAAATCCTCCAGTTGAAGCTTGATGTGCAAATCCAGCGCCGAAAAAGGCTCATCCAGCAGCAATACTTCTGGCTCAGTTGCCAACGTCCGCGCCAAGGCAACACGCTGCCTCATACCGCCCGACAGCTCATGCGGATAACGGGTTTCCGCTCCGGGCAAGCCGAGCTCAGCCAGCAAATCGGCTACGGTTTCAACCGCAGTACGCGTCTTTTTCCCCGTTAGTTCCAACCCCAGCGTCGCATTATCCAAAATCGTCCGCCATGGAAACAAATAATCCTGCTGGAGCATATAACCGACAAGGGTAGACGGCTGTATTACCTGTCGATTGTTCAGGAGCACTTCGCCGCGTGTCGGCAAAAATAAGCCAGCCAGCATGCTGAGCACCGTCGTTTTTCCACAACCACTCGGCCCGACCAGACTGACGAACTCGCCGCGCTGAACGGTCAAATTCATATCCTCCACAGCAAGCGAGGCGCCCTTCTCATTCACATATACATGAGTCACTTGCCGCAGCGTAAGCGCGGGGTCACTATTCGCCATCGTTTTTCCTCCTCGCAACCATCGTTACTTCACGGCTTCAATCGCAGCTTCCGCAAAGGCCGTGTTTACGATGGCATCATGCTCGGTTCGCGCCTTCAGTTCGCCGGCCGAGGTCATGACGTCCAGCAAATTGTTCCATTCCTCCTGATCAATGATCGGGTCAACCGCAAAAGAGCCTTGCTGCTTATAACGATCGATTGAGCTAATCAAAATACCGCGATCTACATTTTCAAAATAAGGCAGGACAACGTCCGCAATGGTTTCAGCATTATTTTCAGCCACCCATAATTGCGCTCGATGAATCGCATTGGTGAAAGATTGCAGCGCACCCTTGTTTTTGTTTGTAAAGCTTTGCTTCGCCATATAAACGGTATACGGCAAATGACCGCTCTCCGCCCCGAAGGAAGCGACAACCTTGCCACGGCCCTCTTTCTCAAAAATAGACGCCGTCGGCTCAAAAAGCTGCACAAAATCGCCTGTTCCTGAAGCATAAGCTGCCGAAATATTGGCGAAATCGACATTTTGGATCAGCTCCAAATCCTTCTGCGGGTCAATTCCGAATTTTTTCAGCGTAAACTCTCCAGCCATCTGTGGCATGCCGCCCTTCCGCTGTCCAAGGAAAGTTTTTCCTTTCAACGACTGCCAATCAAAGCTAGGCTCAGGCTCGCGAGCGACGAGAAACGTACCATCGGTCTGCGTCAATTGGGCAAAATTGATGACCGGGTCATCCGCCCCCTGCTGATACACATAAATCGACGTCTCCGAGCCGACAAGCGCCACATCGATTACGCCTGACAGGAGCGCCGTCATCGTCTTGTCCCCGCCAGCCGTTGTCGTTAGTTCAATATTCAGCCCTTCCTCAGCAAAATAACCCTTCTCCAGCGCTACATATTGTGGCGCATAAAAGAGGGAGCGCGTGACCTCGCCGACTTTTAGCGTTGTTTTCTCACTTTTTCCGCCGCAGCCTGCCAGCACAGCGGTTGCAGCCAGCGTGACAACTAGCAGCAACGTTGTCCATCTTCTCCTCATCCTTTTTCTCCTCCCGCTATTTACAGCTTGCGTGTTGTACTCCAGCCTATGCGTGCGCACGCTCGGCGGTGATTGCCGCTAGCCGCTTTTTGGGCATGAAAAAGCCGTTATTCCACCTGTTGCGGAATAACGGCTCTACTAGGGCATGTATGCAATCGCTAGCAAGCTAGATCTCGAAAGAAGCCAACGTTCAAACGTCTTCCCTCTACTACCGAGAATGGCATAACTCATAAATGTGAGCCTACTCACCAAAAGACAGCTTCATGCTGCTCTTTTTGGAGCTTTGCTCCCTGCACAAGACACAAAGATAGACTTGGAGGACACAGCAGCCGCTATTTCAACCGAATCACTGGTTTTGGCACAGGTTGCGGACTCAGGAGACGCTAATGCGCTGTTCATCGTCATTTTGAGAGGATTATGAAGGGAATAGCGGATCTCCTGTCCGCTTAAGGCCCGAAATGAGAGTAAAATCCAGAATAACGGAAACTCAGTCCTTCAAAAAAGGAATAAGTTGCCAAATACACATTTTCTCAGCCACAGTGGTCTCTGTGACTGTGCTCTAAGTAACAATCGCATGCTGTGCTTCCTTAAGCCTTGAAAGGTCAGAGGGGATTGGCCTCGAATACGTACTTAGCAAGGTGCAGCAGGAAGAGCTTCCGTCTGCATGCACATCATTTGAAACAATAAAATAAATTTGCATTTTATAGAAGCTAATAAACATGTCAATCCACACTCCCGCACGGGGAGCGACCTAATTACACCTTAAAGGAGCTTGACCACGATCAGTTTCAATCCACGCTCCCGCACGAGGAGCGACAGTACGAAATTTCAATGCTCGCTGCATAACCTTGTTTCAATCCACGCTCCCGCACGGGGAGCCACAAAAACGTTCATCGGCTCCCAACCAGTTCCGTTAGTTTCAATCCACACTCCCGCACGGGGAGCGACAGCACACCCAAAAACTCCTTACCTAGCAAGGAAAAAAAGGCCCATTTTCGCGAATCTCATTTCCCTCTCTCTTATCCGTCCCATTATTTAACCCGAAATCCGCATTTCCGCTTATTGGGCGCGGAGTGCGAATGTCACGGGGTTTTCATGGGAGCTTGGGGTTCGCGTGGGGAGTCGGGTCCTGCCAATATCGCTGCTCCCTTCCCCCCCAAACCAAACCTTCCTTACAAGCTTTCCTTATAACTTACAACCATTCCCTTATTACAGCTTATAAATCTCGCTATATTTCTTCTCCAAATATTTCACCAAATATTGCGGGTCCAGCGGCTTTCCGGTTACATTTTGGATCAACTCAGAAGGTGTTCTGAGCTTGCCGTATTTGTAAATGCGTTCGCTGAGCCATTCTTTAATCGGCAGCAGATCCCCTGTACTTACAAGCTCCCAGAAGTTCGGCAGCTCCCGCTCCAGCGTATCGGCGAATTGCGCCGCATACATGTTGCCCAGAGAATACGACGGGAAATAGCCGAATGCGCCACCGGACCAGTGTACATCCTGCAGAACGCCTTCTGCATTTGTCGGCGGCTCAATACCCAGGTATTCCTTATATTTTTCATTCCAAATGGCTGGAAGATCTGCCGCCTTCGCACCTTCATTAAATATCATTTTCTCAATTTCATAGCGGATAATAATATGAAGATTGTACGTCAGCTCATCGGCTTCAATGCGAATAAGAGACGGCTGAACGACGTTATTGCCCCGATAAAATTGATCCAGCGTCACATCCAGCTGGCCCGGAAACTGCTGCTGCAAAGCGGCAAAATTATGCTGCCAGAACGGCTTGCTGCGGCCAATGACATTTTCCCAGAAACGCGATTGCGATTCATGAATGCCCATTGAAGTGCCCGTGCTCAGCGTCGTTCCATCCAGCTCAGCCATAATATTTTGCTCATAAAGCGCATGTCCGCCCTCATGAATGGTGCCGAACAAGGCGCTCGTCACATCGTCTTCCAAATAACGAGTCGTAATTCGCACATCGCCTGTGTTGAGTCCCGTTGCAAACGGATGCGCGCTTTCATCAAGCCTGCCCGCTTCAAAATCATAGCCCATCTGCTTCAAAATCCGCAGGCTGAATGCTTTTTGAGCTTGCTTTTCATAGTTTTGACGCAGGAAGGACGTATCCGGCTGATGCTTGGACGCAGCAATTGCTGCTGCGAGTGGAACCAGCTGCTCGCGCAAGCCGCCAAACACTTTATCCAGCTCCTTCACGGTCATGCCTGGCTCATATTGGTCAAGCAGCGTGTCATAACGGGTTTCTTTCGGTCCCCAGAGGTCGATAAACTGCTGCGTGTAGTCGATTACTTTTTCCAAATATGGCTGGAAGCCCTCGTAATCGTTCGCTGCCTTCGCTTCTTCCCACTTGGATTCAGCCTGAGAGCAAATAACGACATGCTCCTCATAAAGCTTCGGCGGAATTTTAACGCTGCGATCGTATTCTTCCCTTGTATCGGTTACAAGCTTGCGCTCGATTTCGCTTAGTCCACTGAATGTTTCTGGCTGTTCCAGCTCACTCAGCCATTCACCTAATTCAGGCGATGTGGAAAGCTTGAACATGTCGCCGGATAAAGATCCGATGACCTCCGAACGCATATCCATGCCTTTGCGCGGAGCGCCGGTGCGCAAATCCCAATAAAGTACGCCAAGCGCCTCACCGTAAGCCTTCAATTTTTTCACCGTTTCCAGAAATGGAGCTAGCGCCTTCGAATTATGTACGGTCATTTCTCATCACCCTTTCCAAATAAATAAAAGATCAGCCTAATTCAACATGAAATGTGCAATTGCTGCCAAAGAATAACAGCATTCCTTCATCTTTCATCTGATCTTAACTTGATCTTAACGATTACTGTACGTATAATCAACTTTAATCTAAACATCATTAAAGTGCGAATTGATATGGAAGAGAGGCATCACCTATGTTTATAACTTTTTCACCATCCGCAGTTGAGCAGCTTTCTCCCTATTTAGAAGACGGCGTTCACCAGCTTAAGCTGCTGCATGATACCGAAGGCTGCGGCTGCGTCGTCAGCGGTGTCCCCGCCCTACAGCTTGTAAAGGAATCTAGTGCAGACGACCGATTAACACAAGGACAGCCCTTCGCCTTTTTGTATGAACCCCGCCATGAAGTTTTTTTTGAACCTCAACTGCGCATCGGTTACGATACGGATCGTGGAACATTCAGTTTGAAAAGCGACGGACAAATTTATTCCCTTAATTTGCGATTTCTGACGGCCTGACGGCTCCCGCCTACTACACTGTATTTTATGAACTTTTAACTAAGATTAACCTGTAACACCAGATATAGGAGGAGCCTATGAACAACGTTGACCAAATCATGAACGACAATAAAGCTTTTGTCGAGCGCAAAGATTATGAGCAGTACATAACGAGCCGTTTCCCCGACCGTAAAATGGTCATCGTCACCTGCATGGATACGCGGCTGACCGAAATGCTGCCGAAAGCAATGAACCTGCGCAATGGAGACGCCAAAATTATCAAAAATGCTGGCGGCATCGTCACCCAGCCGTTCGGCAATATTATGAGGAGTGTTTTAATCGCCATCTATGAGCTGCAAGCCGATGAAGTATTTGTCGTCGGGCATCATGGCTGCGGCATGACCGGTCTTAATCCCGAGGTTATCGTTCAGCATATGACGGAACGCGGCGTACCCGAGCAGACGGTTGAAACGCTAAGGCACTCTGGGCTTAATTTCATGCGCTGGCTGACCGGATTCGACAATGTGAAAGAAAGCGTGGAGAAAAGCGTAGGCATTATCCGCAATCACCCCTTGCTTCCGCCTAATGTTCCCGTGCATGGCATGACGATTGAGCCGGAAACAGGACAACTCGATCTGATTGTCAACGGCTATGACAGACTGAAACAAGAATAGCCGCAAGCCTTTCCTACATATATCTATTGATTTGAAAAAGAAGCCATTCCCGCACAAAAGGGAAGCTGAACGTTCACTGCTTTCGCAGAGCCGTTCAACGATTGTGCGTGGATGGCTTCTTTTTTCTCGCGGCAATCGCTTCTTCTCTCGCGGCAATGACATCGCTGCGATCCCGCAACGTATGACGATGGATAAGCGCTTCGTCTGTCTTATCACTCGGCAATCCCCACTGCGACAGAGCCAGTCCTCTTTCGGCACATTGCTGCTCGCATAACAATTGCAGCTCGGCATCAACAATAACGAGATTCATATCTTTATAAGCAGGCGAAGTAGCATCTTCTAGCTGTTTTGACCTTGAAAGTGCAGCCTCCAGTTCTATTACAGCTACAGCGCCATCTAGCCCGAGTCTGTCCAGTGATTCGACAGTCAGCTTGCCAAGCGCTTGCTCATACATTTTTGCTGCACCTGCAAGATTGCCCCGCCGCTCATGATATTGGCCAACAGCCAGCTGAATCAGCCCAACCCAGATTAGCGCCCGTTCATCTGCGGGATGCTCCTTCCAATACTCTTCCAGCTGCTCATGGCATTCGAAAAAGTCTCTCGTCGCATGAAACTCAACTAAATACGATACATAATGACCTGGATATCTCATTGCAATCTACCCCTTCTGCCTTTCTAATCATTGTAGCGTTTTGCATTGCTGATGTGCAACTGACTATCAAGCACGATAGTACCACTTATAAAAAGGCCTAGATAACAAGCTGTTTCCGACGATCTAACGGAAACAGCTTGTTTTTTACAGACTCGCTGACCATTATTAAAATTTATCACCATATTACATCATTAATTTCAATTAAAACCTGAACCTCAGGCATATGTCCAAGCGAGCAAGCTTCTGCCTGCATTAAATAGTTAGAAATTATTATTAGGAGGTATTACGCTATGGCTTGTAGTAACAGTGCATCTGCTCTTACTTGCTGTTCAGATAAAAATTTCGTTCAAGATAAAGTATGTACGCCTTGGAGTGGCACAGTTGTAGCGGCTGATGTCCTTGTTGTTACTTTTACGAATAACATTAACCAAAATATTGTAGGAACTGGTTATTTGCAATATGACGTCGGTCCTGATGATATCACCTTTGATTTCCTTGACAGTACCGGAACCCCTATTAACCCTACTCCTTTTACACTTGCTCCTGGAACAAGCATGGCATTTACCTATCGTCGTTTCAGCTCTATCCAAATTACACTGCCGGCAGCATCTCCAGGCACTTATCAAGGAGAGTTTTGTATTACTACCCGATACCCTATTTAATAAAAAGGACGCAGGAGGTATAAACGCATATGTGTGATACTACACCTTCACTTAGTTGTTGTACGGACAAAATTATTGTACAAGATAAAGTATGTATCAATTGGCAGTTAGCTGCTGCAGGTACTCAAGTTATTTTTTCAGATAACATACCTCAAATTATTAGCGGTACAGGTTTTGTGAAATATGAAACAGGCACGGGTGCTCTAACCGTAAACTTTTTCGCGGCAGGAATTGTTGCTCCCATTGAAACGATTGTTATTCCTGTCGGAGGAAGCGCATCGTTCACTGTAGCACGATTTCAATCCATTTCCTTAACTTCAACAGCAGCTGTACAAGGCGAATTCTGTATAACCGTGCGTTACAATCTATAAAATAAGCAGGTTTTAATAAGGTGGTTCTTCCATTTCGATGGAGAACCACCTTATTTATTGCCCGTTCACTGTGGAGGAGCTGGCAGATAATTGCAAGGTGGTTGAAATCACATATTTTCCTTCCACATAGGTGAAATCATTTCCTTGTACAGAGATTTTAACTGATTTTACACCTTGCCCAATAAAATTGGATGTATTTCCGGGCAATACTATGATCCGCTTTGTTTCCTCGCCGCTTATGTCTACGTTTAAAGCATCCGTGCTCGCGGCATTTGAGAAAATACTTATTTGTGCAATCGTTGTTTGGGAGTCGACATCGGCCTCCCATATTAAAAATTCAGGCTGCTTTCCTTGAATAAGCACATTACCACAGCACTCTTTTTCAATGACGATATCATTGGCATTTTTACAAGGCTTCACCGGAATAATCGGGACGATTGGACTTATAGGGTTCACAGGGGTCACAGGATTTACTGGATTCACTGGGTTTACGGGATCTAAACAAGGTGCAGTGGGGAACGTAATTGGGAAGGAAAGTGCTTTACGGCAGCGTTTGGGACGGTTTAAAAAAACCGGACGCAATCTCCGTTTTCGCCTGCGATTTCTACAACGTCTTTTCTTTATCTTGCAGTTAAATTTGCGTTTGTGTTTGCGTTTGATTTTCTGAATACAGGAGGAATTCATTTTGAGAACGATCATAAACGAGGGCAAGATTTCTCTTCTTGAACGACGTCCCTTTTTCAGCATATTATCCCTCTTTCAACAACGACAATTCAGTCACTTACTTATATTAAATGTTCCTCCTCCGCATATGGTTATACATGATGAGAATTTATTTCAAAAAAACGGTTTAAGTGATTTCGTGCATTGACCAAACAACGCCATTCGTGGCCCCATTCCCAATATTAAGTGCAATAGTTAATCCGTTCGCATTATAAAATAATCCAATTACATCGCCTGCCGTAAGCGTAACCTCGCCCGCTAAAGTTACTTCTCCACTTCCGAGAACAGCGCGTAATGTTAACACCAGCACGACACTGACATTTAGTATAGGTAACAGACCTGCAACTAAAGAAGTCACAGTAGGAGAGGTTCTTTGAACAACAAAAAATGGGTTGATTCCTGCACCAAGGGTGACACTCAGAGCAGCGGTTGTTGCATAATTTATAGTCGCTAAAATCGTGTATCTTCCGGTTGCCGGAATTGTGAAATTCCCTGTTACAGCATTAAAATTCGGATGTCCATAATAAGGATTCGCCACCGACCAGTTTGTAAGCTGTCCAGTTGCGGATAACGCAATATTAGATAAAAATGCAGAAAATCCTTGTGTAGCAAAATTGGGACCGGTAGCCCCCGTTGCTCCCGTTCCTCCTGTGGCTCCTGTTCCTCCAGTCACCCCGGTAGCCCCAGTCGCTCCCGTTCCCCCAGTCGCTCCCGTTCCCCCCGTCGCTCCCGTTCCCCCCGTCGCTCCCGTTCCCCCTGTCGCTCCCGTTCCCCCTGTCGCTCCCGTTCCACCCGTCGCTCCCGTTGCCCCCGTCGCTCCCGTTCCCCCTGTCGCTCCCGTTCCACCCGTCGCTCCCGTTCCCCCAGTCGCTCCCGTTCCACCCGTCGCTCCCGTTCCCCCCGTCGCTCCCGTTCCCCCAGTCGCTCCCGTTCCCCCCGTCGCTCCCGTTCCACCCGTCGCTCCCGTTCCACCCGTCGCTCCCGTTCCCCCAGTCGCTCCCGTTCCCCCCGTCGCTCCCGTTGCCCCCGTCGCTCCCGTTGCCCCCGTCGCTCCTGTTGCCCCCGTCGCTCCTGTTCCTCCAGTCACCCCGGTTTCACCTGTAGCTCCAGTCCCTCCCGTCGCACCTGTCGCACCGGTTGCCCCTGTTACGCCTTTCTTGCTGGGTATTCCATTACAGCTTAACTGACCACCACAAGTACAATGGTTATTTGAACCTCCTTGGCAATTGCTGCAATATCCCGAGCTGCTTAAATACATCTGCTTAGCCACTCCCTTTATGCGGTTCTCCCCATTGCCTCAGATCATTAGAATCAGAAAAATATTGCTAACGATAAAATAGTAAACCTACTTGTTCTCGCCCTGCTATTAAAGAGAGTTATATTAAAGTCAGCGTTCACCCAACGCTCTAACATGCTTTGTTTACCAATTCCTCGACATGACTTCTCTACTACTAGTTAATGGATTTCTCAAGCACATGGTTTGTACGTATGCCTTTTCTTCATAAGAATAGTTTAGAGCACAAAGAAACCGGCTCCCTCACGAGCAGGCTTCTTTGACTTACCCATCTTTTTATTTCACAAGCCTTTAGAATTACTTCTTAATAAAAAAGAAACTCCCAGCAGCTTGCGCCGCAGGAGCCTCTAAATAATCACACCCAATCTATACGTTATCCGCTAAGTATTTGCACCATAGCCCAATAGATCGAGCCTTTCCTCATCACTGATTTTTGGGCAAGTGCTGCAATACCCATGCACCTGGTGTCCCTCCCGCCTCAGCCGGTAAGCCAAGCAGCAATAACGGCGTAAAACAATTGGAGCCCCTTCATATTGAGGATGATGAAATTCGCGAAATGAAACAGCCAGCGGGTTGCCCTTCCTTTGTTCTAACAAAATACTCCGATCGGCCAAAATAAGCTGTAATCGCTGTTCCGTTCGCCAAACATCCACATTCTGCTCCAGACGGGCATAGCTATTCTGAACATAATTCGAAATGAGCGACCACATCATGTTCACCTTTGCACCTGTATGCGAGGATACCGCCGCCAAAATCATTTCTGTATGCTGCAGCAAACGATCTGTCCAATTTTCAACCTCAACTTTGCGCTGTTCCAGCTCAAAAACGGGCAGTGATGGATGCGCCGCTACCCTTACCTGATATTCCATTGCAGCAAGACTCGTTATTCGAAATCGCACACTTTCAGGCGCTGTTGCAAGTCTGCAATCAAATAAACTAACAGCAGACACCAGCCCCATAAAAAACACGGCGTAACGTTTTGCAAACAAGGTTCCCACTACGATATCGCCCGGATCTTCCAGCTGTCTGGACTGGAGCCTCATAATATGAGAACATCTGGTAGGATCTAGAAGCTCTACGGCAGAAAATGGATAGGCATCCTTCTCCAATTCCCCTATGGAAATACGAAAATTCTGTTGTAAAAAGCAAGCCGCTTGTTCCTGCTGGGCATAGTCCTCCATCTGCTTACTCCATCATTTTCAATACTTCATCTATAATTTGTCCACGGCCAATGACGCCCCAGCCTTTAAACAGCCAAAACGAGTCTGTTTCATACACCTCATTATTTTGCACCGCAGAAACCTTATTCCAGAAGGAGCTGTCCTTAATGCTATTCAAATTATCCAGTCCATTAGGGTCAACTTCAAGCACGATATAATCAGCGTCGAGGTCAGAAATCACTTCTAAAGACAGCTCGCCGCGCTGCTCCTCTGGCGTCAATGAAGTTTTCGAAAAACCGAGATCATGGTACAACAGCGTATTTGTAGGATGGCCTTTTTCCGCGTATATTTGCAGATTCTTCTCTCTGACTCTTAAATAGGCAAGGTTATGATTTTCGATAGCCTTTATCTTCTCGCTGGCTTGCCTAGTCTTTTCATCAAGCTTGGCAATTTTCTCCTTAGCCAAATCCACTTTGTCGTACAGCTCGGCCACTTTCAATAAATCTGCAGTCCAGTAGGCCGTATCATCGCCATACTCCAGCCACTCCGTACCAAGCACAATCGTTGGTGCGATCTTTTCCAGCTGATCATACGTATTCTCCGCAGTCCGACTCTCTATGAGAATGACATCCGGCTCCAGCTGAACAATCGCTTCCAAATTGGGACTATCCGCAGAGCCCATCAGCTGTACACCTGCAAGCTCGCTTGCCAAATAAGGCAGGTAGTCTCCACCATAACGGGTCTCCACATTTACACCAACTGGTTTTTCGCCAATAGTCAGCAGATGATCGATATAAGCAGCGGAGAGCACGACTATTTTGTCGATTTTCGCAGGAACGATCGCCTCCCCTTTCAGATGGGTAACGGTACGAGTCGCGTTTTCCACTGGTTGATTCACAGGCTGATTCGTTTGCTCGGGTGCGCTCGCTTGTCCTTCTCCTTTACCACAAGCCGTCACCGCAAGCAGCAGCATAGAAAGTAATACAAGGTACATCATTCGGTACTTATTCATTTGTTTTTAACCCTCTCTTTATAGTAATAATAATCATTATCACTAATCATAAAGAAAGGCCCTTTCAATAACCATGGATAAATCCATGCAATTAAGGTGGATCTTTTCACTCTATTATTCCGAGCTTTAATGCCGTATAATTCATCGCCCACATCCTACCGGAAGGTCCCAGCGCTTTGAAAAATAAATCACTAGCGTCATAAACATGATGGCGACGTACCGCATCAAGTGATTGCCATTCTTCCGATTGAAGCAAATGCTGCAAGCGCATTTTCGAGCCTTTAGTGGGGTCAGCCATAAGAAAAATATGCTGTGAATTAAATAATGACAGGTCGTTTAGCTGGATATCGAGCGCCCATTCGTTGGCAGGGAACCGATCCGGAAGCGATAATCCCAGATCATCATAAAAAAGGCTGCCCGTTTGATTGTTTTTTCCATATACCCGATAAAAGTTCTGGCTTACCCTTATAAAATAAACGCTCTGTCCTCCCCAATGCGCCTTCAATCGTTCCTTCAGCTTTTCCGTTCTCTCGCCATACCTGCTTATCCATGCTGCGGCCTGCCGCTCTCTGCCCAATAGGCCCGCAAGCTGCTCC
Organism: Paenibacillus sp. R-74696; assembly: GCF_055814915.1. Classification (NCBI taxonomy): domain Bacteria; kingdom Bacillati; phylum Bacillota; class Bacilli; order Caryophanales; family Paenibacillaceae; genus Paenibacillus; species Paenibacillus sp. R-74696. Next base: position 15,837 of record NZ_JBPULM010000005.1, read on the forward strand.
AGCGTCTGTCCGTATTTGTTCGAATGCTTAAGCATGGCAGTTGGCGCAATCTGATTCAGCAGCTCATCCCGCTCCAAGCGATCACTTGTCAGTATCAGATCAGGCTTTGTTCGGAGCAGCTTATCGTAATTCGTGTGACCGCCTTGGAGCATAGGGCTTTGCTGGCTGTACGCATTCTGCCTCGGAATAATGCAGGTCGAGGAAACCCGAGCGGTATAGGACAGTGCAGCAACCGGCTCATATCCAAGTGTAATTAAATGGTCATCTAGCCCATAATATAACGCAGCAATGCGATGGCATTTACTTTTAATATATAAGGTAGGAGCAACGCCTTCGGCTTTTTTGAAAACTCTGCTGAAATAATGCTCATCCTTGTATCCGACCTGCTCAGCTACACGCTTCGCTTTCATCGAGGAAACCAATAATTGCTTTGCTTTTGTAATCCGTTGTTGCAAAAGATATTCCGTAGGTGTGCTGCCCATTTGATTTTTAAACGTTTTCGTAAAATGATTCGGACTGAAGCCTGCCATTTCCGCCAATTGGCTAACCTGCAAATCCTTCTGGTAATTTTCATTCATGTAGGCCAGCACCTTGTCCATGCCTACAGTCTGCTGCTTCTCAGACCTGCTTTTGCCCATCAGCAGCAGCAGCAGCTTTGAAAGAATATAATGGATCGTATGCCTCTCCTGTACTCGGAAATGCCGACTTAACTCAAGCAATTGCTGGATTAGCCCCTCTACGGCTGAACGATCGTCCACTAGCTCAAGCTTCCCCTGCATTGGAAAAATGGGCCGCTTAACCGACCAGCCTTCTATCGGCTTGCTTAAATGCATACAGGAAAACAGAATCAAAGAATATTGAATCGGATCTATGGAATCAGAATACCCTTCAACCATCGTTTCAGGCTGTAGAAAAAATAAATCACCAGACTTGACTGGAGTGGCATGACCGCTTATTTTCAGCAAACCCTTGCCAGCTGTTACATAGCCTATGGCATAGGTATGGAGCATTTTAGGAGTTAATTTAGGGGTTAATGGATCGTCCGCTAGACCCCGGAAAGAAAAGCAGTGAACCGAGGTAAAGATAAGTCTCCTCATCAAGTTTGCTAGATTGTGCATGACCGCCCTCCCTTCATTTCTTTCACCCTAGAGCCTTCAATTTTGCAGCCTATTCAGTCGGAATATAGACGAATAAGCCATCTCCGATGCAATACCGGAAACAGCTTATCGCCTCGCTTCAGATCTTTTTTGCTGCAAAAAGGACCATTTAAGAACCGCGACGCCGCCAGCCAAACACGCGCACATGCACAATGCCCTTCGTCACCCAATGAGCTAAAACATACAGTACAATTAACACAATAAGGAGCGGTTTAAAAAAGATCACCGCCACTAGCCAGCTGACGAGAATCTGCCAGCGTTTCATGCGCCTTATGACCTTCATCGGTGCTAAAAAGATACGATACAGCTTATGGCTGTTTTGCAAGGCATTCAAATATTCATCCTGATACTGCTTATCCTCTGGATTGAGCCTGACGGCACTTTGCATATACTTTTCCTGCAGCGTATAGTCGCCCCGATGACCTGCCGCCCAAGCGAGGTGCAGAAGCACAGCAGGCTCTTCCGCCTCTGCCCGAATAGCCTGCCTGTCCAATTGCTCCGATTCCTCAAAATGACCGAGCAGCGCTTCCGTATAGCTCAGCACAGCCAAATAAAGCGGCGACTCTGCATTCAGCTGTAGCGCTTGCAGCAGATGCTCCTTCGCTTCCTTGAATTTCCCCATTTTGTTCATCCGACTAGCAAGCAAAAAGTAGTACTGAGCTCTGTATGGTTCAATTCGCAAAGCTTCATGTGCCGCTTCGAAAAAGGCCTTCACATCATCCGTATCGTAAAAGGTGACAACGCGTACATACCAAGCAACCGTATGGTCCGGATCACGCTTCAACACTTCACCAGACCAATACAAGCTTTTTTCGTAATCTTCCATTTGCAAATAAATTTGAGCTATAAGTGCCAATGCATCTATATCTTCCGGGTTATGGCGCAAAATCTGCTCCGTTTGCTCTAGAGCTTCCTTATACCGTTTCCACTCGAGCAGCTGATATACAGCAGCATACGTATTTTGCTCAAAATCTCTGTCTTCCGCCAAAGCTTCTCCCTGCCCCTTCCTGCTACTTAATGCCGTGCTTCTTCATATAATCCAGCACAACCTGATAGTCACGGTTGACATCACTGAAGGTGGCATAGTTTTTCGCAGTGGAGAACCACTCCAGCGTTGTCGCTTTGCGGGATTTTACTGCAGCTTTCACATCATTTTGCGAAATCGGCTGCACTTCACCCGTCTCCAGCATGCGCTCCATCGCCGATTCCACCGCATCGCTAACGACCTGCTCCAAATCAGCTCCGGAAAAATATTTCGTCTCGGCAGCAATTCGCTCCAAATTCAGTGAATCCACGGGCTTGCCTTTCAGCTTCAGCCCCAAAATCGTTTGGCGCTCTGCTTCCTCTGGCGGCGGTACAAATACAAGATGGTTAAAGCGTCCAGGACGTCTGAGCGCGGAATCCAAATACCATGGCGTATTAGTTGCTCCAATTACAAAAACATTTTCGTTCTCCGCTTGCAGACCGTCCAGCTCAAGCAGCAGCTGATTGACCAGCATGCGGTCGTGATGCTGGCGCATTTGGTTCCGGCTGCCGCCCATTGCATCCAGTTCGTCTATGAAAATGACACAAGGCCTGCACTGGCGCGCTTTTTCAAAAAAGTCATGCAAGTTATGCTCGCTCTGCCCCGTATACATCGAAAGAATCGCCTGCAGCTCTATATGAATAAAATTAGCTTCAATTTCGCCCGCCACCGCTCGCGCAAGAAACGTTTTGCCACACCCCGGAGGCCCGAACAGCAGCAGGCTTCCTCCTGCTGATTTGCCATAGGCTGCGAACAATTCCGGCTGCTTTAGCGGCAAAATAAAGTTCATGCGAATTTTCTTCTTAACATCTTCCAGACCGCCTACATCATCGAACGTTTCCGCTGGCTTATCTGACTCGACAAGCGATTGATCCTCTTGATTGAATTGAATAAGCTTTAGATTTTTGCGCCTTTGCGCTGCGAGATCATCAAAATCAGACATTAGGCTCTCTCCTCTACTAATCTAGCATGCTGAATTTACGCTATAAAACCAGAATAAAGAAATAAATTGTCGTTTGCAAGGGTAGCGGTTCATTCTACTATTCCTCCACTGCCTCTCCCCAGGCAGCTTCTCTTCCTTGCCTTTCAACCGACGAGCCATGTGCTCCCTTAAAGGGCGCCAATAAACTAGCGTCCCGGTCTACCATTTCATAAACCTGCACTCTGAAAATATTATCGGCGTTAATATAGCTGTCTTCCTCATCACCTGCGAACAAACGCCAGCCGCTGTCCTGCTCATCGTCGCCAGCTTCACGGTACATCCAGCATACGGCATCGCCCTGCTCCAAGCAGCGTCTAGATACGAGTGCCATCTTTTCGCCATCCGCAAGCCATCTCTCATCGCCTTCCTGCAGGATTGTTCTGGCAATATGCTGAGGCTCGAACACTAGGCTGTCTCCTGACTTCAAGCTTTTCAAATAGACCGGCTGGTTCGTCAACACCCCGGTGTATTGCTCAGTTGCTTGGTTAAAACCTGTAACCTCCACCCACATTCGTTCGGCTCTCGGCTCATTTTCACCCGGGTTTGCCAGTGTAAAATGCAATCTGACCCGTCTTCCTACTTCTTGCGCCCGCCGCTCCTTCGCAGGCGGGATAAAGAAGCTGTCTGGATACAGCCTGCTGGTCTGCTCTACATCTTCAAGCGTCCATTCCATCATTTGTTCCTCTCTCTCTTATATTCCTCGTATCCCCAGAAGGCTTCCTCTGTTCCGCCGTCCTCCAGCAGGATCATCACTGCGTAAGAGATGATGCTCAGCCACTCTTCCATCTGCTTCGTTTGCTCTTCTGTAATGAGGCCATTGCTTCGCAGCATGCCGTCCGGCTCTATTGCCCAGGCTCTGCCCAAATGGCAAATGCTCCACAAACAGCCCATCATTTCACTGCTAACCGATTTGCTCGCTAATTCGGGCGACAGCACATCAAGAATGGCCATCACCTCATGAAAATTATCCTCCACGAGCTGGCCGCTAAAGGGGCGAAGCATACCGAGAAACCCGTTCATCATCTTATCATGCTCGATATCTTCAAACGCAAAAGCATGACATTTTAATAAGACTAAAGCCTCTTCCCTATTCATTGGCCTCTCCTTGCATTTTCAAGTTTCGCCTTGTAATAGCCTTGTATTAAGAAAAAAGCTGTCCTCGCACAAATCAGAAAGTTGTGCTGTGAGCTGCAAAAAGCCTCTCAGTTCCATTCTTGTGCTTGGACAGCTTTATAGGTTTCAGGCGATCGGGAAAGGCTTAAAGCTCTTTCGACGCCTGCTCCAAATACTTCGTCAATTGCGAATAGTCGGGGGAATCCTTTTCTTGAATTTTAATTGTTTTCCGCTCCTCCGGCCCTTCAAACAGCTCCGCTGGCAAATCCAGACCTGTCGTATGGAACAGAGTGAAGGAAATCGCTTTTTTAGAAGGCGAAATGACCGCCGCATACTTGCCATTTTTCAAAAAATGAGGCTTCTTATATTGCAGTCGCTCCTGAACGTCTGGAATGACCTCGTGTATGAGGCTGCGCAGCTGATTCGATACGTCAACCTGCCATGGCATGTCCAATGCTTCTATAAAAGCGGTGATTTCTTCCGTTTCGGGCAAAACGATTCCACCTCTCGCATATCGTATATATTTCGACAATAGTTTACAGGCTTATTTCCAAATGTCGTTCCTGAGTGTATTATGCAGGATTATGGCAGCAATGTCCATATTCATGCATTTACGTTCCGCAATAAGTACGGTAAGCACGGCCTGACGGCTCAGGCAATGCTGCATATTCAGCCTGCTTTGGAGAATGGACATAGGGATCGGCAAGTGCTTCAAGCAGCCGCTCCATCACCGTATAATCTCCATTAACCGCAGCCTCCAGTGCCTCTTCCACCCGATGATTGCGCGGAATGATGGCTGGATTGCTGCTGCGCATGAGCTGCCCCGCTTCCTCTACGGACTGCTCCTGCCTGCCGAGCCTATTCTGCCAGCGCTCATGCCACTCTGTATATTCAGGGCTGCTAAACAAAGCCGAGTCATCCAGCTTGTTAAACGTTAACGCCACAAACGTATTGGTGTAGTCTGCGCCATGCTTCTCCATCAACGTGAGCAGGTCTTTCATCAGCTCGTCGTCCTGCTCCTCCTCATTGCAAATGCCCAGCTTTCCACGCATGCCTGCGAGCCAATGACGGTGATATTGGTCTGTAAAATCCGCTAAAGCTTTTTCCGCAAGCTTTAAAGCCTGCTCCTCATCGTCATGCAGCAGCGACAATAGCGATTCAGCCAATCTTGCCAAATTCCAGACCGCAATGTAAGGCTGATTTCCATAAGCATAACGGCCTTGACTGTCAATGGAGCTGAACACTGTCGCTAGGCTAAAAGCATCCATAAAGGCACATGGGCCGTAATCTATCGTTTCGCCACTAATCGCCATGTTGTCCGTATTCATGACGCCATGAATAAAACCGACGAGCTGCCATTTGGCAATAAGCGACGCCTGGCGCTTAATCACTTCCTGCAGCAAGGAGAGATAGCGATTGTCATCCCCAGCAATTTGCGGAAAATGTCTTTGCACGGTGTAGTCCGCCAGTGCTCGCAGCTCCTCTGCCGTTCCCCATTGGGCAGCAAATTGGAACGTTCCGACACGGATATGGCTCGCAGCTACGCGGGTCAAAATGGCACCCTGCTGTGTATCCTCGCGGTAAACAGGCTCGCCTGTTTTCACGATCGCCAAGCTGCGGGTAGTGGGAATGCCCAGCCCATGCATTGCTTCGCTAATGATGTATTCACGCAGCATCGGCCCAACCCCCGCACGGCCATCGCCACCGCGAGAATAGGGCGTTCGTCCTGCGCCTTTTAGCTGAATGTCGACTCGCTCGCCTGAGGGTGTAATTTGTTCGCCCAGCAGCAAAGCCCGTCCGTCACCTAAGCGGTTAAAATGACCAAACTGATGGCCTGCATAAGCCTGAGCAAGCGGCAAAGCGCCCTCGGGAATTAGATTGCCCGCAAGCATAGCCGCGCCTTCCTCGCTTTGCAGCGCCTCGGCACCCAGTCCTAGCGCTTCAGCCAGCTTGTCATTGCAAATTATCAGCTCTGGAGAACGTACCGGAGTTGGATTTGTTGCTGTAAATAATCCTTCTGGCAACCTTGCATAGCTGTTGTCAAAGTTCCATCCGATATGTATATTGGCTTGCTTCTCGCTCATATTCGATCGCCTACTTTTTCGTCAATTTGCACACTTCTTCATTATACTACAATCTGAAACTACATTCTGCGCTCCCGCTTAGCCGCTTAGCCGCTCAACAATTAGCCAGCCGCCTTCGTCTCAGGATATAATTAACAATATATCATAACAGATATAGCTATTTCATAATGAGGAGTGAAGCATACCTATGGACCAGCAGCTTCTGGCACAAATCAACCTTTGGCATGAAGAAGAAGCGTTCGAGAGCATTGTTGATCGACTGCAAGAAATCCCTGAAGCCGACAGAGATTATGAGGTCATTATCCAGCTTGCCCGAGCCCTTAACAATACAGATTGTTACCGTGATGCACTAAAGCAGCTTTCCTTCATTTCAGAGCAAGGCAGACACGACCCTTTATGGCATTTTCGCCAAGGCTATGCCTTTTATTTTCTAGCTCGTTACGTGGACGCCTTGCAGGCTTTTGAGCAGTCCTTCCGCTTGGATCCCAAATCTGAGCCAACCTTGGAGTTTTTGGAGTGGACCAAGCCGCTCGCTGATAAAATGGTACGCCAGCATAAGCGTTATGTGGAGGAAAGCGCAGCGGCTGGGCAAAATCGGGGCTCCGAGCCAGACGCACCATTGTCCTCACTTGATTTACAAAGCTTTTGGGAGGAAAGCGACTATGCCCGCAAGTCTTATGTGCTGCCGCCTCCAACCGCTGAGCTGATTGCATCCATTGAGCAGGAGCTTGGCTACAAGCTGCCAGCCTCCTACATTGCCCTAATGAACAGCCAAAACGGCGGAATTCCGGTCAATTGCCGCTTTCCAGCGGAGGAGCCAACCTCCTGGTCAGAGGATCACGTCGCGATTACTGGCATTATGGGTATTGGACGAAATAAATCCTACACGCTAGGGGGGGATTTGGGCAGCCGGTTTATGATCGAAGAATGGGGCTATCCTGACCTTGGGGTCGTTATTTGCGACTGTCCATCCGCAGGCCATGATGTCATCATGCTGGATTACCGCTTCTGTGGGCCAGAAGGCGAACCTGCCGTCGTTCACGTTGATCAAGAGGACGAATACAACATTACTTATTTGGCATGCAGCTTTGAACAGTTTATTAAAGGGCTCGTTCATGATGATGTGTACGATAGATCAGCTGAAGAGAAAGAAGCAGATTTGAAGAAAGTAGCCGAAGGCGCATTTTCCCCTCTATTGGCTGAGCTTTGTGCCGCTGTGACGGAAACCGATGAGCTGGAAGGGAAAATCCGGTCGATTGGCAGACAGATTACCGAGGAGAAAGGGTATTTCGTCTTTCAAGCCGACGAGCTGTCTACCTTGATGTATGATTTGCAATTTTGGCTTTATACGAAAACCTACCCGAATCCTGCACGAAAAAAATATTTAGACGACTATGATAAGCTGATCGCATTCGGCGAAGGAGAGTTTAGCACAGGCGGCTATGCGCCAGCCTTTATTACGGACTGGCTCGATGATCGTATCAAGCTGGGAAAAATCATCGTAACCGATCGTACTCTCGCCATGACGGATGAAGCTATCGAGCAGGTGATTGAGCAGTTAAACGCCTATGCAGCCCCTAACCATAAAGCAGCGCTTCATTCAGAGGCTGACGGGATTACAGCACATTTGCAGCCTCTTATTTTTATTGACCACGACAATAAATCCTGGTCTGTTATTTTAAATGCCGGCACCTACAAGCAGGAACTGTTTGAAACGAGGGCGGAAGAAGGCTTTCAAGGCAGCGGCTATGACTGGGGCTCGCTTGCAGCCGTATTTTTGGAGGAAAAAATGCCTGAGCTTGCCGAGCAAATCCACTTCGATCCAGAGGCAGATATGTTCTGCGTATATTCAAGCAATCGGGAAGCCATGGTGAAGTTTGCGTTAGCCTTCAAAGCAGCCTGTGAGGATCATGATTTAATCAGCGATCTATTTACTCGCGCAGAGCTGGATTAAATTTATGTAACGACCTGCCTTCATTCATTTAGTGCTGCTAACTTCCTTATTTTTCATAATCGCTAACTAAAAAATGCCCGATAGGCTCCTTTATAGAAGCCTTCGGGCATTTTTTCTAGCTAGTTTAGCTGATTTCGCTAATCTCATGAGGCTTATATAGCCCCACTCACCAAATTTCCTTTATACCATACGGACTGCCGCTGAGCTTTTCTTGCAACAGCCTCAGCCGAGCAGCTCGCGTGCGTCAATACAAAACTGGCGGCATCGCCTACTTTGGGCCACACCTGCTCGCCTTTCGCATTGAGCGGTGTAATTCCGCCTGTAATAAAGGCAAGTGTCTGGGACAACGAGGCTTCCTCTTGGCAACCATACAATTCAGCGTAGCGTCCTGCCTTATCCAGCAAATCCCCATTGCCAAATGGCGACCAGTGATCCGTGAGGCTATCGGTTACCAGCTTCACCTTGACGCCTTGACGGCTCAGCATCGGCAGCGGCATATTCATTTTCCCAATCGGCACTGTAGAAGCAATGGACATGCCCAGCCTAGCCATCCGTCCAGCCATTTCTTTTGCCTCCTGCGGCTCAGCGCCTGCAAACCAAAAGGCATGGCTAACCGTTACTTTTCCGTGCAGGCCCGCTTCTTCAGCTAGCTCCGCTAGCCGGCTTAAGGTTTCCCGTCCAGCTTCGTGTCCATCATGCAAATGAATATCGACGCCCGCACCATAATGAACGGCCAATTCAATGATCGTTTGCAACGATTTTTCAATATCTCCATCTACTGAATACGGATCTACCCCACCAACATGGGTGGCACCCTCAGCCAATGATTGCTTGACGAGTGCAACCGAATCAGAGCGAAGCAGGCCATGCTGGGGAAAAGCTACAATTTCGGCCGAGATTTTACCAGAGAACGTCTCCAAAGCTTGCTTCGTAGCTTCTAGCCGCTTAAGTCCGCTGACGGGTTCAATATTGCAGTGGCTGCGCACATGCGTGGCGCCAAATCGTTGAATCAGTGACAAAATACGCTCCGCTTGCAGCTTTGCTGTCGGCAGCAGCTTGGGCAATAAAACCTTCTCTTCCTCTATCCGTTCGAAAATACTCACTACAGGCTTGACTGCTTTCCACGGACCGCCAAAATAGGTTTTGTCTAGATGAATGTGTCCTTCCTCAAACGATGGCAGCAGCAATAATCCTTTTGCATCATATTTCGGCAGAGGGCTGGCTAGCTCCACTCCACCCTCCAAAATTTCAGCAATGGCTCCGTTTTCTATCCGCAAATGGCAGTTGCCCGTTCTGGTACCCGTTATCCGTCCAGCCTCAAACTCATACCCTTGCTCCAGCCTTGCATTGGTTAACCAATAAGATGTATTCACCATGTCAGCCCCGCTTTCATTTCAGCTTAAAACTATGGTAACATAGCTATCATCATACTAAAAATATTTAAAAAATTCGTTTTCCATACTTTTTTCGTTTGGAATGGGAAGGGTTTGCCGCATGGATATTCGCCAGCTTCGTTATTTCATTGCGATCGCGGAAGAGAAACAAATTACAGCGGCCGCTGAAAGGCTGCATATGACACAGCCTCCGCTTGGACAACAGCTGAAAGGACTGGAGGAAGAGCTCGGGGTACAGCTTTTTGTAAGAAGCGGGAAATGGCTGGAGCTTACTGACGCCGGGGAGGCTTTATATAGGCGTGCCTTATCCTTAACAAAGGCGCTCGAAGAGACCAAGCTGGAGGTGAAAGAAATTGGCAGCGGTACACGGGGCAAATTAATGCTGGGTATCAATACGTTGTCATCCATCGTTTTGCCACAGCTACTGCACAAGTTTAAAGAAGCATATCCGCTTATCACTTATAAGATTCAGCAAAATGAATCTGCCCAAATTGTCCGGCTTCTCAAGGAACGTTCCATTGAGCTTGGCATCGTGCGGCTGCCGCTGGAGCTAGGTGATTTCGAAGTGCTGGAGCTTCCTTCGGAGCCCTTTTATTTTGTTGCCGCGAGCAGTGTCCTGCACCCCGCTGACAAATGCTCCTACCGTGATATTCAGCGTTATCCGCTTATTTTGCCCAGTGCGGAAGGGCTCGGCCTTTATAAAAGCATCCTCCAGCAGTTTACTGATCGCGGCTTACAGGCTAATGTGATCGGAGAATGCTCCGATATTTCCCTACTGTTGAAGTGGGTAGCCTACGGGGATGGAGCAACCATTGTGCCACAGTCCGTTCTTGAGCTGCATCAAGGCTATGACATTCAATCATTCGCCATTTCAGACAGCGAGCTTCATTTTGCCACCGGACTCATCTGGCTAAAGGACCGTTATTTGACCAAAGCGGCACAACGCTTTATTGAATTGATGAAGCAGGAAATCGTTCATCTTCGATTGTGATGTTCCCACGCTCCAGTACCATAATTCGGCTGCACATGAATTGCACGGCCGCTAAATCATGCGAAATAAACAAGCAGGCAAAACCAAGCTGCTGCTGTAATCGCTGCAATAGCTTTAAAATCTGGGCTTGGATGATCATATCCAGGCTCGCGGTCGGCTCATCCAAAATAATAAAATCAGGCGCAATGCTGATCGCTCTGGCGATACATACCCGCTGCTTCTGACCTCCGCTCAGCTCATGGGGATATTGCCGCATGACGCTAGCCGGAAGCCCTACCATATCCAGCAAAAGAGCAGCCGCTTCGTCCCGTTTATATCGGCTATCACCTAAAAAAGCTGGTGTTTTGTCCCTGAATACGTCGAGCGGCTCCATTAAGGAATCCACAATCGTCAGCCTCGGGTTCAAGCTGGCTGCTGGATTTTGAAATACCGTTTGAATACGTCCGTTTATGAACGATCTTGCAGCAGCTTTCCGGTTATGCAGCGGCATTTGCTGGAACAGGAGCTCTCCTTTGTCAAGCGGCTCCATAAGCATTAAGCATCTAGCCATTGTACTTTTACCGCTGCCGCTCTCGCCGACCAGCCCTAAACACTCCCCAGCTTTCAGCGTAAAAGATACTTGATCCAGCGCCTTGATGCCTTTCGGGTACGTTTTGACAAGGTTTTGAGCAGCAAGCAAAGCATTCCCTATCGTAGTCGCTGCCCCTGTTCCCTGATCCAGCATCGTTTGATCGGCATCTACTAATTGCAGCATCGCTTCTTGTTCTATCGTTATTGCTGGTGACGACAATAGAGCCGACTCAGCCGCAAGGAGCTGCTTCGTATAGAAATGGGCTGGCTGTTCCAGCACGGACCGCACATCACCCGACTCGAGCACACAGCCTCCGCGCATAATCGCCACTTGATCGGCATAACGCCTGACATGCTTTAAATCATGTGTAATAAACAGAATAGCGCAGCCGATTCGCTCCTGCATTTTCTTTAGCAAACAGAGTATTTCCTCTCCCGTTTCCTGATCCAGCGCAGTCGTTGGTTCATCGGCAATAAGCAGCTTCGGCTGAAGCAGCATGGCTGCCGCAATCGAAACCCGCTGCAATTGGCCTCCACTGAGCTCACACGGATAGCTCTTATATACACGCTCTGCTGGCAGACGCACCTCTTCTAAGCAAGTCAAAATTTGCTTTTTCCGCTCCTTGCGTCCTAAGCCACTATGGGCTTGCAGCGTTTCATCCAGCTGCTTCCCCAGTCGAATAAAGGGACTGAACATCCCCGCATAATCTTGGAAAACATAAGCAATCTCTTTGCCTCGCAGCCCGTTTATTTGATGGGCCGAAAGCTCCGAAAGGGATCGTCCTTTAACCAAAATCTCGCCATTTGTCATACGCACAGCCTGAGGCAGCAAACCCGCGATCGCGAGGCCAGTCAGCGTTTTCCCGCTGCCGCTTTCACCAATTAATGCGAGCCATTGCTGCTTTTCAATAGATAGATGAAGGTCTTGAACAAGCTGCTGCCGCCCTGCGTTTAAGCTAAGTCCTGTTATTTTCAATACGCTCATCGCTGTGACCTCCTTTACTCCCTGCTGCGCTTCACATCCAGCCGATCACGAATCCGATCCCCCCAAGCGTTCGACAATAGTACAACTAGCATAATCGCAAGTCCCGGCGCAAGCATCAAATACGGAGCCTGGTGAAAATAGGCGCGGCCTTCATTCAGCATCGCTCCCCATTCTGGAGACGGCGGCTGAACGCCAAGTCCAATGTAAGATAACGACGCAATCATCAAAATAATTTTGCCCACGTCCAGCGAAGCAATAACGATCACATGGCTGAAGGCGTGCGGCAACAAATGCTTCATGACGATATGGAGCGAGCTTAAGCCATTCAAGCGGGCAATCGCTATATAATCCTTGTGCTTTTCAGACCTCACACTATTGCGCACAATACGCGAGTAAGCGATCCATTTGACCGCTGCAATGGCAAAAATCAAATTAAAAATGTCCGGTCCTAGCAGGCCGCTTAGCACAATAGCAATGATGAAATCCGGAAATGCAAGAAAGGAATCCGACACACGCATGAAAAGGCGATCGACGAAGCCGCCGATATATCCCGACAGCAGCCCTACAGGTATGCCAATGCTTAGCGCTGCCACAAGCACGATCAGACTAGCGCCTATCGTATTCCGCCCTCCAATGAGCAGACGCGAAAACAAGTCTCTGCCGAGTCCATCGGTTCCCAGCCAATATTGCGCCGTCGGCGGCAGCAAACGGTTGTTAAGATTCACGACATATGGATCATGAGGAACGAGGAAAACCGAGAAAGAAAGCACGGCGATAAGAAGCATGGCCATATATCCGTTAATACCTATCTTCTTCATCAGTTCTCCCCCTTCAAGCGCATTTCCGGGTTCAGAGCATGATTCGCCAAATCCACCATTAAATGAATAAGCGTAACGGCAATTCCCATCACGACCATATAACCTTGAATGACCGGATAATCCCTGCTCTGAATGGCATCCACAATAAATTTGCCCATGCCCGGATAAGCAAAAAGCACCTCAATGACAACCGTGCCGCCGAGCAAGCTTCCTATGCTGACACCGAACATCGTCACAACGGGCGTAAGCGCATGGCGAAAAGCATGACGGAGCAAAATTTTTCCGCTGCCAATGCCGCGCGACCTCGCTCCCCTAATAAAATCCTGCGTTAAGCTATCCATCAGGCTGGAGCGAATCAAGCGGACATAAACGGCAGACATCGTAAGCCCGAGCGTCAGCGAAGGCAGCACGAGATGTGCAAGAGTCCCCGTTCCCATTGACGGCAATAAGCCCAACCTTACAGATAGCCCTTCTATTAAAAGAAGCCCTAGCCAAAAGCTAGGGATAGAGGTTCCGAGTACAGCAAGGAGCCTACTTGCGCGGTCAATGAAACGATTGGGATAAAGGGCCGACAAAGCGCCGAGCGGCACTGCAATGAGTAATAAAATGAGCAGCGAGCTGCCGGTAAGCAGCAGCGTGGCTGGCATTTTACGAAGCAGCTCCTCGCTGACTGGCCGATTCGTCATATACGACTTTCCCAAATCAAGCTGCGCCAGCCTGGCAAGCCAGCTGCCATACTGAACCAATACCGGCTCGTTTAGCCCCAGCTCCTCCCTCTGTTGCTTGATTTCTGAGCTTGTGATCGCAACGTCATCTGAACGAAGCATTTGCTTAACGGCATCTCCCGGAGCAAGCTTAACGAAGACAAAGCTGACGAAGGAAAGCAGCAAAATAAACAGAACAAGCTCTACGCCCCTTTTCCAAACGATGCTCATTTCACTTCTACATCCAGCTCATTCGTCAGCATATAATATTCGCTTTTACTCGTCACCCAGTTTTTCACCTTGTCACGGTACACAACGAGCGTATTGGGATGAACGAGATAGGAATAATACATTTCTTCATTAATGCGGGTAAGCGCCTGTTTAATTAAAGCATAACGCTCATTCGTTTCAACCGTCTGATCCAGCTCATCAATCCAAGCGCTCAGCTCTTGGTCGTTGATTTTACCGAAATTGAGCGAGCCATCCGCCTTAAAGGCTACATTTAGAAAATAACTCGCATCCCCGCGCGGCGCAATTAACGGGCTGTATGTGCCCAAATCCCAATCATCCTTCTCCAGTAAATAATCCTCGTATTTATCGACTTGTGCGATCGTTATGGCAATGCCAAGCTCCTTCGCTTGCGATTGCAGCACTTGGGCCAGCAATGGAAATTCCGCTCGCGAAGCGTACGTGACCAGCTTGAAGGAAAGCGGCTGTCCACCCTTGGTCACCTTGCCCTGCTTAACCTCATAGCCTGCTTGCTGAAACCATTTGAGGGCAGCGGCCACTCCGTTTTCCTTCGGTTCATAGCCGGGCACGAACGGAAATTCCGGCAAAAAAGGACCGCTGGCAACCGTCGCTTGGCCGCCCATAATAGCGTCCTTCAACTCATCGCGATTGACGAGTGCATCGAAAGCTTTGCGAACATATTTGTTTTGAAAATCGGCATGCTTCGTATTAAAAATAAGCTCATGTGTCCGCAAGCTGACAACAGAATCCAAATGCAGGCTGGCATCACTTTTCATCGTTTCCATGCTTTCAACTGGCGGACGGTACACAATATCCGCATCCCCTGCCATAAGCGCTGACAAGCGGGCATTGGCATCCTCATTAAAGCTGAAGGTCGCATGGTTGAGCTTTGCTGCACCGTCCCAATATTTGTCGTAGCGATCCAGCTTAAGCGAGCTGCCTGAAGTGAATGAGGCTACTTGAAACGGACCGGTTCCGATTGGCTTTTTATCCGGCTCCGGTGCAGACACGTCAATAATCGCTGTATTGGGATGAACCAGCTCCGATGGAAACTGTGGAAATGGCTGCTCCGTCGTAATTTGCAAGCTTTGTCCACTGGCTTCCATTTGCTTGATTTTCAAAACCTGCTTCACACCCGGATTTTGCTCCATCGCCCGCTCAAGCGATTGCTTGACGGCATCCGCATCGAGCGCCTTACCATTTTGGAACGTCACCTGTTCCCGAATTTTAAACGTCCAATGCTGCCCATCCGGGCTGCTCCACTCCTCCGCAAGCCAAGGCTGGATTTGGAGGTCTTCGCCCAGCTTGACCAGCGTTTCAACAACACCTGCTCGGAGCGGTGTGTAATCCAGATGTGGATCTATCGTTTGGCTTGCAAAGTTAAACAGAAAGGACAGCTCTTTCTTAGGCGGTTGTGATTGCTCTCCGTTCGTATTTACCCCTTTGGAGCAGGCCGCCGTGAGCAGCAGCAAACCGATGAATAGAATGAATGGGATGATTTTTCGCATATGCAATGTAAGCTTACCTCCATATTTTTAAATGATACAAGATTACCTGCCTCATCGTACCTTAAGAAGCCCTGAATGATAATAGCCCTATCGAGCTATTGCGCAGCAAAAAATGTGACAATAATAAGCCAGATCAGAGCTCGTTTACAGCGTAAACCTGCTGTGCTATGCTCGGTTCTAGAGATTTTAAACTTTTCATTAAAGAAAGGCGGCGTTCCCATGATCCTCGTAAGCTCCTGCCTGGCAGGCATGAAGGTGAGATATAACGGGACGGATTGTTTAGACGAAACCGTTCGCAGGCTGCTGGACGATCATAAAGCCATAGCGGTATGCCCAGAGCTGCTTGGTGGCTTCTCCACCCCACGGGAATCAGCTGAAATCGTAGGTGGAAATGGTGAGGATGTGTTAGGAGGAACAGCCTTTGTCATCGACAAATCGGGGACGGACGTTACGGACCTCTATATAAAAGGCGCATATGAAACCCTTCATCAAGCGCTCGAATTAGAAGCCACAGTAGTTGTACTTAAAGAAAACAGTCCTTCCTGCGGCAGTACAATGATTTACAACGGACAATTTTCGGGTGAAAAGATCGCGGGAAATGGCGTTACATCGGCGCTGCTCCGCCAGCATGGCATCAAGGTCATATCGGAAGATGGGCTGCAGGATTTGCTGCTCCCTTGATTATGAACGTAACGAGCTTAGGCCGATCACCATTTATTTTTCCAACCAGACAGGCTAACGTTTAGTCTATTAATTGTTTATAAGCAACAAGGAGGAATACGTTATGCAATATGCAACATTCGCCGGCGGCTGTTTTTGGTGTATGGTTACCCCTTTCGAGGAGCTTCCAGGCATACATAGTATTGTATCTGGCTATATGGGCGGATATCAGGAGAACCCAACCTATGAGCAGGTAAAAACAGGAGAGACGGGACATGCGGAGGTTGTGCAAATTGCCTTCGATCCGCAGCTGTTCCCTTATGAGCGTCTGCTTGAGCTTTATTGGCCGCAAATTGATCCGACGGACGAAGGCGGTCAATTTCAAGATCGCGGCAGTCAGTACCGCACGGTGATTTTTTACCATAATGAGGAGCAGCATGCCCTAGCCCTCACTTCCAAGCAGGAGCTTGCGAGCAGCGGCCGCTTCGATAAACCGATCGTTACAGAAATTCGGGCGGCAGATACATTTTATGCGGCGGAGGAATATCATCAAAACTTCCATAAGAAAAATCCAAAGCATTACAAAGAGGATCGTGCGCAATCGGGCCGCGACGAATTTATTGAGCAGAAATGGAAATAGTGCTTAACTTATTAGAAGAAAAAATACCAAACACCCCTTCAGGCGATTGCTGGAGGGGTGTTTGGCTTTCCAAGCATTCATCTATAGATTATACGTTTAAGATAGCTATGTAATTCTCAATGTTGCCCGCCCTTAGGCCGATGCTGCCGTTTAGCAGCAGCTTGAGCGCAGCACAGCATCAGCAGACAAAAGGATCGGTTATGCCCAATATAAAAAGAGGATAGGTCATAGCGGTTACGATCCGGCTCGAACGTTACGAGCATGCGATGCTTCATTCGCTGCATTGCAAGCTGAATGAAATACTCCGTCTGCTCACAAGCCGGAAACGTAATATACGCATACAGCGAATGATCCTCTGGCTCATCAAGCACGCTAACGCCAGCGCATGAAAATTCCGTCGGTATGCCCAGATCCTTGAGCAGCGTCAGTGCAGGAAGCAGCTCAGCATCTATCGCAACATGCCCAAGCAGCAACGTTTGCTTCTGATGCTTGGTTATTTTTTCACGCTCTCGCCAGCTCTGCAATTCCCGTTCACGCCGCTGCCAGCGCTGCGCAGTATGCATGCTTATTACCTTTTCCACCTCGCAAGCCAAATATGTCTTCTGCGACAAGTTTTCTCCCCCTCCTTCACTTCATACGGCATACACCTAGTCTGCCCTTCTCATCACTCAAACAAGCTAAAATGATGCAGCAAATCATCATGCTCCCGCCAATTGCCCTGCGTTCCTTCTTCCGTCAGCAGCGCGACATCAAATGATCGAATGGATTTAATCGTAATTATTACGCTTTTAGGCGATCATACTTCCCCATGGGCAGACCTGTCAACTACATGGTTTTCGGTTTATATTCACTCAACGCCTCCTGAATATGAGACTGGAGCAGCGGGCTGCTCTCAATGATCGCCTTACGCTTCGCCTTGAGCACAATTTGCTCCATATCCGCAAAGCTGCATCCGGCAAGCAGACTGGCGGTCGTATCATATATATGAGCCTGCTGTTCAAAATCTCCAATTAACAGCGATATATATTCGTACCTGCAGCGATCATCCGGCATGCCGTAATGCATCTTCGTATCGAAGCGCCGCCATATCGCATTGTCCAGTTCCTCCTCCAAATTAGTTGCCGCAATAAAAATACTATCGCAATCAAACTCGTCCAAGCACTGCAATAGCGTATTAACGACCCTCGCCATTTCCTTCACTTCATCATTATTTTCACGGGTCCTTGCAATCGCATCGAACTCATCGAGAAATAAGACGCAGGGGGTCGCTTTGGCGTAATCGAATATTTTGCGGACATTGCTCGCCGTCTCTCCTAGATGACTATGGATAATCGCATCGAGCCTGACCAAAATAAGCGGAACATCCAACCGCTGCGCAATGTAGAAGGCGGTCAATGTTTTTCCCGTACCTGGCGGCCCGTACATAACGACTTTGTTGGGAATTGGCACATCATGCTCCTCAAACTTTTCCTTCATGCCCATAATCGTAAAAAATTCTTCCACGATTTGCCGATTCATCGGCGGCAGCACGATACGTTTCACCTTTTTCGCACAGTCCTTCGGGCTGTAAAAGCTAGCCATATCCGTTCCTTTGGCCCTTGGCAGCCGGTGATTGCCTTGATTTTTACTCATGTTAGCAAGACTCCTTCGATAAAAGTTTCGCGCGAAAAACCCGACTTGTTGGTCGGGCCATATCGCTAAATGGCGGCCATATGTTCAAGAAATCCAGAAGATGCCCTCCTGATCGATTTAACCCTGCTCCAGCTGCTGCTCAAAATGAGGATGCGGCGCTATTTCGGAGACAGCCTTCCAGCCGCCATCGCCGTCTGTGGCATATACATGCCACTGCTCCTGTTTCCAATGAAATTGGGCAATTGGTTCGCCCGTCCATTGTCGCTTTTCAAAATCCGGAAGCTCCTCTGTCAAAGTGAGCCGATTGCCTTCCCACTCATAGGTCAAACGGACAGCTGAACGCACAGCCGGGGGGATTTTGCGATGAATGTAGCCGTCCAATATTTTTTCCAGCCTGCGTATAGTAAATGGGTCCATGTTCTCCCCCCTTCCGAAAGAGTTTTCATTTCCGTTAGTAACGCCGTTAGGTTACCAGCTTGCTTTTTTAATGCCGGGAATTTGCCCTTTATAAGCAAGCTCGCGGAATGCGATCCGCGACACTTTAAATTTACGCAAGTAGCCATGCGGCCTGCCCGTCAGCTCACAGCGGTGATGCAGCCGAGCCCGCGAAGCATCGCGGGGCAGCTTACTAAGTCCAACATAATCCTTGTTTTCCTTGAGCTGCTTGCGAAGCTCAGCATAATGCGCAACTGTCTCCTGGCGTTTTCTTTCCCTAACTACTTTCGACTTTTTAGCCATCCTTGTCGTCTTCCTTTCTTATTTGGAGAAGCACATATTTTTGTTTATTCGTAAACTTTACGATTTATTATAGCGCATGGGCTGGGTTTTGGAAAGGGGGGATGCAAGCCTTACTGGCTCACATACTCTTCACCCGCCTGCTGCACCCATTGCACGAACAGCTTTGCCCCTTCCGTCAGCACCTCTTCATCGATATCGAATAAGGGATGATGCAGCGGATAAACCGTTTCGGCTGCTGGATGAGCACTGCCAATAAACGCGAATGCTCCCGGCACCTCCTGTACATACAGCGCAAAGTCTTCCCCAGCAAGGCTAGGCTTGTCCAAAATAACAACCTTATCGTCACCCAAGACGTTTCGCCCGGCCTGAATGGTCAGCTGAACGGCTGACGCGTCATTAAGCAGCGGTGTTCCTAGCCGATATTGCGACGTATAGCTGCCGCCATAAGTGCTGGCGACAGCACCCGCTCTCTTTTCCAGCAGTTGATGAATTTGCGCAGTCAGCTCCGGGTGAAAAACGCGATATGTCCCGCTCAGCTCGCTTTCCCCCGCAATTGCATTAATCGCAGTACCCGCGTGCAAAGTACCGAATGCGAACACCTTCGTTTCCCACGGGTCTGTTTCCACTGCAAGGGCGAATTTAACATCGGAAACAAATTGCACCGCCATCGACAGCGCGTCTACAGCCAAATGCGGCGTACTGTGATGACCGTTCAACCCTTGAAAAGCGATATGAAAATGTGTGGATGCCGCCATCGCCTCCTTGCGATGAATGCCAACAATACCCGTAGGCAGCTCCGGCCATACATGCATGGCAAAGCATAGGTCGACACCTTCCAGCACCCCAGCCTCAATCATATCTCGGCCACCACTTATCATCCGCCCATCAATTGGACTAGGAAGCGCACTTTCCTCAGCGGGCTGAAATACAAATTTAATCGTTCCTGACCATATATCTCGGTGCCGACTTAACGCCTTTGCTGCTCCGAGCAGCATCGTCATATGAGCATCATGCCCACAGGCATGCATAGCTCCTTCGCTCGCGGAACGGTGTTCAAATATATTTTCCTCCGTAATCGCCAGAGCATCCATATCTGCTCGCAGCACGATTGTCGGTCCCGGCTTATCGCTGCTGAGAATGCCAACAACGCCTTTGCCAAAATGCTTGCCGACATGCCGCTGAACTTGCAAGCCCCATTCCGATAAATAGCCCGCTACCTTCTCTGCAGTCCGGTCCACCTCAAATAATACCTCGGGATGCTTGTGAAAATCTCTGCGCAGCGCGATTAATTCCTCACGCAACGTATCTACATAGGCTAGCGCAGCTTGTGCCTTCATAAAAATAGCCTCCTTATATGTGAAATCTTTTTTATCCAGATCGACATATGCAAGCAAAAACGACTTCGTCGTCCTTCTGGGACGTGTGAAAAGCTTTGTCGGAGAATTCTAAGCGGATATAAGGATAAAACTTATAAATCCTTAGAATTCAAGGTGAAACGGCTGTCGTCGTCCTCTGGCGGCACAGCGCGTTTCACTCCGAGAAATATAGAGAAAGCATGGCGAAATCATATACTTTCCTATATTTCAAAAAAAGCGGAAACATCCCTTGTATCAGGATGTTTCCGCTTTTACGGTCAACTCTATTTTCAATAATAGGTATGGCCTAGCCATAAGTCAATGCCAGTTACATTTTAATACTGGCGAAAAGCAAGCACCGCGTTGACTCCGCCAAAGCCATAGGAGTTGGACACTGCTGCCGCGGACTTCACCGTACGCGGATTTTTGACAACCAAGTCAAGCTGCGCCTCCGGGTCTGGCTCATCCAAATTCGTAGTTGGCGGCAGCCAGCCATTGCGCAGCGCAAGCAGCGTAATCGCTGCTTCAATAGCGCCTGATGCGCCAAGCGGATGACCGTATAAGCCTTTCGTGCCGCTGACGGCTACCGGACGGTTGCCAAATACTTGGCGAATGACCCGCGATTCCGTCACATCATTGAGCAGCGTCGAAGAGCCGTGGGCATTGACATAGTCAATGTCCTCCGGTGCCATATCCGCGCTCGTCAGCGCCTGGCGCAAGGCGCGTGCTGCCTGCGTGCCGCATGGGAGCGGCGCGCTCATATGATGCGCATCGTTGGTCAGCCCGAAGCCTGCCAGCTCGCCATATATTTTCGCGCCTCGCGCCCTCGCATGATGCTCGGCTTCAATGACGAGCACGGCGCTGCCCTCACCCATGACGAAGCCGTCGCGATTGCGGTCGAACGGCCGGCTTGCCACACCCGGCGACTCATTGCGAGTAGACATCGCACGCAGCATGTCGAAGGCGCCGAAGGAAAGCGGCGCAAGCGGGGCTTCCGAGCCGCCTGCCATAATGACATCCGCTTCGCCGCGCCGGATCGCTTGCAGCGCCCGGCCAATGGCGACAGCGCCAGAAGCGCAGGACATTGCGTTTGTCTCATTTAGGCCCGTCATGCCAAACTCCATGGCAAGATTGCACGAGGCCGCGCCGCCGAACACGGAAAACCCCAGCGTCGGCGACACAGCCCGGAAGCCGCCATTATGGTAGCGGCTGCACTGCTCTTCCGCATAGGCGATGCCGCCCAGCGCACTGCCCATAAATACGCCTGCCCGATCAGCATCCAGATCGGCAGGGTTCAGCCCGGCGTCGCGCAGCGCCAGCGCGCCGCTGGCAACGGCTAGCTGCGAATAACGGTCCATGCGATGCGCCCGCTTTTTATCCATATAATGCTCCGCCTGAAAATCCGGAATTTGTGCAGCTATTCGGCTCCGCAGCCCTTCCGGCACAAAACGTTCAATTTCTCTCACCGCGCTTTGTCCCCGCACTAGACCTTCCCATAGCTGCTCCACACCTGCGCCAATCGGCGTTACACAGCCTATTCCGGTTATGACCGCCTTAATCGCATTAGCCATTGCGCCCACCTTCCTCTCTTTGTTGAATACTGGCTTGCTCTGCCGCATCGTTTGTGAACTGCTCAGCTAATTGTTCTCTTAGAGCCTCCCATTGCAGGTCTGTCCATTGCCCGGAATCAGGGAGCTCTTCTTGCACAGCTTGCTTCTTGGCAGCAAGCGCGGCTTCGAGTTCAGCCTGCTGCTTCAAGCCTTGCAGCGTTCTCTCCGCAATTGCATAGACGAACTGCTTGCCGATAAAACCGGCGAAAAGCCTGCGGCTCCATGGTGGAGAATTCCAGCGATGCACAATCGATACGGAAACCTTTTCTCCAGCCGGTACAATGCGCCATTCTACCTCCATCCCTTTCGTTACACCGCGCACATGGCGGTAACCAACGATCAGTTCCTCCTCGCTGACAACCATTTCGCTTTCCCACCAGACCGGCCACTGAAACCGTTTAAACGGCCGAACGGCGGCCATTCTCACGAGCCCTCCCCGCTCACTGCCGCCATAGCGAAACTGGATGTGGCGATAATGCGGGAGCAGCTGCGGCCAATTTTCGATTTTTCGCGCATAATGGAAGGCCGTCAGCGGCTCACAGCGCATCGTTACCTCGTTGTAGGTATGCATGTGTATTCAATCCTCCTTGTATGTGTAACTATTCACAAGCAATCGCCAATTACTGCCGCCAGGCGACTGCGGGCGGCAGGCAGCGAGCCAAGTCCACGCAAAGCGGATTGCCACAGCAGCTCATGCCTGCTCGTCCATTCAATTAATTTTTGCAGCCGAATAGCTGGTGCGAAGCGGCTTTGCTGAAGTGCCGCATAGCGAGCAAGCGGCGCATCGCTGTCGATCTCGAGCGCTTGAAGCAGCAGCGGCGCAGCAAGCTCCGCACTGCTGAGCGCGCGGTAAATGCCCTGGCCTGTCAGCGGATCATAATAACCGGCAGCATCGCCAATGAGCAGCAGCCCTGCTTGCTGCGTTGCCCGCACACGGCGGTCAAATGGCCCACAGGCGAGCACCTCGCCTGTGCAAGCCACACCCTGCAAGCGCTCCGCCAGCTCTGGCAGCTCGCCCGCCTTTTCAAGCAACCATGCAGCGCGCCCCTCCTTGCTTTTAGCAGAAGCAGCTCTGTTATCCGCTTCAGCAGGTGCAGAAGCCCGAACAGTCCCATCGCAAGAGGCAGGAGCTTTTCCACTTGCATTGACATAAAGCGATGCGGCTTCAAGCGTCTCCATCTGCGTATCCATAACCGTATCCATATCCGCATGACTAGCTTCATTCTTAACAGCTCCGCTTTCTTTCAAGCCCGCGGCTACTGCTGCCGCACTCCCGGCTCTCGACAGCTGGGCAAGCGTCATATTGGCCTCACCCCCGCCAATCGGCGCGAGCCCAACAACGAGGCCTCGCCCAGTGAACAGCTCGACACGTGGCTGCAAATCCCGCACACCGCTCACCCGCGCCGTGAACGCTGTTTTCCGCAGCGGGCCGAAGCTGCTAAGCCCCGCACAGCGGGCCACTGCTGAGCGAATCCCATCGGCGCCAATAACGAGGCGCGCCCGAAATTCCGCTGCCTGCCCCGCTGCGGAATAAGCGACAACACCAGCCACACGCCCTTGCTCCCAAATGAGACGCTGCACCCGCATTTGTTCTATGACCTGCGCACCAGCCTCCCCAGCATGCAGAGCAAGCGCATAATCCAGCTTTTCACGGGCGCAGGCCATTCCGAATTGGCCTGCGGGGAAAGACGCCAGCAGCTCCGCCTTTCCGCTTGTCAGCCGCCAGCCATGAATGAGCGAATGCTCCATGCTGCTGCGAATCGCAGCGAATTTTCCAGCAGGCAGTATACGCGCAAGCGCAGCGACTGCGCCAGGATTCAGCGATTCGCCGCACGGCTTGCGCCGCGGAAGCGATTCACGCTCCAGCACAAGCACCTTTACACCTTGAGCAGCTAACAGTGCTGCCAGTACGCTGCCCGCTGGTCCTGCACCGACAATGATGACATCATGCATGGCACACTAGCGCCAAACGAAATGGAAAATGCCGATGCACGACAGCAGCGGGAACACCTGCCTGTGCCAGCAGCTCCTTCGCTTCGCGCGCTGTATAGGAGCGCTGGACGGACATTGGCCCATCATGCTTCGTCACCGGGCTGCGCCAGATAAACTTCGCAAGCATTCGCGCGGACAGCAGCGCCAGCCGGTGCCGCTCCAAATCGGTGACGACCCAGCCGACCCTCGCTACCCGGTCGATTTCCCCCAGCATGCGGCTCGCCTCCCCATCATCCAAATGATGCAGCGCCAAATTGCTGAAGACGATGTCAAAGCTGTTATCCTCGAATGGAAGAGCGGTCCCATCAGCTTGCAGCACCTGTATGGCAGTCTGATGAGCGGTGCGTTTTGCCGCAAGCTCCACCATTTTAGGATGAATATCCACGCCGACAATTTCTACCGCCATACCGCGCCTGCTGCACCATTTCTCCAAGGCGATCGGGATATCCGCGAGCCCTGTCGCCACATCGAGCAGCTTTATTTTCACCCTATCGCCTTGCGCAGGCCTAGATCCTGACCCGGTCCATCCCCACTGTTTTCCTTGCGAATTCTTCGCCGTTCCTTGCTCTAGCTCCGCTCTCTGCTCTAGTTCTGCTCTCTGCTCCAGTCCCGCTCCTTGCTCCAGTCCGGCGCTCTGCCCAAATATCTGCTCCAGCTCCTGTGCACGCCGTGCGATAGCCGTCTGTCTGAGCAGCCGCTCCAAATGCTTGAACAGCACCGGATTGCCGCCCAAATAGCGGTTGACCTGCCACACCTCAGCGAGACTCCTCTCGAGCTCCTCCAGTTCTAACTCTTCCTCATCGAGCTTTTCCTTCGCATACAGCCGCTTCATAGCTGCCACCTCCTGCTTTGCTGTCCTTATTGTTATTGTTTTCCACCTTTTTTATCCGCTCACGGTTATATTTATTTCATTTTTTTACCTGATGGAATAAGGCAGCTGCCTTCGCAACCTCCGGCCTCCCCTTGCGTCTAATAGAGTAGAGAAACTAGAGGAGAGTGATAGATCGCTTATGAAATTCAAAATGAGAAAGCTGACCGCCTTGCTGGTGCTGCTTATGCTGAGCCAGGCTTTTGCCGCGGGCAGCAGCATGGCCGCGAGCTCCGCAACCAAGTACCGGGTGTATCAGAACGAGGCGGCGCTCAAGGAATTTACAACCGAGAAGCAGGCGATTGCCTATGCCCAAAGCTTTGCCTATAGTCATGTCGAGCAAATATCGGGTCGCGTGTGGGTGTGGGATAATTTTCCGAGGTATAAGGTTTATCAAGGCGGCGCCTCCAATCCCAAGTGGGAATATCGCACCTATGAACAAGCACAGGCCGCAGCGAAGCAGCTAGGTCAAGTACATATTCGGGATTTGCAGCAGCCAGGCTGGGTGTACGAATCTTATGCCAAATTCCAGCTTTATCAAGGCGAAAGCACGAAAAGCAGCTGGGGCTTTACTACCCTTGCAGCTGCTAAGAAGGAAGCTGCCAATTGGGGCAATGCCCATATTATTAAACGCTCCACAAATGAATGGGTATGGGATAATGTGAAGGCTGCCCAAAAGAAAGAGCAGCGTGCAGGCAAAGCCGTGTACACGATAACGAAGAATGGCGCGCAAATTTCCGGCACCAAAACATACGCTTACCTCTATGACGCTGTTCAAGCAGCAGCCAAGCAAGAAGACAGTGAAGTAACCAATACTGCGAAAGGCAAGGTCGTTTTCTCCAATGTTCGCAGTTACGAAGTTCAACAAAATGGCAAAACCATCAAAGCTTTTATTAGTGTTGATGCCGCAATACCCTTTTCCAAAAAATATGCTGGAGCAGATATCGTTTACAATAACGTAGTCTGGTGGACCAACAAGCCTTATTTATCCGTTTATCAAAACGATAAAATCATTAAAAGCGTACACACCAGAGAATCCGCAGTGACGCTAGCCAAAAGCTATGCAAATGCCACCGTTCGAAATGCGGATGGACGGATATTATGGAGCAATGCAACAAAGCTGATTTATATGGGCTGGAATGGTTCTTCGAACAGCCAGACGATTTTGGGGCATGTTGCGGGGACACAAGGGCTTGATATTGATTCTCCGACTTGGTTCGAGCTAGGCGACGCGAATGGCAAGCTGAACGATATGTCGGATGCTGCGACCGCCAGCACCTTGAAGGCGCAGGGCGTTCTCGTCATGCCGCTTCTGCACAACCAGTTTGATAAAAAGATGACGAGCGCCTTTCTCGCCAATCCAGCAGCACAGGCTGCTTTCATTAACAGCCTCGTCACCAAGCTTGCGGCGCTTCACGTCTATGGCCTCAATATTGATTTTGAAGAGGTAGCTGGGGCGGACCGGGCAAGCTATACCGCTTTTGTCAAAGCACTCACGAAAGCTGTTCATGCCAAAGGCATGAAGGTATCGATCGATCTGCCGCGCGGCAGCGCCAGCTGGAATCAGGCAACGGCGTATGACCACACTGCACTGGCAGGCATTGTCGATACGATTATTATTATGGCTTATGACGAGCACTGGAGCACAGGCCCAGAAGCGGGCTCTGTATCCAGCTTGGCGTGGGCTGAAGAGGGCGTGAAACAGTTTCTCGATTACGGCATTCCACGCAAAAAGCTTATGCTCGGCATTCCTTTCTACGTTCGCGAGTGGAAGCTGGATAGCGCAGGTGCCCTCATTAGCAATCGCGCAATTTATATGAAGGAAGTGCCGCAGCTTATTAAAGATACGAATGCTGTAGGAACGCAGGATGTAGCTTCCGGTCAAACGAAATACACCTATGTTAAAGATGGTTTTACCTATGTATTTTGGGCAGAGACCGCTTCAACCGTGCAAGCCCGCATCAATATGGCGAAAAAATATGATCTCGCAGGTGTTGCAGCGTGGCGCCTGGGCTACGAAAGTGCCGATCTATGGACGATGATGCTGCGTTTGAAATAATTTGTATATTTATTTTATGGATGAAAAAAGGTCAAGCCAGAGGGTTAATAGCCCTCTGGCTTGACCTTTTTGATAAAGCAAACTTTATTAGATTGGCTGTACTTATATCTGAGCCTTCACAACACGTTTCACGGCATCATTGGCCGCTTCCTCGATCGAAGAGCTGTTTATAGCCACATCGATTGGCAAAAAGGCTTGGCCGATTATTTCTTTCGCAATGGCTTGGTCGTTGTCGTTCGCAGAACCAACCAGTACCAAGGCAATAAGTCCCGCATTGTTTAGCAATGTGGCATAAACCGCGATTTGCCGCACAGATTCTTTTAGGCTGTTATCGATTAGCATCGTATGATAGCCTCTCGCTACCAACCGTTTCTCGATTCCCTTCGCAAGAGCCAAGTTGTCTGAAGCTGAACCAGTAAGCCAAAGCGTTAATGGCTGCTGTCCTTTTTGCTGGGCACGTACATCTCTTGTGATTTCCGTATCGAGCTGGCCCGCACTGTCAGAGCTTTGAAGAGCTTCGTCAATGACGCCGCAAGCGGATGTCATATTCGTTACACGATCGATGAGAATAAATCCACCGATGCTTTTATTTTTTTCAAACGCATCAAAGATAATACCATCCGATAATGAAAATTCACATTTAGCCACTTCATTCTTAACCACATGATCGGCTGTAACCGTATTGCCTGTATTAATATCGATTTTGTGTTTAATTGCCGTCACAGTACCAGGAAGAACCTTTGTACCTACCTTCACCAGAACATTTTTTCCCGGCGTCAGGACAGAATCATCCATCCAAAGAATCGTGGCGCTAAAGCTGTCGGCCTCTTGGAGCTGATTGTCCTTCGTAAACACACAACCTCTTGAAACGTCGACTTCCCGATCTAATTGAATAGTGACAGGTTGTCCGGCATGAGCCGAGTTCCTGTCTTGGTCGGTTACAAAGATTCGTTTAACCTTCGCCTTCTCACGGCTAGGCAGAGTTGTCAGTTCATCGCCAACTGCGATGCTGCCGGCTTCAATCTGGCCTTGGAATCCGCGGAATGTGTGGTCTGGCCTGCATACCCGCTGAATGGGCATCATAAACGGCAACACATCGTCGTTCGAATGAACATCAACACCCTCCAAATAGGGTAGCAAAGGAAGCCCCTCGTACCACGGCATATTGGGCGATTTCATCGTAATGTTATCCCCTTCTGTTGCAGAAACAGGGATCACCTGAATGCTTTCAAACTGGAATTCAGTAGTGGTGCGAGAGAAGTCTTCTTTAATTTCATCAAATTTCTTCGTATCAAAATCCACCAAATCCATTTTGTTTACCGCCAGGACCAGATGCTTAATCCCCATGAGGGCGCAAATCCGGGTATGGCGCTTCGTTTGAGTAATAATCCCTTTGGTTGCGTCCACCAGAATAATGGCAAGATCCGCAAAAGATGCGCCTACGGCCATGTTGCGTGTATATTCTTCGTGCCCTGGCGTGTCCGCTACAATGAACGAACGGTGATCCGTCGTAAAATACCGATAAGCCACATCAATCGTAATTCCTTGCTCACGTTCGGCTATCAGCCCATCAAGAAGCAAGGAGTAGTCAATTTTGCCGCCGCGGCTGCCCAGCCTGCTGTCCAGCTCCAAGGCTCTCTCCTGATCGGCGAATAAAAGCTTAGCCTCATAAAGCATATGTCCAATCAAAGTGGATTTCCCGTCATCCACACTTCCACAAGTAATAAATTTAAGCAGACTCTTCATCTTAGAAATAGCCCTCCCGTTTACGTCTTTCCATGCTTCCCGCTTCTTCCTGATCGATAACTCTTGTTGTCCGTTCGGATGATACCGCACCAAGTGTTTCTTCAATAATAGCATCCAGCGTGTCCGCATCTGACAGGGCGCCGCCAGTCAGCGGATAGCAGCCTAATGTGCGAAATCTCATCTTCATCATTTCAATCTTCTCACCCGGCTCAAGCTTCATTCGCTCATCATCCGCCATGATGATCTGTCCATCGCGATTAACGACAGGCCTTTCTTTCGCTAAATAAAGAGGAACAATATCAATGTTCTCTCTGCGAATGTATTGCCAGATATCTTTTTCTGTCCAGTTGGAAATTGGGAATACGCGAATGCTTTCACCCTTATTAATTCTTGTGTTGAAAAGCTTCCACATTTCCGGCCGCTGGTTTTTCGGATCCCAGGCATGATTTTTATTACGGAATGAGAAAATCCGCTCCTTCGCACGTGACTTTTCCTCATCACGTCTTCCACCGCCAAAAGCAGCTGTAAATCCGTACTTGTCAAGGCCCTGCTTCAGGGCTTGGGTTTTCATAATATCCGTATAAGCGGAACCATGATCGAATGGGTTGATCCCTTGCTCAATCCCTTCCTGATTGGAGTGAACAAGCATGTTGATTCCAAATTCTTTCGCCTTGCGGTCGCGGAATTCAATCATCTCTTTGAACTTCCACGTTGTATCAATATGCATGAAAGGAAACGGCGGCTTCTCCGGATAAAATGCTTTCAGCGCCAAATGCAGCATCACGGAGCTATCCTTACCGATCGAGTACAGCATCACGGGATTTTCACATTCCGCCGCTACTTCTCGAATAATATAAATCGCCTCAGCCTCGAGTTGATCCAGATGTGTCGTTGCATCTATGGAATCAAGCATCATTTTGTCCATGAAAAAAGTGCCTCCCTTTAATCCTTACTAAATCTATAGACTATAATATATATCCTATCAGATTTTCACTTTTATGCAAAGTGGAATAAAGTGAATTCTTTTATTTTTTTAATCCATCCGTTTTCATCAAAAAGCACAATGGAACTACACACAATTGGATTGGATAATTCCATTATAGAAAAAATGTAGGGATGATGTGTATCAAGCTAGCATGAACCCCTGATTCGGGATGATTGCTTTGAAGACGTCATTTTTTTGCGCCTTACTTAACCTCCTGCTCAAAAACCAGCTTCCCAAGCGGCAACTCCATGAATTTCGCATAAGCTTCTGCACGCTGTTCAATGCCATCCTTAAAATCATCAAGGGGTTCAAAGGGATGAATGACGACATCAATCCCCTTCTTCTTAATCGTTCGTTTCCATGTGCCTACGACTTGTCCATTAACCACAATCATCGGCAAAAACACGCCATTATTGCCAGGAACAATTCGCGGAGCAACTTCAGGCTTCAACACGGCGCTGCGTTCCTTATAGCCTAAAATAAATTCATCAAAGCCAGGCAGCAAATAAACGCCGGAAGCTTTACCCTGCTGCTCCTCATCCTTCGTATGCCTCTTTTCCCCCTGCTCTGTCCAAGCACCAGCTGTCTGCTTTACCATCCAATAGTCATTCCCGTCCATTCGCTCACTATCCAGCTTGCCTTTTATTGCTTCCAGTCCTTCCCTTGCATCCGCAAGCGTCATCCCTGTCCACCAGGCAAAATCATGAACCGTAGCAGGGCCATGAGCGGTAAAATATCGCAAAGCAAGCTTCGCAAGCGCAGCTTCACGCGTCAATTTCTGCGCATCAGTAGCCCATTCATCTAGCAACACGAACGTTTGCTGCTTGCCGCTTATCGGTCCAAAGCAAATCAGCCCTTTATAGGCGCTATGCCATAAAATATGATAACCCCGCTGGCTGTCCGTGCGTATGCCCGCCTGCTCAAGCTGTTCTAGCAGTTCTCCGCGCGAAACCTGCGCTCCCCCTTGCAGCATATTGCGAATCAAGCTTTCGCTGCGCGTAAGCGTTGCATCATCTAACTCAAGCTGCTCCCTCCGCCGTTTCGACTGCTGAAGCAAGCGCGGGGCAGCGAGTGATAACCGCCATAATACATCCTCCGTTGGCACAAAATGAATCGTTCCGCGCTGCGTCCAGGTCAGTACCATCTCGCGGCTTGCAATGCTCTGCTCAACCTTGGACAGCGTTGCTCCAGGCGAACGCAGGCCAATTGCCCACATTGCCTGCATATAATCCTGAGCCTGCACAGCGCCGAGCTGCTGGACTACCTGCTTAGGTGACCAATTGCTTTCAGCTGATGCTATCCCTTGATTTTGCAGGCGAAGTCCTGCTATCCTGTTTATGTTCATCCGGCACCCCTCTTGCACAAAATCCATGCATTTTGCTTCCATTTTACCACAGGGTACGAATACCGTTTCATCTTCATCGAAACAAGCCCACGGTTTCAAAACTGAAAATGTTACAATTTCGATACATTTTCTGCATATTTCGAAACGATTGCCCGTTATAATTCGTCATAGGGATCACTTAAGGAGGCATTTTTGAACATGAAGATAAAAAGAACAGGACAGGCTCTGACGGTTCTGCTGCTGCTGTTTGCGTTTGGCTGTACTGGCGCACAAGAAACGGTATCGCCCATAGCTAGCCAATCACCAGCAAGCAATACGAATACCGATGCTGCTGGGACAGCGGTGGATAACGCCGTGCAAGAAACGTCTGGTACCGTTGAGGATTTGCTTGTCGTAGCGAACCCTGCTGCAGCTGTTGTACTCGTAAACAAGCAATATAGCTTGCCAGAAGGTTATGAGCCGCAGGATTTGGTATATCCTGATGTGGCATTCACCTTCACTGAGAAAATCGACAAGCGCATGCTGCGCAAGGAAGCAGCTGACGCTTTAGAGCAATTATTCGCCGGAGCAGCTGGTGATGGCATTAAGCTAGCTGGCGTTTCCGGCTATCGATCTTATGATCGCCAGAAAACACTGTTCGACAATTATGTGAAAAAAGATGGCGAAGAAGCCGCTCGCATGTACAGCGCAGTTCCGGGTACGAGCGAGCATCAGACCGGCCTAGCCATTGATGTTACGGGTGCAGATGGCAAATGTGCGGCAGAGGATTGTTTTGCGGGTACGCCTGAAGCAGATTGGCTCGCAGATCATGCATCGGAATATGGCTATATTATTCGTTATCCCGAAGGGAAAGACAGCATTACCGGCTACAAATATGAGCCTTGGCATATTCGATATGTCGGCAAGGAGCTGGCTAAAGAGCTTGACGAGCGCGACATTACGCTCGATGAATATTACAATGCGGTTCCGGTGTCCGAGAAACGTTAATACGCATTAAAAAAAGAGGACGTTTGTAATCTGGTACCCATACACTGGACACTTCAAAAATGTGTTTAGTGCATGGGTACCTTTTTGTATACTGAAGACAACAGTGGAGGTAAGGTAAATGAACAAAAAGCTTTTCAATCAAACCGAACGTGAACGACTTGCGTCATATCTGTATGTTTTGCGAGTGAGCGAAAAATCGATTACCTATGCCGATGAATTTAAACGTCTGTTCATCGATCAATATTTGTCTGTTCAATCACCCAGAGAGATATTCGAGGCGAACCTATTCGATGTGGAGCTGCTCGGAATGAAACGAGTCGAGCAAGGTACGGATCGTTGGAAGAAAGCCTATGTGAAAGACGGAATTACGGGACTGGCGGACTCGCGTAAAGAAGCTGCACTACGCCCTTCAAAATGCTCCTTATCCCCAGAAGGGATGATTGCGAAGCAAGAAGCGAAGATTAAACTCATGGAGTCTCAGCTGGCATACGTAAAAAAGTTAGACAAGAACGAAGGAGGCTGTTAGCAAACGGACAAAATCTACACAAGAGTGACTGTTTTGAGCTTATCCAAAACGCGCTAAAGCATGGCCAAGAACGAATGACTCGTTACTTCTGTCAATTGCTAGGCGTGTCTCGTTCAGGGTACTACAACTACCTTAAAAGCGCTGAAAAACGACTTACACGCCTCAAAGCGGACAAGCCCGCTGGTGCTTTGATCAAGAAGGCACTTCATCGAAGAGGCTTCAAGAAGGGTTCTCGCTCCATTAAGATGACCTTGGAAAATGATTACCATACGGTGTATAGAAAAAGGCCTGCACGACCAATCTGGATGCAGACCATTCCTTCCTATAACTACAAACCGTTGTCCTCAATAATTTGCTGTTTGATTTTTAATATCTCATTTAACGCTTTCTGAGAGCTTGAAAAAAACTCTAAATCCTTCAAGTCAGAAAACTTTAAATTCTCTAATGGAATATTTGTAATTTCATTGCTATCACTAGTCAGATCTAGATAGCTAAAGAATGAATCAACAAGCAAATAACTATCTTCCTCAGTGTAATCATTTAGCTCTAGGTCAGATAAGAATACTAAATATTGATGATCTGGTTTCATTAGATTTTGAGTGGAATAATATAGCGGTTTTGTATGACCTTCTCTTATTGCAAAACCATACGTTCCATAAACGAATGCTGAGGTATTAACAATATCACTATTTCCTTTTATTACTTTCTCTATTATTATCTCCTGACCTAAGCTGAAATGCTTTTGAGTAATATTTCCTGCAGGTTTTGCTACCACTATTAAAGACGCACTTTTCACACTATCAAGATAAGTGCTCTGATAGTCTACAAAGCTTTCATAGGTATCTTCTGCAAATACATAATCGAGACCATGTTCTAAAGTAAATGCCTCTTCTGTACTTTTAATATCTAAAAGGCCTGCATCTGTAAATGTTGTTTTCAGAGATTGACCAATGACTAGAGCAACCACAACTATCAATACTTGCAAGGCAATCCAGCGTTTCATCATCATTCACCTTCACTTAGAACGCCATTAAGCATAAAAAACTTCTTATCACAAAGTTGATCAATATCCTCTTTGCTGTGACTCGCTAATAAGACCAGAGCCCCACGTTCAGACTCCTGTTTAATAATTGTCCTTACAAGCTCAATACCACTATCATCAAGGGCATTTGTAGGCTCATCAAGCAAAAGGAAATCAGGTTTTTCCATAATTGCTTGTGCAATTACGATTCTTTGTTTCATACCCAATGAATACTTCTTTACTGTTCGCTTATCATCCGGGTCAAGTCCTACTCTTTGTATCGCAACTTTTATTTCTTCATTACCAACTAGTTTATTGATTTTTGCTAACAGTTGAAGATTTTTAAAACCAGTAAATTCAGGATATAGTCCGGCATTTTCTATTATAATCCCTATTTTCTTTACAGAGTGAACTTCTTTGTGTAGCTCTTTTCTATCGATAAGAATCTTGCCAGTAGTAGGTTTAATCAAACCACTAAGAGCACGGAAGAGCATTGTTTTCCCAGATCCATTTTTGCCAACAAATCCGTATATTTGTCCACTTTCCAAAGAGATATTAATGTCTTTTAGTACCTGAGTCCCTTTTATATCTTTGCTGAGGTTGTAGGTTGTAATTTGTGGCAAGTTATCCAACTACCTTTCTCAATCAATTACTCTCATTGTCTATCATCGCTATATCCATCTTATTAATGTATCTAGCACCAATCATAACTACTATTCCATTTAAAAAGATAAAATAAGAACTAGTAGTTATATTCATCAAATCGTTCTCCATCATGTTCAAGATAATAGCAGCTACAGGATTAAGTAAAAGCAAATATGGGTTTTCATTAAAGATGGGAATGGAACGCATACTCAATGTAAGTGTAATTAGTATCATTATGACAATATAGACGCTTAGAAAGGCGATATTACTACTAAAGCGAATAGATAACAAGTTAATCAGTAACGTCACCAAAGTAAGGAATAAGGTAATCGTGATCCATAGAAATATAAGCATTTTTACAGTTTCAGTGTCCAATCCGTTATTTGATCGATATAAGCATACTAAAAGAATGGTAGCTAGGAATAGAGTGGTATAGCACCCAGCTATACTGACCAATTCTACACTTTTTTTATGAAACCATTTTCTTTTATCCTTCACTCTTGAAAACAGGTATTCACTGCCCACTAAAAAATTTCTGTATATGTGGGTTCCAAATAACATGCTAAAGAGTAAAATATAAAATAGCTTATCAAGTATCAACGTATAAGACTTAATACTTCCAACATGCAAAGCACCAAACAATAATTCTGCAATCATCGTTTTAATTGGAACATCTAATTGTGTTGAACTAGATAAGGTCAGGGTATGGTAAAACACGATTACAGGTACTATAGAGAATATTTTCAATAGCAAATTTCTTCTAGTCATAGTGTCCCCTAGATCTGGTCATGCCTACTGACCTGATATGTTCTAAATATAGAAAAACCGAGAATAGTTATGCAAAATATCAAATAGAAGGCTAGGCTTTTTCCTGCCGTTGTATCGATTGACACATAATCTAGCAAATCGGTATTTAGATATTTGGTCGAATTGAAAGAATGAAAATCAGCAGTGTCAAAGACAAACATCAAAAGATACATTGGAATAAATACTAAGACTTTGAACTTTTTAATCCAATAAGAACATGCTAAAGCAAATATACTTAGAAGTCCTGATAATAGAGATAACAAGAATAGATACAACAGATTGTAGAGAAAAGGACTAGTTAAATAAAATCCTAAAAACGACATACCGTATCCATAAGATTCATTTATAACATTTTGGCCAGTTAAATCTTTGATGAAATTTATATCATTAAAATAACCAAAATAGGTATTAGAGTTTTCGGGAAATGTGATTAAGTTCAATAAAATGTTCACAAGAAAAGGAATGAAAATCAATATAAATCCACCTATAAAAGCTATGATTAGTTTTGAATAGTAATAATTATTCCCCATCCTTGTCAGCAAAAACGGAGAAACTTTTACACTTTGATCATTAAGATAAGAAAATGAAAAAGGAAATACAACAATATAGGGGAAAATTGATGAAAAATATCGAAAGTAAGAACCAAATGAATTGCCAATATAAAAGGAGTCTGCTGAATAAAGGGTAGATATGTCCTCTCCCATATTTGAATAGACGTTCAATATGTAGACACCTACAGAAAACAACATCATTATCGAAAAGCCAATTTTGAAATTCAATTTGTTTACCATTAACGAAAATTGCATAATCAGTGACCTAGCTAAATCCATATAAATGTTCCTCTCAGTTAAAATCATTTTACTCATTGTCCAAATTGGCACATCCCAACATCTGGAATGTGCCTCTATTAGTTTACTTATTTTGCATCAAAAACACCAGTGATTTTGCAGTCCAACGCAGGATCATTTCCTTTAGCGTAAAATGAAAGAGATACTTTAGCTACTCTATATTCTGATGATATTGGAATTGTAATGTCTTCACCTTTTGGAACATCTACATTTGTACTTAGTGAGACAATAGTTGACCCAGAGCGCACTTGACCATCTATTTCTTTATAAGTACTGTTCGTTCCGTCAGCTTTATAAATGTTGCTTACATTAACGACTGGATTGCTAGTTGAATTTTTCGTTCCTGTTGATCCAACCACAATTCCAAACGAATTGCTATCTACATGTTGTTGAGTAAAGGAACCTGCGAAAGCAGCCTGTGCAGTGATTGCGAGCAATGCTGCGGTAATAGCAAATCCTTTCAAAGCCGTCTTTTTAGTAATCACTTTTTTCATTTTTAATCCCTCCAATTTTTAGGTTGAAATTCAAACTATTGTTATTATTAATTTGTAATTGTTTTATAATTACCCTCATTATCCTCCTTTATTTAAAAATTAATTACAAATTTTAAAATAATTAAATTTGAATCAACTAAAGATTAACCCAATATTTTTCATATGGCAAGTTAAATTTAATTTTCGGTATTTTAGAACCATATAACGACAATATTCGATATAATATATAGGTCTAAAGTAATTATGTGGAAATAAATGCTCGTACCTCAAGTGATTGATTGTCTGAATACAAAACAAAAGGAAAAATTCCAAATGATTATAGTAAGTTATCTGACTTTGGGGAGGGTCAACTTTTACGAGGATAGCAGAGGGTTTCTTCCTTACAACTCAACTTTCGCAGAGCGAAAATTGGCACAATAGAATGATATAACTGAATAAACGGAGAATCCAATTTAGTAGTTGTAAAATAGAAAAACACCGCTTCATTTGGTAAAGTGAAAGTGTCGAAGCAATCACTACAATACAGAAGAGATGTCCTCTTATGATAGAGCAAAATGTGCAAAAGAACCAACTCCCGAAAGAAATCAAAACAGCTTTCAAAGAACTGAAAGTGCTACAACACTTGAAAACAGCAGGTTTCAAGAAGAATTTTGGTTTGCCTGCTTGTTTTTATTCCAGCTTGTTTTTGTGCTCTTGTTCCATCACAGAAACTGGTTTCGCCTACTGGAAAGCGAGAAAGGTGAGTCTTTTTCTGGCAAGGATGCGGTCTATCGACTCCTTAATAACAGCGGTTATGCATGGCGTCGGTTTTTGTCCTTGCTCAGCTCCTCCACCATTGACAAAGTTCCACCGCTAAAAGGAGAAGATCGTATATCCGTATTTGTGATTGACGACTCTATGTTCAAACGTAATCTTAGTAAAGCGGTAGAGTTGCTTTCCAGATTTAAGGATCACGCGCCAGGTTTCTACTACAAAGGATTTCGAATACTCACGCTAGGGTGGTTGGATGGCCATACGTTTATCCCAGTTGACTTCTCCTTGCTCGCTTCTGTTAAATCTCAAGTGAACGGTATCATGCAAGGGATCAACAAGTGAACATCCGGATACAAGCGGCGGGTCGAGGCTTTACTCCCAGCTCCTGAAGTCATTCCAACTATGCTTGATCGTGCGTTTTCGGCTGGTATACAGGCTTCATACGTGCTTATAGTTGGTTCACACATGCTCCATTAATCCAAGCGATGCTTGATCTGGGTCTGGATGTGATTGGTATGGTCAAAGCAGACAAGAAGCGCTATATTTCTGGTGAATGCCGCTTATCCTTACAAGAGCTTTACTTTGAAGCTATCCCCGTTCAAGGAAAGAGTAAGTGGATCTTACGTTCCATTCGTACCGAGCTGTCTCCGAGGAAGAAATTATCCGGGTCTATGGAGTTCGTTGGGATATTGAAGTGTTCTTCAAGTGCGCAAAATCCTTACTGCGACTACAAACAGAGTTTTAGGGATGTTCCTATGACACGTTCATAAGTCACACTACCATTGTCTTTTCCCGTTACATTTTGCTCGCATGGCAACATCGAAAAAGTAAGCCAATTAGATTGGGCCATAGCCTTAAAACAACTCATTGAAATGATCGAGGATGACGCCAAGAAAGCAAATAAGAAGATCACAATATTTATTCAAACACAACTCCAGCAATGTATCGCCAGTTTGCCAAGTTACATCACATCAAGGGTCACGTACAGGAATCATCTCTTACGTGCTGCTTAATTCTTTTTTCTAAGTGTCCTTGACTTAGGGTCCAGATTATTGGCCATTTTTTTTATTTCCCCTTCTAATTCTCTTAAATATACTGCTCGTCCGTTGCCAGAATGGAATCCAGCAGCCCTGGAAAACATAAGTCGAGATTGTCCCGGCGAACGGAATAGTAGTGCTGCTTGCCTTCAATTCGCGGCTGAATTATTCCTCCTTCGCGCAATATTTTGACATGATGCGATAGCGTCGATTTGGACAGATGCTCCACCTCGAAGGAGGAGCAGTTTTTCTCCCCTGCCCGGGCAAGGCATAAAACAATTTTAAGCCGCACAGGGTCGCTCAGCGCATGAAGCACCGTTGTGAGCTTCATTTCATTGGCTTCTGGTAATTTTACAGTTCTCATACTGCCCAACGTATCACATCCGGCAGCATGTTTCAATGTTCGAGTTTATTCAAACTATTCCTTGTATTCCTTTGGCGCGTTATGCTAAGCTGTCATCAGTTCGATAATTATCGAACTAAATATTTATATCTGCGTAATAGGCGCAAAGATTAGGAGCAATGATGATGAACAACACGACAAAAGCAACCGTTTTAGACGATTATTTCCAACTTTTTGACGCCTCCCGTACAGACGAGCAGGCGATGGAGAAGCTGCTGGCTCTCTTCACACCTGATGTAGCAATTGTTTTAAATGGTACAAAACGTACAGGCTTCGAAAGCTTCATTAAAGCCTTTCACCAATTCAATAATGACATTAAGCATATGTGGGACAGCTGGGAGCTGCAGGGCAATGGCACTTACCAGACCAACTGGGCAGTATGCGGTAAAACAGCTGAAGGTGCTGTATACGCTAAAACCGGGATTGATATCGCCAAACTAACAGACGACGGAAAAATCTTGTATTTGGAAAACGTCCAGGATGACAAAGGCGCTTTTAAAAAATATGAATAAGCAAACGAATCAGCCCTGTCACTTTCCTCTTGGAAAAAGACAGGGCTGTTTCGTTTAGGGCTGCTAATGCTGCAGTGTTTTCCGTAAAATTCTGTGGGATAACTCATCGAGTTAAAATCGTATGCTCCAAATGTTCTTACCCCACAATTTAAGCAGGCCATCATCATAAATTTCACAATTGCCTCCTTTAAAAAATCTTTCCCTTGGGCAACATATAAGCGCAACGGAATATTTGAATGAAAGGAGCCGCAAACCCATGCTGCTCGTTTATGCTATCGCCCTCCTGCTTGGAGGATTATTCGCGGTGAATGCCGTATTCGCTTATCAGAGCAAGCATATAGATCCTGTTTTCTGGGCGACGATCTGGTATCAGTTCAAGCTGCTCCCCATCATCTTTGCTGCAAATGTCATGATTGGCTTTGGCGTCAAATTTTTGTATAAAGGCTTTGGAAATTTGACCTTTGCTCTCACCTTATCAAAAGGCATTGAAATTTTGGTTTGTGTAATTATTGGGATGATATTTTTGCGGGAGTTGCCCAATTGGAAAACAATTGCAGGGCTTGCTATCGTCGTGCTTGGCTTCTGGATTACGAAGCTCAAATGAGCGCTATCTATCCCAAGCATTACTGGAAAATAGCAAACAGCCTAAAGCCGCCCCCGTTATAGCAGGCGTCCGCTTTAGACTGTTTATTTTCATTAGTTCATAATTTCTTCGTTCTGCACATTGCTCCCACTGATCAATTCAAAGGCTGTTCGTATTTTCTCAATGTAAGCAGGATCATTGCCGGTACACATAAAGCGAACGCTGCCGCTTCTTACGCCGCCTACCATGCCTACTCGGCTTAGCAGCGCCGTGAGGCGTTTTATCGTGCCCGCATTGCCATCTATAATCTGAATGTGTGGCGGCAATATTTCGCGGAGCAGCCCTTTATAGAAGGGGTAATGGGTACAGCCCAGGACGACAATGCCATAACGGTCCAAATCATACCCAGCCAGCTTGGA
The DNA here is from genome assembly GCF_055814915.1 of Paenibacillus sp. R-74696. Taxonomy (NCBI): domain Bacteria; kingdom Bacillati; phylum Bacillota; class Bacilli; order Caryophanales; family Paenibacillaceae; genus Paenibacillus; species Paenibacillus sp. R-74696. The sequence continues at coordinate 56,035 of NZ_JBPULM010000005.1, forward strand.
GTGGAAATAGTCGCCCATAATGCGCTTGTCAAACTGCAAGTCCTCACAATAGCGGACAAGCTCAGGAAGCGGCAAGGAGTCTACAATCCCCTCATCGTCTACCCGTGACACAAGAGCATAATACTTAGGCTGCTGCAGCGTTAGCGGTGTCGCGAACACCAGCACCCGCTTCCCCGTCCTGCGGTTCATCTCAACCGCTGGCTTAACCGCCGGCTCCATGCCGACAATGGGAAAAGAATACATCGTTCGCAGCTCGGCAACAGCAATGCTGGTCGCTGTATTGCAAGCAACAACCAAGGCATCAATTCCTTCGCCCACCATCGTTTCCACAGCCTCCAGAATAAAAGCTCTGACTTCCTCCTTCGACTTCGTTCCATAAGGAACATGCAAATTATCAGCCATAAAAAGATAATCCTGAGCAGGGAGTCGTCGAAGCGCCTCAGCCATTACGGTTAGCCCGCCAATACCCGAATCCAAAAAACCAATTTTCATTTTTATCGTTCCCTAACTTTTGTAATAAAGGCTTATACCAGCATAGCGCGATAGCAGGCTATAGGCAATATCCGTAAAGAAGATTTCAGCAGCATACGCTCATAAACGAATAAATTTTTTCAAAAAAAGAACCAACCAGACGTTCCTGATTGGCCTTTTCCCCTATTATATATCATTTTACTTGCATTTTTTAATAGACGCCTACGGCATTATAAGCTTGCTTAACTGAAGCTACTTGCGTCGAAGTTGCGCCGTACAGCTCCGTTGCCGATTGGATGACTGCTGCACGAGTGGCGGAGAAATTAGAGAATGTCGACAAATAGTATACAAGCGCATTGTAATAAATTTGTACCGCTTGTTCCCTACCAATACCCGTAACGCTCACGCCGCTAAACGTTCCGCCTTGCGCCAGCAAATAAAACGCTTTGTTGTTAATGCCGCTATTGATATGCACGCCGCCATTGTCAGCGGAACCTGTATAGCGATTGCTGTAGTGGGCGGGCTGATTATATAAAGTTGGATTGGCTAGCGAGCGGAGCGCATCTCCCGGAATGCCTGGCGTATACACATCATCCCCAATCAACCAGCCGTCCCCTTCAATGGAGTTGCCGATAATATCGGAAATCGATTCATTAATAGCACCCGATTCGCCGTAATACTCCAGATTAGCCGTATATTCCGTTACGCCATGCGTAAACTCGTGGCCGACTACATCCAAATCGCCAGACAGCGGCTTAAAGGTTACGCCATCGCCATCGCCGTATACCATTTGCACGCCATTCCAGAACGCATTGTTATAGTTCGTATAATAATGGACCGTAGAACGGAGCTGCAGGCCATTGTTGTTCAAGCTGTTGCGGCCGAATTTCTGCCAATAATAATCATAGGTTTTAGCTGCATAAGCATGAGCGTCAACAGCAGCTCCATCCGTCCAAATGTTCGTTGATCTGGAGAAAATCGTTCCCGGAAGCGACAGCCCATTATTTGCATTATAAGTTATAATGCCGTTCCCGCGAGTTATATCATACAGCTGATAATTGGAGCCAACCTGCCTCGTTTCAAATGTCTTGCTGTCTCCGTTCACACCTGTTCCCGTACCCGTTATATGATGCAAAATATTATATTTAAACAATACGCTGCCTGTCTCCGCCGCGATAAAATATCTAACCCGCAGCGGCTCAGGCTCCAGTACATTCACTTCTGTAATATAAGATAATACCGGCTCGCCATCCTGTACGAAATAATACAAATCTGCTTTAGGAGTCGTTTGCGGCTCGCCAAGCGCGCCATACTCCTGTGCCACGTCAGCCTCGGCGGCGGCAATCGCATCTGCTTCGCTAATCGGAATGACCGGAACGAGCGTTTGCGGCAGCTTTTCCTGCACATTTTCAACAACGCTGCCGAGAAGGGACGTTACCTGTCCTTCACTATCAACATGCAGCGTCTGATCGGCACCATATACAGGAATGCCCGACGCATATTGGCTCAACCTAAAATGGATCGTCCCGGTTGTACCATTGGTCTGCTGCTCTACAATACGGAAATGATCACGAATGTCGCCCTCTGTGCCAACATTCAATCTGTCTCTTACACTTTCCAAATAGCCCCATACCTTTTCCTCAGGCGATACAGCCAAAGGAGCTACCCAATCCGGCGTCGTAATGAAAATTTGCGAGGAATCAGTAAAATTTGGCTCGCTATTTTCTTCTGCTGCGACTATCGAGGCGAATGAACCAAATACCAGCATACCTGCAACAATAGAAGCTACTCTCTTTTTCATAAAAATACACTCCTCCAATATGAATACTAGGATATAAATGTAAGTGAGTACCTGTTGATTTTCATTCAGGCGGATGCCAAAGCTGTTATCTGGGATGAGAGACGGTTGCGACGGACCACTTACCTTTCATTGCTAGTAGTCAGCTATAAACCTATCACCTACCTAATAAGGAAATTTTTACAATCTATTGAAGCTGATTTCATATTACACGAGAGTCTTTCATTTGTGAAGCTTTTTTTGATAATTTTGGAAATTTCTTCTAACCTACTATGTAAGATTACGTTAAGTTATTCGCCCCATGTCTTCCATAATTAATCATTCCAAAAGAGGATTTTGGAAAACTTTGACGAATGATGACAGGTATAGAGAGACTATATCACTATAGATGGGAGTCATATCTTTGCAAACACCACCTAGAAGACCGGGAACATCGCCCTATAGGCCCGGGCAGCCCTCAGCAGCGAGGCCTACCAGTGCCCAAACTCAGCGGCCAGTTGCCAATCCGCGAGTGGCCTCCGGACAAGCGACTGCAGCAGCACGCCAAGCCGCTCCTCCTGCGTCTGCTCGACCTGTACCACAACCCATACCCGCTGCGCACAACAAACAACCGAAAAATAGGCTGGCCTTAGCGATTATATCGCTCATTTTTGGCATTATCAGCGTATTGCTGTGCGTTGGAGGCTTGTTCAGTTTTATTGGGACGGCATTAAATCCATATGCCAGTGATACAACTGGAATGGCCAGTGTCATTATTTCTGCTATTCTCATTTTCATTTTCAGCCTGCTCGGATTTATATTCGGTCTGGCCTCCAAGCGTTCCTCCAGCGGCAAAGGCATGGCGATAGCAGGCATTATTTTATCCGCGCCTCCACTGTTTCTGACGGTGCTTGGGGTAGGCGGCTTTATGTTTGCTGCGATATTCGCAATGTATTAAGTTAACACTTGGCAACACTTTTCTTGAAGTAAATAAGCCTTCGCATTCCATATGGAATGCAAAGGCTTATTTTGTTTTTCTAGCTTGCTATAAATCTATTACGCTGCTACTGCTTCAAAATCCCTGGCAGCACTTCAATCAGCTTCTCTCTTGCAAGCGGATCAGTTGAAACGCCTAGGCTTCCATCAATAAAATAAACTTTCCCTGCTTTAACTGCCGGGAGATCTCTCCAGATTGGCTCAGTGATCATTTTTTTCGCCGCTTCGCCTTCTTCTGCATCAATGTAGACGATGAAAATGCGGTCGCCAGCCAACTCCGGCAGCATTTCGGCAGATATATCGACATAGCCATAGCCTTTTGGATCCTCAATCAGCTTTTGAATCGGTTCAGTCGGCTTAAAGCCGTCCTTATCATAAACAAAGCTTGCTAAATAGCTGGTTGTGTATACGCTCAGCCTGTTCGCCGTTAACATATGCTGAAATACAGAGGCTGTTTCACCCTCTTTGATCGTTCCATCCGTCACCAAAGCCTTCCACATGTCAGCTACTTTCCCATTATGCTCGTTTAGAAAAGCATCTGCCTCCTTTTCATAACCGAACCATTCGCCAATTCGTTTAATACGCTCTGCCATCGGGTCCCATTCGTTCGTTACGAGAACCGGAGCAATTTTGGACATTGCTTCAATTTGTGCGGCATCCGTAACTGAGGTAATAATAACATCCGGCTGAATCTCGATCAGCTTCTCTGCACTAATGGGCCAGCCCACATCTGCAACATCTTTAATTTTCTCTTTATATACGGCATTTTCCAAACCGCCTTGCACTAATCCCACAGGCTGAATACCAAATAACAAAATATCGCCTACCGTATTGTCTGTATATACGACCCGCTGCGGCGAGCTAGGAATTTCTACTTTTCTGTCTGCTGAATCCGTAACGGTTTTCGTTGCTGCTGCCTGTGATTCCGTATTTCCCGTTGCGGCTGGCGCTGCTTCTCCCTGCACCGAGTTAGTCCCGTTGCTGCTGCCACAAGCGCTAATCATCGTTGCCATTAAAATAAACATAAGACTCATCCATAACCATGGTGTCTTGTTCAATAAAGCTTTCATTTTGCACATTCCCCTTTATATATCGATAATGATTCTCAACATCATTTATTATATCGTTACACTTAATTGTGCCACAATGGATAGAACGGCTGTTTTTTTGCACCAATCGGAAGGCTGATGGACGAATCGGATGCATTGTAATGAATGGACATTTCGTGTAAAATCAATTCCATTGATAACTATTCTCAAAAAGAGGTGTTTGTTTTGAATTTGAATATGCTGCATGCCACGAGCCCGGTAAACTCCCTATCCTTTCAACTGTATGGCATGCTGCAAGGCAGCTTTTCTCACCCATTAATCGTACCACAGCAGGAGCTTACAACGTACACGCTGATCGTCGCACAGCAAGGGGAAGGTGTCCTGACTTGGAACAACGAAGAGCATTCCTTAATGTACGGCACCTGCTTTCTGCTAAATCCACACTGTACGATTGAGATAAAAAATACAGATCAATCCCCGCTATCGCTGTGGATTTTAACCTTTTCCATACATACGAACGAAAGTCATCCGCCTTCCCTTTTAAACGCTGGAGAGTTTAGCGTCCCGTCCTTCGAGGCGTTAATCCGCGAGCTCAAGGAAATCGCCAAGCACCAGCATACAGCTGATGCTCAGGAGCAAATGGCTGCACATAGCAGCTTTCAGAAGCTGATGGGCAGCCTGCTCCAGCATCTGGGACCGCATAAAAAAACAGAAAACTCGCGGCAAGCTGTGCTGGAAATCATCGCTATGTTGAAGGAGAATTATCAGCAGGACGTATCCGTTGAGGAGCTTGCTGGGCAAGCCAAAATCAGCATTCGCCGATTTACCCATTGGTTTAAGCTGTTGACCGGCACCAATGTATCCGGCTTTATGACCGCTTTGCGGATAAATCAAGCCAAGCAGCTGCTGCTGAGCGGCGGGCGCCTGCAGGAAATTGCCGATACAGTCGGATACCGGGATGAGTTTTATTTTAATCGGCGCTTCAAGCAAACCGTAGGGATATCACCCGGCCAATTCATTCGCAATCATAAAAAACAGCAGGTTAACATTTGCGCGATGAGCTGTCTCGGCCATTTGCTTGCGCTAGGCATTCGCCCCATTGCTGCTGCCAAAAACCTGGCGAACAATTTGCATCTTCGCGAGCTAAGCTCCGATATCCACAAGGTCAACAGCATCCCTATGCAGCTTGAGGAAATAGCCAATCTTCAGCCGGAGCTCATTCTTGCCCCATGTCAAAACGATTACGATAAGCTGTCCACCATTGCTCCGACCCTATTGTTGTCAGGTAATGAGCATAACCCACTCTCCCTGCTTCAAATGCTTGGGGAAACGTTCAATAAGCAGCAGGAGGCTGAGCAGTGGATTGTGCAATACAATCGGAAAACGGAGCGGCATAAGACGCGACTAGCTGCTATTTTTGCAAGAGACGAAACGTTCTCCTCTATTGAAATTCGCTCGGATTCGATTTATGTGTTCGGCAATTTCTGGTGCAGAGGCGCCTACAATTTATATGACGGTCTGGAGCTCGCTGCCCCAGCTATTATTCAGCGGGAAATGATTAACAAGGAAGCATACCGCATTATTTCGGAGGAGCAGCTCCCGCTTTATGTGGGCGATCATCTCTTTTTGACGGTAGTTGATCCCGATCGCTTTAAGCAATTATCGGCTACATTATGGTGGAAATCTCTGCCGGCAGTGAAGAATAGTCACGTCTATCATACGCAATTGGAAAAATTCCGCGTTAGCGACCCTATTTCGCTGCATAAGCAGCTGGATACGCAAATGAAATTGCTGCTTGCACGCTGAACACGCTAATTTAAAAGCTTCAAGGCTGATTTCAGCTTGCATTCAACAGATCATGCTTGTATACAACAGAAAGAACGGCGAGCCCAACGCTCGTCGTTCTTTTGTTCACTTGCAATCCTATTGGACCTTAAACCTCATGTGACCATCTTACCTTCAGGCTCTGGAACTATACAGCTTAGTTAACCTGCTCATGAAGCCTACTTGGCAGCGGATTGTGCATTAGGAATGCTTTGCCTGCCTGGCCCTGCAACGAATGCCGCCACAATGCCAAGAACAGCGAAGACAATACTTAGCATAAATCCATGATTAATCGCGGTTCCCAAAGAATCACGTACGAAAGCAATAATATCTTGCGGAACATTGCCTGCCCCTCGCACGAGCTGTTCTGGATTCGCCAGCGTTGCGATCTGATCCTGTGGAATGTGGTGCTCAGCCGCTCCATCCGACAGCAGCGTCTTCAAGTTGTTGTTGACTATGGTCGCCATGATGGATGCGCCGAGAACGCCGCCAATGCTGCGCCAGAAACCAACGATGGACGAGCTAATACCGATGTATTTGCGTTCCACGCTTGCCGCCATAGCTGTCTGCGACATGCTCATCAAAGGGCCGATAGCTCCGAGTCCAAGCAGTATCATAAGACCAATCATATACCAATTGGAAGCATCATGGCTAACCGTACTGAGCAAGTAGCTGACGATAACTCCGGCTGCCATTGTGAAAGCAATAAGCGTCCGATAAGCAAATTTGGATTGCAAGAAACCAAACAAAACCGCTCCGGATATTAACGAAACCATCATCGGAGTCAACAAAGCGTTGGAGTTTTCATGCCCTAATACGGCGGTTGAGAAAATCGGCAAATAAGCAATGGCCGAAAACATAATCGCTCCCTGACAGAGACAAGCGAGACATAGCCCGACGACCATCCGATTTTTGAACAAAACTAAGGGCAATATCGGCTCCTCTGCACGCAGCTCAACGGATATGAACAGCAAGCCCACGATAACCGACACCGCGAACAGCGATAAAATCTGCCAAGACGTCCACGCGTAGTCCTTGCCACCCCACTCCAAAGCGAGCATCAAGGAAATGGTGCAAATGATGAGGAATGCCGTTCCTAAATAATCGATTTTTGGCTTCCGCTCCGAACGAGATTCCTTGAGGGCAAAGAGCAATACAAGAAAGGATACGATGCCAATCGGAACATTGACGTAAAAGCACCATCTCCAGCCCCAAGCCTCTGATAACAACGTCCCGATTTGCGGTCCTGCAACGGAAGACAAGCCGAAGATACCGGCAAAAACGCCAGCCATTTTGGAAGCTTGCTTCGGATCGGCAAACACCGTGTAAATGATCGTAAAGCTGATTGGCAGCAGCGCCCCCGCACCAATTCCTTGAATAGCCCGGAACACGATTAATTGTGTTATATCCTGCGCCATGCCGCATAAGGCTGAACCAAGGAGGAAAATCGATATGCCAATAAGATAAAATAGCTTGCGGCCGAATAAATCGGACATTTTGCCAAAAACGAGCATCATGCTCGTTGAAGCGAGCATATAGGCGGTAAATACCCAGCTGACCTGCTCAAATCCGCCAATGTCTTTAATAATATGGCTCAGTGCCGCAGAGGTAATCGTGTTGTCGAGAGACGACATTAGCAGGCCGAGTGCCATTGCCAATACGATCAGCCCTGTTTTTTCCTTGTTCATGTTGAACCCCTTCTCCTTATAATTGAGCTTTCAGCTTCCGTAATCCTTCTACCAAAATTTGATGGGAGCTCTCCTGATTGGCAATACCGATTGTGATACACAGCTCTTGGGTAGCATTCATGTTGGGTTTCCAATTTGCATAATCTGCCGTTAATTGGGCAATCTCTTCCTCCTGTTTGGCAATCGTTTTCTCCAGCCATTGAATCACTTGCTCCTGATCTGCCCATTTTCCAAAAACGAGCCTCACCATAAAATCGGATTTCGTTTCCACAGCCTGGATATCGCTTTTTAAATAAAGCATAAACTGTTCCCGGCCCGCTTCCGTAATCGTATACACATTTTTATTCGGCTTGCCATCCTGCAAAATGCTCTCCTTCGTAATTAATCCCTGCTTCTCCATCTTGCCGAGCGTCGGATAAATCGTTCCATAGCTGGCATTGTAAAAATAAGAAAACAGCGTTTCAAATTTGTGCTTGATTTCGTAACCCGAACAATTCTCATCCATTAAAATTCCTAAAATCACATCTTGGCTGTTCAAAAAATTCCCCACCTTCTTTGTAAATATCATTGCGCAAACTTATATTAACATAAAGCATATATCAGTTCAACATATAAATGTTCAGCATATTCCGGTAAACGATATGAACAGTAGTGAAGCAGCTTCATGGCTAAATTCGTTATGCATTCAGCAGTTCATGCCTGTATGCAACAAAAAGAACGGTGATCCAGTGCTCACCGTTCTTTTTGTTCACTATTATTTTTAATCTATTCGGCTGGCTATTCGCTCTCTTCGTCCTCCGTTACGCCTAACGCGCGATTTTTCTCTTTAAACTTCTCATTATGCGAGGATACATAGGCCATCATCGGGGCTTCCGGGTCCAAATATTGCTTGGCGCTATTGAGTGCCATAATGCCATCCGTAAATGTGCCAGCGATCAGCTCAACTTTACTGCCATAGGTTACGAAATCGCCTGCGGCAAATACGCCCGGCAAATTCGTTTCCATATGTTCGCCGACGGTTACATGCCACGCTCCGAGGTCAAGACCCCAGCCCTCCACTGGCCCGAAATCGCATTTCATCCCGTGATTGACGATCACCGCATCGACTTCCAGCAGCTTACGTTCGCCTGTTTCCAAATGAGCGATGGTCACCTGATCAATGCTAGTCCCATTACTGCTTTGCAGAGCTTCTACGGTATAAGGCGTACAAATTTTCACCGAGGAGCTTCTCATGTTCGAGACGTTTCGCTCATGTCCGCCGAATTGGCTGCGGCGATGTACAATGGTGACGCTTGCTGCAATCGGTTCTAGTTCATTCGCCCAATCAACTGCCGAATCGCCGCCTCCCGAAATGAGCACATGCTTGCCGCGGAAGCCTTCCAGCTCCTGAACGGTGTAATACAAATTCGTTACTTCGAAACGGTCTGCTCCTTCGATTTCCAGTTTAACCAGCTTGCGGGCTCCATAACCTATGGCCAAAATAACGGTTTTCGTATGATGCTGCTCGCCGCTCGATGCTGTCAGCACAATCGTGCCATCCTCCTGCCGCTCAAAGCCTGAAATTTGCTGGCCAAGTACGATCGTTGGCTCGAAGGTTTTCGCTTGCTCTACTAATTGAGCGATCAATTTTTCTCCACGGATCGGGGTTATACCCCCTACATCCCAGATCATTTTTTCAGGATAGGTTAAAATTCGTCCTCCGAGCTCCGGCTGTGATTCGATCAGCTTTGTTTTCAAGTCGCGCATGCCGCTATAAAAGGTTGTGTACAATCCAGCCGGACCGCCACCGATTATCGTTACATCATAAAGCTCCAATTGTTTATTCATCTTCTGCCTCCAGCTTCTATAAGTTCGCTGGTAGTATAGATTCATTTTCCGCTGCTGACAATGGACACAACTGCTTGCCTTAACCAGATAGCCAGCCTTAAAGTACAAAGTAGAAAGCAAGCCGGCAGATTAGGGCGTGTCTGAAAACCCGTTCAGAGGCACCTTTCACCGCCTTTTCGCCCCCTGCTTCGTTCCGTTTGCTTGACGTACCCCCGGTACGCCTTCACAAGCGCGCCTTGCATGGAACGAAAATTCGGCAAAATTTGCTGTCCTCAGAGTTCTCAGACACGCCCTAGTGTCGCGCATCGTTCCATTTGTTTCTTTTCCTCCAACCCCCTATAATCGAAAGAACATATAGATGAGGAAAGTAGGAAAATAAAGATGAACCTGTCATCATTGCTCCCGGCTATTGAGCCGCTGGATTTAAGGAGCTGCCTGGTATCACATAATGGCAAGCTTATCATCGAGCATTACCGAAATGAGCGTACGAGAGAAGAAATTGCAAAAGTTAATTCCTGTACCAAAAGCGTCGTTTCTGCGCTGATTTGTATCGCGATGGACAAGCAGCTTCTGCCGGGGGCATCGACGCCCGCCGCTTCATTTTTCCCCCAGCTTGCTGAAGATCCTGATTCGCGAAAACAAGCGATCACGCTGGAGCATCTATTGACGATGTCAGCTGGCTTCAACTGGACGGAGTTCGGCGGGCAAAACTCCTTCCCCCGGATGACGCAAACGCCAAACTGGATTCAATTTGCCTTGGAGCAGCCTTTGTCGGAGGAGCCTGGTTCACGAATGGAATACAACTCTGGCATCTCACAAATGCTGTCCGCCCTTCTCGCACAAGCAAGCGGCATGACCACTGCTGCATTTGCCGAGCGTTTCCTGTTCCAGCCTTTAGGCATTACTCAATATGAATGGGAACATGATCCACAGGGCATTCATACAGGGGGCTTTGGACTAAGACTGCTGCCTGCCGATATGCTGAAGCTGGGAGAGCTGTATTTGCAGCAGGGTGCATGGAATGGACAGCAGCTTATCTCTCAAGCTTTAGTAGAACGCTCCGTCTATCCTGCAATAGCCGCTGAGTCTCCTCGTCATGGCCAGTACGGCTGGCATTGGTGGGTCGATTCTTATTCAGCAGCTGCGGACTCCGCTTCGCCTTCCGCTTTCGATTTTTATTATGCTTTAGGATTTGGCGGACAGACGATTACCGTTGTTCCCAGCCTCCATATCGTCGCAGTCGTCACCAATGACAGACTGAAAAGAGGCAAGCCTCCAGCGGATGTTTTCCGCCAGCACATTGCGCCGCTGCTCATACAGCAATAATTTGAAAACCAAGACAACCTCCCTCGCGGACGTTGTCTTTTTATGTCGTATAGTTTTCCAGAGCGCAAGCCATACTGGTAAATGTAAGAAACCAGGACATGGAAACTAGGTGAGCGAACATGACAACCGAGAATGGACATACGGGGACCAGCACTCAGGATACGATGCCGTCCGTACCACAAAGTGGACAATCAGGCAGCGGGGATGGGAAGCAACCGATTAACTCCACATTGGAGGACAATCTTCGTTATCTGGAATCTGTCTTTGACCGCAGCTCCGACATCATCTTTATGCATTGGCACTACGGCCCCGAAATGAAGCATAAAGCATGCTCGATCTACTACAGCTCGCTCATTCAAGACGATACCATTAACTATATGAAAATATCGCTGCAGGATCTTGTAGCGCATGAAGTCGGACCCGGGATGGAAGCCGGAATTGAAGAGGTCCGTTTTTTTTTCGAAAACCATGGCCCTTCCGGTAAAAAAGTACAGCTCGTAAACGATTTAGATGCTGTCGTAGGCAGCATTTCCAGCGGACAGCTGCTCATTTTATTCGATGGATGGAATCAGGCACTCAGCTTTAAAGCCCAATCCGTTGAGACGAGACAGGTCAATGAGCCCGTCAATGAATCGGTCGTGCAGGGGCCTCGGGAAAGCACCGTTGAAAACCTGCAGAAAAATTTAGGACTGCTTCGGCTGCGGCTGAAAACGCCGAAATTCAAAATTGAGCTCATGAGCGGCGGCGGCGATACAAACACAACGGTCGCATTCGGTTATTTGGAAGGCAAAGTGGATAACGAAATGCTCGCCGAGTTTAAGAAGCGAATGGAGCTCATTAAGACGGTCGATGTACTCGAAACCTCCTATATCGAGCAGCTTATTGAAGATTCCAGCTATTCTCCTTTTCCTCAGCATCGCTATACAGAACGAACAGACATGGCTGTGGCAGCGCTATTAAACGGCAAAATCGTCGTGCTCGTGCAAGGAACCGGCGGCATGCTGATTTGTCCAGGCATGTTTACTGAATTTTTCCAATCCAGCGAGGATTATTACCAGCGTACGGTAATTTCCACGATGATCCGCTGGCTGCGAATTATTGCCTTTATTATCGCGTTGTCGCTGCCCAGCGTCTATATTGCGCTATCGACCTTTCATCCCGAGCTTATCCCGACCGTCCTGCTGCTTGCGGTACTGAATGCGCGTGAGGGATTGCCACTCCCCGCTTTCTTCGAGGCACTGCTGATGGAATTTTTCTTCGAGCTGATGCGTGAGGCTGGGGTACGTCTGCCAAGGACGGTAGGCTCTGCTGTCAGCATAGTCGGGGCACTCGTCATTGGAGACGCAGCGATAAGCGCCGGGATCGCTTCCCCCATTATGGTTATCGTCGTCGCGCTGACAGGGATTGCCTCCTTCTCCATTCCACAATACGGCATCGCTATTGCGCTTCGAATTTTACGCTTTCCGCTTATGATCTCCGCAGCGCTGCTCGGCGGGTTTGGGATGATGATTTGCTTTCTGTTTATTTTGCTTCATCTATGCAAGCTGAGGTCGCTTGGTCAGCCTTATATGGCTCCGCTCGCACCTTTTCGACTGGTCGAGCTTCGCGATGTCATTATGAGAATCCCGCTTAAAAGGCTGCTGCATAAGCCGCAAAAAATGCATCGGCAATAAGTTCATGCAGCCAGCCGCAGCAAACTCAAAAATATGAAAAAGAATGGATCGATATGAGAAAACAAACGGGCGATTTCCCCCTTCCAGCCTCACTAATCATCATGCTGACACTACTCTCAACTGTGCTTACGGGCTGCTGGAGCAAATACGAGCTGACCGAGCGTGGATTTGTGATGGGCGTCGCGCTGGATGAAACGAAGGATGGAAAAATCGAAATGCTGACGCAAATTTATCGGCCAGCCTCGGTTGAAACCGGCAAGTCAGCGACAACCCAAACGTCCAGCGTCAGCATTCGAACGCATGATGACACGGTGATGGAGGCGATTCGAGACATACCCATTCATTTGGGTCGCAAAGCCCAGTGGAGCCATACCAGAATCATTATTGTTGGAGAAAAGCTGGCAAGAAGTCAGGATTTGGGCAAAACACTGGATATTTTTTACCGTGATCATGAGCCGCGCAGCAGTGTTAAGCTGCTCATCTCCAAGGGTCCAGCCCACAAAATGCTGGAGAAGCAGCCGCTTATTGAACAAACGACGGCGCAGCAAATTTTGCGAACAGAAGAGTTTTCTTATCTCAACGCAGCTAAAACGATGGATACCACTCTACTTAGCTTGCTGCTGCAAAGGGAAAGCGCTCATCCCGACGCCGTCCTCTCCTATGTATACAACGAAGCTAGCCCAGAGGAATCGATGTCCACTGCGGGGCTTGCCCTGATCAAGGATGGCAAGCTTAAAAAAATTATGCCACCGGATAAAGTGGAAGGGCTGCTCATGCTGCGTAACGACTATCATTCCGGCGTGCTAGAGACACCCTGCTCAGGCATGAAAGGGGAAAAGGAAACCGCCGAAGTGCTCTCGCTTCAAACGGCGATGACAACGAAGATCCATGACGGTCGGCCCCAGGTGAGCTTTCATATTAAAGGAGAGCTTGCGATTACCGAACTGAAATGCTCATCGATTATATCGTACGAGGACGAACAAAAATTTATTGAGAAATTTTCAGCAGCCATTCTTCGGCAAACGAGGGGAACGCTCCGTTTTTTACAAAAAAATAAGCTTGAGGTTATTGGTATTGGCAACCAGCTGTACCGTCAAAGCCCAAAAGAGTGGCTGAAGCTGCAGCAAGACTGGGATGAGCAGTTTGCACAGCTGCCGATTGAAGTTAAAGCGGAGCTTAAGCTTGTGACAGGAGGAACGATAAACAGCAGGCCATCCTCATAACTAGTAGAAAGGACAAATTCGATGTGGGAAAGAACGCTGGTTGTGGCAGTAGTTTTTGGGGGAATGCTCATTTATGACAGCATCACGCTGCGCGGGAAAACAACGAAGAAGGATAAGTGGATCTATGCCTTAATTGTATCTGCTTGCCTCTACATGGCCATTGATTATGTAGTAAACAAGGACTGGCTCGATTATTTTGACGTCGTTGAGCAAATTTTGGGCGGCCCCGCTAAACAGATTAATAGCATGCTGGGCGGACCTGGTTAAGAAAACAAGGAGAGGAGTTCCTTTGAATTGAATGGTCAAAAAGTCAGTTCTTTTCAAATAGCTGTGCTCCTCTATGTATTTTTGACTGGGGCTGCGGTCATATATGTACCTGGTCCGCTAATTGGCATAGCTGGTGCTGGCGCATGGATATCCCTGCTGTTTTCTGGCGCAATTGGCTTTATCATTCTCATGATGCTGTTTTATTTAAGCCGCCGCTTTCCTGGTCGGGATTACATTGACTACAGCCGAGCGTTAATTGGCAACGTACTGACGATGCTTTTTGGTCTTGCAGCCATCTCTTATCTATTGCCTATGCAAGCTTCTATCATCGAAGGTGTTGGCTTGTTTATGGTTAGCGCCATGATGAGAGAAACGCCCTTATACCTTTTCTCCTCCCTTGTGTTTCTCATTGCCGCTTGTACAGCACGCGCAGGAATTGAGGTAATAGCACGCATGTTCTCCCTCATCATGCTTGTGACTACTTTCTTCATCATCATCGTACTTGTATTTGCGCTCCCTGAATACCAGCCGGAACAATTGCTCCCCCTTTCTCCTAATGGGATGCTGCCGATCACTTACGGAGCTTATTTTACGTTCGGGCTTCCTTTTGCCGAGGTGACTATGTTTGGGATGCTGCTGCCATTCGTAGCAGGGAACACGTCGACAAAGCGGCTGCACCTATCTCTATCGCTTGCTCTAGCTGCCAGCATAATCACACTTTGCGCAGTGACGGTATGCATATTAATGGTATTTGGTCTGACAGCTTCTTTCAACCCATTCGTTCTATATTCCGTAGCCCGGCTCATTGAATTTCAAGAAATTATACAGCGTATTGAATCCGTTATCGGCATGTCGCTCATTCTCGGTTCCTATATGAAGGCAACCATTTCTTTATACTTGCTCAGCTTGTACATCACGAAGCTTTTCCGGCTAAAAGACAACAATACGCTCATTATGCCGCTTGCGCTGTGCGGCTTGCTATTGGGGCTGGTCACTTACGATAGCAATACGCATTGGAACAATTTCTTAATGGAATTTTATCCACTATGGATCGTGCTTGTCATCGTTGCTCCGCTGGTCCTTGTCACCGTTGTGGCAATGCTTCGGCCAGCGAAGCGATAAAGGGCAGATTTAAAGTGAACATTCGTTGATAAAACGGGGCACAGCTAAGAAAGGAGAGAATTCGGCTTGAATAAACAAAAGGTCAGTTCTTTTCAAATGGGCGTGCTTTTCTTTGTGTTCATGACCGGCTCCTCGATCATTTTTGTGCCTGGGCCGCTGATTGGAAAAGCGGGTGCTGCTGCCTGGCTCTCCTTGCTGCTGTCTGGATCAATCGGGTTTGGCATTCTAATGATGCTGCTGTATTTAAATCGCCGATTTCCCAGCCTGGATTACATTGACTACAGCCGCAAGCTGATTGGCAACGTCCTGACGGTGCTGTTAGGGCTGCTGACCATCTCGTATTTGCTGGAAATGCAAGCGGCTATTGTCGTAGGCGTAGGCCAGTTCATGATTGGGGCGATGATGAGAGAAACACCGATGTACGCCTTTACTTCCCTTATTTTCCTTATCGCTGCTTTGACAGCACGTGCAGGGATAGAAGTTATAGCCCGCATGTTCACCCTGATTATGCTGTTAACTTCTTTTTTCATGGTCGTCGTGCTGCTGTTTGCCATTCCTGAATACCGACCTGAGCAGCTGCTTCCGATCCTGCCTAAAGGCATGACGCCCGTCATGGCAGGAGCCTACTATACGTTTGGCTTCCCTTACTCTGAAGTGTTTTTGTTCGGCATGCTGCTGCCCTTCGCTGCGGGGAAAAAACTGAAAAAAAAGCTGATGACGACCTTGTCTATCTCCTACGCGGCAAACCTGATCGTACTCTGTGCTGTGACGGTGTGCACATTAATGGTATTCGGCACAAGCGCAGGAGCTGGACCCTATATGCTGTACTCCATAGCCCGGCTCATTGAATTCCAGGAAATTTTCCAACGGGTGGAGTCCATTATTGGCATGTCGCTCATTCTCGGCTCATATATGAAGGCGACGCTTTCCCTCTATGTGCTCAGCCTCTTTATGGCAAAGCTTTGCGGCATGAAGGACAACAATGTCATCATTATGCCGTTAGCTTTGACAGGCTTTCTGATGGGGCTCGTCACTTACGACAGCAGTACCCAGTGGGGACACATTGTAACAGAAATTCATCCGATATGGACGGGACTCGTGCTGCTCGTTCCGCTGCTTGTCGTATTGGTTGTCGCGATGTTTCAGCCAACTAAGACATAGAAGAGGAACGTAAAACTTCTTTTAAATAACCCGTCAGCTCTCGGGCTGCTTCCGCATGGGCTAATTTGCCGGGATGCTGTCTTGCTCCCCATGTTTCGTCTCTTGTATTGGGAAGCTGAAAAATGGATACCTGCTTATCCCCTGTTTGCATGCTATAAGCGTTTACAGCTCGGTAAATAGCTGGCATCATCGGTAGACCCAGCATGCCGTAGGCCCATATGATAGGCGCATTTGGGTTATATGCTCTAAGCTTAATAAGGAAGCGCACAACCGCCTCCTCAAATGTTATTAGATCCTCATCCTCAAATGTCCCATCTGCCTTTAATCGCTGCTTGTAAGCTTTGCCAGTCGCAGTGTCCACCCATTCCGGAGAATGAAAAGCGCCGCCATCATTCGATCCCAAATTCACGACGACGACATCCGGCTGCCAGGAGTCAAAATCATTTTTGTCAAACGCGCCTAAAGCTTTATTGTTCTCGCCAGTAAGAAGGCCGCAAACCTGTTCGTAATAATCAGGAAGATTGGCATGCGGATTGTTATCCCAGCTTGTAAGCACGCCCCATCCGCTTTGAGAAAGGACACGGTACTCTGCATTCAGCGCTTCCGCTGTCATTGCCGTATAATTGTCAACGGCGCTAAACCACATCGGAATCCAGTCCGTCTCGGCTCTCGCTCCAATGGCCCCTTCTCCAGAGGTAATGCTGTCGCCTATAAATTCGATGCGATATGGCTTTGCTTCAATCGGGGCAAATTCGCCGTCAGCCTTCACAGCGTGAATCTGCAAGAGGCAGCTGGAATCGGCGCTCATCGCCTGTACATCCTTTACGATGCGAACATTTTTAATCGCGGCCTTGTTCATGCCTCTAAAAATACAAACCCAGTACCTGCCCGCCGTTAACATTTGTCTACTCACCGGCATACCGTTAATCAGGATGCTGATCCAAGGCTCATACTGGTCGTAATTCACCTCTACTTCTATCCAAAGCTCAGACCCCTGTGCATTTAATTCAACGGAGCTTCCCGTCCAAAATAACGTTAATGGAGAGAGTCTGCCTGTCGTTCTTCCATGAACCTTAAGATGAGCGATATCCGATAACGCTTGTACCTTTAAGTGATCCTCTTCTTGCATCGTATGCGCCTCCTCATTTCTTTTTTTCGTAGATATCAATTTGATTATTATGATTATCCAGCCCATCGCTAATTTTATGAAAGCCATTCTTTTTCCAAAATGAAGCTCCTTTATGATTGCCATGCTGAACACAAAGTCTGACTTTGTCTATACGTTGTGCTGCCAATTCGTCATCTAATAATTTCAATGCTAGCGTTCCAATTCCTGCCCTTTCATGCTCCTTATGTATAATAAGCAGTCCAATCCACGGATGAAGATCATTCGGATTTTGCGGGAGATACGTAATCATTCCAACACATTCGTTATTTTCAATCAAGTGAAACATTTTTTCGCCATGTTCGAGATTTTTTTTATTTTCTTCCCTAATATCTTCGTCTGTTTGAAAACGCTTACCAATGACTAAGAGATTAAACTCAGGCTGTGAATTCATCATCGTCTTTTGAATTTTTATACTCTCTGTCGATAGAGGGTCTGTTACTAACGTTAAGTGAATCAGCTTCTACACCTTCCTTAGCTTAAAATGGAGCACGGTCTCACGCTAGCTTCTCCCATTTCGCCCACATTTCAGGCGGATTCAGTTCGTAAATTTCGTTTTCCCTGAACATGAATTGGTGCATGATAAATTCTCTGCGTATGGTGGCGAAATCCTCGTGATAGCTTTTAATGAACGCAT
This sequence comes from Paenibacillus sp. R-74696, assembly GCF_055814915.1. Lineage (NCBI taxonomy): Bacteria > Bacillati > Bacillota > Bacilli > Caryophanales > Paenibacillaceae > Paenibacillus > Paenibacillus sp. R-74696. The sequence continues at coordinate 74,241 of NZ_JBPULM010000005.1, forward strand.
TGATTTCTTTTTCGCTGTATTTTCGGCCTGTCTCTAGCTCTGATACCAGGTGCTCCAAGACAATTAGCTTTTTTTTGAGCTGTGCGGGGATGTGCTTCAATTTATTATCTAGCGTGAAAAAGTTTTTAACAACAGAAAGCTGAAGCCGCTTGTTTTTGTCATCCTCCAACATATCCGTACCTCCTTTTGTTTTTGTGTTTTTATAAATCAGCTCGGCAGCCGCTGTGGCACTGTTTTTGATAAAGTAATCATTTAAAGTAAAAAAGATCGTGTTTTTCTCTCTTCGCTCATTAATCAAGCTTGCTTCACGCAGCTTTGCTGCATGATGGGTAATCGTAGCCGGGGAGACGCCTAGCTTTTCGGCTAAAACCTGACCGTTAAGCTCTCCTTCCGACAGCAAAATTAAAATTTTGATCCTTGTTGGATCGGCAAGCGCTTTATGGTAAGCGACCACTTTGTCTAATTGCATTTTTTCACCTTCTGACCGAATATTTGAGGCGTCTTATTAAACTCGCATCTAATTTAATAAATATCTAATTAGATATTATCTTAATTAGATTCTCAAAGTCAAGCAAAGAGGAAATTTTTGCGAATCTTTCGAACAGCCTGTTTTGATTTCAGCTCTGTTCGTTTAATATAAAAGGAGTTCCCGCTTTCCACTTTATAATGAAATAAAACCTAATGAATAAGTTGGAGGTATGCTGCCGGATGAACATTCCTGAAGCCTTTATTAAGCCGTTTCCCGCGTATGAGGATGTTTTCTATGACGATATTGAAAATCATCGCAAGCACTTTTTGCCCATTTGCTCCATTCATTTGAAATGCATCGATCCTGAGCTTGATGAATGGGTGCATATCGTCTCTGCCAAGGAGATTTATGATGGCTGTGTGGGTGACAGCACGCAAGGGTACCATACCCTTTTTACGAAAGAAGATATGTTGGGGTTTGATGTCATAGATGGAAAATACAAATTTGAGGCAGACTGGAATTACTTCACCTTGCATCAGCAGCAGCATTCAGCAGACTCTGAAATCGACGAGGGCTTGAAGGCTGCCTATGAGCAAAATGATCTGGATTATCAGATCCGAAAGCAATTTTACCAAAACAATCAGAAAATTTACCCCTATTCCCGATTTAGCGAAGAATTCTCCTCGGCCGAGGAACTGCTAGCGGATTTTAACAAAAAACAAGCGGATGGTTGGGGACTAAGCTACCCCGAGATTAATGGAATATGGGATGATATCGCGTTTATGTCCGACGAAGCCCAAGGGTATTTGCAAAAATATAATGAAACCGTAGAAGAGCTGCGCAGGTTCGAAAACACCAATCTCTTTCATGTTCCTAAAAAAGCAAACGGAGAGGTCTTTGATTATATCGGCTCATTAACCGGCTATTATTTTCAGGCCTATGGCGCAGATAATGTATTTTTGTTTTACGATAAAGAGCTGCGCAAGGCTGTCATTTGCTTTGAATACACCTAAGCCAGTCCCTCTCTTTCAGCAGCAAATGCGGCGACCTTCGCCTCCATCTGCTCTCTCTCATCAGCGAACTGCTTGTGGCGGTGGCCGTTAGCCCCGGAAGGATGGGGAAATCCCCACAAGCAGCGCTTTTCCTCTAGCATATCCCCCAGTTCCTTGCTTTCAGCAAGCTCTTTGAGCATCGTTTCCACCGTTTTGCCTAAAGGAATGATGAGCGGCTTATGCAGCAGCTTCAGCTCAGCCTTAATAAATTTCAGCGCATAATCATGCAGAAAAACATTGCCCGCAAGCGGGGGCTTATGCCCCGTGTAATTTTTCCCAGCTACGAATACCGGATATTTGAGCAGCGAAGTCGTATGCAAGAGCCGATTATTTTCAGCAAATAGAGCCTCGCTGTCTGGAAGCCCAAAATACTCTGGCAGCTTCAGGCTATCCAGCATTTGCATCAGGTTGCGGCGCATCGCACCGGAAAATCTGGCGGCGATTTTGGCTGCTTTGCACACCTCGTCGGCCGATTTATTTTGCTCCAATGCGAGCTTTGCCGTTCGGTAGGCCAGTTCCATCTGGGTCCAGCCGGGCGTAATGCCGACAATTAAAAGGCTCGCCGATCCATTCCGATATTCATTATGAGGGGCGTAAAACATTTCAACCTCCCCCTCACGGTCGATCAGCAAATCCGGAACAAGCAAATCAGCAGGCTCATATCGGGACTTAAGCGGCAGCGTTTTTATAAACGGCTCATAGTGCAAATACTCAGTGGATAAAGACAATGGCAAACCTCTCCTCTCCATTCCATTCCGCTGTAACCCTCCTGCTTACTTCCTCACCGTAAAAGACACCGTTGTGCCTTGGCCTGATACACTTTGAATAAACAAGCCTTGTCCATACATTTGCTTCAATCGCCGATCCACGTTTAGCAGCCCAATGCCTTGTCGCTCGCTGGCACTTCTATCCAATAGCTTATCCAATACCGCCGCATCCATGCCGACACCGTCGTCTATAATCGCAACCTCCACCTGATCATCGCGTTCGGACACTTGCACTGAAATGCTTCCGCCCGCAGCACGCTTCATCACGCCATGCCTCACCGCATTTTCCACTAACGGCTGGATTGACAGCGGCGGGAGCATGTTTTTTAGACTGGCCTCCACCTGCCAATGAAGCTGCAATTTATTACCGAAGCGCTGCTGCTCAATATATAAATAGGAACGGACAAAATCCAGCTCCCGCTCCAGAGGAATGAGCTGCTCTGAATTTCTAAAATCAAAGCTCGACCGCAAGTAGTTGCTGAACTCCAAGAGCAGCACATGCATTTTGTCCAAATCAATGACACTTAGAGCCGCAATCGCATTCAACGAATTCAGTAAAAAATGGGGCTGGATTTGCGCCTGCAGCCAGGCCGCTTCCATACGAAGCCGTTCATTCATCGATCGATTCACATGGATCAAAGCGAGCACGCGTGATTTCAGCTCTAGCGCATTGGACGGCTTCGTCACATAATCATTCGCTCCCGACAGGAAGCCTGCGGCAATATCCTCCGCCCGATTGCGTGCGGTTAGCTGAAGAATCGGCAGCTCCGAGAGGGCATAACGCTCGCGAATGAGACGCGTGAGCTCATATCCCGACATATGAGGCATCATAATATCGGTAATAACCAAATCCCACTTTCTCGAATCCAGCAGAGCTAGTGCTTCCTTGCCGCTTGTGAGCGACACAATGTCAAAATCTCGCACGCCAAGCATATTTTCGAGCACCTGCAAATTAACCGTGTCATCATCTACCACTAATATAGCTGGACGATCTTTCGCTTGGGATGGTAGAGGTAGATGCCTATCGCCAGTGTGCTCTAGTGATTGCTCCCCTAGATAGGCTGTGCTTGTGACATTGGCCGCGGCAACGAGCATTTCCGCAGACGGAACGGACGGCAGAAGCTTATGATCATGGTCATGTTCGTTACTCGCTTCTGAAGCGGCACCCATTTCTGCCAGCGGCAGCGTAAAAGTAAACACCGAGCCTTGCCCCGGCTGCGAACGGACCTCAAGCGTTCCGCCATGCAGCTCGACCAAATGCTTGCAAATGCTAAGTCCAAGCCCAATTCCGCCGCCAGGTGCAGCGGTCATGCCCGAATCTCCCTGCTCATACGGTTCAAAAATTGTGCGCTGCGCCTCCTCATCCATCCCCATGCCTGTATCAGCTATGCTTATGTATGCCATTCCGCCCTGCTGGATCGCATGGATCGTAATATGTCCCTCGCTCGTAAATTTAATCGCGTTGTGCAGCAGATTAAACAAAATTTGAATGAGGCGATTTTCATCAGCAAGGACATAGGGAAATGCATGCGGAATCGTATTGGTCAGCCGAATAGGCTTTCCTTCCACCATATAATGGAGCATGTCGATTACGCCAGCAGCGACGCTCTGTACCTGCTGGCTGCCTCGATTCAGCCGAATACGCTGTTCTTTCAGTTGGGTCAAATCTATCAGATCATTCAACATAAATGACATCCGGCGGCCAACCGTTAAAATAAGCTCCAATTGCTTCACGCTTTGGTCACTGAGCGCCTGCTTGTCTCTATCCAGCACAATTTGCGTCATATTCAGCATGCCATGCAGCGGATTTCGCAGCTCATGGGACGTGTTCGCCAAAAAATCATCCTTTTGCTTGTCCGCCTGCTGCAGCTCCTCGGAAAACTGCTTCGACTGGGCGAAGGTATGAATGTATTGCTTAAACCAATACGATACGAACCCGAGAAAGGAGACGACCAGATCGACAGGGTAGTAGGAGCTTTCTACGCCAATTGCATCCTTCGCAACGCTCCAAATGATATTGTTCGTCATCGCAGCCACACCGAGCAGCAGCACAATCGCATCCTTATCGCTTCTCATCGCGGTTCGCAAGGTGATGATCGGATTGACGAGGAAGGGAAGAAAAACATAAATACCGAGCAAGCCAGCTACCGCTAATACATAAGAGGCTGGCGCAAACAGCACATATACCGCAAACAACATGCCGAGCGATGTATACCAGCGAAAAATTCGCACATTCCGGTATTCGGTTAATAAGCGCTTCGTAAATTCCAGCATAAATATTGCAGCACCCATATAGGAAAGAAACTGGATCTTTAAGCTCCAATCATCGTTCATTGGCAGCCAGACCATCAGCAGCATATCGTCCGATACTAGGAGCCAAAGTGCAGAGAAGATCATAGCGCCGGCGAAAAACAGCAACCCCGGCTGCCGCAAGCCAATAAAATACAAAATAAAAGCATACACGGTATGCAGTAAAAAAATAATAACGACCATCATTTGCAAATGGAGGCCAACTGCCGTTTCCTTGCTTACCGCTTTCTCCGTGCCAAATGAAATGAAGCCAAGAATGCCTCCGGAGCTCGCTGAATCATAGTTCGCGACTTGAATAGCAATATCGATCACTGGCTTGTCGGATGTGAAGGACGCTGAATAAGGCACGTTACGTGCTATGTAGCTTTCCTCCTCTGGTGCTGGCTGTCCTGCTTGAGCCACAAGCTCTCCATCCACATACACGGCGGAAGCCGACGGAATGTTCTTCAAGCGGATGCCGTACGTTTGACTTTTAACTGAATCGATGAATATACGCAGACGATACGTTCCGTAACCATACGCTGAATCCGCCTGCGGGGATAACACCGTATTCCAGTTTCCAGGCACCTGAATGAACGCCTGCCCTTTGGCTGCTTCCGCATTTTCTGGGCCGCGCATTCGTAATTGATGAGCATAAAATTCCCATTCGCCATCCAGCCTGATGGCCTCCGAGTCTGCCAGATTATACCCGCGCAAATCCAATTGCCCTTGCACGATAGCAGGATGATCAGGAGGGAGGGTCATATAAATCCAAATTAAACGGATCGATATGAGCAGACAGAGGAACAGGCCAGTGACGAGAACTATTTTTCGTTTAGTTAGCATAATTTCACAAATATTCGACAGAATTTGCTAAATCCCTTCTCGTTAGCCTGCCTGCATTAGAATTACTTTTGACCTATTCATAAACAGCCGTTATTTAATGGATTCTTACATCTGGAAGCAGCTTTTCATAAATGCTCCAGCCACTCGCTTCGCCTTTATACGTATAACCACATTGCTTGTAGAAGCGGTTAAGCTTTTCATTGTTTGCGATACAATCCAGCTTAATCCGGTCTTTGCCGGAAAACTGGCGATTAACGACTAGCCGGTGCAAAAAGATCGCGCTTCCCTTGCCTGCTTCCGCTTCGCCCCAAAGCTTCCGATCCCAATCGCTAGGCTGCTGCTGCAAAATAACAGCCCCCGCCAGCTCCTCTCCCCCTGCTTTGCGAAATGCAAAAACCTCGCCACGCGCTATCGCCCCTGCAAGATTGTGGCTATCCTCTCCTTGAAGCAGGCCGCCCCACTGCGTTGAGCCCATGCTGCTAAGCCAGCGAGCTGTTTCCATAATCAGCCCACGTACCGCCTCCTCATCCTCGGAACCCGCTTGAAAAGCATATATGTCGTCGTTAACGGACGAATTTATTATTTTTAAACCTTCCATTGTGCACCTCGTTAGTAGGAATTTTTCGAGTTATAGTTCTATATATTGAATAGGAGTTTAATATAACATAAGACGATCAACGAATAAATTACTTCTCCTTATTGCCTGGCGTATCACCTTTCTTCTCCTCCTGTTTTTCAAGCTGCTTCTCCAATTGCTGTTCAATTTCTTCATTAATTTCTTTAATTTCCTGCAAATCCTTGTGAATATGAAGAGTTTTGCGATAATTCAAAATCACAAACCTTCACCTCTATTTCCTTTTTAATGTTAGTTTAACTTAATTTATATGTAGGACTACCCATTTCCTTACGGAGCAAAAAAACGATAGCAGGCAAAAAGAAGCTATCGCCTCCTTCTGCCTGCTATCGTTCAGCTTTATTTTATGATGACATGGCATACATAAGCTATACGATCGTTTTATACTCGGTATTAACAGTAAATGTGTTCACGCCGGTATATTTCCCTGAAGCCGTTTCGGTTGTTTTCCCATTCGGGTACTCCACTTCAAACGTCACCGTATAGGGCACATCGATAACGCCCTGCAATAAAATAGCGGAAACCTCGATCGTTGTATTTGCTGGCAAAACGACTGGAACCTGCAGCGAAACCTCCTGGGACTCGTCTTGTGTCTTGGATTCCGAATAGCTGCGCGAGCCCTCTACCGAGATTTTCACACCTGTATCGCCTACAAGCGGCAGCCCCGCTTTAAACTCAAGCGTTTCCGATACCTTCAGCCCTCTCTCCCATTTGAAATTGTACGTTTGGCTTTTGGAAAACTTCAATGTAACTTGCTGCGTTTGCTGGATATTCGAATGATTGGTCACAAGCTGTTTGGCTGCTACGATTGGTACACTATTGATCACAATTTTGCTGTCCATTTGAAATTCCATTTTCTTGATCGTAATCTTCTTGCGATCGGGTACGAAAACCCATAATTCATTGATCTGACCGTGGCACCATTCCCACGTCACAAGCGAGTCGCCGCTTTTAAATGGGCCGTTGCCAGGAATATTAAGCTTCTGCTCCCAATCCACATAGCTGTTAATCGCATTGTGCGTTCCGGCAACATTGTCGTCACGCCATACCATGAGACCATTGACGTCCGCTTCTGTAACGAGCGCCTGATAAATCTTTGAGCCCTGCGTGGAGTCCTTTCTTCCAATGCACTTGCCCGTTGCTTTGTTAACGAGCGCATAGGCATTGTCATCTCCAGCGCGCACCTTTCTTTTTTCCCACAATTGATGTTCATTTCCGTACACCTGTGGCAAAATCGTTATGCCTTCCCCACTCTCAGCCGCTGTAATAACAAGCAGCTTATTATCCGATGTCCTCGCCTTAGAAACAATTACCTGATATTCAATTACATCCGCCATAATCCTTCATCCACCTTCCGCTCTATTTGATAAAGAATCCTCTTCGTCATCTATTCAACGTTTGCAATCGTGGATGCTCGCAGCTCTTTGACTTCTTATCATTAGCTACATCTTGGAGTAGATCACTCAGAGAATCTAACCCTTACAGAATAATGGCAGAATGTGTCAGGGAAATGGCAAAAAAATATAGACATTACATTTGCTTGGCTTAACCCGACATTTTATGACTGGACGTGCAAAGCAGCAGCCCTCGCTTACTCTTCTCGTTTGGTATAAAACTGGTACCCCGTTCTCCGCAAGGTGCGGATTTCTCCTTCATCCGGAGGCAAATGCAGCAGCGCCTGACGCAAGCGTTTAATGGCATGATCCACTGCCCGGTCGCTCCCGTCGTAGCCCGTGCCCCATACCTGCTCGATGATTTGCTCCCGATGAAAAATTTGATTAGGATGCTCCGTCAAAAAAAGCAGCAGCGCATAGTCCTTCGGCGTTATCGATAGACATACATCGTATAAGTAGACGCTTCTGTCGTTTAGATTGATTTTCAGGCTGCCGTACTGGATTTGATTTTCCGCAATTAAAGCATGCGTGCCTCTCCGCAACACAGCTTGAATGCGTGCTACTACCTCCTGCGGCTCGAACGGCTTGGTGATATAATCATCCGCTCCACTGTTCAGACCTGCCAGACGGTCAGCAATCTCCCCTTTAGCTGTAAGCATAATGACCGGACAGACGCTGCTCCTCCGCACCTTACGAAGCACCTCCCAGCCGTCCATTTCCGGAAGCATGACATCGAGCAAAATAAGCGCGGGCTGAAGCACAGCCAGCTGCTCCACCGCCTCTTTCCCTCTGTCAAAAATAATGCTCGCAAAGCCTGCCTTTCGTATATACGCCGCCAAAACGCGGGAAATAGCCGGCTCGTCTTCGACAATCATGATCGTTTGCAAGATTAGGCCTCCTTGGGGGAGCAATGTTACTTTCGGATGCGATGGTAGCGTTGTACTCTTCAACAAATAGGGAGCAGATGCCTCAGCAGCTTGCTCCCTAATATTCTAAATTTCCCAATCGCTGCTTACTGGAATTTTTCAGCCCTTTGTGTTGTGCGAAAAATAGGCAGCCAATACACTAAGACTTTCCTCCCGTAATATCCCAGCTGTGAGATCAGGCTTATGGTGAGAATTTTCAAATACGATTTGAGAGCAAGGGCTTCCTTGCTCGCCCAATATACTGCACAATTCCATGTTGCTGGCGCTATATACCAGTCGCCCCACATTTGTCCAAACCATCGCACCGCTGCACATATAACAAGGCTCACAGCTCGAATATAATGTGTATTCATGTAAATCCGTAATGTGGGTTTCTTCGCAAAATCGCCGCAGCAGCCCTGCCTCTGCATGGAAGGTTGGGTCGGTTGCCGAATAAATTTGATTTTCATTTGTAAATACAATTTCTCCGTCTTTAACGAGTATGGCTCCAAAAGGCTCGTTTCCATGCTCAACCGCAAGCTTAGAAAGCTTGATTGCTTCTCTCATAAAAAACTCGTCTTGACTCATATTCAGTTCTCCTTTTATGTGGCGTTCCATCACCATTCATTGAGCTCAAATACTATCTATTTTAACACATACAGACCATCCATTTTGCATTAGTTTCGAGGATTGGAATAGTCGGCTATTAACAAAAATAAGGGGCCTTCATGGCCCCCTTGCGTAATGCTTAAGTTATATGCCAGTCCTCTTATCCGACAATTTCAATTATTTTAATATCATCAAACTTACTAAGATCAATAAACTGATTATTTTCAAGCGCTATAAATGGTCGAGTCGGGTAGTTATAGTTGTTTAGTAGAATCGTTCCTCTTCTATTGTCTGATAAAACAACCTCACAACCGATTTGGGTGGAGAGAAGCATATCCAGAAACGTCAGCCCAATGACCGAATCAAAGCGATTTAAAATAATTTGTTGATGAATTTCTTCGATGGCTTCAAAAAATTGCAGCGCAGCCCGATAAGGTCTTTCTGAGATGATAGCCATATAAAAATCTGTCAAACCTACAATTTTGCTAAAATGATCCAGTTCATCCCCCTTCAGACCACTTGGATAACCGCTGCCGTCCTCTCGTTCATGATGCTGAAGAGCGACCAGAGCAACCCGAGGCTCAACGCCCGATTGGAGTAATAGCTCGTGTCCGAGAATCGTATGCTGCTTTATAATCGCGTATTCATGAGGGTCTAGCCTTGACTGTTTGGAAACGATTGCAGTTGGCAGCTTGACCAGTCCAATATCGTAAAGACTCGCCGCAGTCGTTAGCAAATCCAATTCGTTTTCTTTCAGTCCAAGCCGCTTACCTAAAGATGTCGCAATAACAGCCGTTCCTATACATTGCCTGTACCGGTAATCGTCCTGTTCCTTAAGCTCGGAAAATAACTGAAATAAATTATATCGCTTCGCTATTTCCTTTATAAAGGGAAGAACTTCTCGTTCAAGCTCATCGACAGGAACAATGCCGTTTTGGCGAACGTACTGATCCATATCGTTAAAATGCTGCTTAGCCCTTTCATATGATTCTCGGATGGATGGCTTTTGTTTAGGTGTATGCTCAGTAACCTCCTGATTCAGCTCAGAAGCATTCGCATCGATAGTTGTGACTTCCCCAATTTTGATCCTAAATTTAGCAAGTCTCTCGGTGTGACTTTTTAGAAGAATAGTTCCCTTTCTGATTAAAAGCGTTCCCTTTGTGTCGCGGATGCTTTTCGTTAGTATTTTGCCGATTAATTGTTCATAATCTTTAACTAACAATGATAGTTCCTCCCTAAGTGGATTACCTATTCTCTAATGTGGATTTCTGAACACTGGTTAAAAAAATATTCGGAAATATATCTGGAATACATTAGAAAAATAACAAAAATGATCTATAAGAATCATATTTCTAGAAATAATAACCAGTTATAACATGACTTTAAGACTATATCCTTATTTATTTTTAGGCATCAGGAACTAATCTATAAATTAGAGCTGCACCTCGCAGAGGAAGCCTTCATTGCAAATTTATTTTAGGGCCGTCGTCAATCCAACTCCCTGCTCATTTCTAAAGTTTAATCTGCTGCACCGGATTTTAGGTAGAGCGATGTTAGGGCGTGTCTGAAAACCCGTTCAGAGGCACCTTTCACCGCCTTTTCGCCCCCTGCTTCGTTCCGTTTGCTTGACGTACCCCCGGTACGCCTTCACAAGCGCGCCTTGCATGGAACGAAAATTCGGCAAAATTTGCTGTCCTCAGAGTTCTCAGACACGCCCTAGTTGCAACAACTAAAATAAACAAAAAAACAGGCTTTTCTCGGTAACAATCCGCAAAAAACCTGTCCTCATATAGAAAATATTAAGTTCCTCGTTGGCGTAGTCGAGCTTTACTGCTATAACTTCAGGCTCTTAGTAAGGATGATTTCCAAAGGCTCATCTTCAAGTATTAAGCATCCTGAATCTCGATAACCTAATTTTCTATAAAAATGCTGAGCCCCTTCATTAGCTAAAGTGGAGGTCATAACCAAGTTAAAACCGAGCTTCTTCATTTCATCTTCCCAAAAAAAAACTGCTTTCTTCCCTAATCCTTTACTTCGATATGTATCATCGATCCAAATCATATTCATAAAAGGTGTGTTATCCCAAAAATAGCTGTGCCGCATCCACCCAACGATACTATTTTCTTCATTATGTAGAATATATATCTCATTTCCCCTAATTTTCGGTAAGATTAAGTTTTCTAATATATGGTGATCATGTTTTCTAATATATTCGTAGTGTGAATCAGTTGCAGCAATAATCCTCATTATAATTTCTCCTCTTCATTATTTAATTGCATTATTATACATTCGTTAATTCCCCTAAAGAACGTAGAAGTTTTTAATACTCTCCTGCCAATACTACTTGCAGAAGCTTTAATACCCTATTCTTGATCATTTGTTCTGAGGTACATCCGTCAGCCAATCAGCCAATTCTTCTGTCTGCATCAGCACCGACAGCGGGTCAATAAAATAAGAGCGGATGTTAGGCCAGGCATAAAGTCTGCCATTTTTGACTGCTTCCAGCCCTCCCCAGATTGGATCCTCGCGAAGCTCCTCCACTGATTTCTCGGTAGTCAGGATAATATAATCTCCAGCATATTGCTCCAATACTTCCATGGAGATATCCTTGTATTTAGCTTCCTTAACTGCTTCATCATAGGATGGAGGCGATATCCGTCCTAGATTCTCATAAATAACTTTTCCGCCACGGCCAAACTCACTGCCATATATACTTAATGTTTTGTCTGTCTCCTGCATGATACTAAAGGTTGCATCGGCAGGTATCACTGCTTGGACCTTGGCACTAGCAGCAGCGATACGCGCATTATAATCGGCTATCCATGAAGATGCCTCCTCGTCCCGTCCAAGCAGATCTCCAAAGAAGTTCACTTCCTCCTCAATGGATGTGAAGTTCCCATAGGGAATAGCAATCGTTGGTGCAATTTTACTGTACTTTTTATATTCTTCCTCATCCGATGTCATGACGACAATCAGATCAGGGTTAAGCTCTATCAGCTTTTCAAAGGAAACATCGCTGCCGGAAGAACCAACAATCTCAATATTGTCCGTTAAACCGTTAAAATACGGGTTGTCCATGATACGCGTCGTAGAGGCGATGGGATTAGCCTTTACGGCTAGAAGACTACTCAAATATTGAATCGCCACAATGCGTTCCGGCTTTTTGGAAACTTCCACCTCGCCGAAAGCGGTATTCACAATTTTAGTATCTGTTACCGGCGTCGCTTTCTGAGTTAGTGCTGAAGAATTAGAGCCAGCAGTTACTGTTTCCGATGGGGACTGTAGATTCACATTCCCCCCTCCGCAGGCTGTAATCAATAAAGCCATACAGATAAGAAGTGCTGCCATCATATTTTTTCTGGATGTTCGGTACATGTAAGACTCTCCCTTTTCTTTATATTGATAACAATTATCATTATCACTATAACATGGAGAGGTAGACTCTGACATGGACAATCCCCACTTTTTATATGGATAATAACGAACACCATCTTTATCCGATAGCTTTTTTCTGAAAAGGCTGGGAGAAAGGCCAACGTTTTTTTTGAAAATACGGTTAAAATAAAACACATCCCCATAGCCTACACTCTGGGCAATATCACCAATCGAAGCATCTGTGTTTTGCAGCATATGACACGCTTTTTCAATACGAAGCCCTATTAAATAATCAATTGGGCTGTGCATCGTTAATTCCTTGAATCTACGGGCCAAATATTGGGGGTTGTAGCCAAACCTCTTCCCTAGCAGCTCCAGCGTCAATGGCTCATCCACATGCTCATTCATATACTGAGCTACTTGCTTCACAACTTCTGTCGGAAGGAGGTTCATTCCTAGCTGCTGCTTTTGCTGAAGCATTTCCAGAATAAATGGAAAGAAGAGTGTTTTCGCTAAAAATTTATCTTTCTCCGTCGATCGATTCCATGCGGCCTCCATCCGCTGCAGCATCTGATAGAGCCCTATAGGCTGAGCGGGAGCAAAAGCAAATATTTGCTGAAACGGCGGAATTCCTCCCTTGTCCAGAAATTGCCTTCGGCGCAGCGGAAATTCGCCACGATATAGCACCATATAATATTCCAAATATTCCGCTGCTTCAATATCCAGCCGCATTCCCTTGCTGCCATGCAGACAATGAAAATGCTCAACAGGATGAATAAGTCCATCCATCCGTATCGTCGCTTTGCCCTTATACAGAAATAAAAAGGCACTTGCAGGCAAACGGTAGCTGCTTCTGGACTCTCCCACACCTAGAGTATGCAGGCGGATGTCAGCCAGCTCAATATGTATGTGACTCCATGCCTTGTACTCTTCCTGCTGCTTCATCCTGTGACAAAAACTCCTTCCGTAATCGCTTTATTAACTTGGATAGATCAGTCTTGCATACCTGCCCTGAGTATAGCAGTTTCAGCAAATCTTTCAAAGACTGCGCTCATATACGGTTATTCGACTAGGACG
>NZ_JBPULM010000006.1:0-804 GCF_055814915.1 Paenibacillus sp. R-74696
AGCGCAGTCATCGGGGAGATGGAGGAGGTGTACGCGCTGACGCCGATGCAGCAGGGCATGTTGTTCCACAGCCGTCTGGAGCCGCAAGCGGGCGCTTATGTGAACCAGATGCAGCTGACGCTGCAAGGGGAGTTGGATGTAGCAGCGTTTGAACGAAGCTGGCAAACGATCGTTCAGCGGCATGCGGTGCTGCGGACGAGCATCGACAGCGGGTGGAGAAAAGAGCCGCTGCAAGTCGTGTACCGCGACCGGCCGCTTCAGCTTGCGTATGCCGATCTGTCGCTGAAACCCGCCACGGAGCAGGAAGCTGGCGTGGCGCAGTGGCGGACGGCAGACCGGCAGCAAGGCTTTGATGTGGAAGCGGAGAGCTTGATGCGGGTGGCGTTGTTCCGCACAGGAAAGCATACGCACGAGCTGGTCTGGAGCTTCCATCATATTGTGATGGACGGCTGGTGCCTGCCGCTGGTGATGGAGGAAGTGCTGCGCACCTACAGCGCCTACAGTGCTTACAGCATCTCGGGTAGCGAAGAGGAGCAGCAGGAGCAGCCAAAAGGTCAGGCGTACAGCGACTATATTCGCTGGCTGTCGGAGCAGGATGAGGCGTCGGCGCGGCACTACTGGAAGGAACGACTGGCGGGCTGTGAAGCACAGGCGGTGTTCCCGAAACGCCAACGCCAGACGTCAGGCTATGAAGCGAGGCGTGTGAGCGGAGTCGTGCCACGGGAGCAAAGCGAGCGAATCGCGGCGGCGGCCAAAGCACATGGCGTAACGATGAACACGCTGTTGCAAACGGCATGGGGATTG
>NZ_JBPULM010000007.1:0-795 GCF_055814915.1 Paenibacillus sp. R-74696
AGCGCCGCCATCGGGGAGATGGAGGAGGTGTACGCGCTGACGCCGATGCAGCAGGGCATGTTGTTCCACAGCCGTCTGGAGCCGCAAGCGGGCGCTTATGTGAACCAGATGCAGCTGACGCTGCAAGGGGAGTTGGATGTAGCAGCGTTTGAACGAAGCTGGCAAACGATCGTTCAGCGGCATGCGGTGCTGCGGACGAGCATCGACAGCGGGTGGAGAAAAGAGCCGCTGCAAGTCGTGTACCGCGACCGGCCGCTTCAGCTCGCGTATGCCGATCTGTCGCTGAAACCCGCCACGGAGCAGGAAGCTGGCGTGGCGCAGTGGCGGACGGCAGACCGGCAGCAAGGCTTTGATGTGGAAGCGGAGAGCCTGATGCGGGTGGCGTTGTTCCGCACAGGGGAGCATACGCACGAGCTGGTCTGGAGCTTCCATCATATTGTGATGGACGGCTGGTGTTTGCCGCTAGTGATGGAGGAAGTGCTGCACACCTACAGCGCCTACAGTATGTCGGGTAGCGAAGAGGAGCAGCAGGAGCAGCCAAAAGGTCAGGCGTACAGCGACTATATTCGCTGGTTGTCGGAGCAGGATGAGGCGTCGGCGCGGCACTACTGGAAGGAACGACTAGCGGGCTGCGAAGCACAGGCGGTGTTCCCGAAACGCCAGCGCCAGACGTCAGGCTATGAAGCGAGGCGTGTGAGCGGAGTCGTGCCACGGGAGCAAAGCGAGCGAATCGCGGCGGCGGCCAAAGCGCATGGCGTAACGATGAACACGCTGCTGCAAACGGCATGGGGATTG
>NZ_JBPULM010000008.1:0-182438 GCF_055814915.1 Paenibacillus sp. R-74696
AGCTCAAGACCTCGTGGTCTTGAGCTTTTTTGTGTTTTTTGTCAAATCCCACTTACACTAAGGCTTCTAAATAAGCTAAACCCATAATCCGAACAAGCCTTCATTCACACCTAGATTATACATATAATACAACCCAAATATAGCACTAACGATGCCGGTTGCCCCAATTAGGACGCGATTGAGCTTAAAGCGGCTGGAAGAGAGAATAAACGGAATGCTGATGAAGGTGGTAAAGCACAGCATGCCGATTACCGTACCAACACCAAATACAGCGATATAGATCAAACCTTCGCTAATACTGTTCACAGTGCTCATCGTCAGGACGACCATGGCTCCACTGCCAGCGAGGCCATGAATGAAGCCAATCAGCAGCGATTTACGATAGGAGCCATGAAAATACTGGCTTTCCTTAGCACCCGCACCCGCATCCACATTCGCGCGCATGCTTCTAAGCGAAATAATCGTATTGACTCCCAGTACTACGATCATCACTCCAACCAGAAACTCTAAGGACATCGCCCATTTTTCCGTCATTTCACTTCTCATGGCCATGAGGATAAACCCGACAATAAACAGCGTTAGCGAATGTCCGATCCCCCAAAATACGCCGGAAAAAGCGGATTTTCCGATATGCTTGCTTTTAATCGCAATCGTGGATACCGCAATAACATGATCCGGCTCAAGCGCATGCTTGATGCCGAGCAGAAACCCGATGGCCAGCACAGAGAGTATACCCGCGTCCATCTCCCATAACCCCCTGTTTTTAATGCCTATAACAACTACTTCCGCAGCTTAAAAGCATCCTTACCCAACAGCAGTGGTCGCAGCTCGCTCCAAATGACATGGAACAGCGCCTCAAGCTCTGCCCCGCTATATCCAAGACAGCGCACGACTAGCCCGTTCGCCTCCAAAAGCGACACTCCGCCGTAAACCCTCTGCCCTGCTCCTCCTCCACTTGACGTCTTCACGTTTAGATAACGATCAAGCACCCGCCGCACCGCATCCACATGCTCTGCCCCGACAGCCTCGGATAAGCACCAGAAGCTTCCGAAATGAGAATATCCCCCGAGTACGGATTCAGGCGAAAATCTCAAAGGCTCCAGACGCAGCGGGTCCCACACGACCAGCCGATCCCCCCAATAGATCGACAGCTCGCTATGCAGCATTTCGTATTCAAACATCTCCCCAAAACCTGCGCGGCCAGGCGTCAGCATATCGCTCATAAACAGCTGCGCCCCCTGCTCCATATGTACCGACGTAATTCCTCTATAGCGAACATCCTTATAAGGAACGAGCGGACCGGGAAAATACTCCAGCACAGCATCTTTCCCGACTCGAATAAGATTGCTCTGTCCACTCGTTGTCCCGCCCATTCCCGGATGCAGCTTGCATGACGACTGTGTCGTAAGCAGAAGATGAGCATTTTCCCCTACTGTGCATTCCAGCTCCTGAACATCTCCGCCGAACAGGCCGGGAGACGATTCCATTAAATAAATAATCATCTCGCCGGACGGCCCTTTGAACGGGCGGGTTATTTTCAGCGGTGCTTGATGAGCCGAATAGCTCAAAACATTTTTCTCATTAATATAATCAATCTCACCCTGCCATCGGCTATGCATGGTCGTGATGATGCTCGTGATGGTGGTGATGAGTATGACTATGCTTTAGGGCTGGGCAAGCTGCGATAATCCATTCCACGACTTTAGCGGCACTTTCTTCACTTTTGAGATTGGTCATTACAAATGGACGATCACCGCGCATCCGCTTGGAATCCTCGCTCATCACCTCTAGGCTGGCGCCAACATAGGGGGCGAGGTCAATTTTATTAATGACGAGCAGATCGGAGCGGGTAATGCCCGGCCCGCCTTTGCGCGGAATTTTCTCGCCTTGGGCAACATCAATGATGTAGATAAACATATCGACCAGCTCTGGGCTGAATGCTGCCGCCAAATTATCGCCGCCGCTTTCAATGAACAGCAGATCCAGGTCGGCAAAACGCTCCTCCAGATCCTCGACCGCTTCCATATTCATCGATACATCCTCGCGCACAGCAGTATGCGGGCAGCCTCCTGTTTCCACGCCAATGATGCGCTCCTGCGGCAAAACACCTGTTTTGGTCAAAATAACTGCGTCCTCTTTCGTATAAATATCGTTGGTAATAATACCAATGCTGTAGTCTGGATACATGATTTCACTGATTTTCTCCAGCAGCGCTGTTTTCCCCGAGCCTACAGGACCGCCAACTCCGATTCGAAGCGCTCTTCCTCCTTGAAACGGCGTACTGTTCCAGCTGTCATGGGCATGGCTATGAGTTGCTCCTCCACACATACAATCATCTCTCCTTCATCTTTTTTATTGGCAACGCGGGGCTAACCTTCTCCACCATTAGGACATAAATAAACGGGAATACAAGCTCTCATGGCGCATAGCCGCAATTTCCTGCATGACGTTTGCAGTATACATCCGACTTGGCAAAAGCGGCTCTGTCGTTATCGCCGCCGCCTCGCGCTCCAGAAGCGGGAACAAGGCAGCCATCATTTTTTGACCATCTGTCTGGCCCAAGCTCCACATCCGAATTAAATTTTGCAGCATGCTGTTAACCGTCTGATATAAAAAGCTGAGCACCGCCATATGAGGCGTCAGCTGCAAATATGCGCAAATCCAGCCATGAACGATCGCCGCGTTTGCATCCCCGCGCTCATGCTTAATCCAAGCCGCATAATCGCCCAGCAGCGATTCGGGGTATACCGCCTGCACGGTATGCAAATACCGTTTGCCGATTTTACTTGCCCCTTCTCTTGACTCCCGCGCCAGGCGTGTCCCCGTCATCCTGCGCGATAAATCCAGCAGCTTCGCTTTAATCGTTTCCTGCTCCTGCTGCTCAGGCTGCTGCAAGTAAGCAGGCACCCATATCGCGCTCCAATACACGCCAGTTCCTTCAATGGGGGCAACCGTACCACAAATGTAGCTATCCATCCACGCCAAAAAATCGGGAATGGTGCGAATCCGCTCCTCCTGCACATACGTTTCCAAGCCGAACGAATGGGAAAAGGCCCCTGTTGGAAAGGCCGAGTCCACCAGCTGCGCCACCTGCAAAAAAGACATCATACTCGGCTTCTCCCTCCAAGCGAGCTGCTAAAATAAGTAATACCGCTGTGCCATCGGCAGCTCGCTTAGCGGCTCGCATATCGCCTGCTCGCCATCTACGAGTACCTCATACGTATCTGGATTAACGGTAATTTCCGGCGTTAAATCATTCAACAGCATGTCACGCTTGCCGATGTTTCGGCAGCCCGATACAGGCAGTACCTGCTTTGCAAGGCCCAACTGCTGCTTAATGCCAGCATCGGCAGCAGCCTTCGATACGAAGGTAATACAGCTGCTGTATTTGGCCTTCCCATGCGCTCCGAACATGAGTCGACCGATTTTTGGCTCCGGTGTTGGAATCGAGGCATTAGGATCGCCCATGATCGCGAAGGCAGGCATGCCGCCCTTCAGCACCATTTCCGGCTTCGTCCCGAAAAATTCCGGCTTCCACAAGACGAGATCCGCCCATTTCCCCGCCTCGACCGAGCCTACATATTTCGAAATGCCATGGGCAACGGCAGGATTTATCGTATATTTAGCTACAAAACGCTTTACCCTGCTGTTGTCGTTAGCACTCACCTCTCCGGCTTTGCCATCCGCAACAGCCTCGACATCCGTGCCAGCCCCGCCATCTCCAGCCAATGGACCGCGCTGGCGCTTCATTTTATCGGCTGTCTGCCACGTACGGGAAATGACCTCCCCCACTCGGCCCATCGCCTGAGAATCGGAGCTAATAATACTAAGTGCTCCTAAATCATGCAAAATATCTTCAGCGGCAATCGTTTCAGGGCGTATGCGAGAGTCAGCAAAAGCGACATCCTCGGGAATGTTGCGATCGAGGTGATGGCAAACCATCAGCATATCCAAGTGCTCTTCTATCGTATTAATCGTAAAAGGCTTTGTAGGGTTCGTCGAAGACGGAATGACGTTCGGATGGCCTGCGAGAGTAATAATATCCGGCGCATGGCCGCCGCCCGCCCCTTCGGTATGGTACGTATGAATCGTCCGTCCGTTAATGGCTTTAATCGTCTCTTCCACAAAACCCGCTTCATTCAGCGTATCGGTATGAATCGCTACCTGAATGTCCATCTCATCCGCGACTGTGAGAGCCGCGTCGATAACAGCTGGCGTTGAGCCCCAATCCTCATGAATTTTAAGGCCAATCGCCCCCGCAGCTACTTGCTCGCGCAGCGTATCCAGACCGGATGAGTTGCCTTTGCCGAGAAAACCAATATTCATCGGGTATTCCTCAGCCGCCTCCAGCATGCGGTGGATATGCCAGCTGCCCGGCGTACAGGTCGTTGCTTTCGTCCCCTCGGCCGGCCCCGTTCCTCCACCAATCATCGTCGTCACCCCTGAAGACAGCGCCGTCTCTATTTGCTGAGGGCAAATAAAATGAATATGCGTATCAATGCCGCCTGCAGTGATGAGCTTCCCTTCCCCCGCAATAACCTCTGTAGCAGCGCCAACGATGAGCTCAGGATGAACGCCGTCCATCTTGTCCGGATTGCCCGCCTTGCCAATGGCAACGATTTTCCCATTTTTGATGCCAATATCGCCCTTTACAATACCGGTGTAATCAATAATAACGGCATTGGTAATGACCGTATCGAGCACATTCTCATCCCGTGTACGAAATGCGGACTGTCCCATCCCGTCGCGCAGCACCTTGCCTCCGCCGAACTTGCATTCATCGCCATAATGGGCATAATCGCGTTCAATCTCTATAAACAGCTCTGTATCAGCAAGCCTAACCCGGTCGCCTATCGTCGGCCCAAACATGCTGATATAGGCTTCTCTAGAGATTGGCAAGCCTACCTGTTTATCCTCTCCTTCCGTGCTGAGCGGCGCAGCCCCCCCGCCATAAGCTACGAGCTGTACCAGCTTCTCCTCGCCTGGCTCGAAGCGCACAGCCGTGCCTGATGGAATATTGAGGCGAAAGCCTTCTGCTGCCGAGCGGTCAAAATCCAGCTTCGGATTCACCTGTGCAAAAGGAAAATGCGACCCGACCTGAATCGG
Organism: Paenibacillus sp. R-74696; assembly: GCF_055814915.1. Classification (NCBI taxonomy): domain Bacteria; kingdom Bacillati; phylum Bacillota; class Bacilli; order Caryophanales; family Paenibacillaceae; genus Paenibacillus; species Paenibacillus sp. R-74696. The sequence continues at coordinate 5,107 of NZ_JBPULM010000008.1, forward strand.
ACGATCCCCGCGGTTCATAACTAATAGGTCTCTTACGATGCGACCTGTATTTTGCCATACCATATCCTGCTTTGGAACCACCTCACCGGGAATCATGCTTGACTCTCCTTCCTTCGCGGAACGATTGGATCATGAATCGTTACCAGCTTCGTTCCATCCGGAAAGGTAGCCTCAACCTGTACCTCATGAATCATCGACGAGATGCCCTCCATGACTTCATCTTCAGCAAGAATGGTACGGCCGTAACTCATGAGCTCAGCTACCGTCTTCCCATCCCTTGCGCCTTCCATAATTTCATAAGTAATAATGGCAACAGCTTCGGGATAATTAAGACGCAGGCCGCGAGCCTGCCTTCTCCGTGCCAAATCAGCCGCCAAAACGATAAACAGCTTTTCCTTCTCTCTCTCCAGCAAATACATAGCTACACTCCCTTTATAGCGTCATCTTCGTCATGTTGTATAAACTATAAGTTCCTTGTCATATATACTAACATGAAAACCCTTATATTTGGATATTTTGAATAAAAAAATAAATATTGCGTCCGAACGCCAGCCAGCCTCATAAAAAAAAGCCTCCAGCCCCACGAAATCCGTGGTTCTGAAAGCTGGGCAAAGGTGCTTCTTCCCTATCCTTCTAGCACCTCTTTCCATATCGGTTATGAATCTAGCAAACTCAATATCATATTCATGCTATTGTCAACAAAAGAACGATCTGGGCGAGCTTTCATCAAAACCGTAAGTCCAATTAACGACACGACCAGCGTCTGCGCCAAAACCTTGGCGTTGATATTGCGATTAAGCTCGCCCGTGCTAATACCGCGTTCAATCGTCTCCTCAAAAATAACCGAAAGATACATCTGATGCTCTCTCGTCAAAATTTCAAATTTCTCATCGTGAGGGGACAGCTCCACCATCGTATTGATGCAAAAGCACCCCAGCTTTAAGCCTTCCCGGTATTCTATATCCAGCTTTTGCTCAAAAAAAGCACGAAACGCTGCTTTAACCGAAGTCTTCTTCTGCAGGCTCGCACGTACTTGAGCAGCATGTTCTCTTGTATATTTTCGCAGCGCAGCTTCAAACAGCGATTTCTTATCCCCAAAGGCCGCATAAATGCTTGGACGCTGAATGCCCATCGCCGCGGTCAAGTCACTTAAGGAAGTCGCTTCAAAGCCCTTCTCCCAAAAAATCCGCAGTGCTGCATCCAATGCCTGCTCCTCATTAAATTCGCGTATACGAGCCATAGAAACCTCCAATTAAATAACGATCAGTATACTATTATATTAAAATCCAATAGGAGAATTGTCAACGTAAAATCAATTATTCCTTGACAAGCTTCCAGCTTTAATTTTATAGTAAGCAAGCATAATTATGTACTGATCAGTACATAAATTCACATCCATAAAGGAGTTATTTTTGATGCTGAAAAAAGGATCACCATTTGCGGATCACGCCGCCACAACCGTACTCACTCAAGCAAACGACAACCCTGCCCCGGCTTTATCGCGAAAAACAGCCCTACTATTCGCTTTCGCCTGCGGACTTGCCGTAGCAAATATTTATTTTGCCCAGCCCTTGCTGGACACTATTTCGGGCGAGTTTGGCATTGCTGCCTCTTCAATAGGTGCGGTCATTACCGTTACCCAAATTTTCTATGCGCTTGGCTTGCTATTGCTTGTGCCGCTTGGCGATTTCTTGAATCGCCGCACACTCGTTGCCTCGCAAATGCTATTATCCGTCATCGCCTTACTCGTCGTCGGCTTCTCCACAAACTCAGCTGTTCTGTTTGCAGGCATTGCCGTCGTCGGGCTGCTTGCTGTTGTCACCCAAACCTTGGTCGCTTTCGCAGCCGCGCTAGCTTCGCCTTCTGAACGCGGACAAATCGTTGGAGTCGTTACGAGCGGCATCGTGATGGGCATTTTGCTGGCTCGCACCTTTGCTGGAATTTTGACAGACATCGCTGGCTGGCGCTCTGTTTATTTAGCTTCTGCAGCCCTTACTCTTATGATGGCCGTCGCGCTGTACCGCATATTGCCACGCGATGAGCGGCAGCGTGACAGCCTATCGTACTGGCAGCTGCTGCGCTCTGTACTCACCTTATTTGTGGAAGAACGGGTGCTTCGGATCCGTGCTGTGCTGGCATTGCTCATTTTTGCCGCCTTCAGCATATTGTGGACGTCTTTGGTACTGCCGCTTAGCGCTCCGCCCTTCTCGCTTTCGCACACCGCTATTGGCGCCTTCGGTCTAGCCGGCGCAGCCGGAGCTTTAGCAGCAGCGAGAGCAGGACGGCTTGCTGACCGCGGCTTTGGCCAACGAACAACAGGCATCGCGCTTGTCCTGCTGCTTATTTCCTGGTTGGCCATTCGTTATGCCGACCAATCCCTTTTCCCATTAATAATAGGTATTATCTTGCTCGATTTAGCCGTACAGGCCGTACATGTCACCAATCAGAGCATGATCTTAAGCGTTCGACCGGAGGCGCGAAGCAGACTGACCGCTGGTTATATGGTATTTTATTCTATAGGCAGTGCAGCTGGTTCGATTGCTTCTACCAGCATTTACGCTTATGCAGGCTGGAGCGGCGTATGCTGGCTAGGAGCAGGCGTTAGCGCCATAGCACTTCTATTTTGGGCGGCAACCCGTTTGCCGAAAGTAGCTTCCTAGCTCTCCATTTTTTCAATGGTGCATCCGCCAATTGTATTGGGGTTTCCATTGCTTTAGGCCGTTATCCCCTTAGCTCAGAAAAAAATATCGGCTCACCATTTGACACAAAGTTTCTGAGCTAAGGGGATAACTTAGCAAAGCGCAAAAAACAGCATCAGCGTTTTGCATTAATGAAGGATACAATTGCGGCGGAAAGACCAGTTGTTCCAAACCAGCTGTTTAAATACATCGGAAAAGCTGCTGCGAACAAGCTAGTAATTCCCCAGGAAATAAATGAGCATATAACGGCTACTGCAACAAGCTTGCGCATGCCTTTAGCTAGCCATTCTATTTAGTGTTCATTTGGCTATTACAAAATAACGCTCATTTATACTCGATGTTTATTTATCCGCATCTCTGCCAGTCGATCCGCTGCACGGAAAGAAGGAATTTGCTGCTCTCTCGATATTTCAAAAATACGCTGGAGCTGGCTGTAAATTCCCTCTACCTTGCTGAGCACTCGCTCCCTGTTATAGCCATATAATTCGTCAGCGACATTCATTAAGCCGCCGGAGTTGACGACGTAGTCTGGAGCATATAATATGCCCTGGGCCTCGAGCTGATCTCCATGCTTTTCTTCCTTCAGTTGATTATTGGCAGCACCCGCAACCACTTTCGCCTTAAGCAGCGGAAGGGTATCATCATTAATTATTCCCCCCATCGCGCATGGGGAAAAAATATCACATTCGACGCCATAAATATGATCCACGCCGACCGCTTTTGCCCCAAACTCAAGCACTGCACGCTCTGCATTTGCTTGCACGACATCAGTTACAATCAGCTTAGCACCCGCTTCATGCAAATAGCGGCATAAATGATAGGCAACACTGCCTACACCCTGTACCGCAATCGTTTTTCCCAACAGATCAGTTGACCCGAAAACCTCAAGGGCAGCGGCTCTGATGCTGTGAAATACACCGAGTGCTGTAAATGGCGAAGGATTACCCCCACTTCCAAACTCTGGCGATACTCCTGTAACGAACTTCGTCTTCTGACGAATAAAATCCATATCCGCCACAGTCGTCCCTACATCCTCCGCCGTGATGTATCGGCCGTTCAATGTTCCAATGAATCGTCCAAACGCATGAAACAGCTCCTCGCTTTTATCCGTCATAGGGTTGCCGATAATGACCGCCTTGCCCCCACCCAGATTAAGCCCTGCAACGGACGATTTATAGGTCATGCCTCGCGCAAGCCGGACGACATCATGGACGGCGGCCTCCTCCGTTGCATAGGGATACATACGAGTACCACCAAGTGCTGGTCCAAGTGTCGTATCATGAATAGCGATAATTGCCTTTAAGCCCGATTTGTAATCATAACAAAAAACGAGCTGCTCCACATCATATTGCTCCAACCGCTCAAAATACAAAACACCCACTCCTATCTCCATTAAAATAATGTCAGATATAATAACACTATTATCATCCATGAGGTTCATACCCTCTCGATAATCTATTCTTTAAAGCTATGATTTGACTCATCAGCTTGCCTAGCCAGCCATGCAAGTTTTACTAGACGGTTTGCCTTCGATGGGCCGCTCTTATAGATGGGCTGCAAACAAAAAACAGCCTTATTTTCTCGGCGATCCAGAACCGTAATCGTTCTGGACGCGGGTAAATAAGGCTGTTTAGGCAAGCAATTTCATCCTGTCCCTCTTTATTTTTGAAAAGGAATTAGCTTACGGACTTGCTCGTTACGCAGCCAAATGCCGCCCCAAGCTAACACAGCAAGATATACTGGAAATAAGGTGTTGCTGAATAATGGAGCATCCAGGCGCAGATGGGTTACGATGACCCCGCCGAAATACCCGGTCAGCAGTACAACGCCGAGGAATGACGTACGCGGCAGCGCATACAAAATCGTTGATACTAACGCAAGAACACCCATAATAACAATATGATGCTCCTGAAATCCGAGCTGAATGGTCGACTCAACTACAACCGCAGGCTTAAACAGCTTCATAATGCCATCAAACAGCATAAACAAAATAACCAATCCACTCATGCTCCAAGATGTCCAGAGCCGTCCTTTTGAAATGCGCGTGTTCATCGTTATTTTCCCCTTACGTTTTTTTGAACATATTGTATCACATTTCTCAGCTGCTACGGCAAGCGGAAAATACGTGGCAGAGCGGGCAAAAGCCTGTCCCTTGTAATTGGATCATCGAAATTCCATTTGGCCTCCGTTACATAAACCCGGCTGCTGTCAAACGACTTCCAATAAACGCTGTTTATAATTCGCGAAGCCTCGCTTCTGGAACGCTCGCTCTCACCTACTAATAAGAATAGGCGGTCAGCATAATATTCACTCATTTGCTCCTGATCAATCCCTTGAAATGGTATTCCTGCTTCAATTAATTGCTTCACCTTGACAGCTGGCTCAAACGCCATTGGATGATAAAGCGTTAAGGCGATGCCCCTCATGCCCATGACATACAAATCGCCATCTACTAGAACGAAAATAGCAGCCGTTTCCCTCTCCATCGTGTGTAAATTCAAATGCCGCCACATTTCTCCGGCTTTGCGCTCATAGCGTTCAATCCACCTCGTTGCCTGCTCTTCCTTTCCGAACAGCTCCGCCACCTGCATGAGCCGGTTATAGGTGGACTGCAAGCGATCAATGGATACGGTAGGCGCTATTTTGGACAGCTCCTCCATTCGATCCTGGCGAAAGCTGCTGTAGAGAATCAAATCCGGGTACAGCGCTTTTACCTTGCCGAGCTCCCCCAGCAAGCCAATATCTGAAATATTTTTCAGCTCATTGCGATAAACGACCTTTCTGCCGATGACCGTCATGTCCGCTCCTACAGGCCTAATACCCAGAGATAACAATTCGCCAAGCACATAACCCACTACAACGACTCGTGAAAAAGGTGTCACGTCCTGTTTTATTGTCTGATTGCTGACGCCGTGCGTTTTAGCATATTGCTTCGGAGTCAGCCCCATGGCATGCCGGAACCTGCGGGCAAAATAATATTCGTCCTTGAACCCTGTTTGACGGGCAATAACACGCAAAGGATCATCTGTTAGCAGCAGCAGTTCCTTCGCGCGATTCAAACGAAGCTCCGTCAAATAATCGAGCGGCTTCTTTCCCGTCAAGGTTTGAAACAAAGTGCTATATTGCCAGCGGGCTACACCGGACATTTTCGACAGCTGCTCCACGGTCATTTCCTCCCGGTAATGCTCCACCATATAAGCGATGCTTTCCTGAACAGCAAGCTTAGCATCCGACAAGGAGTGTGAAGCTGCAACATGCTCCATCAGCAGCACAAGAAGCTCCTGTAACCGAATCTGCTGCTTGAATTGATCCACTTGCTTGCCACTTTGATTATTTGCGGCACCCTCAGCAGCCTGCTCCAACAAATCAATGAGCCGAGACATCGCTGCCACATCAATTCTCGTCTCGTAGGGCAAATTCAACCCGATCTCTAGCGCTGGCTCCCGTTCTCCCATACGATAGGCATCGAAAGCAATCACATATACCGCTCCGCGATGCCCCTCCATATCCCTTGCTTCTATTTGTGCTTGTGCACCGGGAGCAAGCAGAAAGCACGCCCCTTTTTCGGCATAAATGGCGTGGCCCTCCAGATGGAGCTTCCCTCCGCATTGAGCAAAGGCAATGATGCGATGCCCCTTGCTTTCTAATGAAGGGATTATTCGATCAAACCCACAATCTACTATGTTAACCGACGTAAGAATATACAAGTAAGGCAGTGATAGGGAAGCTGTTGTTTCACCTGGTTTTAACAATGGAGCGTCATCCATTGGCGAGCCCCCTTCTCTTCATAATTGTACTAGTATATCGGAATATAAAAGGGCTATCAACAAACATTCGAGCCCGCTCTTCATTTTGTCCAATAAAAAATCAGACATTTCTCTATTGTTAGCTGCGATAATAATCCTTAGTATTATTGAACGTAATAATCATTCTCAATTGATGAAAAGGGGTACCTGCTCAGATGTCCAGAATAAAAGGAATTACCACCCTGCAGATGATTTTAGCTTTATTAGTATTAGTCATCCTCGCAATGGGCTGCTCGCAGCAAGAGGCGTCATCTACGGGCAACAAGGCGGGAACGAATACAGCCGCACCGCAGGAAAAAGCGATTACCGTGGCTTGGCTAAGAGATATAGGCCCGCTTAATCCTCATGTCTACTATCCATCGCAATTATTTGCCCAGTCCATGCTCTATGAGCCATTGGTCAGCTACAATGAGGGCGGAGAGCTTAAACCGCAGCTCGCTGAGTCATGGGTCATTTCAGCCGATGGCAAGGAATATACGTTCAAGCTCCGCCAAAATGTCAAATTCGCGGATGGAACGCCTTTTAATGCAGCTATTGTCCAGAAAAACTTTGACGCTATTATGCTCAACAAAAGCGTCCACAGCTGGATTGGACTCGTCAAAGTGCTTGAAAAAACGGAAGCTGTCGACGAATATACGTTCAAAATAACGTTGTCCGCACCTTACTATCCAACCTTGCAGGATTTGGCGATTGTGCGGCCTTTCCGTTTTCTTGCTGAAGCCGGATTTCCGGATGACGGAGATACGACGAAAGACATCAAGCAGCCGATTGGCACCGGGCCTTGGCAGCTCGCTGATTACAAGAAGGATGAATATGCGGTTTTCACCAGAAATCCAAATTACTGGGGAGAAATGCCCAAGCTAGACAAAATTACGGTCAAAATCATACCGGATGGCGAAACACGAGTTCTCGCTTTTGAGAAAGGCGAGCTGGATCTGATTTTTGGCGAGGGCGCGATCAGTATGGATGCTTTCCAGCAATTAAAGGATTCAGGCAAATATGAGACCGGACTATCCGAGCCTGTTGGCACAAGAAGCCTGCTGCTTAATACGCTAAACGACAAGCTGGCTGATCACCGGGTGCGGCTTGCGCTTCAGCAAGGCTTTGACAAAGCAACCATGGTAGATGGCGTAACGGGTGGCGTAGAGGAAGCTGCAAACAACATCTTATCCAAAAACTATCCTTATTCCAATATCGACTTTGCGCCTATCGGTTACGATGCTGCCAAAGCAAATGACTATTTGGATGAAGCCGGATGGAAGCTCGAAGCGGGTAAAACGGTACGGGAAAAAGACGGTCAGCCGCTCGAGCTTGAGTTAATGTACGATAAGGGCGATCTTATTCAGAAAGCGATGGCCGAAACGATTCAATCCCAGTGGGCAGAAATCGGAGTCAAGCTGAACCTCAATGCCGTCGAGCTTGCCATGATTCCTCAGCGCTTGCGGGAAGGCACCTTCGACATCCACTTCTGGTTTAATTACGGCGTGCCTTATGATCCGCATACGCTTATTAACTCGGTCAGGGAGCCAGGCTTCGGTATATCGGAAGCACATAGCAGCCTCCCAATGAAGGCGGAACTGGATCAGCAAATTGTCACAGCACTCGCTTCCACGGACGAAGCCGAACGCCAGCAGCTGTATACGAACATTTTGAAAACATTGAATGAACAGTCGGTTATTTTGCCAATCTCTTATATTAAACAAACCGTCGTTTACCAGAAAAACTTGAAAAACTTCAAATTTCCAGCCAGCCGTTGGGATCATCCTTTTGAAGGGCTCGAACTGAATTCGTAAAATGGGCAAAAGCATAGCTGTCTCCGTATCCCCGCCTTTTATAAGGCTTTATATTGTAACCTTTTTATTTTTCAGTGCAAATCCGATTATTAATATCATTGTTCCGCTGCGCGGTGAAGCCGAAGGAGCAAGCAATGCCGAAATTGGCATAATGATGGGCGCTTATATGCTTACCAGCATGCTGCTTCGGCCCTGGGCTGGCAATGTGGTCGCCCGTTTTGGCCCACAGTTTGTACTGCGTTTTTTATTGCTCGCGAACGTTATCATTTTGGCGTTATATGCGTTTCTCGGGCTGGAATGGTATTTTCTGCTGCGTGCGCTGCAGGGCGTGACGACCGCCTTTTTTTCCTTGGCACTGCAGATGGGCATTGTTGATACACTGCCTGAAAAGGAGCGTTCACAAGGACTGTCGCTATATTTGTTAGCTGGCATGCTTCCAACCGTTATCCTGCCAATGGCTGCACTTTACTTGTGGAATTGGGGCGAAATGCATACATTCGCAGCCGCCATGCTTATTATCGGCGTTGCAGCAGGAATTGTGGGGTATACTTCCCTCCTTCCTACCCGCTTGGCCAGCTCTAACACTGGCGGGCAAACAAGCTCTACACTGGCACAGCTTAACCAGTTATGGAGCAATCGGGCTTTTCTCGTGTGCAGCACGGCCATGCTCATTGCTTCTATTGGCTTTGGTGCTGTCGTCACCTTTATTGCCCTGTATACGAAGCAAAGTGGGGTCGGCAATGCCGGCATATATCTCATGATCCAGGCTGGCATCATCGTAATCTCCCGCTTTGCGCTGCGGACAAAATTGCCCTCCGATGGCAAGTGGCCTGCTGGCTTAACGATCAGCTTGCTGCTGTGTATGACGATAGGTACAGCGCTGCTAGCGATGTCGATTTATTGGGGAGCCGCCTATATGTATGTGGCAGCCGGATTTATAGGGCTTGGCATGGCTCTGCTTTATCCAACCTTAATGACCTATTTGACCTTTGTGCTGCCAGCCGCCTCCCGAAATACGCTCATTGGCTTGTTTATTGCCATGTCTGACCTTGGTGTTGTGCTTGGCAATATGGCGATGGGACCAATCGCCGATCATTTATCCTACTCCTTTATGTACAGCGTTTGCGCCTTATTATTACTTGCCGCTGCTGCCGTTGTACATATTAGCGGCCGCCGCTTGGCATCGGAATCCCACTAATACCTGTATGAAAAAAAACGCTCATTGATCGGCTATTTTGCCAGCAAATCAATGAGCGTTTTTATAATTTGCTGCCTTCCCAACGGCGTCCAGCTCATCACGAACCAATTAGGAATCGCATGTACATTCCCCTCATGAATAGCCCCTGTCTCCTGCCACGCAGCTGTTTGTGTCATCATCTTGAATATTTCCTCGCTGCCTGCCAAGACATGATGCTTCTGAATAAACAAATGCTCTGTCTCCAGTACAGGCAACGCTTCCGGCGGAATTTCCAGTCTCCACATCTCTTCAGGCACTTGTCCACCCGGCTTTAGAGCAAGCTCTTTATAAATCAGCTCATTAAGTGGATGGGCCGTTTTCCCTTGAATGCCGATTGCTCGGTGACTGACCTGCATAACCGTAATTCGTTCCTCGCCCATCGACTGGTGCAAAAGCTGCTTGGCATCTTCGATGCTCAAATCCAGACGAGTCAACACCGCTCCAGCTTCACGCTCCCGGTTTACAAGCTCGGCAATTTTCAAAAAGTTCCGTTTCCAATCCCACACTGAAAAATCAAGAAAAAATGGTGTTGCGATTTGCTTAAAGCTGTCTTTAAAATGCAAATGGTAATGATCTGCAATAATTAAGTCGCAATTGGAACGCTTTAGCTCTCTAAGCTGCTCATCCAACTGTTTGCTATACGCCTGTTCCCCTATGCCCGGATATTGAAACAAATCGACGACGCATACAGGCTCGATGCCGATGGACTGCAAATGCTCGTGAAAGCCAAGGGAAGAAGCTACCGCTATTTTCATCGTTCCGCGTTTCATATAAACGGTTGGTGATACGCCGACTAAACGCTGAAACATGCGGCTGAAATAAAACTCGCTGCGAAAGCCGACATAATCGGCCACTTCCTTCACGCGCCGATCTTCCTGATCGAGTATTTGCTTCGCTTTATCCATCCGAATTTGACTCAAATATTCAATAGGGCTTGCGACCTTCATTTTGCGAAAGAGGCGTGAGTAGGCTGTCGTCGTCATTTCGGCAGCCTCTGCCAAATGGTCGATGTTTATTTTCCGCATATAGTTTTCTTTCATATAAAGGATGCTGCGCTCAATCCGCTCATCGCTCGCTTCACGCTGCTCCGGTGCATTTGTAATAATAAAGCTTATAAACTCTTCCAACAGCAGCCGCAAGGAAAAAGCATCCGCCCTCGCTGCCCCTCTGCTTTGGTCATACATATGCAGCAATCGTTGAAGCACCTGCTGCGGCTGGCGAATAGGAATATGGCCCGGCAAAAAAGCGCCGGATAGCGATAATGATTTTACCCCTTCAAACTTTTTGCCTTCCTTCACTAGCATGATGGGCTCGAAAAAAAGACCATAATACGTAATCGTGCTGCAGCGGTCCGGAATATCAACGATCATTCCCGGCACTAACAGATACAGCTCGAAGGGGCGAATTCTGCACAATACACCATCTATTAAAAGACTTGCTTCGCCTTCTAAAATAAAACACATTACATGCATGCCGATCCGATAGCTGCCTGCACCTTGATGAACGGGAAACTTACGTTTCCGTATATATGAAAATAAATAGAGCTGATTCGTCTTCGAAGAACGCAGCGGCATTCGGTTTAGCACCGACCTTTCGTATAACCGTGACAATTTCTTCTATTATATAGTATTACGCCTCATCAGCAAATAGATCATATAAGGTGCGCCAATACATGCGGTAACTAGACCCGCCGGTATTTCATAGGGGGAAAATACCATTCTCCCTATCAAATCCGCAACGATAACGATTAAACCGCCAAGTAAAGCCGTAACGGGAAGACGCTTTAGGCTGCGCGTACCAACCAATCGCACTGCCATGTGAGGGGCGATAAGGCCAACGAACGCAATCGTACCCGCCATAGATACTGCCGATCCTGCTAAGGCGACGCTTATGAGGATAAACCAAAATCTCATTCGCTCCAGGCGCAAACCCAGCCCTTTGGCTGAATCATCGGTTAATTGAAACAGATCAAGCTGGCGTACACTTAACAGCACTAAGGGGAGCAGCACCACCGTCCACGGCAGCAAAGGCCAAAAATGCTCCCATGTCCGCCCATACAAACTGCCCGCCATCCACACGGAGGCTTGGGAAACGCGAAATATATTGCCAAGTGTCAGCAAATAGGTGATACATGCTGCTGCCATAGCTGAAATGCCAATTCCGACTAACAGCAATCGAATGATTGAAATGCCGTTGCTCCAGGACAACAAATAGATCAGTGCCGCTACAATGACAGCACCAGTGAAAGCAGCAAAAGGCAGCTGGCTCATCGGATATGCTGGCACAAGCACCATGACAGCGACTACAGCCGCGGCTGCTCCCGAATTGAGCCCAATAATGCCTGGCGAGGCAAGCGGGTTGCGAGTAATGATCTGCAAAATCATGCCGGATACAGCAAGTCCGCAGCCAGCTAAGAAGCCGGTGAGCACTCTAGGCAGTCTTACTCCACGGACCGTAAAAGCAAATTCATCATTGCCGACATGAAGCGCCGTTCGAATCGCCTCGAGAGGAGGCACCGCTCGCTCTCCAAATACGATGCTCAAAAGCAGAACAAGCAGATTCAAGCCAAGCAAGAGCAAAATGATTCCTAAGTAGCGTCCCTTTATAATAGAAGAAACTATTTCGCTTCCCCCTTTCGCTGCGCCAAATAAATGAGAAAAGGCGCTCCCAGAAAAGCAGTCACTACGCCTACTGGCAGCTCCTCGCCAGGCAATATAAACCGGGCTGCGATATCAGCCAGCAATAGCAATAAAGCGCCTAATACAATAGCATATGGCAAAATCCAGCGATAATTGGTTCCGGCCATGAAGCGGGCCATATGGGGAACCGCCAGCCCAATAAAAGCAATAGGTCCCGCAATAGCAACGGCACTGCCAGCTAGAATAATAATGACACCGATACAGAGCAGCTTAATGAATAGGACCCGCTGCCCTAAGCCTTGGGCCATTTCCTCTCCCAGGCTAATGACATTCATATGTTCAGCTAATAAAAACGAGCCAACCAGACCAAGCAGCATATAAGGAAGCACTGCTAAAAATAACTGCATATCCCGTCCCGTAATGGAGCCGGCAAGCCAGAAACGCATCGTATCCAGCGATTGTTCATTTAATATAAGAATGCCTTGCGTCAGCGAAGCCAGCAGCAAATTAATCGTCGCACCGGCGAGCACCAGCTTGACCGACGTTAGCGGCTGTCTGCCGATGGAGCTCAGTATAAATACCGAAAAACCCGCTATAGCAGCACCCGCAAAGGCTGACCACGTAAACAGTCCAAGCGAAGTTGTACCGAAAAGAAATGAAGCGATGACGGTTGTTAAAGCAGCCCCATAATTAATGCCGAACAGTTCCGGGCCTGCGAGCGCATTGCGGCTAAGCGCCTGCATCAGACAGCCAGCTGCTGCTAATGAGCCGCCAACCAGCATCGCGATCATCGCCCGAGGCAATCGGACTGACCTTACGATGAGCTGATCCCGCGATCCGTCAAAAGCCCAAAAAGCATCTATAACGGCTGCAAAAGGCACCCGTACAATTCCAAACATAATGCTGGAGGTCCATGCCAGCACAAGAAAAACAAACAGCACTGCCAAACCGGTCATTCTGCCCCTCAATGTTTCTACCTCCGAACGTAAAACGGTATAATCATACAGAAAGATTGGGCCGCCACTGCGGAAGACCCAATCTCCAATGAAACGATATGCACGAACCTTTTAACCTGCAACGTAGGTGTTTAAATCATCTGCTACTTTTGTAGCGGCTTGAATGCCTAGGCCACTCATCCAATATTCCCAATCTACCGGATGAACGCTATTATTTTGAGCACCCTTTAAGCTTTTCCATAGCGGACTGCTTTCCAGCTTGGCAAAGGCATCCTTCTCCCGGTCAAACCATAGTATAACATTTCCATCAAGATCAGCGATCTGCTCCTCCGTTAAATCTTTGGAGAACCCTTCATCGGTTTGCGCGGCCGGACGGACGATGCCCGCTTCCTTCATAATACCGCCGGCAAATGTCCCTTCCAAATAAATTTGGATTTTATCCTGGCGCGGACGGAAGAGCGATACTTCCTTGCCCTCGACCTTTGCTTTCAGCTCATTTATTTTTTGCGTGTAAGCCTCCAGCAGCTTTGTTCCTTCAGCCTGCTTATTCACGGCTTCGGCATGCAGCTGCAAATTCTCCTTCCAAGTTACGCCCAGCGTTTCTACGAATACGGTTGGCGCAATTTGCGCCAGCTGATCATGAATCGCATCATGTGTATCTTTATTTCCAATAATCAAATCCGGTTTCAGTGCATCAATCGCTTCCAGATTAGGCTCATTGACCGATCCAATATTTTCAATGCCGTCCGTTCCCGTCAAATAGGCAGGATAGGGATCACCAGCAGCCAAAATCGATGGAGCTCCAACTGGTTTGATGCCCATCTCCAGCAAATTGTCCAGAGCGCCGATATCAAGCACAACAACACGCGCTGGATTTACAGGAACTTCAACATCGCCATATGTATCCTTGACCACTCGGGTCGTTGCCGCTGGCTCCGTGCTGCTTGTGCTTTCAGGTGAAGCAGCTGGTGAAGCGGCATTTGTTCCACCAGTAGCCGCATTGCCGCAGCCTGATAAAATGAGGAGCATAATCATGAACCCTGCAAAATAAATCGTAAAACGGTGTTTTTTGTCTATAGCTCTTACTAGCATGTACTACATCCCCCTGCGATTAATAATGATTATCATTAATAACAAGAATACCAAGCCCCTTGGCAAGCTGTCCATGCAATAAGCTGTCGATCTCATGCATTATTTTTATATCCAGTGAAAATTCAACCATTATTATCCATGAATCATTATTTATCAGCTAATGGATTGCGTACTTGATGGATGCGCAGCTCATTATCTGGGAATAGCCTTCTTTTCGTCAATTGCTCAACGCCTATGACCGCATCGAATAGCGAGAAACGTTCAAACTGCTCGGCATACTCTGGAAACTGCTGCTGATACTCCACAATAATCTGTTTAACCAGCTGCCAAAACTTCTCCTCGGCGAAGCCGTAATGCTCCTCCATAAACAACGCCAGTTCCCCTAAGTTAATAAAGAAAAAGGCATCATGGACGAAATCGCGCACAGCTGCCGGATCATCCGTCTCCAAAAACGAATTGCGATTGACCCGCTGATGATATTCCGGCACTTGCACAAGCTGCGGGCACTTGTCCGGCTGAGCAAGAGCTGCTTTCATAAACCGGATGCCGTCATGAAAATCCTTCAGTGCAACCCGCTGCGGTAGTCCCGCTTGATGGATCAGTATCATATTTTGGGCATGAGATTCGATAGCGATGCCATGGGCAAACAGAAAATGAATAATCGGGCGTACGCTCGCGCCCAGCAGCTCAGTCAGCCAGTTCTCTGCTCCATGCCGCTTAATCCACGGATCAATGATGGGTTCGCCGTTCAGGTCCGTGGCACATAGAGCATTGAATGGCACCGCTGATTCTTCCGGCAGCAGCAGCGGATGCAGGCTTTCCCGCCATATGCAGGCAAGCACGCCATAGGCTTGCGGCTGCAAAGCAGCAGGAATGTCGGCATTGACATAGGCTGTGCCAGCAATCTCGCCTAAGAGAATGACGCGCAAGTGGTCGCGCAAATAGCTGTCTTCAGCTGCCAAGCCTTGCAGCCAATCCGTAATGAGCGGTGCATTTTCAACTGTATGCGGAGCCAGAATCCTTCCGGTTGATGTGTTTAAAATACTCAAGGCCAGCTTGACATAGGCTTTATGGGGAGCAGTCCGATTGGCAAGTGTACGAATCGACTGCTGGGCGGTATAACGCTCACCAGCTGTGCCTAGCAGTATCATTTCTCCCGAGCGAATTTGCGCTGAGAATACCGAGGTTAATTTATTGTTCCATTGCCACGGATGGACGGGAAGCAGCACATAGGCGCTTGCCTCAATGCCGGCCTGCTTGAAATAAGCGGCAAATTTGGACCGGCTGCTCTCATCCAGCTGTGCGCTGACCCATTCGTTCAGGTCCATCTGCGAAAAAGAGGCGTTTTTGAGCTTCGCTGAGCAGCTTGTCCGCGCGAACTTCCGCTGCACGGCTACCCAAATAGGCTCGATTGGCTTAGCAAACTCCGGTCCATACGCCCAATGATCCAAAACATTAAAGCCTATACGTGATTTGTAGCTCGGATGATACGGATGCCCATCCATTATCAAGCTTTCCCAGTCCTCATAAGGCTGCTGATGGATGGGGATCGCCGCCTGGTGCCGTTCATATTGGGCAAGCGTATCGTTGATTAACGTCTGTTCAAGCTCTTGGATAAAATGAAGCGTCCTCGCCTCATCCGCTCCGCTCCCAGCGGCAGTTTCAAGTAGAAACAGCGCGAGCGAATCAGCTTCCCGTTCGCTATTATTCATTCTGCGCCGCAGTGGCTGAGCATCCATTCGCAAGCGGTCGAACGTCAGATGGCGCGTGCCCTCGCAAATATATGCGACCGCTTCCCCGCTTTGGCTCACCCCATGAATTTCACAGGACCAGCGATTACCCGGCGCAGGCTTCAAGCCGTCGACAATACCTTCATAGAGCATGGACTGAACCAGCTGCCGAAAAATCCGGCGTCTTACCTGCACAAAATGAGGTGAGCGCATCGCAAGCGCATAATGGTGTTCCTGCATCGCTCCCTCTTTCGGCGTTGCTGTTAAAACTTCTGTCTGACCGTTTTTCATCTTCTCACTCCCCTGCTACTGTGTAGTGCTTCGGCTGGTAGGCATGCAGCGGATTGCTTACGCTGTGAACGCAATCCTTCGGCCCCTCGTACAATCGGCGTTTCGTAAGCTGTTCCACCTCGATATCTGCTGCAAATAGATCAAATGTTTCAAATCGTTCACCAAGCTCAGGAAAGTTCTCCTGATAGCCAGCGATAATTTCAGCCGTCATCTCCCACCAGGCTGCTTCCGCCAAGCCATAATGCTTCTCCAGAAAAAAGGCCAGCTCGGTTAAATTAATAAACATAAGCGCATCAAGCAAAAAGTCTTTGACCTCTTTAACATCCTCCTTCGCAATAAATGAATTGCGATTGACGCGTTGATGATTGGCTGGAGGATACATAATGTCCGGATAGCCTAGCGGGTGGGGAACAGCGGGCGAATAGCGAATGCCATCGTGAAAATCCTTCAGTGCCACACGTGTCGGCAGTCCCCGCTCCAATACAATAATCATATTTTGCGCATGAGACTCCAGCGCCGTTCCATGCGCATACAGCAGATGAATTAGAGGAAGGACTGTCACACTGATCAGCTTTTTCACCCAGTCCTCCAAGCCATGCTTCTGAATCCATTCCTCAATGACCGGCGTCCCATCTGTTTGCAGATAACACAAGGCCCCAAACGGAAGTGCTTCCTCGCCTGACTCCAAATACGGATGCAGGCTTTCTCGCCAGATGGCGCCAAGGGTGCCATAAACCTTTTGCTCAAGCAGATTTGGCAGCTTCTGATGCTGATAAGAAACACCCAGCACCTCCTTCAGCATAATGAGCCGGAGTTCATCGCGTAAAAAAGCATCGCCTTCCACCACCTCGCCCAGCCAATCTGATATGCGTGCCGCATTAAGCAGCGTATGCTGGGCCAAAATACGGCCGGAGGACGTATTTGTAATACTTAGCGGCAGCTTGACATACGCCTTGGAGCTATCTGAGCGATTGCTAAGTGTGCGAATGGACTGCTGCGGAACATATCCATCGCTTCCATAGCCTAAATAAATCATTTCTTGCGTCTCCAGCTGCTCAAAAAATGCCATGGCCGCAAACCGCTCCCACTGCCAGGGGTGGACAGGCAGCAGTGTATACTCGCCGGGATTTTTACCCGCCGCCTCTATTTTCGCTTGGAATGCCGCATAATCGGCTCCAAGCTCATGCTGCAAATAGCAAGTAAAATCAATTGCGCGAGAAATCGTAAAACTCGCAGATGTCTGGTGCACCGCTACCCAAGCCAAGTGCAGCTCCGGCTTAAATTCCGGGCCATAGGCCAAATTGTCCTCCAGCGTAAAGCCCATTCTAGATTTATAGCAGGGATGATACGGATGGCCCGCTTGCACATAACTCTCCCAGTCGTCATAATCGGCTGGCTTATGCTGCTGAAATGCCTTCAGCTGCTGGAGGGCCATCGTATCTTTCAGCAGCGTTTGCTGGATTTCATCGATAAAGACGGACAGCAGCGCCTCTGTCGTTCCTATGGCCGGTGCAATTTCCAGCAGAAAACGAGGGAGAGAAGCCGCCTCTACAGCTTGACCTGCCGCACAGCGTAAAACAGGCTCATCCGACAAGCGGATACGACCATAGCTTTTTTTGCGAGAAGCTTTAAACCGATAAGCGACCTGCTCGCCAGAGTCAGCCTTTCCGTAAAGCTCATATTCCGTTTCTGCACCGTTTGCGATGGCAGGCCTGGTTACAATTTGCTCATACAGCAGCGACTCTATTAGTTGGCGGAAAATTCGCCTTCTTGCTTGAATCAGCTCATTCGAGTGCAGCAATGACAAACTAATATGGCTCATAGGGCACCTCCAAAAAGAGTACTCAGCTCTTCGACATAAATATGCTCAGGGTGCGGATGGCTCAAAAAGTCATGATGCGAAATCGCCCAGCCATATGCGCCCGCATAACGAAACAGCAATACATCACCTACACGTATCTCTTTCATTTCAACATCTTGCGCCAGCACATCCTTTGGCGTACATAGCTGGCCGACTATTGTCGCCGAACCGTCATAAAGCGCCGGCCGCTCATAGGAATGCGGCCAATGCTCAATGGCGATCCGCTCGAACGGATGGCTGTGATTCCAGGAAACAGGCAGTCGAAAATGATGGGTGCCTCCTCGAATAATGACATAATCCTTCCCGTGATTCCGCTTAATATCCAGCACCTCGACGGCATAATACCCGCTGGACGCGGTGAGGTAACGCCCGCATTCAAACAGGATTGTGGTCGTAGGCTCCAGCTCCCTGCCTAGCATCGGCTCAAGCCCGCTAACAAACTCGGTCCAATTAAACTGCCGATCCAAATCCGCATAATTGACCCCGATGCCGCCGCCCGCATTGATATAATTTAAGGTCAAGCCGTATTTTGCAGCCCACTGCCGTGATAGGGTGCAATAATATTCAACCAGGCGAACATGCTGCTCCGCATCCAAATTATTCGATAGGGAGTGAAAATGGAATCCTTCCACTCGGACATGCCGCAGCTTCTGCAATTGCCCCATAACTTCCGGAATCGACTCCTCGTCAATGCCGAACTGAGTTGGCTTTCCACCCATCGCCAGCGTCGCTTGCGGAAGTGGGCCCCGCAAATTAATGCGCAGCAGAACCGGTGCCACAATGCCTCGCCTTTCAGCAATCGCATTCAGCTTATTCAGCTCATGACCGCTCTCCACATGAACGAGACTGACGCCGTATTCCATTGCGCCTTCCAGCTCCTCCTCCGTCTTTCCGGGTCCGCCGAATAAAATCGGAATTCTCGAGGATATTTCGCGCACTTTTCTGATTTCGCCTAGCGATGCGACCTCAAAACCGTGCACAATTTCAGCGAGTGCAGCAAGCACCTCGCGCTCCGAGTTTGCTTTAATCGCATAAAACAGCTTGCAGCGCTGGGGCAGCGATTGCACTCGCTCCCTCACATGACTGCGCAAGGCATCCATGTCACGCACATATGCACATAATAGGCCGGGTTGCTCCACCTTCAGCTTTTGAATATAAGGAACGATGCTCTGGATTTCTGAACGTACGCCGCTTGAGGTTACAGACATAGACGCGTACCTATTCCTTTCTGCACGGCCTGCGCATAAATTTCCGCCGCGCTTGAAATATCCTCAACCGCCATTCCCATCGGATTAAGCAAAATAATTTCATCATCGCTTTCGCGCCCCGGCTTGCTGCCAATTACGATTTCACCCATCTCAGCATGCAGCTGCTCACGCGAAAACCTGCCCTCCAGCACGAGCTGATTGATCGTTTTTTTCTCGCGGTTGGATTGATCCCAATCGTCGACAACGACTTTATCCGCAAGAACGAATACGTCCTTATGCACATCCATAATCGAGATATTGCTGATGAATGTGCCTTTATTCAGCCATTCGTATGGAATATACGGCGCTGAGGCTACTGTTGCGGTGACGAGTACTTCCGCCTGCCGAACGGCTTGCTCCGCCGATTCCTCCACCTTGAAGTCGACCTGCTTGAACTGCCCTCGCAGCTCAGCTGCCAGCAGCTCGGCATTCCCCCTGTTCAGGTCAAATAAACGAACGGTGTGAATCGCCGCAAACTGCTCCACCAAGGAGGTGATTTGCATCTTCGCAATGACGCCGCAGCCGATGACTGAAACAGCACCAAAATCTTTTTTCGCTAAATGCTTTGCACCAATGACGGTCACCGCCGCTGTGCGCATGCCGCTTATGAGACTTCCCTCCATAACGGCGATCGGATAATTGGACTCGGGATCATTCAAAATAATAAGAGCGCTTGCCCGTTCTTTGTTGCGCTTCGCCGGGTTATCGTGCTTGCTGCCAATCCATTTCAGCCCACTTACGGCAACTTCGCCACCGACATAAGCAGGCATAGCAATAATACGATCGGCAATATGGCCTGCGTCCCCGTTCACCCGCAAATACGGTTTTAGCGGCTGCATATATTCCCCCTTTGCATGCAGTTCAAACGCCCGGGTTACCGCTGCGACATATGGCGCTGAATGCGTTCCTCCAAGCTCCACAATATGCTGCTTGCTTAAATATAAAATTTCATGTTCCTGTACCTGGCTCATTCGTTGATCACTCCTGGCTCATATTGGTTTTGCTCTGCTGCATGATGGTCTTGAGGCAACTGCTCTACCCATCGCTCATCGTAAACGGTATCCAAATAGCGTTCTCCCCGGTCTGGGAGCACAGTTACTACGTTCGCCGCAGGCGGCAAGCTCGGAAGCAGCTTTTGCAGAGCAGCTACAAGAGAACCTGATGATCCGCCTGCAAAAATCCCTTCGCGCTCCAGCAATTTGCGGCAGCCCTGCACAGATTCGCGATCATTGACGTGGATGACCTGATCGACCTCAAGAGAAGCAAATAATTCAGGGACACGGTTTGCTCCGATGCCGGGAAGCTCACGCTGTGCAGGCGGTGTTCCGAAAATAATCGAGCCTACCGCATCTACCGCAATAATTTTAGCCCGCGGAAATGCCTCCTTTACGCGGCGTGAAATTCCGAGTATACTGCCTGTTGTACTCACAGCGCATACTAAATAATCGATTGGGCGGTCCATTTGCTCCACGATTTCCTCTCCAGCCCCATAATAATGCGCTTCCCAGTTAAGCGGGTTCGCATATTGATTGATCCAGTAAGCATTGCGGTCTTGGCTCACAAGCTCCTTCACTCTGCTTATTCGCGATTGTAAATAACTGCCGTATTCATCAGGCTCCTTAACCATATCGATATGGGCACCCAGGTAGGTAATCATTCGTAAATTGGTTGAGGTAATTTTCGGATCTACCACACAGGTGAACTTTAGCCCATACATCTTGGCAGCGAGTGCCAGGCCAATGCCCAGATTACCAGACGTACTCTCGATCAGATGGGTATTGGCCTGAATCGTTCCTTCCCTCAGCCCCTTCTCGATAATGTAGCGGGCAGGGCGATCCTTCATGCTGCCGCCGGGGTTCATCATCTCTAGCTTGGCGAAAATAGATGCCCCGTGCGAACCAAACAGAGAATTCAGGCGAACTAATGGCGTTCGTCCAATGCAATCGATAATCGTATTGGCGATTTTCGGCGACCTTTCTTTAACCTGCAAAGCGTTTTGTTCCATGCATGAACACCAGCTTTCCTCTTGTTTTGATGCCGCTTATACGCATAGTTGATAATGATTATTAATTTCAAAAATGCGACATAGGCTACATTATGCTATTCCTTTATTTACCTGTCAATATATTTTTATTTTGTATATTTTTTCTTTAATATCATTGACTTTGATAATATTTGTTGATAATCTTGGGTGGTATTTGATTATTTATCACGTTAGACAAGGCAGGCGAGTGAAAATGCAGCAATTATCTTGGAATAGAAGTGTGCGTATATTATGGGGAGGGCGGTTTCTTTCCAGCGCCGGCTTGACGGGTATCAGCCCGTTTATTCCGTACTACATGGAGTCGCTTCAGGCTGGAAGCCCATCCCAGGTCCTCATGTGGACGGGGCTTGCCGTATCTGCGCCAGCGGTCTCTTATGCGCTGCTGACTCCTTTGTGGGGAAAGCTTGGCGACCGCTGGAGCCGGAAATGGATGGTCGTCAGAGCTTTGCTCGGGCTCGCGCTAAGCATGTTTCTGATGTCCATTGCCGCTACGCCGTTTCAATTTTTTCTGTTTCGGCTGTGCCAAGGCGCATTCGGCGGCATCTCCGACGCAAGCAGTGCGTTCATCGGAACCCATGCTCCGCCTAAAAGGCAGGGCTTCGCGCTTGGGCAAATGGAACGCGCTTCCGCAGCTGGCTTGCTCGTTGGCCCTCTGCTCGGAGGCATTTGCGTTAATACATGGGGAAGCGGCCCTCTGCTGTTCATAACTGCCTCTTTAACCGCTTCCTTTGCCCTGATTGCTGCCTTTGTTTTACCTGGATCTGCGCAGGAAAAGCCGAAAGCTGCGATTCCCCCGTCTAAGCGGAATGGTATATTCGCTTCTTTTGCAGCGCTGTTAAAGCATCCTGTTGCACGCTCCTTTATCGCTGCCGGCATTTTGTTCAAGCTTGCGGACTTCGCAACCTTTACGATTTTCACGCCGTATATGCGGGAGCTGCTTGATTCTCCCGCTAAAGCGGCGACGGCGGTAGGCATACTCATCGCCGCTTCTTCTGCCGGAGAATTAATAGGCGGCCCATGGTGGGGAAAAAGAAATGATAACCACCAGCCCGCGCGTAATTTCACCGCAGCCGGACTGTTATGTGCTCTTTGCATCATCGCCCAGATGCTGCCCTTTGGCGTTATTTGGCTATTTATTGTTCGCTTTCTGCAAGGTTTTTTTTACAGTGCCTTATTGCAAACCGTCATGCTGTCCGTCCTCAAAACCTCATCCGATCATGATAGAGGCGTTAGAATCGGGGCAACGAACAGCCTCCTCATGGCAGGACAAATATCAGGTCCAACCATCGGCGTCTTTATTGGGGCCCAATTTGGCCTTTCCTCCGTTTTTTTGGTCATGGGAGGCTTCATGCTGCTCGCCTCTATGTTAGTCTGGTTTCCCGCTGCCCATATCCGGCGGCAAAATCGTTTTTCTGCCCATTAGACCATCATTTGAAAGGAGCAAGTCCAGTATGTCGCAAGCACAATTCAAGCAAGATTCTTTGTCAGGCCCATCCATTCAGCGTTCGGAAAAAGAAAGCATCAGCCGCTTATTAAATGCCTATCTTCGCGAGTCAGGGCAATTCGAGCCCAGCGATGTTTCCTTTTTTCATCCTGAAATAACGAAAGTCGTCTGGCTCCCGCACACGAAGCTTGGAATCTATGTAACCGTTTTGCATTTGTCTGTGGGAGGCCACCATGTTTTCGGAGAGCACTTTTATACGAAGGAAGCACAGCAGTGGAAAAAAAACTCGTTCGCCGAAATTATTCACCTCGTGTTGGATGAAATTTGCTTCATCGAAGCAGACTCAGCATCTAAAACGCAAAAACGAGCGGAGCTGGAAGCTCTTATTCATAACAGCCAGCAGCGCATGAATCACTATTTGGCTTTTGCGGCTGAGCAGGAGCAAGAACAGGGGGAGCAGCTGCTCGATTTCCGTTATTTAGAGCAGGCGTTGCTGTGCGGACATCCTTTTCATCCGACTCCAAAAAGCCTGCAAGGCTTTTCGGACAGTGATTCACAGGCTTATTCGCCAGAATTTGGCACAGCCTTCCCCCTCCACTGCTTTGCTGCGGCACTTGCATATATCGCGGAGGATTGGCTTGAGGGGCGGACAAATGAGGAACAGCTCGCGTGGATTCCACCTGCAATGAAAGCGGCAGCCGCAGCGAAGCTTGGCGCAGCGAGCGGCGATTATGTGCTGCTGCCCTGCCATCCTTGGCAGGCAGAATACGTACGCAGCCTTGCGCCTGTGCAAAACTTGCTGGAGCAAGGACTGCTTGTAGATTTAGGGGACACAGGACCACTCGTATACCCAACCTCATCTGTGCGAACGGTATGGAACCCAGAGCAAGCTTGCTTTTACAAGCTATCGCTGCACATCCGGATTACGAATTTCATTCGTGAGAACACGCCCGAGCAGCTACTGCGAACGCTTGACGCCTCAAGGGCAATTGATGCTATTCGCGAGGAGTATACGACGGGGTCATTTAAGCTTTTGCTTGAGGAGGGTTATCGCACGCTGCGCCTACCTGAGGCCGACCAAAGCTTGAACGAGGAGTTGATGTCTGCATTTTCGATGATTGTGCGCGAAGCACCGGAAGAATGCACTTCTGCCGAGGAGCCACCATTTGTCATCGCCTCCTTGCTCGAAGTGCCACCCGGACACAACGAGCCTCTGTTGTTCCGAGCCGTGCGCCAAGCGCTGCATCCAAAGCAGCCTGACTGGACCAATTGGCTGCGCCAATATTTGCACCTGTCAATGAAGCCGCTGCTGCATCTATACGCAGAAACGGGCATCAGCCTGGAAGCACATGTGCAAAATGCGATGCTGCGCTTGCACCAAGGCATGCCCGCCACTTTTTATGTCAGGGATCTTGAGGGCATTAGCATTAATGTGGAAATGGCCGAGCAGCGGGGCTGGATTAACACCTTGCTGCGGGAAGACAGCCCTGTCCTCTATTCCGAGGAGCAAGCCCGCCATCGCTTAAAATATTATTTTTTCGTTAACCATCTCTCCCATCTAATTGCACGAATTTCATATTATAGCGGGCAGGAAGAGCAGGTGTACTGGGCCATCGCGAGCAACGTGCTGCATGAAATCAAGCATGCTTCCTCCCATGCGCTTTTGCACAATCTCATTACAGATTTATTGACCAGCGCTACGCTCCCGGCAAAGGCAAATCTGCTCAGCCGTTTTCATCAGCGTGGCGAAACGCCCTTATACGTGGAAATACCAAATCCGATGCGCATAGAGGTACAATAAAAGCAGCGAGCTTGCCGTTTACGCATAAAAAAAGGCCTGTCCCCGCAGTCATGATGACTCATGACGGAAGGACAGGCTGTTTTTCACCTAACATTGGCTTCGCCTCTTTAATAGTCAACGCTATTCAAACATAGACACATGCTTGTTGGCGCTTTAGGCCATTATCCCCTTAGCTCAGAAAGCTTAGGGTTTCAGCCGAATACAGTGATTCAAAGCCTATCATCTAACAAACATGAACAAAGAAGAAATTAATCACGGGGATTAAGACGAGGCTGCAAGTTTGAAGCTGTCTCTTTATTTTATCTATTTATGCGCATCTTCTGAGCTAAGGGGATAACAGCTGTAAGCAAACGACAACTAGCCAACAGCAGCTGGTAGACGGTAACTGGCAATAACAAACAGCTCCTTGCCAACTGTGCCACCAACGTCCTTTATAGCAAGCCGCTTGCTTTCATTTATTTGCCGATCCACAATGAAAAATCCTCCTCGGTAGCAAGCACGCTGTGAGTCGCCGAAACGGCCTGCTCCGTCCCTCTCGCATAATCGATTCCACTATCAGCGTAGTCGTAGGAGAGGGTGACTCTCGTTTTTTCCTTCAACGGATTGGCATGGGGAATCGCCGACAGCAGCGACTTTGTATACGGATGTACGGGTCGCTCGAAAATATCCTCCGTCGTTCCCGTCTCGACTAAATAGCCTAAATGCAGCACCCCAATTCGATCGGAAATGTATTTAACCATCGATAAATCATGGGAAATGAACAAAAAGGCCGTGTTCGTTTCTTCTTGAATACTCTTAAGCAAATTTACAACCTGCGCCTGAATCGACACATCGAGGGCGCTGATCGCCTCGTCGGCGATAATAAGCCCCGGCTCCATAATAAGCGCCCGGGCTATGCCTATGCGCTGCCGCTGCCCGCCCGAAAACTGATGCGGATAACGGTTCGCATGCTCGCGTGACAGCCCCACTTTTTCGAGAATGCGCTCTACCTTTTCTTGGCGCTCCTGCTTCGTTCGGTACAGCTTATGAATATCAAGCCCCTGCGCAATAATGTCGATTACTTTCTTTCGCGGATTCAGCGAGGCCATCGGATCTTGAAAAATCATCTGCATTTTGGTGCGCAGCAGCGTCTGCTCCTTCTCCTTCAGCGTGCCGGAAATATCCGCACCTTGAAAAGAAATCGCGCCAGCCGTTGGCTCATACAGCCGAATAATCGTTCGCCCAATCGTCGATTTGCCGCTGCCCGACTCTCCTACGAGCCCATAGGTTTCCCCTTTATGGATATCAAAGGAAACCCCATTTACCGCCTTGACTGTATATTGCTTGCTCACTCTAAAATGCTGCTTCAGATCAGCAACTCGTAAGATTGTTTCTCTTCCCACTCGCTCCCCATCTCCTTCGCCACCTTGCCCAATCTCGCTTTCAGCGTCTCTGACATTTCAATTTCCGGCGCATTCTCGTGCAGCAGCCATGTCGCGGCATAATGCGTATCCGTTACTTTAAACATGGGCGGCTCCAGCTTAAAATCAATATTTAACGCATGGACATTGCGCGGCGCAAACGCATCCCCAGTAATCGGATGAAGCAAATTCGGTGGACTGCCGGGAATCGTGTACAGCTTTTCATTCGTCGAGCCCATGTCCGGCATCGAGGAAAGCAGTCCCCATGTATACGGGTGACGGGGATCGCAAAAAATTTCTTCCACCGTCCCCTGCTCAATCATTTTTCCTGCATACATGACCGTCACATAGTCCGCCACCTTCGCAACGACGCCTAAATCATGCGTAATGTAGATGACGGAAATGCCTGTTTTGGCTTGAATGGTTTTAATCAGCTCTAAAATTTTAGCTTGAATCGTCACATCAAGCGCCGTCGTCGGCTCATCGCAAATGAGCACCTCCGGATCGCAGGCAAGCATAATGGCAATGACGACACGCTGCCGCATGCCCCCGGACAGCTGATGCGGGTAGCATTTCATCCGCTTCTCAGGATCGCATATGCCGACGAGCTGCAGCAGTTCAAGCGCCCGCTTGCGCGCTTCGGCGCGGCTTTTTTTCAAATGGATGATCATGCTCTCCATAATTTGATTGCCAACGGTCATCGTCGGATTCAGCGATGTCATCGGATCTTGAAACACCATGGCGATTCGCCTGCCATTGATTTGCGAGCGCATTTCCTTTTGTGACAGCTTGAGCAGATCATGGGTCACACGTTTGCCTTTTTCCTCATAGTGGAACAGGATAGAGCCGGCATTAATTTGCTGATTGCTGCTCAAAATCCGCATGATTGCCTTTACCGTAACGGACTTGCCGCTGCCGGATTCCCCGACAATCGCGACCGTTTCCCCTTTGCGCAATTCAAGATCCACACCGCGTATGGCATTTACGAGCCCACTCGCTGTTTGAAACGAGATCGATAAATTCCGGATTGAAAGCACCGTTTCGCTCATTTGCTCTCCCCTCCTAGCTTTCCTTCATTTTCGGATCAAGCGCATCACGCAGCCCGTCTGCGAGCAGATTGAAGCTCAGCATCAGCAGCGCCAGCACAACGACCGGCGCGACAAGCATATACGGATAAATCGTCATGGACTTGAAGCTTTCGCTAATAAGCGAGCCTAAAGACGCCATTGGCTGGGGAATGCCGAGACCGATAAATGCCAGAAAAGCTTCTGTAAAAATCGCGCTCGGCACTGAAAACATCGACATGATAATGATTTGCCCAAAAATATTAGGTAAAATATCTTTGAAAATAATACGAAAATGACCCGCCCCGAGCGTTCGGGACGCCAGCACAAACTCCTGTTCCTTCAGCTTTAAAATTTGTGCCCGCGCTACCCGGCTCATCCCAATCCAGCCCGTAATCATTAAGGCGAGCGTTATCGTCACAAACCCCGGCTTTAGCACGACAATGAGCAGCGTCACAATGACCAAATTCGGTATACCACTTAAAATTTCAATAATCCGCTGCATGACATTGTCAACCGAGCGGCCGAAATAACCGGAAACAAGGCCATAGCACATGCCAATAATCATATCTACTGCAACGGCGATTACCGCGATGTATAAGGAGATGCGCGTTCCCTCCCAGGTACGGGTCCATAAATCCCGCCCCAGCGTATCGGTGCCGAAAATATAATAGACGTCGGTCAGCCCCTTCTGCTCGTACGCATTAACCCCATTGGCTGCTCCATTAAAAATAAAAAAGTTTTCCAAGCCTTCAATGCGCGGGGGCAAGCTTTTATGCTTAATATTGATTGATTTATACGTATGCTCATTCATCATCGGCCCGAAGGCTGCAAAAAAAGAAATGATAATAATAATGACTAAGCCAATAACCGCACCTTTATTCGCCTTAAACCGCAGGAAGGCATCCCGTCCATATGATTGGCTCGTATAGGTATGATCGAATTGCACCCGCTCGCTATTGCCAGCAAGTTCGAAATCGCCACCTGTATAAGATTGAACCGGCTTACCCATGCTTCTCCCCCTTCGCCAAACGAATGCGCGGGTCTATGACGCCATATAAAATATCTACGGCCAGCATAATCGCAATAAACATCATGCTGTAAAGGAAGGATACGGCGATGATGACGTTATAGTCATTGATTTGAATCGCTGTCACAAGCAAACTGCCGATGCCGGGAATTGCGAAAATTTGTTCAATAACGAGACTGCCAGTCATTAAAGCGACAACGAGCGGCGCGAGCACCGTAATAATGGGAATGAGCGCATTTCGCAGCGCATGAACGATAATCAGCCTCGCGCTCCCTACTCCCTTGCTCTCCGAAAGCCGTATGTACTCCGAGCTAAGAACTTCAATCATCTCAGAGCGGGTAAACCGCGCAACGGTCGCAATCGTAAACATTGAAAGGGCGATCGTTGGCAGCACGGTAGACACAAATGGTGAGGCAGAGCTATATAAGAGCGGAAACCACTTTAGCTTCCACCCCAGAAAATACGACAGGGCGAGGGCAAATACATAAGAGGGAAAGCTGACACCAATCACTGATATAAACGTCGTCAAGCTATCTGCCAAGCTATTGTGCTTAAGGGCGGCTACAATGCCGAGCAGTAATCCAATCACCGTTCCAAGCAGAACGGCCTGAAACCCAATTTGTATGGATACGGGCAGACGCGCCTCCAGCATCGCGGATATCGGCATATTTTTCTGAATAACATAGGAAACCCCAAAATCGCCGCTCAGCATCGCTTTAATATAATGGACAAAGCGATTAAACACAGGCTGGTCAAGGCCATATTTAGCATCCAGCACCGCCCGCTGCGCCTGGGTAATTTTCTCATCGTTAAAGGGTGAGCCCGGCATAAGCTCCAGCATAAGGAAGAGCGCCAGCAAAATAACGAGCAGAGTCACAACGGCTAAGCCTACTCTTTTTAACACATAGTTTCTCAATCGTTTCACCTCTATAAGTGTAAAACTTATGAATGCTTATATTTTATAAATGCCGAATCACAGCCGCTTGAACTTTCGCTTCTGTGATTCGGCCCTTTGAGGGAGCAGCCCGTTATTGTTTATCGGCTAATTTGTAAGAAATACTGCCGCCTATCGTGCCAAGATTAACTCCGGTTACCTCCGGTTTAATTAATATAGCGTTGCCCTTCTGATACACGGGGAAAATAACCGCTTGCTCCAGCACTTTCGCCTCAAGCTGCTTTAACGCTTCCCACCGCTGCGCAGGCTGGCTGGCAAGATCGCCTCTGCTCACCCGATCCGCGAGTTCATCATAGGCTTTCTCGCTCCATTTGCCAAAATTGTTCGGATTATCTGTCGTCCACATCGCCAGATAGGTCATCGGATCGTTATAATCTGGCCCCCATCTGGTCAGGCCCACTTCATATTCGCCGTTGTACATCAGCTCGACGCGATTTTTCTTCGGCTGGGACTTCAGCGTAAAGGTCACTCCCGGCAGCGTCGTTTCAATTTCCGATTGAATGAACTGTGATACGAGCGTCGCTGATTCCGTATCTTCGAACAGCAGCTCCAGCTCAATCGCATCAATGCCAAGCTCAGCCTTCGCTTTTTCCCAATATTTCAGCGCTTCTTCCTTATTGTTCGATGGATAGCTGCCTGCCGTTTCCCGGTAATCCTTACCGTCCGGCCCCGTCGCCAGAAACTGCGGAACGGCAAAATCTGCTGCGATGGAGCCATCCTTCAATATCTCATCAACGACCGCTGTTTTGTCGTAAGCAAGCGAGAACGCTTTGCGCAAATTGATATTTTCCAAGCCGGGAACCTTCTGATTGGGCGATAAATACCAGAGATAGCCTGTCAGCACGCTTTGATATTCAGGACTTTGCTGATAGCTTGTAATTTGTTCGCCGGAGAGCGCAACATAGTCAATGTCTCCATTTTCATAGGCGAGCACCGATTGCTGAGTATCTTTAATAATTTTATAGTTTAGGCCATCCAGCTTTACGCTGTCAGCGTCGTAGTAGTCGTTATTTTTCTCCAAGTAAAAGGTTGTGCCGCCGACTTCCCAGGTTTTCAGCTTGAACGGGCCATTCGCCAGCAGCGCTTCTGGGGTTAAAGCGAATTCCGTGCCTTTCTCCGTCAAGAAGGCTTCATTTACAGGAAAGAATGAAGGAAAGGCGATTACAGAGTTAAAGAAAGGGATGGGACGTTCAAGCTCCACCGTCAGCGTCTTGTCATCAACAGCCTTTACGCCAAGCTCGTCGAAGCTTTTCTCGCCAGCGATGATGGCATCGGCATTTTTCAAACCGGCTACCCCTGCGATGAAGCTGTACTCACTAGCCGTTTCCGGATTAACAAGGCGCTTCCAGGCAAACTCAAAATCTTTCGCTGTGACTGGAGTGCCATTGGACCACTTCGCATCCCGCAGTGTAAACGTATAATGGAGGCCATCCTCGCTCAAATCTACCTTTTCAGCTAGAGCCAGCTGGGGCACGCGATTCTCATCAATCGAATACAAGCCTTCTGTCGTAGCGGCAATGACTTCAAAAGACAACCCGTCCGTCGCAATGGCGGAATCCATCGAAGCAAGCTCCACATCTTTGCCCAAATTGAGCACCTTCAGCGCTTCAGGACTTGCTTCCGGTGTTGTGCTCTCTAAAGGGGCACTAGAGCTTTCGGCTGAAGCTGGCGTTGTGCCCGAGCCCTGCTTTGCGCTTGTGCAGCCTGCTAATAATAAAAGGATCGAGAATAGGGCGATTGCTATCTTTACTTTTTTCAACAAGGTTTCCTCCCCAAATACTAGAAATAAAAAAGGAATCTCATTCCATGTAAAATTCAGGATGTTTCAACCTTTTTCTGCATTATACAAGTCGATATTTTTAAAGTCAACTATTCTTATTGGAATTATCAAATTAATTGATATAACGATAGAAATATCAAATAACCCCCATCTCGGCAGCGAGATAGGGGGAATAGACTAGCCATGCTATTAGGAAATAGATGTGGAAATTCCTTATTTCAAGTGTATAGAACCTGGCTCACACCAACGGGCAAGTCCTGCTTTGACCGCCTCCAGTGGCGCCGATGCTGTACAGTCAACCGCCCATGCAATGTAGCCATCGGGGCGAATTAAAGCCGTATGGACATTTTCCCACCCGACTGCTGCATCAGCTATAGAAGCTTGCACACCTTCCACATGCGCATATTTCTCCCAATCAACTAGCTCGCCGAATTGGGGGTCACTCGCCAGGTGAAGCAGCACATAGGAGCCTGCATGCATGAGCTTATAGGATTTTAGAAGAGAGCCGCTCGCTAGCCTTAAAGTAAGCTCCGAGAATCGGTGTCCATTCAAGGGATGTGGCGGCGAGTGGGGGTCAGGCGCATACCCTACATCGAAGGCTGAAATTTGGGCAGCGAGCAAGGCATTGGCTTCGGGTATTTGCAGAAGGGATGCCATAAGCTTTCTTAACTCCACCACGCCCGGAAGCTGTCTAATCAATAGAGCCTGCGCTTCGGTATTGCGAAGCAGCGCCGTGCTGACAGGATAACGTTCCTCATGATAGCTGTCCAATAGCCAATCTGGGGCCCAGCCATTCAGCTCAGCAGCCAGCTTCCATCCTAAATTCACAGCCTCCTGCAAACCGACATTCATTCCTTGTCCGCCTGCTGGAAGATGAATATGTGCCGCGTCTCCGGCGAGGAAAACCCGATTTTTGCGAAAATGCTCCGCTTGGCGGGTTGCATTGCCGAATCGCGAGAGCCACTCCGCTTCTCTAATCCCAAAATCCTGTCCATAAACACGCAGCATGCTGGACTTAAGCTCACCGAGTGTGACTGGTTCGTCCTTAGCAATCGCCATCCGCTCGGAATCGAATACAATGACCCGGTGAATCTGCTTAGTCACAGGTACAATCATGATACCGCCTTGTTCCGTAAAATGAGATACGATTCCCCCTGCTTCCAGCTCTGGCAGCTTGACATCGCCAAGCATACAAGTAAAGGTAGCATCAGTTCCTAAAAAAGCGATGTCCATTTGTTTACGGACAAGGCTTCCGCCGCCATCAGCGCCCACGACGTATGCAGCGGTCAGCCTATATTCTCCTTCCGACCCTAGCGCCGTCACTTCAACGCCTTCGTCGTGCTGGCGGATCGATTTCACTTCCGTCTCCCGAATAATAGCTACGCCCAGCCCTCTTGCCCGCTCCTCCAGCAGCTTCTCGGTTTCACTCTGGGCAAGAACTAACGTATAGTTCGAGGCAGAATCCAAAACCGAAAAGTCCAAAGGCGTTGCCAGACCCGCGAAATGCCCTTTCGGAATCGGCCTCCCTTTCTCAAGCAGCTCTGGAGCAAGCCCTCGCATGTCTAATATCTCCAGCGTACGGGGATGAATCGTTAATGCACGAGAATAAGGTGTTGTATCCTTCAAACGCTCCAGCAAGCAAACTTTTATGTTAGCTAAAGCCAGCTCAGAGGCTACCATCAGTCCGACTGGCCCACCTCCTACCACAATTACGCCATCTTTCATTTATCGTCACACCTCTCCATTGAGCATTCATAATGACTGCCCCGCTATCTCCGCAACACTATGCTCATAAAAACCGATCAAATCCAGAATAAACCGTTTGACTACCTCAAGCTCAGCCTCACTATAGGCATGTAAAATCCCCATGAATTTCTCCTGCGCCCTGTCATGCAGCTCTTCATGAATGACATACAATTGCTTGCCCGGCGCAGTCAGACGAAAAAAAACTTCCTTTTTATTATCGTTTAATTGCGTTTTACGTACCCAGCCGTTTTTCAAAAGGCGAGTCGTTACCTTGGAGACGTTTCCCTTGCTCAGCCCCATTTTATCGGCAATTGCCGTCAAATTAAGCGGCTCGTGCTGGCCTATGCAGGACACCACATGAATTTCCGTCATATTAAGCGGCGTATCAAATTCAATGCTGCTGCGCAGCTTCTGTAAAAATAGGCTGCCTTCGTTCTGCTCGGACTGCTCTTGCTGATGCAGCAGCTTTATAATTAGTTCATACACATATTGCTTGTTCATTTGATGTTTTTCCACGCTTAACCCATCCTTTGCTAGCTTCACTCCTTTCATTATAGCTCATAAATTGTTTCTAAAGAAACAATTAGCTTAATAAAAAATGCGCTGCAGCTGCAGCTTACAGGATGGTCAGTTTCTTTTCAGCCGGCGTACGCGACTTTGCTTTCGGAATTTTATCGAAGTAGCCCATAAGCAGTATACCAACAATACGCTCATCCGGCTTGACGCCTAGCCCTTCACAAAATATAGGAGAGTGGATACATTCGAGCGTTGACCAAACCATCCCGATCCTTTGCTCCCAAGCCAGTAGCTGAAAGTTTTGAATGAGACAGCTGACGGCTCCATAATCCTCCTCTTGCTTATGCGCATCCTTGTCCGCTTTCATCACAACAATTAGAAACGCAGGGGTTTTGCTGTAATGCTGCATCATCATTTGCTTCAGCTTTCCAGGCATTAGCTTAAGGCGTTTCAGATGGCTCATCGACTCCATCATTAGATCGACCAGCCTGGCTTTTGCCTCCATACGTTCGGCTACAATAAAGCGCCAGGGCTCCCGCAGCCCATGATTGGGTGCCCACACGGCATCATTTAACAATTGGAGCAGCATATCCGGCGCAAGCGATTTTTCGTTAAAGTGCCGAATGCTGCGCCTTTCACGAATCGTAACTGCAATGCTCATTGAAGGGCCCTCCTTTCATTTTATTTTCCATTCCAAAAATTTTGTTTCAAAGGAAACAAAATAGATATAGGTAGAGAATTACACTCTGCAATCTCTGTATAAATTGTTTCCCTAGAAACAATTTAATCACACCCATCCTCTTTTCGTCAATGAAGAGTTAAAAATAGTCGCCGCGCCAAAACCTATAGCCCCATTTCGCAATCAAAAAAAACAGGAAGTGTCTTCAAACTGATCAAACACTAAACGAGGGGGTGATAACGCGGTTCCAGCCGCTTTAGGCAGGTAACGCCATTTTTCCCTATCATCGTTTGTGAATCTTCTTGTTTGAAAACATTCCCTGGCTAGCTTCCTTTTTTTGATCATGACAGTGGCATTCGTATTTGTTAATATGCCTTCTTAAATTAGGAAGGATCGTCAACCGGCGGCTCTCCGAATACCGGATTCCCATCCTCATCCCAGTCTATTTTTTTTATCCTTGCATGGCGATTGGGGTCATACAGCGGATTGCCTACGATCTCCTTATAGCTCCGGGCATGATAGACAAGCACATCATCAAGCTCGTTCTCCGCAACCGTGAAGCAGTTATGCCCAGGTCCGTATTGCCTTGTCCGCTCGCTCGTCTGAAACACGGGCTGCGGGGATTTGCTCCAAGCAGCCGTATCAAGCGGATCACAGGCCGCATCTGCCGTCAATAGTCCCATGCAATAATGATGATCCGTTGCGCTTGCGGAATAGGTGATAAACAGCTTTCCGTTTCGCACTAGCACCGCTGGCCCTTCGTTCACCTTGAAGCCTGTGATTTCCCAAGAAAACTCCGGCTTCGTCAGAAGCACCTGCTCGCCGCGCAGCGTCCACGGATTTTCCAGCTCTGAAATGTACAAATTGGAATTGCCAGCAATATGCGGCGCTTTCTGCGCCCAAACCAGATACT
Organism: Paenibacillus sp. R-74696; assembly: GCF_055814915.1. Classification (NCBI taxonomy): domain Bacteria; kingdom Bacillati; phylum Bacillota; class Bacilli; order Caryophanales; family Paenibacillaceae; genus Paenibacillus; species Paenibacillus sp. R-74696. The sequence goes on from NZ_JBPULM010000008.1 coordinate 39,830, forward strand.
GCTTGCCTTTATGAGAGAAGCTGGTCGCATCGAGCGAGAACGTGTCCCAAGCTGTATGGATTTGTCCCTTCTCAGTCCAGTTGCCCTCCAGCGGATTGGACGAAGCATTTTCAAGGACAAACATGCGATGGCTGAACAAGCCGTCAACGATTTCTTCAGAAGGTGCCGCCGCGAAATAGATATACCATTTTTCTTCAATGAAATGAATTTCCGGTGCCCAGATTAGAGCGCTCATTGGCCCCATGCCCGGCTTCGTCCATACAACGACTGGCGTACTTTCGGCAAGCTCCGTCAGCCCCTTTGCCCTGCGCAGCTCAATTCGGTCGAATTCAGGCACGGATGCTGTAAAATAATAATACCCGTCCGAATGCCGGTAAATCCACGGGTCCGCTCTTTGTTCGATAAAGGGATTAGGAAAAAGCTGTTTATTTACTGGATTAGCTGCATCTTTCATCGTTGTGAGCCTCATTTCGTCGTTAGCCTTTTACCGCGCCCGCCGTTACGCCGCCAATAATATAGCGCTGAGCGAATCCGTAGAAGATCATAATAGGAATCATGGACAGGATAATAGCTGCGAATGCCATATTCACCTGGGACGTATATTCGCCGAAAAACTGGAATTGCACAAGCGGCAGCGTGGAAACCGCCTTTTTCTGCACAAGCACCATAGAAACAACGAAATCATTCCACGCCCCAAGGGCGCTAAGTACAATGATTGTCATGTTAATTGGCTTCAGCAGCGGAAAAATAATACTAAAAAACGTTCGATACCGTGAAGCTCCGTCCAGCAAAGCCGATTCTTCCAGTTCCCTTGGAACCGTCTTGATGAAGCCTACATAAAGGAAGCAAAAATAACCGATCTGCACGCCCGTCAACGAGATGACGAGCCCAGGCAGCGTATTCAGAATATGAAGGTCCGCCCATGTTTTGTACAGTGGAAACATCAGCACCTGAAACGGCAGCATAATGCTCGACATAAATAAATAATAGAAAAACGTATAAAAGCGGGTATTGTTTCGGGCAATGACGTAAGCTCCCATGGAGCAGACAAGAATCGTCAGAGCAACCGTCGCCGACGTTGTCACCACACTGTTGCGAAGCGCAAGGAAAAAGTTGGAGGCTTCAATAGCATCCGCATAATTGCTCCATGAAATGTGTTTGGGAAAGCTGAGCGGACTTTCGGCCGTCTCCATCGGCGTCTTAATGGAATAGACGATTGCGATATAGAAGGGGAACAAGAACAGCAGGCCAATGGCATAAAGGATAGCAATGCGAATTCGTTCCACCCATTTAAACGGCTTGGTAGCTCGCGATGTGTTCAATATTCCACCTCCCTTCTGCGGAAATAGCCGGTAACGAGAACGGTAATAAAGAGAATGAAGGCGAAAAGCACAATGGCGGACATCTGCCCGTAGCCTGCCTTGAAATAAGGAAATTCATAATTGTAAACATACATAGCCATCGTCTGGGAAGACGTCCCTGGACCACCTTTTGTCGCGACCATTGAGTAATCAAATTGCCTTAAGCCTGTCCCCAGCCACAAAGGAATGCAATACGTAAAGGCAGGCATCAGCAATGGGATCGTAATGCTGCGGAACTGCTGTACGATGCCAGCGCCATCAATGTGGGCCGATTCATACATGTCTTTCGGAATGGTTTGCAGGCCCGCATAATAGATGACCATCGCAAGACCAACCTCTTTCCAGACAGCAATGATGACAATGCCCAGCATGACAGTTGAAGGATTGCCAAGCAGACCGCTATCGGTGTGGAAGAGAATCGGATAAATATCACTGTAGATATAGCGCCAAATGATGGAGGCCAACACAAGGCTGATGACCATCGGCATAAAAATGAACGTCTTTAACAGGTTGACCCCTTTGAATTTTGTATTGAGCGCCACGGCTAGCAACAGACCCAATACGTTTACGAGCAACGTCGTGGAAAAAGCGAAAAACAGCGTATTCTTAATCGGCTCGATAGCATCGGTGTCACTGAACAGCAGCTTGAGGTTGCGCAAGCCAACATAGTCATAGGTTGGGCTGATGCCATCCCAATTGGTAAACGCAATGTTCAACCCGCGGAAAAAGGGGAAAATCACAACTAAAGAAAAAAACAAAAGAGCCGGAATCAGGAACGTAAAGGTTACGAGGTTGTTTTTGTATAGTCGCTTCATCCACTCACCGCCAAATAATTATTAAGAATGTACAGCTTTTCGGCGCCCCTATGCCATTCAAGCGCCGAAAAGCTCGAGCTGTTACTTCATTTTATTGATTTTTGCAAAGCCATCGTCCAGCTTCTTAATCGTCTCATCCACATTGCGCTCGGCAGGGTCGGTAACGAGGAAGAAGGTCATCACTTTTTGCCATGTATCGTCATATTGGCCGTACCAAAGCGGCTTCACCTGATTGTTGACAATTTTTCCGGATTGGAAAACGGCTTGGAACTCCGCCGAGATCGGATCTTGCTGTGCTGGTTTAATATCTTTGGATATGGTGCTGATGGTCTGTACGCCATCCGCCCAAATTTGCGCTCCCTCATCGGAGGCCATAAAATCAAAGAATTTTTTCGCCATCTCGACATTCGCCGACTTGGCCCCAATCATCCATGTGTCATCCGTGGAATACGTCATGTAGTTGTCTTCTGGATTATCAGTCGCCGGATACATAAATACTCCGAAATTACCGCTCGGATTGTAGCTGCGAATGCTGCCTATCGCAAAGCTGCCCATAATATCCATCGCGGCTTTACCTTGTGCAAAATATTGCAGCGAACGATCATAATCAATATCCTTGGCGTCGCTGTTCGCATAGGCGCTAAGCTGGTTTACGCGCTGCAGGAAGTCCTTGTAGCCAGGAACGTCCGAGAAGCTTTTTTCACCAGCTATAATTTTGCTCGCATAATCGGGGTTGTTCACGAGCAGTGTCCCCCACATGTCCGGCCACATAAAGCTCATGTAGGAAGCTCCGTCCTTCCATGAGGCTGCAAATGGCGTAATGCCTTTGGATTTCAGCGTCTCCGCGGCCTTCAGCAGCTCCGAATAGGTTTTCGGCACCTCAACGCCTGCCTCTTTAAATAAATCCTTGTTGTAAATGACGGCATTCGTCATCAAATCAATCGGCAAACCATATACCTTGCCTTCATACGTAACATTTGGAATATAGGCCGGATCAACCCTTTTAACAAAAGCTTCATTCGTTACGTCCAGGAAGGCTCCGGCCTTCGTCATGTCAACCATGCCTGCAGGGCGTCCAAATATAATGTCAGGCGTATCTCCTGCGCTGACTTTCAGCTTAATGTTATCGTTGTATTTATCTACTGGCATAACCGAGATATCGAAGCTCACGTTTGGATTCAGCTCAGTGAATTTGTCCGTCAGCTTCTTGAAGGTATCTACCTTCGGCTTCTCAACCATGTAGTGAACGACGCTCAGCGTAACTTTCTCGCCTGCGTCTGTTTTGGCAGGAGCGGACGCAGGCGAGGATGGAGATGCACCTGTCTGGGAGGAACCCACATTGCCATTGCTCGCACTTCCGCAACCAGATAACATCGTTACTGCCAAAAACAAGGTGCTTGCCATTGATAATGCTTTCGCTTTTCTCATTTTTTTGACCTCCGCTTTAGTTATGAATGGTTTTTTTGAATTGTAACCGCTTTCTATTTGGATTATAGAATAAAGAATAGCGATATTATATATCCAATTGGTTATAAAAATCACTTAATTATATTTTTCTTTTAAGTCCCTCTATTTTGATGATATATTATAATTATCTTTCCTTTTGAGGTGGCGCCAATGGGCAAAATGCCTTTATACAAACAAATACAAAGCTATTACAGAGAGCGGATTCTAACAGGCGAATTGCGCTACAAGGACAGAGTGCCTTCCGAACAAGAAATTATGGAGGAATTCCGGGTAAGCAAGATTACGGTGAAAAATGCATTGATCTCTCTGGCGGAAGAAGGACTGATCACCCGTATTCAAGGGAAGGGCACATTCGTCGCTCAAGTGAATGATGAGGCTCTCAGCGTGAAATCGGAGCTGCAAAGCGGTTCGCCTGCTGAAGGCATGAATAACATTATTGGGTTTATCATTCCTACCTTGAAGACGAAGGTCATTCAAAAGCTGGTAGATTACGTAGAGCTTCATGCGAAGGAAGCGGGGTATCAGACGATTTTGCATATTACGAGGGAATCCTCTGTGGAAGAGTCAAAAGCGATTAACAAATTGACTGAGATCGGGGTAAAGGGCATTATCGTTTTCCCTACCGAGGACGAGAAATACAATGAATCCTTGCTGCGATTATCGCTCGATAAGTTTCCCTTTGTATTTATTGACCGTTACCTGCGAAACATTGATACTTATCAAATTATTTCAGATAATGCAGCCGGGTCCTACGAGACGATCAATTATTTATTAAGCAAAGGGCATCAAAATATTGCTTTAATCTCACCAGACAATACGAATACAGCGATTGAAGACCGCACGCTGGGTTTTGAGAAGGCGTATATCGATAAACGTATCTCCATCGACAAAACACTGTGGTGCCATGTTCCGCTTGATATTTTACGCACAGATCAGGCCGAGCCGTATGTGACGGCCTTCCTTAGCCTTCATCCCGAGGTGAGCGCCATCTATGCTTTGTCCGCTGAAGCCGCTCAAATTGCCTATCAATCGCTTGGGAAGCTTGACCGTAGGAAAACCGAAATCGTCTCCTTCGATAATCCCGACCTTCCGGGCATTTCCTATGTCAGCCAAAACGAAAATCGGCTCGCCCAAGCAGCTGTCTCCTTGCTGAAATCGCAAATAGAAGGGGAATATTTGCCGCAGCAAACCGTCATTGAAGTAGAGCTTGTTTTATGCGACCAGCTGCCTTGAAATTAGAGTCAGCCCCTTTCAAACAACCTAAAGCCAAGAGGAATTCCCCCTTGGCTTCATCCTTAACGATAAAACGTTATCGTCTTGCCTGGCTATCAGACCTTCTGATACGTAAATAATGGCGAGGCTTCCCAAACCTTGCTCGGAATTTCCCGCTTTAATACCGGAATGACATCGGCTGCAAAACGCTCCACCTGCTCGCGCTGCTCTGCCTCCGTCAGTCCATCCACGCTAATGCTTAGCACTTCGTGCCCAAACGCTTGATGGTAATCCAAAATCTTCTCAATCACATGCTCCGCACTGCCGACAAGGGCTGGCCCATTTGCAATGTTATCCTCCAAACCCTTGAATGGCGATTGATTATGCTTCGCAGAATCCGTTGACTGAAAGGCGTTATAATAGGGGCGGTAGCGCCGAATCGCCTCTTCATTCGTATCTGCCAAATACAAGCTGCCGGCTCCCGAGCCAACGAGCGCATCCTTCGGATCATGTCCATAAAACGCCCAACGCTCCCGGTAATGATCAATGAGCGCTTTATATTTTGCCTGGGGATGGAAGCTGTTGGAGGAAAAAATCGGCTCGCCGTATTTAGCTGCCAGCTCCGTCGATAAAGGGCTTGATGCGCTGCCATGCCAGATCGGAATACGCGCTTGGAAAGGGCGCGGCTGCGTCGTTACCTTGTCGAGCGGAGTGCGGAATCGGCCTTCCCAGCTTACATTTTCCTCGGTCCATAGTCGATTAAGCAGCCCATATCGCTCCGCCATGGACTCCCACTGCTCCTCTTCCGTAATGCCAAACAGCGGATAATGCCGCGGATCGTTGCCCTTGCCAATAATCAGCTCCAGCCGCCCGCCGGACAGATGGTCCAGCGTCGCATAATCCTCGGCTACACGTACCGGATCAAGCACGCTTAATACGGTAACCGTCGTGAGCAGACGAATGCGCGACGTTCTGGCGGCAATCGCGGTGAGGATGACCGGAGGCGACGAGGACAAAAACGGCGCGCCATGCCGCTCCCCCACTCCATAAGCATCAAAGCCAAGCTTTTCTGCCAGCACCGCCTGATTCAGCACATTTTGAAATTTTTGCTGCGTGGTGAGCGCCTCTCCAGTGACGGCATTGGGAATATTCATCAGCAAGCTGAATAAAGCAAATTTCATGCTTGTTGCTCCTTTCAGGTTATAAAGTCAATAGACAACTATTCACCTAAATATAGTATGAATTAAGTTGAATCCACCTTATCACCTGTTTCCTGCTGCCGTCTAATAGAGATTTTTTATTTTCTCATTTAAATATCCGATCTGCAACAAGCTACAACTGGTGAATACGCCCAGCCTATTAGGACAGAGGTACGCGGTATACACCCTCGCTGCCTCCCGGCGCTGTCCCGATATATAAATAGCCGTTATGATCAACCGCTGTCGTTATTCCATAAAGCGTGCCTGACGGTTCATGCAAGCTTTCGAGCAATTCCCCTTGCGGGCTGTATTTGGCAATAAGCCCATGCTTCACCGGCGCGCTGGCGCCATTCAGCAGCGCTTGCGGCACTTTAGCCATCAGCCCAGCCAGCCACGGGCTGTTGTGCATTTGATCTACAAATGCCAAGCGGCTCGTGAAAATGCCGACCCAGAAGTTCCCTTGCGCATCCCGCGTTACATTGTCCGGGAAGCCAGCCATATTTTCAGCAAAAACATCCGCCGTCCCCTGCTTCTCCCCTGAAAGCCAATAACGGGTCATCTGATAGCGATACGACTCTGCCACCAGCACATACTCCTCATCTGCCGACAACGCAATTCCGTTGGCAAAATAAAGTCCTTCCAGCAGCACTGACGTTTGCTTCGTCGCCGGATCATATTTGAGCAGCCGTCCATGCGGCTTGTTTTCCGCCATTTCCTTAAAGGTCACCTTGCCATAATTCGACGTATCGGAAAAATAAACTGTGCCATCCTTCGCAATATCGAGCTCATTAGCTAAATAAATCGGCTCGCCGTCCACTGAATCGGCAAGCACCTCTATGCTCCCAGTCTGCGATACCGCAAGCAGGCCTTTCTGCACATCGGTCACAATGAGGTTCCCGTTAGCATCAAACATCATGCCATTTGGTGTTCCTTGCGTATCTGCATACACGACTGCCGGCCCGGGATTACCCTGCGCATCGAAAGGAACTTGATAGATTTTACCGTCGGAATCCCCTGTATAAAGCTTCCCTTCCTTATCAAAGGTAATGAATTCCGGAAAATGCGGGGCATCCGTAACCAGCTGGGCGGAGCTGAGCTTGTCGTTCTGCTGCCACGGCCCCTCCGCCTCGAAAGAAGGCGCGGTTGGCGCGACCCATTTTACCGGCTCGACTGGGGATGGCATAATAATAAAGACCAGCGCTCCTGCCACGAGCAGCCCTAAAAGGGATAAGCCCACCCTGCTGATGATTTTGCGTCTAGAGCTAGCATTCGTTTTTCTCGATGCAGATGTCATTTGAATATCTCCCTTATGATTATGCTGACGGCTGATGCATGGATTAGCGTGGCTTGAGCATGCCGCCTACGATCCGTAGCGACTGCTTGCGCGTTACGAACCGCGACAGCTGTGCTCCGATATAATTTTTCATACCCGGTACAAAATAGGACTTGCCTTGCGCCAGCTTGCGCAGCGCCTCCTTGACGATTTTTTCCGGCGTATCTTTTTTCCCGACGGAGGCGGATTCCGTGCCTACAACCTTGAAGAAATCCGTATCGGTCGAGCCGGGACAGAAGGCAAAAAACGTCACGCCGCGTTTGCGATTTTCCCACGATAGAGCATCCGTAAACGATAAGACGAAAGCTTTGGTCGCCCCATAAACCGCCATATAGGGAAGTGGCTGAAAGCCCGCAGTGGAAGCTACATTGATGACGGTACCTGAACTTCTGCGCAGCATGCTTGGCAAAAACAAATGGGTCAGGCTTACCACCGCCGCAACATTGAGCATGATCTCCTCATGCTGGCGCTCACCGGATACTTGCTCGAACAAGCCATGCGTAGCAAAGCCTGCATTATTAATAAGCAGTTCAATATCCACCTTCAGCTGCTGGCATTGCTTATACAGCTCGCTCGGCGCACTATCCTTGGACAGATCAAGCGCAATGACCTTTGCTTGAATGCCATGCTTCTTGCTAAGCTCCGACGCCAGATTATTCAGCTTGCTCTCCGACCTTGCTACAAGCACCAAGTGACTGCCTTTCTCCGCTAATTGTCTGGCGAATTGCTCGCCAATCCCGGACGAGGCTCCAGTAACGAGCGTCCATTTTCCTTGAATATTCATATAAAGTCCTCCTATTTTTATACACCGTATTTTTAAAGAAACACCGTTACCAAGATATTAAAAATAAGCACCGTTACTTTTGAGCTAAAACGAGTCGTTTGCTTGATTGGTAACAGTGTTTCTGTATAGAACCATAGTAATCCGACATCTTCATGATGTCAATGTTTTTTTATTCAACTTGCTCTGATGATAGATACAAAGGGAGCAGGGCAGCTTGTCCAAAGCCTTATCCTTCGCATTGACAAGCCTTCATCGTCTGTATAGAATTTGGGTTAGTGAATAGGAAACCCTGTTGCTTATTAAAAACAGGTTGACCGAGACGAAGGTGATAAAAATGAGTGAACAGGATCATCCCCTTAATACGAATAAGCGCGAGCTGAAAACCTATCAGGAAGCCCGGCTGCAAAATACCGAAAATCTCCGCAGGCTCGTCGTAGACGCTGCGGCTACTATTTTGCAGGAGGAAGGCCCTGAAGCAGTTAGCGTTCGTAAAGTATCACAGAAAATGGGCTGCTCCACCAAAATTATTTACAGCTTGTTTGTCAATAAAGAAGGGCTTGCGCAGCAGCTGTATCTCGATGGCTGCAAAATCATGGCTCGCGAGTTTGAGGCAACGCCTGCACTCGCCGATCCGAGGGAGCATTTGCTCGCTTTGGGCGAAACCTACTGGCAGTTTGCACAGCGCTACACCAGCTATTACAAGCTGATGTTTGGCGGAGCATTCGGCGATTTCAAGCCAGATGATGAAAGCCTGCAGGGCACGGTGACGGCTATGCGGCAGCTGATCTATGTAATCGGCAGCGCCCAGCAGCAGGGTCTCCTGTCAGCGGCGTCCCCGACGGATACGGTAGAAATTGTTCGCCTCGTCTGGGGCGCCCTCCACGGCGTCATCCATCTGCAAATGGGCGGGCATTTTGGCGATGTCCCATCCGCCTATGCCACCTATCAGCAAACGCTCTCCTTATTATCGAGCACCTTGTTTGCTAAGCAGGAAGGCAAAACTTAAACGCCTAGCGTCAGCTTCTAGCGATCCGTCAAGCTGCAAGTCGATTAAGCAGACCGCTTAATCCCAGTATAAAAAAGTCGCCAGTCCTCTAAATAGGGGGACTGGCGGCTTTTCATCTTTTATTTTTGATTCGCCGTCATGACGCTGACGATTTTCTCCAATTGAAGCTCCAGAGAATACGGATCTTCCATAACGAACTCATCGCCATTTTCGCCAAAGGTGCCGTATTTATATACTTGGCCCTTTTGCACGGCAGGCAACTGCTTCCACAGCTCGCTGTTCAATACTCCCTCGCTTCCTTCGTCCTCTGCCCCGTATAAGAAGATATGATCGCCCGTATATTGCGACAAAACCTCCAATGAAATACTAGCAAAGCCATCCTTCATATCTTTCGCTTGCTGGGTTGGCGGCAGCTCCAGCATTTGATAAATGGTCGAACTGCCATAATTGCCGCCCTCAGCCGCGATGACATACAAGGCTTTGTATCCGAATTGAACGATGGAGACCGTTTCGCCTTCCTTGACGATTCCGGCTATTTTCGCTTTTGCCTCTTCAACCTTTGTATCATACTCTGTGATCCACTGTTCGGCTTCCGTCTCCTTCCCGAATATTTTGCTGACGTTCCGGAATTTCTCCAGCGGTCCTGCTGTCTTCAGTTCTTCCCAATAAGGCAGAAACACCGTCGTGCCAACCTTCTCATATTGCTCAATATTTTCATCAATAGAACCAATGATTAGATCCGGCTCCAAATACGTCAGCTTCTCCAAATTCATTGGAAAACCGCCCAAATCCTCTATGCCATCCAGTACATCCTGCGAAATGCCGGAATTCCCAAGCCATGCCTCATTCAACATAAAACTTCTGACCCCAACTGGAATAATGCCCAGCTTCAACAGATGGCCCATATACTGATCGGCGGCAACCCGCTGCGGATTAGCAGGCACCTCTACATCACCTTTAGGCGTAGCTACGATCCGGGTCGCGGCTTGTGGCTCCGCTTGCTGAGCCGCAGGCGATGTCTCCGCATTCGCAGCACTAGCCGACTGGTTAGTCGCAGATCCCGAAGGGCTAACACTCGTATTTGCCGCTCCCCCGCATGCGCTTACGAGCAAGGTAAAGCACATCACTAAAGCCATAACTGCTATTTTCGTTCTTCTTTGCATCAATAACTCTCTCCCTGTCCGATAATGAAAATGATTTTCAGTATCATTATAGGGATAAAACGGAGGTTGCAGAACGGCAATTCCTTGCATCGATAAGGGCAAATCCCGACCTTTCCCTTCCATGCCATACTTCTCTCTATATCGAGCTGGAGAAATCCCCTTAAATTTTTTGAAGCTTCGGCTTAAAGAATGGGCATCTGGGAAGCCTACGTTTTCGGCAATTTCCTGCAGGGTCGCATCCGTCCGCAGCAGCAGCTGCGTCGTACGCTGGGTCCGGATCTGGCCTAAGTAATGCATAGGGCTGCTGCCTGTTTTATTTTTGAACAGTCTCGACAGATGCCCTTCGCTGCATTCCAATGCCACAGCGATCATATCCAGCGTAAGCGGCTTAGTGTAATGCTCATGAATATGGTGAATGGCCATCGCTGCTAGGTCCGGTCGAATCGGGTCCATTTCCTGCTGATGCCATTGCCAAAGCAGCTCATAGACGAACTGGTAAAAGCCTGCCTTCACCTGCAGCCTGCCCAGCCCCGTCTCCTGCCTCCACTCCTCATACAAACGCTCGACTTTATCGAATAAAGCAAGCGGCGCGCTAGGCTCAAACGCATATTGATAATGGAAAGGATTATCCTTCTCTATCCGCTTCGCTAGATCCTGTGCGCTCGGCAGCGCAAGCGTCGGCTTGTACAAAATCATATAATATTCCAGCTCATCCTCCGCCAAAATAGTCAAGCTCATGCCTTTGCCGCCATGAAAAATATGAAATCGCTTAGCCACATGCATTTGCCGGTCCAGCCAGATTTTCGCGTTTCCCCGCACCGTATACATAAACGCACTGGCTGGCAGCCGATAAGAGGAAAGCTCTTCCCCTTTGTCCATTGCCGAATAGCGAATATCAATTATTTTAATAAAAACATGATTCCATAGCCTTATATGTTCATTTAATTGCATACTGCCGCTTCACTCCCCTGTTGCAAACCCACCCGAACGTTTAAATTAGTTCCATTATAATTGATAATCATTCTTAGTGGCAACCAATTCAGGATACTTTAATGAGCAGTGTTCCGTATAAAAATCGTATACTTTCCTATATTAAAAAAACGCTCTGCTCTGAATGAATAGAGCAGAACGTTTTATTTCCAACATAGCCGTCTTACAGTTACTTGCTTGCCGTTGTCGCCAGCAAAGCGTTCGTAATGACATCCAACTGCGTATTCAACGAATAAAGATCGGTGTAATAAAACAAGCCGAAATCCGCATCGATGACATGCCCGGCCTTCACCGCAGGCAAGCTGCTCCAAACCGGATGTCCCGACAGATCATCCATCCCCTCCCAAGAGGAGCGTATCACATAATCGCCCGCAAATTGCGACAGCACTTCCATGGATACCATTTCGCTTTCTACCGTTTTCGTCTTCTCCAGCTTCTGCTGAATGATTTCCGGCGCTTTCATGCCTAAATAATCATACACAATTTGCGAGCCCCGACCATATTCCTTGCTTTCAATGATCAGCATTTCTTTCGTGCCGCCTTCGATAATCGTAATTGTCTTGTCCAGCAAGCCAGCCGAGCGAAGCTTTTCTTTGCTCTCTTCCACCTTGCTCTGGAAGCTATCCAGCAGCGCCTGCGCTTCCTTTTCCTTGCCAAACACTTCACCAAGCTTCGTAATCCGCTCTACTGTGGATACTTGATCAGCAGGAATGAGCACGGTTGGCGCAATATCCTTAAGCACCCTGTAATTATCCTCGGAATTGGCGATTATCAGATCCGGATCAAGCGCCATGACCGCCTCCGGGTTCGTTTCATTCCAGTGGCCCAGTGATTCCACACCTTCCAATTGCCCTGAGAAGGCTGCGCCATCATAAACTTCAGAAATGCCGATTGGCTTAATGCCAAGAGCAACTGCATCACCGAGCATATACAGCACAACGATACGCTTTGGCTCCGCTGGAACAACAACATCACCTTTTACCGTGGATATGGTCCGTGTACTCGCTTCACTAGCAGTATCGGCATTAGCCGCAGTAGTTGCGGTTACGTTCGTCGCAGTCTGGGATGTGTTTGAACCCGCATTGGTTCCTCCAGTAGAGCAAGCGCCAAGCACTAATGTCAAGCTAAGCAGCATGCTCAATACGAGTGCTGCATTTTTATTTCTTTTCATATCTGTAAACCCTCCGCCATAATATTGATAATGATTATCACCACCATCCATACTATAACGTTGCCGTTCGTACGATCCAATGGACAATTTGGCACTGCCCAATGGACTATCTTCCTTTATGCTGCCGCCTCGCTCCTTGGCTTGATAACGTGCTGGCGATAGACCCGTCTGCTTCTTAAATAAACGGCTGAAATAATATTCATCCGTATAGCCTACATAGGCTGCGATATCCCTAAGCGTCGCTCCCGACTCCAGCAGCAGCTTTTTCGCTTCCTTAATGCGAATTTGGATGAGATAATCAATCGGGCTTGCGCCCGTCTGCTTCTTGAATTTCATCGACAGATAACGCGGACTATAGTTAAAGCGATTGGCAAGCTCGTCCAGCGATATCCCTTCTTGATAATGCTCATGCAGAAAACGTATCGCCTGAGTGACAAGATCCGGCTCGCCGCTCGCCATCTCCGTTGTTTTCAGCTGGCCCAGCACCTCATGTACAAATTGGTAGAACAACCCCTTAATTTGCACGCTGCCGAGACTTCCGTCATTTCGGAGCGTCTGATTCATCGTTGACATCAGCACGAGCATCGCCAGCGGCTCATCGGGCTCAAACCCATATTGAATTTCAAAAGGGCTTCGGCGCTCCAGCAGCTGGCGAATTTCCCTCCAGCCCGAGAAAGCGAGCTTTGCCCGATAATACAGCAAATAAAATTCAAATTCTTCCTGCGCTTCGATTTCCAGCTGCATTCCCTTTGCGCCATGCAGCAAATAAAAACGCCGCGACTGATAAAAATGGCCGTCCAGACGCATATTCGCCGCTCCTTTTACCCCATACAAAAAACCGCTAGCCGGAAAACGATAATCACTCAGCCGTTCCCCAGCATTCATGACAATATGCCTAATATCAAATATTTTCACCGCCGTATGATTCCATACGGCTATATGTTCACCCAGTTTCATGCTGCTTCTCTCCTACTGTAGCTAAACCCCTTTTTCCCTATTATAAATGATAAAACTTCTCAATTAAAGTTAAAAAGAAGAGCATATGCCCAAATCGTATGCTCTTCTTTCATACTATTCCTCTAGTTTTATGTCGCGGTGCCTTTTATGATTATTTCAGCAGATTTCGTTGCGCCCTCGTTACAATACGCTTGGTTTGCTTCGAATCTGACTGCTCCTGCCAACGCTTGCATACCTGAAGCACCCAATCCGGATTCGTTTTGCCGGCATCATTCAGCCAGTTGCCCACAGAGTCCTGCACATATTTTGCCTCGTCGGAACAAACCGCTTCCAATAGCGGCAAAGCAGGAGCAGGATCTTCCTTTAAAGCCGCAATATGCTTGGCCCATACGCCTACCGGACGCGTAGCTTCAATAGCAAACCGCCGAATATTGGCATCAGCATCGATTACCCAGCTTGCGAAATAAACCAATGCTTCTCTTAATTCGCTAATAATGGGCTCCCTTACAGCCATCCAGGCTATTTCACGCACGCCAAAATGATGATCTGCCGCAAACGGGCGAATGCCCGCCAATCTCTGCTCCAAGCTCAATCGGGCATCGAGCCCGATCATGTATGCGGCCCAGCAGCGGACACTATCCGAGCGGTGGCCCGCCAGCGCCTCATAAAGGCCCGATCGCTCCGCAGCACTTTTGCCTTCCAACCATGCGAGCCACTCTCCAGCAATGGCCGGAATGATCTTCATAATTTTACGCTCGCTGAATGCGTCCATACTCAGCAGCATGGGCTCAGCATCCTGTCCAAGGCTCAGCCCACCTGTTACGGCCCGCAGCAGCGATTTATGGTCAACAGCCAGCCATTCGGTCAAATTGGCGCTTTCAAGCTTGCCCTCATTCAGCAGACTGGCAACCTTGGGTGGAATATCATCTATTTTTCTAGCTCCTTTACGGTGCAAAATAACATCCGGTATCAACATTTCGGTATCCATGAAACTCTCCCTTTCCTTTTTAAAAATAGCAGCATGCCAGCACGCATCGCCGGGCAATAGCCGATAATGCCTTCCAAGCAAGCTGCTATTTATAAAATACGCGATAAGGGAGCGTAAAAGCTGTAAGGCAGCTTACAGCTTTTGTTTTGTTTCGTTTTGTTTTGCAGCTAAGTTGCCAGGCGCTCCAAAAGCTTACCTTGGTGGATGCAAATGGTTCTAAATCCGGTACTGATTAAGCCTTCTTTAACGAGCTCTTGAAGGGCGATCGTTACAGATTCCCGGCTCGCGCCAACGAGATGGGCAATTTCCTGATGTGAGAGCGGAAAGTTTATTTTATCGAATTCGCCCGCGCTAGTAAGTCCAAAGTCCTTGCCGAGCCGCATAAGCGCATGTAAAATTTTATCATGCAGGTTTCCGAGCGCCAAATGCTCCGTCAACTGGCTCATGCCGTTCAAGCGGTCGCTTAATACCTCAAGCAAAGACAGCATGAACCGGGGCCGATGCAGCAGAAAATTTTCAAAGCGCTTCGGGTCCATCAAGCAAATATCGCTATCTTCGGCTGCTTCAATGTAATGGTTCCGCGTTCCAAACGAAATCATCGCCATTTCCCCGAATACATTGCCTTCGCTCAAAATATCCGAAGTGAACTGCTTGCCCTCCGCGCTAAGCTTATACAAGCGCACCTTGCCCTTTTTCACAAAATAAAGTCCTTCGGCAAATGACGCCGGCGTCTGAATAAAGGTATTTTTCGAAAAAGGCGTAATGACGGTTAGCTCCTCCATCTCGATTAAATCTTCCATCGACAACGAATGAAGCAAATTAAATTGCGACAAATATTGAATTTTATCCTGCTTTTTTATATCATACGAATGGCTTTCCGCTTCGCTCAACGTTCCAAGAATAAAAATTTGCAAGGTCATTGCATCGCCTCCATAACTAGCTTAAAGGCCTGCTCGTTCATTCGCTCCAGCTTATCCGGATTGCGGATAATATAAATATTTTGCAGCAGCCCGTTTTTGATATGGAGGAATACGGCGGAGGTTACGCGCTCTTGCTGCTTGAACATGATGGCGGTCTGGCCGTTCAGCTGCGTTATCTTGATGTCGAAGCCACCAACCTCTCCTTCGCTCGCCTTGCGAATGATGCCAAGCAGGAAACGGGCCACATGCTCGCTCGTCTGGATCGGACGAATAGCGGCACTCACCTTGCCGCCTCCATCGGATAGCAGTACAGCATCACTGGCAAGCATCGACAGCACGGTATCCACCTTACCCTCGGACAGAGCGGAGAGAAATTGCTGCGCCCACTCGTCACTAACCGCTCCTGCTCCCGCCAGCTCCTGCTCCGTAACACCCATTTTCCCCCGGGCTCGGCTAAGCAGCTTGCGGCAGTTCATTTCACTTTTGCCCGTAATTTCTGCAATAGCAGCGTAATCGAACGAAAGCGCCTCTCTTAGCACAAATACCGCCCGCTCGGCTTGCGATAGCCGCTCTAACAAGGCAAGCATCGCATAAGATAACAGATCACCACGCACGACAGCTTCAAATCCATCATCAGCGGTCATTTGCAGCGGCTCGGGCAGCCATGGCCCGATATACTGCTCCCGGCGTTTACGCGCCGATTTGAGCAGGTCATAACAATGATTTGTCATCATTTTGCATAAATACGCCTTAGGCTCCTGCAGCCGCTCCGGCTCCACCCGCTGAAGCTTAATAAATACGTCCTGCACAGCGTCCTCGGCGTCAGATACCGAACCGGTGAGCTGGTACGCCAGCCGGAATAGAAGATTTTTGTACCGTTCATATAGCTCAGTCACTTCGCATGCCCCCATCTATGCTTACTGGCATTTCTTGTTACGATCGATCATATCAAGCTTCCTATTAGGCGTCCATATGCTTTATTAAGCAGGCACTTTATCTCCTTTTGATCCCTTTGACCATAGAACGAGCAGAGGCTGTTTTTTGTGACATTTCGTGTTGATTTGAATTTTTTCAGGAAATCACTTATACTTAGCAATACGTTTAAACAATTAAACCATATAGCGGAGTGAAGCCATGAGCGAATTTATCGGCAATCAGAAGGCGATTCACATTTTTGAAAGTTTAAGCCCTTATTTTCAAGGCCTGGGGGACCCCGTTCGCCAGCAAATTATATCGCTGCTTATCGACAAAGACAGCATGAATGTAACGCAAATTGCCGAGCATATTCCGATGTCGCGGCCTACCGTTTCCCATCATCTGAAAATATTGCGCCAGGCAGGGCTGCTTACCGTTCAGAAAAAAGGAACTGAAATGTACTACCGGCTTGAATTCAATGACGCTATTGCGCTGATGAAACAGCTTGTCCAATTCGTGGAAGAGGAATGCCAATGCTAGTGCCAATATCCAGGCTAGCATGCTGACATTCCTTTTTCAAACGGCTATATGTCGAAAAACTTAAACGTATAAACATTTAATCGGAGGTCTACTTTATGTATAAAAACAAGGTTCTTATTGTTGGAGGATATGGCGAAGTTGGCAGACAGATCGCCCACATTTTACTTGATCGGCATGCGGATTTGGAAATTATTTTGGGAGGAAGGTCGCCGGGGAAAGCCGCCGCCTTTGAGTCTGAACGAGTACATACTGCGGTTGTAGATACGAATGCGGAAGATCCGCTGCAGCATACAGGCGAGCATATCTCGCTCATCATTAGCGCTGTCAACGATTTGCAGGATAAGCTGCTTCTAGCTGCCGTGAGAAGAAAAATCCCATTCATTGACGTGACGCGCTGGACGGAGTTATTCGAGCAGGCTGCTGCTAAATTGAGAAAGGTAGAGCTCCATGCTCCTGTCGTGCTGTCTTCCGGCTGGATGGCGGGAACAGCTTCTCTATTCGCTATGATGCATGCCGATGCCCTCAAGAACGTAGCTGTCGATATCCATGCTCTATACTCCCTGCAGGATAAAGCGGGCCCAGATTCTACCGCCTACATGGATCGGATGACGATCCCATTTCATATTACGGAAGCGGGAAAAAGCCGCCTAGTACATCCGATGACCGATCCGGTAAAGGTCCAATTTCCCAATGGCTATGAGGCAAAATGCTATCGACTCGACACTCCCGATCATGTGACACTGCTTAAGGCCGGCCATATTGACACTGCCAGCTTCCGCATCACCTTCGACAGCAAGGCAACCACCTCTTTGCTCGTGGGACTCGTTAACAGCGGGATATGGAAAATGATCAGCGGGAAAAGGTTCCGATCGTTCAGGCAGCGCCTGCTCTACAATCCAGGTACCGGCAGCGCCCATCATGTGCTTATTCACCTTAAGGGAAATGACCATAATGGCCGCTCGGTCGAGCGGCGAATCGCCATTTCGGACCCGCTCGGCCAGACTCACCTTACCGCCCTCGGAGCGGCTGTCCAAGCCGAGAAATTGCTGCTAAGGCCTGACAACGAACCGCTCGCTCCCGGCGTTTATTATCCAGAAGAGCTGCCGGATTCGCGGATGGACGCAGCTGCGATTATCGGCTTTTTCAAACAATATGGCGTGCTTGTCTCCTACTAAATTAGAGCGTCATGAAGCCGCTGTACCCGCTAAACCGAACCTATCCCCGTGTCCGCATTCTCAAAATTTCGCTTATTAATCAACAATGCCACCACGCTGCATCCCTGCCACTGGAAAGCTAACGATCGTTAGCTTTCCAGTGGCAAAAAAAAGGCCGTGCCTTAGCGACAGGATGTCAGCTTTGGACATAGCCTCGTTGTAATTCAACTAAACATTAAACCGGTTAAGCATCGTTTTTAGCTCATCCGCTGTGCGTGTCAGTTGTTCCACAGAGCTGTTTATTTCCATAATGGAGGCAAGCTGCTCTTCCGACATTGCGGCAATCGTCTCAAAGCTTTGGGATGAGTTTTTGCCGATTTGCACACTTTCTTTAATCTCGGATTCCACACGCTCCGTATTTGCATTTAACCGGTCGGCGGCGGCGGCAATCCTCTCCATATGAATGGATACGTCCGTCGTTGTCGTCACTAGCGTCTGGAATAAAACGCCAACCTTCCCCACTTGCTCCAAACCAAGCGCAACCTCACCTGTGCCTTTGTCCATTGTCCCCACTGCATGGGTAGTGTCAGCTTGTACCTGATGAATGAGATTCGCAATCTGATTGGAGGATTCTGTAGATTTCTCCGCAAGCTTGCGAATTTCTTCCGCCACTACCGCAAACCCTTTTCCATGAACTCCCGCTCTGACAGCCTCGATTGAAGCGTTGAGCGCCAGAATGTTTGTTTGGGAAGCAATTGATGTAATGACGGACGTAATGTCGCCAATCTCCTCCGAACGCTCGCCCAATTGCTTAATGACTGCTGCGGCTTCTTTAACCGTCTGTTGGATGGAGTCCATCTGATTGGCCAAGCCACCAACGGCTTCATTGCCTGTTTTTGCTCCTTGGGAAGCCTCTGCGGCTATGCCGGAGGTTTGATTGGATGTATTCAAAATGCCATATACCCCTTCACCAATTTCACCAATTAACCCCAAATTCCTTTCATATCCCATCATTTGGCCCTGCAATCCGACATTTGCTTGCTGAATATTGGTAGTGGTTTGCTGAACGGTAGATGATATTTGATCCAGATTGCCCAATAGATGCGACGATGAGCTGGCAACAATCTGTCCCTTATCCAAAATAGAAATGATCAGCCCTTGCAGATTTTCAAGCATCCCGTTAAAACTTCTGGAAAGCTCGCCGATTTCATCCTTCGTTTCAAATGTCAGCCTGGAGGACAAGTCGCCTTCGCTGGCGGAGAGCCCTTGCAGCTTTTCGTTCATGACGGAAAGCGGCTTTAACGTTTTGCGCATGACCGTATAGATGATTGCTGCGGAAACCAGAAGGCACACGATTGTTACAAAAATCGAAAACCGCAACAAGGCGTTGGCTTCAGCATAGGCTTCACTTTTGGGAACCAAAATCGCTATGCCCCAATCCATCATGCCAGATTTCCCATAAACGATCATATGCTCCGAGCCGTTAATGACGGCTTCAGCCAAACCCGCGTCGCCATTCGTGCTGTTCGTTACAATTTTATTTAGCGTCTCATTCTCGTAATCGGCCATATTTTTCTGTAGGGTCTCTTCGGGTTTTTCACTGGCCACAACCGTGCCATCCTTTGTATAAACAATCGCATGACCGCTTTGTCCCAATTTCACTTTGGAGATGAGATCAATCAAGTCCTGAATAGGCTGACCTCCATTGCCGACTCCAACAATATTTCCTTGGTCGTCCCTTACAGGAGTAGCTGTAAGCACAATTGGAGTTCCCTCCACCCCGGGAGACTTTGAGCCTACCGGATCAATGGTGACGGTCTCACCGTTGATCGCCCTTTGAAAATGCGGGTAATCCTTTACACTAACCGTTGCTCCCGGCAAATAAAGCGTGCCGTCAGGGGCAATAAATGCAAATTCGTCCGGGTTATCAGTGATCTCCGTCATTCGGTTGCTATAAGCGAGAATTTCAGGAATATCTCTGTTCCTCACGTCATCGGACTGACTTAATGCCTCGTATTTGGCCTGTGTGCCCTGAATCCAAATATCGATGTAGTTCTGAACAACAGTCAGCTGCTGCTCCGCCTGCTTCTTAAAGTTTGCCTCCAATGTCGTTTTGGCCTTATCATAGCCAAGGAAAGACACACAGCTTAGCGATACTGTCATTAATAGAGTGGTAATCAGGCTGCTTTTGATGGTTAGTTTCATGGTAATCACTCATTTTCCCTCATAAATTTTTGAATACGAAAAAAATCCGGGCCGAATAGACTGGATTTGCGTACACGTACCCCTTCCTTATTCGGCGACCCGGCTAGCATCGCGCTTAGCTCATTAGATCCGAAGCTCTGCGTCCCCACCTTTCAGCGAGTTCGCCTTTACAGAAAAGAATATCGGTAAAATGACACTGAACTTTTATAGTTACACATTAATTATTTATTAGAACTCTTTAAAACTTACATTTTTATCCAAAAAATACAGTACTGATGAGCCAATGAAGGTTTTTTTTGCAATCAACGGGGAAATTGAAGGATATAGAGGAGCTTGAAAAAGTAAGATTAGAGGGGTAACGATGAAACCAGGTCGGGGGCTGGGGCTGGGGCACCCCAGGCACTGCGGACTCGATAACCATTAGGACGTTCTCTTTGACTGCCAAGCTTTAGAGCGTCATGAAGCCGCCATACCTGGCCAAATACTGTTCTTTTTCTTTATAATCCGGCATAAGACTGCCTACGCGCCGCCAAAAGGATCGGTCATGATTCATATGAAACAGATGGCAAAGCTCATGGATAATGACGTAATCAATCACATCAATTGGAGCCATCGCCAAACGATAGTTAAAGGTTAAATGCTTGCTGGAGCTGCAGCTTCCCCACTTCGTCGTGGACTCTACGATCTCAACCGTTTTGGGCTTTATCCTCAGCTGCGCCTGATAAATAGGCAGACGTTCCCCTATTAATTTTTTGCAGCTTGAAAAATAAAACTTCTTGAGGTTTTTCCGAAGCTCCTCCTCAGTTAAGCCATCTGTATTGATTAATTCATGCAGCAAATGCTCTTTGCCAAGGTAGAGAAATTTCTCTGTATCTTGGTATTGCTTCGTTTGCGGCGCTTTAGTAGCCTCCGCAAGATGCTGCGTTTGCTGCAAAATCCATTTCCCATGCCGCTCGACAGCTCGTTTAATGACCTCTTCACTTGCCGCTTTCGGCGCTTTTACCGTAATGAAGCCTGATGGCTCGATTTGAATCGATATTTTCTTTTCACGATTGCCATATTGAACATGAAACGATATCGTTTGATTTTCAAATTCAATGTTCATCGGCTAGTTATAGGTCATCCAGGCTGTTGTGCCGAGCACTTCAAAGTCTTGCTTAAACCAGAAGTTGCGCGTTTTATCCAGTGTGTACACATACATTCTCTGTTTCGGATATTTCGCTTTAAGCCAGTTGATAAAGGATGCCGCTTGCCCTTTGCCTTCATATTCCTTCAGCACATCCAGCGCTTCTATAAAAACAAAATCCTTTTTATTTTTAATGTCGATATAAAAGTCCTTTTCCAAATATTTTTCGTCATCGCTAAAATAATCCTTTTCCGCTTTTTCGATGAGCTGCTTGCCGCTTGCATATTCCCAAATGACGCCATAGCCAACCATCGTCTCTTTGTCTTCAATCACATAAATGTTTTCCGGCAGCTCCGATGGGTCCTTCTTGCTCAATTCGCTTGCATGGTAGGTCGTCGTAATCTCGCCGAGTGCGTTCTGCATTTCTTTATCAAATGGTTTGGCTGTAATGCTAGACATGATTTTAATCTCCTTTTTGTCTGGAAGCTTATCTTCTAGTCGCTCTGACTCGTGACCGTTATCATACCATAATCGATGAATTAAAAAATAATAAAAACGATTTGACAACCGAAATCCATCACGATATATTTAATTAGACATCTAACTATTAGATTTCTAATTCATTTTAACAGAAGGTGATAAGCATGCAGCAAGACCGCAACCTGCAGCATAAATTTCGTATGATCGGACTAATGATGAAGCTCAACGTCAATAAGAAGTTAGAGGCGTACGGGCTAACGGTAGAGCAAGGGCATGCCATTCGGTATATTAATGAACATGAAGAAGGGGGACTTTCCCAGAAGGATCTAGAAATCACCTTTAACCGTAAAGGCTCCTCTATCAGCAGTCTGGTCAACAATTTGGAGAAGAAAGGCCTTATTGTTCGCAGGTCTGATCCGAAGGATGAGCGCCGCAACCTATTGCGTGCAACCCCAGCTGCGAAAGAGCTTCTTGGCTCATTCAATCAATATTTTGAAGATTTTGAACTTACGCTGCTGGAAGGCTTCACCGACGATGAAACCAACTTACTGTTCAGGTTCCTTGCACGCATCGAAGCCAATATCGATGAAGATACAGCGAACTCTTTTGAGCGTAGATAGTAATTTTCACAACTCTCGTAACCCCCTCCTACGCATGAAGGGAAGGGGTTATGATCCTTATATAGTTAGAACTCTAAGTAATTAACTACAAACCATACATGAGAAAGTGGTGACCCACATGGATGCTGAAAACCTCCATTATTTTGAAAAAGCACCGATTTATAAAGCTATCGCTCATTTCGCCGTTCCTATGATGCTCGGCATGTCGATGAGTGTTATTTACTCCATTCTTAACGCATATTTCCTTGGCACCCTGCACAATACCGAAATGCTAACGGCGCTAGCGCTTACCCTACCATTGTTCGCAGCTTTTATGGCGCTGGGTAATCTAATTGGCATAGGCGCAGGTACATTCATCTCCAGATTATTAGGTGAAAAAAGCTATGATGTGGTGAAGCATGTATCCTCCTTCTCCTTCTACACAAGTCTTGTCCTCGGTTTATTGTTGATGATTGTGGGACTACCACTTATTGACCAAATTGTTCATGGGCTCGGGGCAACGGCTAGCTCCTTCGCATTCACAAAAGACTATGTCACCATGATGCTCATTGGTTCGCCGTTTGTCGTCTTATTTTTCTCCTTGGAGAACATTGTCCGCTCCGAAGGGGCCGCAATGACCTCCATGATTGGGATGATTCTAAGCGTTATCGTTAATATTATTCTTGATGCAATCGTTATTTTTGTATTACACGGGGATGTGATGGGAGTTGCAGCAGCAACGGTCATTTCCAACGCAGCAGCAAGTATCTTTTTCGCTATCTATATAGGGAGAAAAAGCAAGTTCCTCAGCATATCGTTGAAATGGTTCAAAGCATCTAAAGAAATTACGAGTAACATTTTCAAAATTGGCACACCCGTATTTATTATGAGCATGTTCCTAGGTGCAATGGGACTGATTTTCAACCACTACCTTATTGAATATGGGAATCAAGCCGTTGCTGGATTTGGCATTTCATCACGACTGCTGCAATTTCCTGAAGTTATCCTGATGGGGCTATGTGAAGGGGTTGTACCACTCATCGCCTTTTCCTTCACGGCCAATAAGCTGCGGATGAAAAAAACGATCAGCTTTACGATTAAGATGGTTGCTGCTTTGGCTACGATCTTCGGTGTTATCGTGTATTTAACTTCGGATCATTTGATTGGCTTCTTCACGAACGATTCGCAATTAATTGAGTTAGGCAGCTATATTCTGCATGTCACATTTTTATCCTTGTTCATTTCGGGGACGACAACGCTCTTCACGGGCATTTTCCAAGCGACGGGTCAAGTAAAAGCGGCTTTCGTAATGGCCATCGTGCAAGGTGTGACGCTCATCCCTGTCTTGTATCTCGCTAATCGCATGAATGGCTTCCATGGTGTTGTCTGGTCGCTCGTTATAGCGGATGCTGTTGCCTTCCTCGTCGGGGCGCTCATGCTTTATGTGCTGCGTAATAAACTCCAGCCGGATTTAGAGCAATTGGCGCAATAAATATATTTTCTATACTGAACGGGTTTTCAGACACGCCCTAATCAAAAAAAGACACGGAAGTCCCCCTTCCGTATCTTTCAGCATCAAATAGAATAAGCTTTCTTACAAAGTCCCCATCCGCTTCGCCAGCTCCGACAAATCCTGCCCCTTCAGTGCGCCTTCCACTAGGGTAGGGAGCAACGCGGGCGTGCAGGCAAAACACGGCGTGCCATCGCGGGACAGCTGTTTCGCAAGTCCTTCGTCATAGAACGGCTGGCCTTTGTCCGACAAAGCCAACAGGCACATCGTGCGCACACCCGATTCCCGCATTTCACGCATTCGGCGTATAAGCCCGGACTGATTGCCGCCTTCATACAGATCCGAGATGATAATGAACAGCGTTTTCTTCGGCTCTTCAATAAATTGCTCACAATATTTGACCGACTTATGAATATCCGTACCGCCGCCAAGCTGAATGCCGAACAGCATATCAACGGGATCGTTAGCACATTGCTCAGTCAAATCCACAACCTCGGTATCAAACACCACTACTCTAGTATTTAGAGCCGGAATGCTTGCAAAAATCGAGCCTATAACCGAAGCCCAAATAATCGAATCGGCCATCGAGCCGCTCTGATCAATATCGATAATGACCGTCCATTCTCGGCTGCGCTGCGCCCTGTCAAAATAATAAAATTTCTCAGGAATGATTACCCGCCGCTCCGTATCATAATGCTTCAAATTCCGCTGAATGGTCCGCTTCCAGTCCAGCCCGCTAAGGGATGGCAGCGGCGAATGCTGTCTCTTGTTGAGTGCCCCCGTCACCGCGCGGCGAATATCGGTTTCCAGCAGCTTCACCAGCTCATCTACTACAGCTTTCACAAGCATTCGCGCCGTATCTTTGGTTTTCTCAGGGATTTTCCCCTTAAGCGAAAGCAGCGTGCCTACGAGCTGAATATCCGGCTTGACGGAGGCGAGCAGTTCCGGCTCGAACAGCAGCTGCTTCCAGCCTTTGCGTTCCATCGCATCATTTTGAATGATAGACACAACATCCTCTGGAAAAAACGACCTCACATCGCCGAGCCACTTGGACAGGTTAAGCGACCCGTGGCCCGCGCTTGACCCTCTTCCGGCTCCAGTGCCGGAGCCGCCCTTCGTACTGCCGGCCGTGCCGCTTTCATCATAAATGGCTGCCAGCGCCGCATCCATAATAAGCTCTTCTTCCGTAAGGGCAAGCCGCCCGTCCTCATTGCAGCTAGCCAATTGGCCCTCCGCTTCTTGCCCTAAAATCAGCCGCCAGCGCGATACTGTATTTTCTTTCCGATTGTCCTCCATACGCTAAAGGTCCTCAAAATCAAAATCATTCAGATCGTCCAGCATTTTTATCTCTTCCTCCATTAGCTCACCTGTTATAATTTCCGCCGCCTGCTCGCCGCTGACTCCCCACAGCTCGCCCAGCAGCTCGCCAATCATCGTCTTCTCCCTTGAAGAGAAGGAGCTGAAGGCTCTCCGCAAAAAGACAAGCGCCCGTTTAAACTCATCGTCCTGCAGCGAATTAATGTAATGGTTCAGCTGTTCCCACAAGCTTGTCCGTGAGAGCAGGCTGTAGCGATTGCGCATCGACAGCCCTTCAAACCAGCCTGCACCAAGATCAGCCGTAATGCCTGGGGACAGGCGCCGTGAAACTTCCGCAGCACACTGCTCAGCGGTAATCGCACCCCGTTCCATCAAGATAGCACAGGAGAAACCGGACAATTTAGGATTGCGGTCGTCCCGCTCCGATAAATGCAGCAGCTCCTGCACCCACAGCTGGTCATCAATAATTTCGCTATGATCCTGCGATATGCGGTTTAGCTCATTTATCGCCGTAATCATGCCGCCAGCTGCTTCATCATTGCAGCCCGAGCCATCCAGCAAATATAAGGAGCCGCGGTGGAACAGCTGCACAAGCAGCGGAATGAGCGGCTCCGTATCTACCTTGCGAATGTCGCCATAGCCAATAATCATCGCTAATTCCCGCGCTGCTGCTGCTATTTTCACGACATCGCGGCTGTCGGCGGCCAGCATCTGCAGCACCCTGCTGCCTTCCTCCATCTGCGAGGTCATGCCACAGCAGCCGGCAATATGAATGAGCGGCGAGGCTTCATCAATAGAGCGGCAGGCAAGAAGCTTCTCACGAAGCATATAAGCACAAGCCACTTCAATGGTTTCCCCAAGCAGCGTCGCTTCTACGACTTGAATTTCAGCTTCCGGCGACCACTGGATAAGCCAATTTTCCGCCCAGGTAGCTCCTTCCTGACCGCTTGGCTGGCTCTTTACAAACGATATGCCGAGCAGAAGCAGCCGGTGAAATAAAATGGAACGGTTTAAGTCCAAAAAAGCAGCTTCCGCAGAAGCGACCCTGCGATTTTCTCTGAGATCAAGCGTTAGGGTACTGGCGACCGTCGTCTTGTACTTTTCCAGCTTTAATCTTTTTAGCTGCCGATTCAAATCATCCTGAATAGGGGTTTGGCTTACGCCTTCTGCCAAGCTGCCTATAGCCGTTCCCACATCAACTCTAGCGAGCGCTTCTGCGACAGCAGATAACTCCCCGTGCCCCAGCAGCGTTTGTGCAGCATCATGGAGATCGCGCAAAGTCGGCGCGCTGCCATCATGCAGCGCAGCCAGAGACTCCGCCATCCGTACAGCTTCAATCACCTCAGCGGTAGAGCGGTGAGTGCCGCCGCTCCTTACCAATCTGGCAACCGAGGCGAGATAACGGTGAGGAAGATCATCCAGCGCTCCACGCTCCATCGCCTCCCACATCATTTGATAATAGTGGGGCGCATCATTTCCGGCACCATACCCCGACATTGTCGACAGCTTATAATAGGAGTAGGGCATTAGCGTATGCTTGGTGCTGCGGGAAGGCAGTCCCGCTGCCGCCTCATCGCTCATCGCCTCGGTCAAATTCGCTAAAGCAGCCGCATGATAGGCGCCGCAGACGACCACGATACGCTGTGGATGATGGCCGGCATCAATCGTTTCCTTGATCTGCCGCCGCATATAGGACTCGCGTAAAGCATTATAGGCATGCTCGGCCGGGCGCTCGCGCTGCTCCTTCTCCTCGCCAAGGGCTCTCATCTCCGCCGAAAATGCGAGAATGGCTTCCCGGTACGCGCCGGGATTGGCATTATGCTCAAAGCTGCGCTCCCAATACATATCATAATCGCTTTCACCAGCAAGCTCGGCAATTCGGTTGTAAATGGAACGTTTCTCTTCCCCTTCAGGTGCAGCAGAAGGCTCCTTTTCCTTTGATCTGAGCGCGTCCTGCAGCGCCAGCGTCACCGACGAAGGAAGGTCGATAAATGCCGCAGCCGCTCCATGCTCCTTAGCCCATTTCATCGCCTGAAACTCCGGCGAATAGACAGCAAAGGGCCATAACACCGTACGCACGGGCAGCTCTTCGGTAAAGGCTAATAGGGCTGCGGGCAATTCAGTAGCAGCATGTGTCAAGTGCTTGATCTCGCCAGTAGCATCGGAGGGCCCTTCAATAAGTACCGCCGTCGGCTGAACCTCATTCAGGTACTCCAGCAAATGCTTCGCCCCGCCAGGGGACAAATGACGCACTCCGAAAATAAACACCTGATCCTCAGCATTTACATTCACTCGTTCATCTCCTTGCAGGCTTGATACAAATTCCGCCACTCTGCTCCCCGCTTCTTCATGACGTTGTCCAAATATTCCTTCCAGACGAGCTTGTCCTTATCATCATCCTTGACGATCGCGCCCTGCAGCCCGGCCGCCAAGTCGCTATCGGTCAGCTCCCCGCTGCCAAAGCTCGCGGCCAGCGCCATGCTGTTGGTCAGCAGAGAGATCGCTTCCGCGGTCGAGATGACACCTGCTGGCGATTTCAGCTTCTCTTTCTTGTCGAGCGTCATGCCGCTGCGCAGCTCGCGGAAAATCGTAACGACCTTGAGCAGCGCCTCATCTGCTGGAAGAGAAGCCTCAAGCTCATAGGATGCCGCAATTTCGCCGACCCGTTTTTTCACTATTTCAAGCTCTGTTTCCAGATCCGATGGTGCCGGCAGCACAATAATGTTAAACCGCCGTTTGAGCGCCGCCGACATTTCGTTGACTCCGCGGTCCCGGGTATTGGCTGTCGCAATAATCGAGAAGCCTTTGCGGGCACTCGTTTCTTTTCCAAGCTCGGGTACCGATATCGTCTTCTCGGAAAGGATCGAAATGAGCGCATCCTGAACCTCCGACGCACAGCGGGAAATTTCTTCAAAGCGGGCAATGCCGCCATCCTCCATCGCCCTCATAATCGGGCTTTTCACAAGTGCCTCCGGCGTAGGCCCATT
Source organism: Paenibacillus sp. R-74696 (assembly GCF_055814915.1). Classification (NCBI taxonomy): domain Bacteria; kingdom Bacillati; phylum Bacillota; class Bacilli; order Caryophanales; family Paenibacillaceae; genus Paenibacillus; species Paenibacillus sp. R-74696. The sequence goes on from NZ_JBPULM010000008.1 coordinate 68,029, forward strand.
AGCCAGCAGCATGGCATAGTTCCAAGAATAGCGAACCTGCTCCTCACTCGTTCCGGCGGTTCCCTGCACGACGAGCCCGGAATTGCCATAGATGGCGGCCGCCAAATTTTCCGACAGCCATGATTTAGCGGTGCCCGGCTCGCCAATTAGCAGCAATGCGCGGTCCGTAACAAGCGTTGCAATCGCCATTTCAATTAAACGGGTATTGCCAATGTATTTGGGCGTAATGACCGTCTTGCCGGCTTTGCCGCCAATGATGAAGGTCAGCACCGAGCGGGGCGACATTTGCCAGCCTGCCGGAATTTTCCCTTTGTCTGCTTTGCGCAGCGCCTCCAGCTCGTGGCTGTATAAAACCTCCGCTGGAAGCCGCATCATATCCTGAAGCTGTTCTTGATCTGTACTCATTTGTCCATCTCCTTTAAGTTTCAATAGGCTGTTGAACCTTCAGCGTTAAGGCAGCCCTTATTTTCGCAATAAGCCGATTATTTCTTCCAGCTGCCGCGCACAGTCGTATCTATAGCTCGGAAGAATAGCTTCCAAGCGGTCTGCATAGCTCTTAGGGAAATGAAACATCAGATGGAACAGATAAACAGAGAAGCTGTATTGGCTCCTGTCCTTTGAATCCTCCAAAATCTCCATCAACAGCTCGAGGCGCCTAGCTTCTTCCACTCCGGCATGCTCCAAGCCTTTAAAAAGATGCACGCCTATTGTATTTAAGCTGCTTTTCTTCTTCTCCCTCCACTCTTGCAGGCTCTGCAGCAGAAATTCTTCTACCCTCTTGTGCCCAGGCCGTGCAAAAACAGCAATCAGCTCCCAATGCTTACGATCGATGAGCCAGTCCAGCCAGCGGTCATCCCAAGCTTCGACCAGTGGCGCTGACGTATTAATCTCCCCATTGTAATAGTCATAGTTGGCTACCATGTACTCCATCGTATCCAGCATCTGACGATCGCGAGCGCTCGATGCTTTGGTGACGGCCGATTTCAGCTCGCTCCCAGTAGAACCCACATAATGCATGTATAATTCCTCAGCAGGCAATAGACGCTTCGCCATGCGGAATGAATAAGGCAAATAACGATGATTTTTGTTATCCAGCTCCTGCAGCAGCCTTAATACTTCTGTGGAATTCGTTTGTTCCAAATATTGAGCAGCTTTGTCCAGCAGCGGAATCCAGCTTAAAGAGGTGAAGCGGTCCGCAACACGTACGATCTGATAAAAAAGCTCCTCAAGCTGCGGCATGCGCACATATTCGAACGCTCTCAAAAACGGCTCGATCTTTCCCCATGCTTTTTCGCTAGCCTTCTCATCCTTATTGTTCACAGGAGCCTGATCCAGCTCTGCCTTGAGCAGAGGAATAAGCCTTTCCGTCAACGGCTCAGATGGAAAGCGGTTGAGCGCCTCCGCCGCGAGCTCCTTGTCCTTTCCAGAAAATGCCGCAAATATACGCTCAATGCCCTGCGCAGAAGCTCCTGCGGCCAATGCGGCATAAGCCGCTTCCCGAATGAGCTTCTTTTTGTCCAGCGTCCAGCCTATTAAGGCATCGGTATATCCCTCATGAATGGCAAGACATTCGATGGCAGCGACCCTAATTTCATCTGTCCCATGCTCGGCCGCCTCATAGATAAGATCGAGCTCCGCTGCACCAGCCGCCTTATAAATAACACGAAGCTTGCGCACATCGCTTTTTCCGCCAGAACGATTAAAGCTCTGGATTAAATACGGAACTACAGCCGCGCCATAGGAGGGCAAAATTTTATCCATAGCAAATTCGGCCATTTCAGAATAGGGGTCCTCCAGTGCGCGAATCGCAAATGGAAAAAGTCGCAAATCGTTGAACAGCCCTTCAGCAAAAGCAGCGGTCACGATTTCGTAGCGGCCGCTGCCTGTCGTCGAAAGCGCCTTTTGCACCTCAGCCAGCTTGCGATAGGAGTAGCTTGTGGATAACGGAACGCCTCCGCCTGCGATATCCAAAACCTCGCCATCCACTGCCGTTTGGCCTTGCGTGTAAAGCACGGAGCCAAGCAGCGTGGCAAGCTCTTGCAGCTTCACGGAAGTTTCCGTTCCTTCGCCGGATTCAAGAAGCGCTGTAAGGCCTTCTCCCAATCTTTTAAAAATCGCTGCCCGTTCGCCTAGCTGCTGGAATTGCGGCTGAAGGCGCTTCAGGCGAAAATCTCCCGGAGCCAGATCGCTCCCGGCAATATAAAGCCTTCTTACCTCCTGATGAAGCTCTTGCAATAATGCTGTACTCATGGGCTGTCCCCCTAAAATTATGATAGAAGCTAGTATAAAAGCCGAGTTATGGCTTCACCCTTTATAATAGTCAGCGGCTGAGCAACAAGCCGCCCTTGGTCCATCCGGTGCTCAAACATGACCAGAACACAGCAGTCAATAAGCTGAGCGTCATTCAGGTAAGGCAGCAGGGATACGGTGCCTTGCGGCAGCGCTGAAATATCCTCGAGCACAAGCTGTCCTCCGGCTTCATCTATTAGCGCAAACTGCCCGCTTTCTGTTGTTCCGACTTTGGCGGCGTGCAGCAGTATAACGGGCGACTTGTCACTGAGCGGGTTTTTCAGCTGATTCTTTACGCTCTTGACAGCTTCCTGATAAGAAGTGATCGCCTTCGAAGAAACGTTCGCTAAATCAGCTGGTGCTACTGCTCTCGGCAGCATTTCCTCAAAACGCACCCGTACATTCATATCTCCTGGATACTTGTACAGGAAAGGCACCTGAGCGACTTCAAAAAAGCTGTCATCCTCGCGCATATGCTTTGCCGCTTTGTGAGGACGATATTGCACGGTGCGGTGAATTTCGCCGCTGTCCGCTTCAAGCCAATAGCCAATATCCACAAATTCTTGGCGGGCATCATCGTCATAGCTGTAGAAGGCCAGCTGCAGCAGCTCTGCTTTTTCCGTAACAAGGCCAAATTCCTTCAGTTCGGTCAACTGCCAGGCATGGCCCAGCCACTCCTCAATCGTTGACGTATGATCCAGCGCGAGCTCCGGGTCCTCCAGCTTGGAGAGCAAATAAGCTCGGCCTTTCTTAATAAAAGCATGCAGCGTAGTCAGTTGTTCCGCCGCATAGGTATAACTCGCTTCACGGTCACGTTCATCCGCAAGCAGCAGCGCAAACCGCCGCAGCTCAATCTGGGCGCCGGACAAATAATAGTTGCCCAATTGCTTGACGTGTTCCTGGATCGCTTTAAGCATTTTGCTGTCGATGGTGCCAAGACCGCTGCGAATAAGCGAAAGAATCAGCTTTTCCAGCACATCAAGCCCCTCAAGCTGGGCAGCTATTTTTTTCTTCAGCGCCGTCTTGTTCACCTTCTTCGGTTTAGGCGGCTCATCGCTATTTTCCTTTTGCGCTTTATTTTCAACGCGTTTTTCTGCTTTTTCGCGTTTGCTTATAATATCTTCAGGAATCGGCGCCACTTCAAAGGACAACCCGTCCGTGTAGGCATACAACAAGCCTAAGCCATGCTTGCAAGGAAATTGGCGGCTGGGGCATGTACAGCGAAAGGTCGGCTTCTCTGGGACGATAAAGTCAACCGAGCACTCATAGTTGGACTTGCCGCTGCCTGAGCATTGCCCAAACAATAGCTCCCCTGCCTCGGAACGATTTAATTGTACAAAGCTTTTTTTCTTAACGAGTCCTTGCCCGTTCTTAATAGCGGCAGCATTCGGAGCAAGCGAATCGACATAGGATGCTGAAATTTCAAGCAAAAAAGATTCCTCCCTACTCATTTCCTATAATTTACTTCACATTCTATTATAAGACATTTGCTATTATTTTTGATAGAGCACTAGAATCTGAATAAATCATCTATTTTAAAATATTTCGTTATAAAAATAGGTCTTTCTACACAGAAAATATTGTAATTAATCTATTTTTACTATTGTTCACGCTTTTCACGTCGGATTAGGCTCGCCGCCAGCAAGCCGATGCCGAGCACAAGCGCCAGTAGGAAGAAAGTTATGCGATAACTGCTTATTTTCATGAAAAATAACGAAAGCATCGGTCCAAAGCTGGTTCCCGCGAATAAAATAAACGTATAGACGGATACGGCGATCCCCCGCGATTTCCCGCCAAACTGCCCAATCAGCGACACAAGTGACGGGACAGCGAGTGCTATTCCAGCAACAAATATGACGCTCATTACGATTAATAAGGGCAGGCTGCGCGCGAACCCCAAGGATGCCAGTCCGGCAACCGCGAGCATGAGCCCGCCTTGCAGCACCGAACGGACGCCAAGCCGTTTCGCAAGCGCTCCTGCGAAAGGGGAAACGAGCATGCCGACTACTCCTATGGCACGTACGTAAAGCAGGTCCTGTTTGCCTAGTCCAAAAGCCGGTCCGCTTAAATAGCTGCCCAGCACCGTATACATGCTCACGAAGGACATAAGCAGCACAAAAGCGACGATGTAGCTTAGCACCAAATAAGGCTGCTTCCACACGGTTCCCATTTCCCGCAGCGGTGCCCAAACACTCGCATGCGCTTGCTGCGCATTCCCCTTCGGCAACAGCGACTGTACGAGCAGTGCTGTCACGGTATAGACAACCGCAAGCAGCATAAAGACGGCATTCCAGCCATAATGATCACTTATTAGACTGCTCATGACTTGACCAGCGATTCCCGCGACCAGAAAGCCGGTGCTAATAAAACCAATCGTCGTTACCCGTTTCTCTATCGGAAACATTTCCACAGCATATGCAAGTGCCACAGGCGAGAAGGTTGCAGCCGCAGCTCCCTGCAAACCTCTAAGCACAAGGAGCCATGGAAATTGGTCAACTAAACCAATCGCCAATGATAGCACCGTTAAAGCGGCCAGCCCGATAACAATAATCTTTTTGCGGCCATACTTTTCAGATATTGCCCCATACAGCAGACAGCCTATCGCAAAGCCGAGCGAAAAAATGCTGCCTGCGGCGGCAGCTTGGGTCAGCGTTACGCTAAAATGCTCCGCGAATAGAGACAACAGCGGCAAGGTAACATAGAGACTAGACATAACTGCCATACCGGACCAGCACAAAATCAAGGTCATTACGGAATAGTTCGCAGATCGAGCGGGTAGAGTGACAGATGAAGCATCTTTTTGTAACATACAGCACCTCTTTCAAAAAAATGATTTGATCCTTTATATGGGTTCGCTAATTTAATTAGATTATCTAACTATTATCATAAAAAAATTATCTTCCCACCCCCAGTCTCTTTTCGATGCTCGCATTCAGCTTTACCATTACCTTGTCAAAAACCTGCTGTTCTTCCGGCTCAAGCTCGATTAGCAAAGATGAACAGGTCGACCAAAACACCGGCAATATTCGGCTCACTAATGCGCGGCCCTCCGATGTAATGCTCACATGAATCATGCGGCGATCAATAGCGCTTTGTTCGCGGGCAATCCAGCTGCGCTTCTCCAGCCAATCCAGCAGAGCCGTTACCGAGGCTCTGCGAATGCCAAGCCGCTCAGCAAGCGCGGATGGCGTCACAAGCTCCCGGCCTTCATGCAGCGTTAGCAGCAGCAGCAGATCGAATTTGCTTTCGGTAATGCCAAATTCGGCTAAGTGGTTATCCATGACGTCCAAAATATGATCGCCCAGCCACAGCATAAGCAGTCCAACTGAAGCCGATTTCCGGTCCGTTTCCTGTGCAGCCGTAGCCTGCATGAGCTCCAGGTAGGGACTTGCTCCGAGCTTTGGCAGTTGCTCAGCCGTAAGATCCTTATTATTTTTTCTGGCCATTGCGTACCTCCGCCTTTGCGGCTGCCCTGGTATCTAGTTTTTGCAAGGCAACGATTATAGTTAGATAATCTAATTAAATTTAATTTACGCTATTTTTTGCAAAAAGGCAAGTCGTCTATGAAAAAATAAGCCTTGCCCCGCGGCAAGACTTACAAATCCAATTTATTACAGAAAAATATTAGATTCCCTTGCTACCTGAAGCGCTTGGACGCGATTGCTCACACCGAGCTTTCTGTATATGCTCTTAATGTGCCACTTTATCGTTTCGTTCGCATTGCCGAGCCTCGCGGCAATTTCCTTATTTGCCAAGCCGTCAGCAATGAGCCGCAGCACCCGTATTTCCTGCTCCGTCAAACTTACTTTCGACTGCTGCTCTTCTGGTTCTACATTCAAAGCAAGGAGCAGCATCTGTACATATTCCATCGTTACAACGGGCACCCGCTGCTCTATAGTCTCCTTAGCTGTATGCCTAGTCTGCGTATAAGCGGTGAGCAGCGCAGCCATCCTTTCGCCTTCATCAATGAAGCTGCGAACATAGCCTTGCGGCTCGGCAAGCCTCAGCGCATCCTCCAGATGGGCAAGCGCGGCATCCATTTTGCCTGTTTGCTCAACGATCAAGCTTTGCAAAATGATGCTTTTTATGCGGTCGCGCAGCCGATCCTCCTTGCTTAATAGATGGCTAAGCCGCTTCAGCAAATGCAGCGCATCCTCCGGCCTGCCGCAGGCGGCAAGCACTCTGGCCAATATGAGGTGCTCAGGCACACGGCTTAGCGACACCTCGTCTGTATGCAGCATGCCGCAATGATCGAGCCAGTTTTGCGCTTCTTGGATGAAGCCTTGCCGCAGAGCGAGACGAGCTTGCTCCGCCTCAATTCGCAAATGGAACAATACCGCATCGGGAGAATCGATATGCGACTTCAGCTGCACAAGCAGCCCCGTCGCCCGCTCGTTATTTCCCTTGGCCTGCTCGATTTGCGAAGCGCCCACCGCTAAATGAATCATAATTCGGGCAAAAGGCTTAATATCGGCGCGTGCAAGTGCCTGATTCGCATAAAACGAAGCTTCCTCCAGCCGATTCCATTCATAAAGCAATTTGCTGTACGACACATTGAGGAAGCCGATGAACGGATATTGTTTTTTATGCTGCCACGCTGTAATCCATCTCCGCAAAAAGGCATCCGCCGCATGAAGGTCGTTAATAAACGCCAAATGGTCATCAAAAGCATCATAGCCTTGGTAGCGATTGCGTCCCATCGTTTGAAAAAAGCTGCCCTCGGGCATGTACTGCTCCACTCGCTCCAAATAATCCGACGTCAAATTTAAATCTTTATGTAAATAGGAAACGATTGAGCAAAAGAAATAAATATTGCCCATCGCCCGCTTCCAATCCGCTTCGTTTAATTGCTCTTTCAGCGCTGCAAATCGAATTTGGGCTTGCTCTATTTTGCGAAAAGCAGCTTTCCATTCACCTACCCCAAGCAGGACTGAAATGTAAAACATTTCGACCATCGGCTTGTCTGCAAAGGCGCTCTCCGGCATGACGGACAGCCATCTATTTAATACAACGCTTTTGGTTTGCATAAAGGCTATCAGATTTTTTTCTATTAAACGTACGGCATCGTTATACTGCTGCCCTTGCAGAAAATGCTCAACCGCCTCCTGCTCAAGCCCCCGGCTCTCCAGCCACTGGGCGGCACGAATATGTGCTTGCCGTTTTTTAACCGGTGCGTTCCTCAACAGCTGCTGCTGCAAAAAATCCGAAAGCAAATGATGATACCGATACCAGCCGCGCTGATCGTCCAGCGGAATTATAAATAAATTCAAACGTTCGATTTTTTCCAATTGCTCCTGGCTGTTGGCAAAGCCGGTTACCGCCTCGCATATCGAAGCATTTAATCGTTGTAAAATAGACGTTTCAAGCAAAAAATCACGCAGCTGAATTGGCAGTTGACTAAATACTTCTTCCAGCAAATAGTCGGAAATATGGTGATGCCCCTTAAACTGCTCAATCGATTCCGATATGTTGCGGCTCTGCTTCAAGGAAATGGCAGCCAGCTGCAATCCGCTGATCCAGCCCTCTGTCTGAAGACACAGCAATGCCACCTGTTCTTTCGTTAAATGCAGCTCCGTCATATCCCGAAAAAAAACAAACCCTTCCTCCAGCTCGAACCGCAAATCATGCATCTTGATTTGATGATATTCGCCTTTCGCCCGCAGCCTTGCTGTAGGAATGGACAGCTCATTTCGGCTAGCGATATATATATGAATGTGAGCAGGAAGATGCTCCAGCAAATAAATGAAAGAATGCTGAATGGCAGGCAGTTCAATAGAATGGAAATCATCAAGAACGATGACTAGCTCGCCTTCCAGTGCAGCCAGTTCATCCAGCAGCATGCCCATCGCAGGCTCTGCAGACACCGCTGGCCCTTTGTCGATTAAGGATCGAAGCAAAGGAGCAAAACCAGCCATACGGGCCTGAATGGAAGCAACCACATAGCTCCAAAATGTAATCCAGTCATTGTCATGCACATCCAATGAAACCCATGCCACTGGCGAGCTGCATCCTTTTGCCCAACCGCTTAAGGCTGTCGTTTTCCCATAGCCAGCTTGGGCTGAAACGACGGTCAGCTTCGCTTTCATTCCCTCGTCAAGCTTGCTCATCAGCTTCGGCCGAAAGACCAAAGAGCTGCGAATGGGAGGAACATGAAGTTTAATGCTTGCCATTACTGATGGACACCTCCGAAAATGCCTATGTATCTATACTCATTATTTCAGACCACCCCCTAGTATAGCAGAAAATCGGGCAATAAAAATACGGCCCATACTGTTTGACCAGTATCCACCGTATTTGAATGGTTAACCTATGAAATAACAAGTGTTGAGGTTTCCCACAGATGGACAGCGCCTCCCAGCGGAAGCGTTGCCGCCATCTGTAGTATAGGCTGGCACCATTGGAGCTTGGCAGCTCGGCTGATGCCTTGAGAGGCAAATTGCGTCTTTTTGTGTCACTGAAAAAAACAGTACTGTATGCTTGTTTATCATAATATGAAGCAAGCAATAAGAAAATCCCCCATTTGGGGGGGTCAGCTCATTTCTTGAAACAGCTGCTTCGCTACCTGTATTGCAGCTGCGGCACGCGGCCAGCCCGCGTAAAAGGCAAGATGGGTTAATGCCTCCACGATCTGCTCCTCCGTCAAGCCATGCTGCTGCCCTAGACGAATATGGAAGGGCAGCTGCTCCGTCGATCCGCCCGCCACTAATGCGGATATCGTGAGCAGGCTGCGATCCCGAAGCGACAGCTGCTCTCTTTTCCAAACCTCTCCGAAGAGCACTTCCTCTGAATATTGGACAAATGCGGGTGCAATATCCCCGAACGTCTGCCGAACGTTTGAAGCAATCGTATCTTGAGGCGCAATCATTTGCGCGATTCCACTGCCGAATGTCCAATCCGCAAGCTCCGTCCCGACGAGCATAATGAATACATCTTCCTCTCGAATGGCTAGCTCGCTTGCCAAACGCTGCGCTACCCTTTTATAAAAATGCTGCTTCTGCAACGTGCTTCTTCCCGATTTCAAAGTAATTTGGATATAGAGCAGTTCATCGGTTCGCCTTATGTTTAAATAATGGGGACTATAATAAAACTCGCCCGCTCGATGCCCATGGAATACTTGGAAAAAATCGTCCTCCGGCACATGGAAATGCTCCATCAGTGCGTGCATAATGACTTGGCTAATAGCCGACAATTGCGGCTCATCATATTTATTTTCCAAATAACTGACTCTGACGAATGGCATGCTGGCTTCCTCCTTCCATTGAATGTCCTCATTGTACGCCTTCCTCATTTATTTGTATAATTGAATATAATTATGTTCTTGTTCAATTTTATCGAACGATATGATGAGCGATAAACAAGGAGCTGTTCAGCATGGATTTGAAGGAATTAACGACGTTTCAAACGATTGTTCAAGAAGGCAACTTTTCCAAAGCCGCCCTCAAGCTACATTATGCCCAGTCTACTGTCACGAGTCAGGTACAGCGGCTGGAGAAGGAGCTTGGCATTCAGCTGTTCAATCGGGGCTGGGATGCCGAGCTTACGGCCGCAGGGCAGCTGTTCGCCGCCGAGGTAGACAAGCTGATTGGACATTGGCATTATGTAGCGGAGCAGGCAAAGGCTTTGCAGCAGGAGGAGATTGGGACAGTCAGCATAGGAGCGTTAGAATCGCTTGCAAAGCAGGTACTGCCTGCTTCACTCCGGCGGTTTCAGGTGCTTAAGCCCCGTGTTTCCTGCCATTTTGTTATCGGCAACACCGATACTTTGTCTCGCGCAGTGCTGCAAGGCAGGCTAGACTTTGCCATTTGTGGGGAACCTGCTGATTCGGCTGCCTTTCGCTTTGAGCCCTTATTTGAAGAGAGAATCGCTTTTGTGGCAGCTAACGACCATCCGCTTGCGAGCAGGAAAGGCATAGATTTTGCAGAGCTGCTTGCTTATCCTCTCCTTATTGGAGGAGCTACATGCCTATATTATTTGCGATTATCCAAACAGTTTTCACGCTATGACGATGCTCCTCTCCTGCATACGATCAGCCAAATTTCTGCCATTCCGGCATTTATCCAGCAGACAGCCGCTATAGGCGTTGTTCTTGCTTCGACACAGCTGGCACCGAATCTTGTTGCCCTTGATGTACAGCTCAAGGATGCTTCCATTCCCATTGGCCTGCTGCAGCTGCGCAATGAGGCCTATGCGTCCACATCGAAGCATCAATTGATGCAGTTTATTAAAGAGGAGCTGTCACTTGCTTAAAGTAAGCTTATAGGTTTATGATAGTCGTATTAATGGCTTAATCACCTATAATTATTAGGAAAAAATTTATAATACTTATAAATGCATTGCTTACATTAGTTGAAACTTTTAATTTAAAGGAGGCATTTTTCATGGATCATGTGGATAAACAAATTTTATTCCATTTGCAAAATCAAGCGAGAATTTCCATGACGGAGCTTGGCAAAAGTGTGGGCCTGTCTCAACCCGCTGTAACAGAAAGAGTCAGACGGCTGGAGGAAAAAGGCATTATCGAGGAATATCGTACGATCATTTCTCCGGAAAAAATCGGCAAGCAATCCATCGCCTATATGCTGTTTCAGACGCGGGATTGCCATGCCTTTCTTGATTTTGTCCATTCCTCTTCCGATGTTATGGAGTGCCACCGCATCAGCGGCCAGCACAATTACTTATTGAAAGTGCTGACCGACTCCACCCACTCCCTTGAAGAGTTCGGCAATCAATGTGATAAATATGGTACGTATACGATTTTAATTGTGATGTCGTCACCCATTGACCATAGGCAGCTTATCCCCTCCCTTGCGGAAGCACCTTACCTCACCGATTTAGGCTGATGCTCATACAGCTCAGCTTCTATTCGCACGAAAACCATGCTCCTTGGCAAACCACGCAATGAGCAGAGCAGCGATTACCAACAGGAACAGTACCCATGGAAAGGAAATTACACCAAGCGTTTCAAGCAAAATCGCACCGATTAATCCGCCCCCGCCAATCGCCAAATTCCAGGCCGTCACCAGCATCGATTGCGCCACATCTGCATGATCGCCAGCGGCTTCGGCCACCGCTGTCTGCAGCAGCGTCGCCGCCCCGCCAAAGGTCAACCCCCACAAAGCAATGGCTGCATAGACGAGCATAGGCTGGCTGCTGCCTATGCCCAGCAGGACGGATGCGATGGCGAAACCCGCGAGGCTTATGATGACCAAAGCCCGCTGCATGCGGTCAATTAACAGGCCAATGAATAAGATGCCCGCAACCGATGTCACTCCAAAAACAAGCAAAACGACATCTACGCGTTCCACAAGCCCGATCACAGCCAAAAAAGGCGCTATATACGTATAAAGAATGTTGTGTGCAAGCACCCAGGCCAGGACAACGGCTAAGACGGGCCTTACTCCTTGGATAATAAATACGTTGTAGAGGGAGCGTCTCTTGGCTGAAGCTTGCCCTGCAAAGTCCGGCATCTTCCACATGATCCATAAGATGAGCAGCACAGCAAGCAGCGACATCATTCCAAAAACAAACCGCCAGCCCGCAAACACACCAAGGAAAGTACCCGCAGGAACACCAAGTGCAAGCGCGATCGGTGCCCCAAGCATCGCTATAGCCATTGCGCGGCCCTTCAGTGCATCAGGCACCATGCGGCGAGCATAGCCAGCTGACATGCCCCATAATATGCCGGAGCTTACTCCCGCCATAAAACGGGCAATTATCGTCAGCCCATAACTGGAGGAAAACGCCGTTACGCTGTTGAACAACAGAAAGCCGACCATACATAGCAGCAGCAGAGGACGCCTGCGCCAGCTGCTCGTAGCCGCAGTCAAAGGAATAGCTGTCAATAAGGTACCCAGCGCGTACGCAGTGACCAGTTGACCCGCTAGCGCCTCTGAAATGTGCAGCCCCTCCCCAATTTGCGGCAGCAGGCCCGCGGGAATCGTCTCCGTCAAAATACATATAAACCCTGCCATAGCGAGCGCTAATAATGCGGCCCAAGGCAGACGATTAGATGCTCGGGCAATGGCTTCTGCACTGCGAGCAGAAGCATGATGATGCTTGTTCAATGTAAAACCACTCCCTAAATAAAATGTGAACTTGCCAGCAAAGCCATCCATCGTTTTGCTGCTTTAAGTTTACATAAATAGGAACGTGGTTTACATGAGTTGAACAAGGCAGATAAGTCATTTTTCAATGGAATTGCATGTAGATGTTCATCTCTACCGTTAATTTAAAAGTTCAATGCTTCCACAGTGGTAGACGAGCTAAGAGTTAAGCGGATCCACGACTTTCGTCGGGCTCCGCCACCTGCTGCAGTCTGTTCCAAATCACGGCAACCTCCTGTACAATATAGCCAAATCTGTTGTAGGAGCGAATGACAATGAATTACGAACATAACGTGCACAAAGAAATCGCCGCTTGGGAGCGCCAGTTTTTCAAACCGCCCGGATGGCTGGAGAAAACATCAAAGACGATCGGAAAGCGAATTAACGACTTAATTCCACCCAAGGTGCACAACGTCATTACAGCCACTATAAAGTCGATCGTGCGTACAGCGCTGTTCGGCGCGGAATATACTCCTAAGAGATCGGTGCTGCAAGGCCTTTCTCTAGAGCTCGCTGATCAAGAAGCGAAACAATTGTTTTCCTTATATCAAAAAATTGCGACCGCCGAAGGAGCAGGCACCGGAGCGGGTGGTATTGCGCTTAGCATTGTGGACTTCCCTGCGTTAATTGCAATCAAGATGAAATTTTTGTTTGAACTGGCACATGTCTATGGGTATGATACGAAGCAGTTTTCCGAGCGAGTTTTCATTCTTAAAGTATTCCAAATGGCATTCTCCGGAGCCGAGCAACGTGCCAAGCTGTTACACTCGATTAAATGCTGGGATACTGAAAAAGAATTGTTCTTCTCGGAAACCGAATACTCCAAAAACATGGACTGGGAGACGTTCCAGAAGGAATACCGCGACTCCATCGACTTTCGGAAAATGCTGCAAATGGTGCCGGGGATTGGAGCAGTGGCGGGCGCTTGGGCGAATTACACCATTCTCGAGGAGCTAGGAGAAGCCGCAATGAATGCTTATCGGTTGCGAAGATTGAACGAGGGCTCTTGAAGCTTCGGGCTAATCGCCACCGTCGCAGCCGATCATATTGATCGGCTGCAATCCTGCTTTTTACATAAAAATTATTTTAGGCTCCTCTCTTTTTGCTCATAAATTTCCTTCAGTCGCTTTATATCCGTCTTAGGGGGAAGACCAAACATACGAGAATATTCACGACTAAACTGGGATGCACTTTCATAACCAACCCTATAAGCAACCTCAGTGGCATCTGCTGACTCCATTAGCAATAGGTTCCGAGCCTCTTGCAGCCGAAGCTGTTTTTGAAATTGGAGAGGGCTCATGGCTGTGATTTCTTTAAAGAGTCTGTGGAACGAAGAAATGCTCATGCAAGCGACATCAGCCAGTTTCTCAATTGTTAAAGGTTGATCATAATGTCGGATGATTTGGTCGATTGCCCCCTTGATGCGGTAGGTGTTGCTTCCTTCCAATGCAATTTGTGCCAGTGTTGCTCCATATTGCCCTTGAAGGAGTCTATAAATGATCTCTTTCTTATGAATAGGGGCAAGAAACGGAATATCTTGAGGGGAATCGAGCAATTGAACCAATCGCAGCACAGCATCCAATATAGAAGATTCGATCTGAGCGACAAACATAGCTCGTGAAGCATTATCCTTTAAATTCGCATGAATCTTGGCGTCTTTCAAAACCTCTAGAATTTCATTCTGGCTAAAATCAAGTTTTAAGCTCAAATATGGAGCATCAGGTGATGCCTTAACAACCTGTCCGATCACTGGAAGGTTCATGGATGTTATGAGGTAATTGGATGGGCCATATTCTAGACGTTCTTCAGCTAGGTAGACTTCCTTAAGCCCATGAGTAACGAAACAAAAGGAAGGATTAAATACTTTGTATGCTGGCTCATCGACCTTGTCTGAACGAATAAGAAATAGAGAAGGAATCGTTGTCTGCCATACACCTGATTGTTTGCAATGACGCTTTATGAGTCCTGTGAGGTTATCCTGTTGGGTCATTATTTCTTCAACCATAGGCCACTCCTTGATGTTTTAATTTGTTTTATTATACGTTATTAGTTTGCAAATATCGATTGGCAGTGAGAGGAATAGGCAACCATTTAAGACTATTTCGATATCAGCTATATGTTCAGAAATGCATAATAATGTTATGCCGAAGAGTACTACGGTTAAATCTCCACTTATTTTTTCGGGAAAGATACAGCTGTATGAAATAGATGTCTAATTATAAAAAACTGGAGGGTTTTAAATGCAAAAGGTCATTTTGAACAATGGTGTTGAGATGCCTATATTGGGCTTTGGTGTATTTCAAATTGCAGATCAAACGGAGTGTGAACAAAGCGTTTATGATGCTATTACGGCAGGCTATCGACTGATTGATACAGCTGCCTCTTATTTAAATGAAGAAGCCGTTGGCAGAGCGATTAAACGGAGTGGCGTAGCAAGAGAGGAATTGTTTATTACTACAAAGCTTTGGGTTCAGGATGCTGGTTATGAACGTACAAAACGAGCTTTCGAAAAATCACTGGAAAGATTGCAATTGGATTATTTGGACTTGTATTTAATTCATCAGCCATTTGGCGATGTGCATGGCTCATGGCGTGCGATGGAGGAATTAAATCGTGAAGGTAAAATTAGGGCGATTGGCGTAAGCAATTTCCACCCGGACCGTCTGATCGATCTCATTATTCATAATGAAGTAGCTCCTGCCGTCAACCAGGTTGAAACGCACCCGTTCAACCAGCAAATCGAAAGTGCAGCATTCATGAAAGAGAACCATGTACAGATTCAATC
This sequence comes from Paenibacillus sp. R-74696, assembly GCF_055814915.1. Taxonomy (NCBI): domain Bacteria; kingdom Bacillati; phylum Bacillota; class Bacilli; order Caryophanales; family Paenibacillaceae; genus Paenibacillus; species Paenibacillus sp. R-74696. Next base: position 83,206 of record NZ_JBPULM010000008.1, read on the forward strand.
CTGGGCCCCATTTGCTGAAGGAAAAAATAATCTGTTCCAAAATGAGGTATTGGTATCTATAGCTGAAAAATATAATAAATCCGTTGCTCAGGTGGTTTTACGTTGGTTGACACAAAGAGACGTTGTTGTGATTCCAAAGTCTGTTCGCAAAGAAAGATTGATCGAAAACTTCAACTGCTTTGATTTCGAATTAACACAAGAGGATATGGAAGCGATAAGTAGGTTGGATACGAAACAGAGCCTGTTCTTTTCACATCGCGATCCTGAGATGGTGAAATGGCTCGGCACCCGTAACCTTGATATTTAATGGATACGAACATGGGGCTGCAGCAGCGAACTAGCTGCAGCCTTTTTTCCATTCAATTAGCTTATTATCACAGTTGCTTTAATTTCAGCCATTACAATATTTCGATATACCCTTCTGTTCCATGCACGCGAATTCGCTGCCCGTCCTTTATCAGTTTGGTAGCATTCTCCACGCCTACAACTGCTGGCAAGCCATATTCACGTGCAATAACTGCCCCATGAGTCATCAGTCCACCAACCTCGGTAACTAGTCCTTTAATGGATACAAACAATGGTGTCCAGCCAGGGTCGGTAAAGGCGGTGACTAAAATATCTCCCTCTTCTAGATCAGCATCTTCCATTCGTAAGATGACACGCGCTCTCCCTTCAATCACACCGGAAGAAACCGGCAGGCCTACCATGGCTTCGGCTGGAAGATTTTCTCGTTCGTACTTGCCCGAAATGATTTCACCATCAGACGTAATCACACGTGGAGGAGTCAGTTTTCCATATAAGCGGTACTCGTCTTTTCGTTTGCTGATGATCGGGTAATTCAGTTTATTGGTGCGTACAACATTGCGAAGCTCTTCAAAAGTGAGATAGTATACATCTTCTTTTTCTTGAATAACGCCCGCTTGTACGAGCTGTTCGGCTTCTTTCAGTAAAGCTTGCTTATATACGAAGTAGCGATTAATCATGCCGTATTTTGGATATTCACGATAGCCGATAAAATTCCGGATGAGCCTGATCATTCGTTTTGTCTCTGTGGCTTTTCGTTCACCATCCGGCAATGGCTTCAATCGGCCTAATAACTCTTGCTCTTTTTCTAAAGCCTCCTGCCGCCCTTGCTCAAATTTCCGCTTGCCAGCATCAGGCTCAAAGTTTTTGATGTTACCCAAAATCATCGGGACAAGTGTAATTGGTTTTTCACTCCAACGCGTTGTAGTCATATCGATTTCTCCAGCACATCTCATTCCGTATTTATGGAGATAAGCGTAGATAGCATCTCGCGTTTCCCGTCCACCATTTAACTTAACGAGTTCATCCAAAAAGTTATCCTCTTTTACATGCTGTAAATAATCAATTACTTCTGGGTAAGGACGAATGATATCTGCGACATTCATTAGCTCCAGACCCATTTCCGAAGTAATATTGCCGGTCACAGATTGCGAAAGCGTGTCTGCTGCGTTTATTTCACCTAACCACTCGTTCATTTTTTCATTGATCCATGATGAAGCTTCCATAGCAGCCATAAACACACTCGAGCTTTTTGGATCAAATAAAATCTTCTTTAATTGCTGGAAATCTTCCAGAATAAAATCCATTAAATCCGATCCCGATTTTGTTTGGATATTTTGTTTTAACTCTTCTACCGATGTCTCATTACTCTTAATCAAATCAGAAACGATTGTAGGGTCATTCTCGAATGGTGCCAGCATATCTGTATGACTTCTGCCCAGAATCGGTGCTGTTTGATCATTTGGCAACAATTTTACAAAATCGCGCTCTATTAGGGTCATGAGTGCGCCTTTTATTAGCGGATCGGATCCCAAGGCATTTAATAAAGCTTCCCGGCCGACAGATGTAGCCATCCTAGGTGCTATATCAACAAACAACCTTCCACCAGCTGTACGCATGGGCGCAGGAGTCGTTAACAGATAAAAAGACAAGCCTAATGGTTTGATCGGATCAGTCATCATTTGTTGATGACCGACCGATACATAGATGTGATTTTCTTGATCATTCGCTTCAGGGATCGGGTATAAAGTAGTGATTGGTCGGCTCTGGACAATATAGAAGGTATCCTGGTCCAAGCACCATTCGATGTCCTGAGGACAGCCGAAATGTTGTTCAATCTTTCTTCCTATGCGTGCGAGTTGTAGAATTTGTTGTTCAGTAAGGGTTTGAGTCGTATGCTGATCAGGATCAATCTGCTGTGTCTCTGTTCCGCCTTCTTTAAGTCCATAGATAGCTATTTTTTTGGTTGCTATCCTCTTATCGACGATTTCCTCTTCCTGTACTTGATAACAATCGGCGGATACCAAGCCAGAGACCAATGCTTCTCCAAGTCCAAAACCGGCATCAATGGATAGAAGCTTTCGATTGGAAGTAATCGGATCAGCGGTGAATAAAATGCCTGAAGCCTGTGGGAAAACCATCCTTTGAACGATAACGGATAAATACACTTGGCTGTGGTCAAATTTGTTTTGCATGCGGTAGATTACCGCACGATCTGTAAATAAGGATGCCCAACATTTGCTGATATGCTGCAAAATGGCTTCTTTGCCGATGATATTTAAATAGGTGTCATGCTGACCAGCAAAGGAGGCATATGGCAAATCTTCTGCAGTCGCGCTAGAACGCACTGCATAAGCATGCCCATCACCAAACTGGGAGAGATAGTGAGTAACTGCTTGCACAACATCGGAAGGAATTTCTATTTCCATAATGATTTGCCGAATTTCCCTGCTGATTTCACCAATTTGATCTCGATCTTCTACCTTTAGCATGGCTAGTCGACTGAGCAAAGCATGATACGTTTCGTGTTGATCGATGGCTTTTTGATACCCCACTGTTGTAACACAAAATCCTTCGGGTACTTGTATGCCTTCCATTTTTGATAATTCCCCTAAATTCAACCCTTTTCCGCCAACGACCAACAGCTGCGTTTTTTCCATTTCCTGAAAACCCAGAACGAAAGAACTCATACTCTATCTCTCCTAACCATTATATGGAGTAAAAAATGTGACAAGCGTTTCAAGCTTTCTCGTACAAATTCGCAGGCAATGCCTGAACGAACGGCGACCAATCGCCCGTCGTGTAAAGATGAAGCCGGTGCATGGCCCGCGTACAAGCCGTATAAAGAAGCTTGCGTTCGTTGTTCCGGCCGTAAGCTTCGGGCGAAGCATCGTAGACCAAAACTGCATCGAACTCGACACCCTTAGCGAGATACACAGGAATGACCATCACCGTTTTTTCAAAGCCCAACGTCTCCTTTGTAATGTGCTGCAGAGCCTCGCCTCCTTGAATCCGCAACGCTTCATGGGCCAACCGGCATTCGGCTGCGGTCTTCGTAATGACGGCAATGGAATCGAAGCCTTCCACCTTGAGCGCCGCAATGTCCGCCACAATTTGCGCAGCACGCTTCTCCCTGCTGCCGAGTGTCTTCAGGAGAGGCTTTTGACCTCCCCTTTCAAAAGGAGCAATCTCTTCTCCGCCCGGAAGCATCGATTTCGTGAATTCAACAATCTCCCTCGTTGAACGATAACTGCGTACAAGGCAGACAAGGCATGTTTCGGCTTCCCCGAAAAGGCGGACCAGCGGCGAGTCGGATGCAGCCAAGCTTGTAGCCTGCATGAAGATCGCTTGCCCGTAATCGCCTAGCATCGTCATCCGGGCACGGGGAAACAGCTTTTTTAAATATTCATATTGAAACATCGAATAATCCTGACCTTCATCAACGAAGACATAGCGGATATCCGTGTTCGTCCGAACGCCTTCGATCAGTTCTTTTACATACAAATATGGAGTCGCATCCTCATGAAACAACTCGCTTCGAAGCAGCCTTTCCTTGGTTTGGTTGCATATTTCAGGCCATAGCGGAGGGATATCTGTCCCATTCGTTTTCTCCCGATAAGCCGCTTCATCATCAAATAATTGGCCGTATATGCCTTTGACATCTACAAACGAGAATTTCTTCACACTTTTCTTGAGCGGCTTAAAGCTTTCTTTCACGATCCTTCGGCGAAGCAGCTCTTCCTCCCTCTGCCCAAAGTTAAAGTCTCCTTCATCTTCCCGGCGCTTGTTGTTCATTTTCTCGCGAACTTGAGCAATATGCTCCGTAAGGTCGAATACTTCCTTCTCCTTATGCAGCATTTCGAAAACTTCCGCGTAATGCTCGGTGTCTAGATAACTAAGCTCTTCCTGCACCCAAGGCGCTTGCCGTTCCATGCGTTCCAGCAAAGCCAGCTCATCAAGCAGCCATTCCTGCAAGAGTGCGACACGATTGATTAGCGGCAGAGATCGGTCATACCCATAAAATTTCGCACTCATTCGCTCCGCGGTGATCAACTCTCGGTCCCGAATCCGAATACCGTTGAATTGCATGCCTTCCCGTCCCAACCACTTTCCATAGTTATTCAGGGCTTTCAGAAAAGCCTCGGAAGTCTTATATTCGATTCCCTGAAGACGAGCCTTATACCCCGGCTCTCCTTGCGAGGTCAGTACAAATTCGATCTGATCAAAAGCATCCTCCGGCCGTAACGAGGAACCTAGCCAATAGTCGAGATATTCTTGAAAAGTCGTCTGCTGCATATTCTCTTCACCTAGCTCCGGAAGGACGGTGGAGATATAACTGTTAAACATCGGATTAGGTGAGAAAAGCACGATTTGATCAGCCCTGATCGTCTGGCGGTGTTTGTACAGCAAGTACGCCACTCGCTGCAATGCCGCAGAAGTCTTACCGCTGCCTGCCGCCCCCTGTACGATAAGCATCCGGCTTTTGTCGTTGCGGATAATGGTGTTTTGCTCCTTCTGAATGGTTGCCACGATACTCTTCATTTGCGAGTCAGCAGCTTTACCGAGCACTTGCTGCAGCAATTCGTCTCCAATCGTTTCGCTTGTGTCAAACATGCTCTGAATTTGCCCATTTTGAATCTGAAACTGCCGTTTAAGCTCCATCGTCCCTTCGATTCGTCCAGCCGGTGTGACATAAGACGCCGGGCCGGGGGAATGGTCGTAGTATAGGCTAGCGATAGGGGTACGCCAGTCATAGATCAGAAAGCTTAATCCGCCTTCGTCGATGAAGGAAGATACGCCGATATAGATTTGCTCGCTGAGTTCCAGGCCATTCTCCTGAAAGTCGATACGTCCGAAATAAGGAGAGGGGAGCAGACGGTTCATGCTTTTCCATTGCTGCTTCAACTGCTTATGGCCACGCTCCCGTTCGGCCAATACAGCGGACTGCTGGTTAATGGTATAGAAGGTATCTTCAAAATCTTCGTATGTGCTTGTATTGATCGTGACTTCTTCCCAAAACCTCTTTCGGATTTCTGCAGCCTGATCGTACAGCCCGGCAACCTCTGGCTCCAGTTCGGCGATTCTCGCCTGAAGCTTGTTTCTGACCTGTTCAAGCCGCTCCTGTTCCTGCTGCCAATCCTTCGTATCCATCTTTGGTGAACACACTCCTTTTTCCGTTTTTTGGGAATAAAAAGAGCATTGACAAATCAAATTTCCAGATGTACAATTAAAGTAGGAATAAAAATGAATACATACATTGATTGAATTTGTCAATAACGCTATCGAGTATATCATAGTGTTATTTTGTGTTCAATTATTTTTTTGTTACCCTTGGGCAATGCTGGACAGAAACTGTTGTTTCAACGCAAAGCAGCCGATCATTTCGACAGGCTGCTTTCTTGTTCCCTTATGGTTCAATTTCCCTCTAAACTTTTAGCTTCAGTCGCTTTTATATTCTAAAATATCTCCAGGCTGACATTCTAAAGCCTTACAAATCCCCTCTAAAGTGGATAATCTTATCGCTTTTGCCTTTCCATTCTTCAATATAGAAAGATTAGCCATCGTTATTCCAACCCTCTCCGATAGCTCTGTTACACTCATTTTCCTCTTAGCTAGCATCACATCAATATTAATGATTATCCCCATGTTATTCACCTCAGACTGTCAAATCATTTTCTGATTTTATATCAATAGCCTCTGTCAAAAGCTTCTGGAGAACAGCAGCAAACACGGCGATCACCAAAGAGGCAAAAATCATGACCAATCCGATTACGATGATACCTGGGGCATCGTCTTTCTCCGCTATCAGATAGAAAAGCGGCATGCCTACCACATACAAGCTGCTGATCATGATTGCACAAATTTTTATGTTCTTTAAAACACGTACAGATAATTCCGAGAAAGCTTTATTGTGGTCAATATAGCTTAGAAGTTTTAAAGCCTGATACAGGGCAAAGTAAAAAGGGATCGCTGCTGCATATAAATCGATGAAAACGAGATATTTCAAATAAGCATGATCTGGATATAACTCTGCTATAAAATTCGCAATTTCCGGCACCATAAATATACACAAAGCAAGAACTGGGATGCCCATAACAATAACCGCTGCCTTTAAAAAGAGTGTTGTTCCTCGTTCCATAAAAAGCCCCTCACTTAGGATTAAATTTAATTCGACTTTAACATATTATTTATCGTTTTACAATAAAAATTTAATTCTATTTAATATATTATTGTTGTTTTACAAGTTCACATTTTCAAAAAAAAGAGCATTCCTCTCTGCAGAGAACTGCTCTCTCAAAAATACCGTTGGAGACTAAGCCGCCTCGGACACTTCCTGCCGCTCACGCCTGCCGCCAAATTTCAATACAAAAATACCACCGATAATGACCAGCACGCCCAGCAGCTTGTTGATTGTAAACGGTACCTGGGCAAGCCCCATCCAGCCAAGCGAATCCCATAATAGAGCAAATAAAACCTCAGAAGTCATAACAATGGCAATCGTTATTGTCGGGCTAAGCCGCTTCATTGCCTGCATCAGGCTCATGACAACCCCAACCCCGATTAAACCGCTAAACCAAAACCAAGTCTGCATATCCTGCCATGCAAACAGCTGCCTCCCTTCCGAAATAAAACCAATGGTCAAAGAGGCCAGAAACCCGAGTCCCAGTACGAGCGTCGTGGTTGCCCACGTTCCAGCCCGTTCATTTACCTTGCTGTTAAAAATCGCTTGTATGCTGACGAGCGCGCCCGCCATAAGCGAAAACAATATGCCTGTCATCATTGACCCTGCTCTCCCTTCTGATCCGTTAATGTATAATTATGATGATTGGCCCGTTTGCTTAAGGCATCCTTATTTTTAATAACAATCCATTGCTTCGTACGCTCAACGAGACCTTCCTCACAAAACTGCCGAATGACCCGGTTCAGGTGCCGATAGCTTGTGCCAATCAAATTCGCGACATCCTTCAAATTGTCCGTGCTAAGCTCCCCTTTAAATTGCTCATCGGATTCGTCGTAGGAAACCGACAGCAAATAGCTTGCCAGGCGTACATCTACAGGCTGCATGACATTCAAGCTCATGGAATTGGATTTAAAATAAAACTTCCGCGTAATTTTCTCCAATAAAAATCGCAGCAGCGGCGCATAATCCCTCCCATGCTTATCTAGCCAGCGATGCTGAATTCCTATCATAATTACGGGTGATACGGCCTCTACTGTATTGAGAAACTCCGTGCCGCGAATATATTCCACATCGCCAATGACCTCAAGTGGCGTCTTAAAAGAAATAATGAGCGTCTTTCCCTCCAGCGAGTTCGTGTATACTTTAATTTTCCCCTTCACCAGCACATACATATGCTGAGGCGTTTCCCCTTGGCCGCATATGAGCTCCTCTTGTTCAAAGTCGTACAAGGTTAAATAAGAACGCAGCGGCTCATTAAATACAGTCTCCAGCTGGTGCAGCTGCAAATAATGACCAAGCAGCTCGCGGTCTTTGATTTCAATCATTTTCCCACTTCTTTCATAGCGTAGCTCACTTTCGGCATCAGCCTTTTAATAAAAACACACCGCTTATCATCATGCCAATGCCGATCAATTGCGCCCCATTTATTTTTTGCTTCTTCAAACCAAAAAAGCCATTCGTCTCAATTAAAAAGGTCATGCCGAGTTGGGCGATCAGCAGCATCGATACCATCAGCGTTACGCCAATCTGTTGAATGGCCGTTACATTACTGAAAATAATAATAGCTGCAAAAGAGCCTCCTGCCAAATATAAAGGCTTTACCTGCCGAAATTCACGCCATTTTCCAGCACCTACGCACATTAAAATAATAAAAGCCACGAAAAAGCCTGTAAATTGGGTAAGTGTAGCGGCTTGCCACGTTCCGATGCTTCCGCTAATTCTGGTATTTGCTATACCCTGCAGCGTAATACATGCCCCTCCTAATATCGCAAATAAAATCCCTTTCATGATCGCTCTCCCCGTCCTCTTCGTTTCCTTAATTAAACGGCAGAACGCTGCATATTGGAAAGGACATATGTCCCGAATAAGATAATAGTCTCTTTATTACTTAACGGAGCTGGCTATATTCCAAGTAAATTGTTTAATTCGGTACGCCATTTTCCCAGTAATCATCATATCCATTCCCCATTTGTGTACCCATGTTAATCCCCTTTCTGGTCCTAGTCCGATGCTGAAGCTATCCATATAGCCTGTATGCCTAGGAGCAGTCTTCCCTTCAAGATCAGCTGCTATTACCTTGCCAAGTCTAGCCGCTTGCGGAATGGCCTCCTTGCAGGTCAGGCCGTCTGAACGGCCCGTCTCCGGATCGATCACTTTTGCGCAATCCCCAATACTGTATATACCACTGGCAGCCTTAACCCGATAGCTTGCATCTATTTTTACAAACCCGTCCTCTGTTATCGGTAAGCCCAGCTGTCTTAAAGCCGGGTTTGGCATAAGTCCTAATGTCCAAATGAGCAAGCCAGCGGGCAGCTCTTCACCACTGGACAAATGTAGGCGCCCGGCTGCTTCCAACAGCACTCGGCTTCTATGAACGACTGTTACTCCGTTATCCGCTAGCAGCTTCTCTAATTTCGAGGCCACTTTGCTTGGCCCATCCAAAAATAATCTTTCATGCGCATTAAACAAGCGAATGTGTACTTGATACGGCTCCAATCCCAGCTGCTTTGCATCTGCCCTAACATAATGGGCTAATTCGGCTGCTGTTTCAATGCCGCTTATGCCAGCTCCCGCTACAGCAATCGTCATAAGGCGCTCTCGCTCGGCCGGATTGGCTTCGATAGCAGCCTGCTGTAAATTAGCTCGCCATGCTGTCCGAATGTTCTTCGCATGTTCCAAAGTAGCAAGCGGCAATCCGCCTTTTTCCTCGTCAAGCTGCCGAATGATGCTGCCAATAGCTACTACCAGCACATCGTAATATATCGTCTGCACTTCCCCATTCCCATTGCGCAGCAGCAGCTTTTTTTCTGCCTTTTTAACCTCTGTGACGGTTGCCTCAATATGCTCCACACCTTCTGGGAACATTTCGGCAAGAGGTATGCAAATATTTTCATCTGTTACTGCTGGCTTAAATAGGATGACCTTGCGCAAGTGATAGCTATTTTTGTCAACTAATACAAATCGGATAGACTGGCTTCTTTTACCGTTAATTAAATTTTTGCGTAATTCCTTCAACGCATGAATGCCAGCATATCCCGCTCCAACTACGATACAGGTCAATGTTTCCATTACAACCACTCCCTTAAGTTCTTTTGGTTATTTGTCTGTATAACGATAAGAGAGCGTTTTTTGTGACAATGCCACAACTTCAATAAAAAAAAGCTCCTCTCGATGAACATTCATCGTAAGGAGCCGTTTCTGCCTGCAGCACTTAAATGGTATAAATGAATCGCTTTATCTGTTGATGTCGCCCTAGGCGATCATTGTGTTTTCCCGCCTGTAAGCATCGTTAATGTTTCCTTCATTGTCTCACGAATCGTCGTAATATCTGATCCATAATACTTTTCTGTCTCCAGCTTGTGAACACGATTATTTTTGACGGCAGGCAGGTTTTTCCACAGCTCCAGCTGTTCGATTTCCTCCATGGCACCCTTGTCGTCTCCCTCATCACGAACGATGAGCAGCATATGATCAGCCGCATATTCGGGAAGCTTCTCAAGTGAAATTTCGATGGCAGAGCTGAATGGATTTTTCTCGATTTCAGCCTTTACAGCTTCAGGAGCATTGGCTTGCAGCCCACTATGAAGCATATAGCCAGCAAAATTACGGTTTAAGTAAATACGCAGGCGGCCCTTTTCCACACGAAAAATCGAGACTGTGTCTTCGCCTAGCGATTCCTTTAATTGCGTCCTTGCTGTATTAGCTTCTTCCTCATAGCCCTTAATCCATGTATCGGCTTCCGTTTCCTTGCCAACCAGGCTGGCCAGCTTAGTAAAAATATCGTTGATTGGATCTTGATCAAATGAAAGATAAAAGACGGGTGCAATTTTATTCATTTGCTCCATCTGCTCGGGGTAAATTTCAAAAAAAACAGTTGGCGCTACGATGAGATCCGGCTGCAAATCCAATATTTTCTCTGTATTTGGCGGATCTCCAATTGGCTCTACACCTTCCATTTGATCGAGCGTATACACAATTTTAAAGCTGTTGTCACCTGCTCCAATCGGTTTTAAGCCAACCGCGAGCAGTTCACTCGCGAACTCGCCCGCAATGATTCGCTTCGGAGCAGCAGGCACTTCCACTTCCCTTCCTAAATCATCCGTCACCATCTTTGTCGTTGCCGATTCGGATGCCTCAGCACTTCCCGCTTCGCTGCTTTCCGTCTGCTGCGTATTCGCAGATGTATTTTCCACCGCCTGTTTTTGCACATTCGTGCCGCCACATGCCGATACGATTAGCAGTACCAGCAACGCAGCACTCACAAGCAGCATTGCCCTAAACCTTTTGAATAAATGTACCATCTTATCCTCCCGCTATATCTGTGATAATGATAATTAAGATCATTACAAATTGTATCCTAGTCCTGCCGCTGCCTCCATAGGTCATTATTGCATCCATGATGGATAATTCCGACGCCGATTGCCCTTCATTAGCAGCTCCGCTGCTTCATGCATCTGTTTTAGGATCGAAATAGGATCATTGTTGAGCCAATTTGTCACATCAATATGATGGACATTACCCATGCGGACCGCGGGAAAGCTATGCCATGCCTCCGTTTGAGTGATGTTCTGCCACTCGCTTCGAGCCCCGTTGTCAGGCTGAACAACAACAAGCAGATGCTCTGCCTCATAGAAAGGCAATTCTTCAATCGAGATGACACTGGAATGGAAATGCGCATTAAAAATGCTTTGCAATGAAATTTTATCAGGGGGTGCCAGCTTCAAGGAGCGGTAAAGGGGATAGCCCATATTAAGCATGCCGTAAACTTGCAGCACTTGCTCCCTCACACGCAAAATCGCAACCCTCTCCCCACCAATACTGCCAAATAAACGTGACCGCAGCTCCGTGCACTGCGCCTCATAGAGCTGAATCCAAGCTGCAGCCTCTTTCTCGCGACCAAGTGCAGCCGCTACTGCAAATAATTGCGTATAGATGGGATCTTCCAGTACATCAAGCTTAATCGTCGTCGCCACCGTGCTCAACTGCTGCTCCAGCTCTGAATTTGCGGTCAAAATTACATGAGGATGCAGCGCTATAAGCCGTTCGATATCTATTTTTCGGGTCAATAACGGGCAGATATTTAGAATTTGATTAGACGCAGATATATGCACATACCCCCCTGCTCTAGCCAAATCTGCTGCAATCGGCTCAATACCAATAGCTTGGCAGTGGCCAAGTCCGTCCAACGCTATGATTCGGGGCGAATCCTGTTCTTTAAAATAGGTAGGCGCCACGCCAATCATCTGCTTGAAGCGACGGCTGAAATGATAGGGATCTGAAAAGCCCACCATCTTGGCTATCTCCGCGACTGAATAATGTGAATGCTTTAAAAGCGCTTTAGCCTTCTCCATTCGCAAACTCGTCAAATAGCCTATGGGGCTGGTCCCTTTATATTTTCGGAACATGCGAGAATAATGATCGGGGTTAAGCTCCGCAATTTCCGCGAGCTGCTCGCGCGAAAGGGCATGTTGAAAATGATCTTCCATATGGATGACCGTTTTATCAATTTTATCTTTGGAATCTTGAACATATTGGGGATGAACACGTGCTTGCTCAAGGTGTTTTTGTATGAATTGCGTTTGCATGAATGATCTCTCCGCCTTAATTGAGAATAATTATCAACATTAAGAATATTATAGCATAATTATTTAAATCCAATGTTTCTAATTATGTTGCGCGGAATGCTGGTTCTATGTATAATAATAAAAGTGTCACTCGGGGCCTTAGCTCAGCTGGGAGAGCGCATCGCTGGCAGCGATGAGGTCAGGGGTTCGATCCCCCTAGGCTCCATATAAAAGAAGCGCCATCACATTTTTCATGTGGTGGCGTTTCTTTTATATGGAGAGCCAGGGGGCGAACCCCGGGGTTCAGTCCGCGCGCACGGAGCGAATGCGGAGGAGCACGGCGTCTGAATCTACCTCTAAAAGTCCTCGCCGAATACGCTTCGTCAGCCCTTTAATCAAAGATTCGGACATCCCATGATGGATTGGCGAGGTAAACGAGGCAAATCCCAATAGGCTATTCCCTATTGCCTCGACAATTTTTGAACCATCTGATTCAAAAATAAATCCATCTCCGCATTATTTTCTAAGTTAATGAATTCAGATTTCAGGATTTGGTGCCTCATGACTTCGTAATAATCGGACAATGCCTGTTTCAGCGACAAATGATGGAGCATCAGCAGCTTGGGATCAATCATTTTCCTGAGCATCGTGTCCATTTGAATGAGGAGGATCACCGGATTCAAGTGCTGAAACACATCATTTTTCATCCCTCTGTCAAAAAACTCCCTCACCTGCTCATTTCGCACCTCAACCTCACTTGAAAGCGTCTCATACAAGTCTGGGTAGATGCTGCCTAACTCCTGCAAGAAAATATCGGACAAGTACACCGCCATCAGCAAAGACTGCTGAAACACTTTATCAAAGGATTTGACATAGGAGTTGTTATCAGTCAGTGGCCAAGCCTGCACCATTTCCGAAATATATTCCACGTAACGACCTACAACCGCTTCAATGATCTCATCCTTGGAAGCAAAATACTTATACATGGTCGCCTTGCTGATGTCCATATATTTAGCTGCATCATCCATCTTCAGCGTAGAAAATCCGTTTTTTTGAATCACGGGTATAATCTTTATAATAAGCTTTTGGATGGTTTTATTTCTCTTCTCCAATGCCTGGGATTTCGTATCCATGGGGTAAAGCCTCCTATTTCTTCATCCTTAAAATTATAACTCAATTGTTCAAAAATATGAACAATTTGTACTCATTAAACTTTTAAAGACTTTTTAGTTTACTTTTTAGCATTGTGCGTGATATTGTTATTTTCATGAAATGCAAAATTAAAAGGAGGCTTGAACACGATGGAAATTTTGCCATTGGGTAACCAAGGATTGCAAGTATCCCGTTTGGGATTAGGATGTATGGGAATGTCCGAATTTTATGGAGAAACGGATGATTCTGAGTCTTTAAACACGTTGAATCACGCTCTGGGGTTGGGCATTACGTTTTTTGATACAGCGGATATTTACGGTTATGACGAGGACGGCATCGGGGTAAATGAAAAGCTGGTTGGTAAAGGATTAAGAGCACACCGTCATTCCGTCCAGATCGCAACAAAATTCGGATTGCTACGCAATAAAACACAGAACTTAGGATACAATGGAAAGCCGCAATATGTGAAAGAAGCCTGTGAAGCCAGCTTGCAGCGTTTGGGCACAGACTATATCGATCTGTATTACTTGCATAGGGCTGATCCTGATGTTCCAATTACAGAGACGGTTGGAGCCATGGCTGAGCTCGTAAAAGAAGGAAAAGTCCGCTATTTGGGCCTTTCAGAAGTAACCCCCCAACAATTGGCCGATGCTCACGCTGTCTTTCCCATTTCAGCCGTTCAAACCGAATATTCCTTATGGTCCAGAGAGCCTGAGCTTGGTCTATTGCATGCTTGCAGAGAACTTGGGATCGGTTTTGTACCTTATAGTCCGCTTGGAAGAGGTTTTTTGACCGGCACTCTCTCAAGTCGAAGCCAACTGGCACAGGATGACTGGCGCATATATAATCCCCGCTTTTCGGAAGAGGCCTTCGAACAGAATAGCAATATCGTCCATGGAATACAACTGCTCGCCCAGCAAAAAGAAGTGACACCAGCCCAAATCGCGCTGGCATGGGTAACTGCCCAAGGAAACGATATCGTTCCGATTCCGGGTACAAAGAGAGTGAAGTATTTGCAACAAAATGCAGCCGCTTTATCCATCCGCTTAACACCTGAAGAGCTATCCCGATTGAGTGAAATTGCCCCTGCTGGCAGTACCTTCGGAAGCCGTTATTAAGCATTAATAAATAGAGGAGCCCACATTTATAAATGCTTACCCAAGAAAATCGGGTGGGTGCAATGACGAATCCCATTCCAGCGTAATGAATGGAAGGTTATCGATGCGGGAAAACGTTATCCGCAAATGAATGAATACCCCGCATCTCGAGAAGAGAGCGGGGTATTTCAGCTTAGAGATCGGATGAAGCAGCCCTAACAATCTGCATAATATCAAGCTGGCCTCTTCGATACTGTGAGTTTATAAGCACAGTTATAATTATAAAGCGTGATTTTTCCTAGTCATTATAAGGACTGTTTGCATTATTTCGCATCTGGCTGCATAACTTGGGCAAGCAGTTCAAACGACCGGAGGCGCGACTGATGATCATACAACTGGGAGGTCGTCATCAGCTCATTAGCCCTCGTCTGCTTGACAATTGAATCGAGCTTTGTCTTGACCGTATCAGGGCTGCCGATTGCGGAATACCGCATCATTTTATCACGAACCGTCACCTTCTCCTGCTCCGTCCAAAGCTCGTTCATATCGTCTACAGGCGGCATTAATTTGCTGTCACGTCCGCGTATCAAATTAAGCATCTGCTGCTCTTGTGACGTGAAAAGCCTTTTTGCTTCCTCATCGGTATCGGCAACAACCACATTCACACTGACTATTACATACGGACTGTCAAGTTCCTTCGACGGACGGAAGCTGCGATGATACAGCTCAAGAGCCGGCAGTAAATAGTCTGGGGCAAAATGGCTGGCGAACACAAAAGGCAGCCCCAGCTGGCCCGCCAGCTCTGCGCTGAATCCGCTTGATCCCAGCAGCCAGATCGGGATATCCAAATCCACTCCCGGATATGCTTTCACACCTGGCACTGCTCCGTTCAGTGCGGGATTAAAATAAGAACGAAGTTCATGCAATAGCTCTGGAAATTGGCTTCCGTCACTGTGCAGTCCTCTTCGGAGTGCCCTAACCGCAGGCTGGTCCGATCCCGAAGCTCGACCAAGCCCCAGATCAATCCGCCCCGGAAAGAGCGATTCCAAAGTTCCGAACTGCTCCGCAACCGCAAGCGGTGCATGATTAGGCAGCATGATGCCGCCTGAACCTACTCGAATTTTGTTCGTATGCGAGGCTATATGGCCGATAATAAGTGAAGTAGCCGAGCTGGCAATCCCCTGCATATTGTGATGCTCGGTAACCCAGTAGCGTCGATAACCCCATTGCTCCGCATGCACAGCAAGATCAACAGCTTCGCGGAAGGAACGGGCAGCAGTTCCTCCTTCAATAACAAGTGTATAATCTAATATGGATAATGCTACATCCTGAATAGCCATGTTTATATGAGCCCCCTTCTGATTTAACAAAACGTTTATTTATGTTATTTGAGATTGTTCGATATGCGTTCTATAAACGAAGTCATTTCCATTACTTCCTTATCTGAAAAATCCCTCGTCATTTTATCCAGAAATATTTCTTTTCTCCGCGTCAGCTCTATTAATTCGGACTCTCCTAGGGGGGTCAAAGCAACAAGCGTATTTCGTTTGTCGTTCTCATATTTGCGGCTAAAGATTAGTTGATGTTCCTTCAAATCTCTGAGATGTCTGGTTACAGCTGCAGCATCAACACGGAGCAAAGTCTGCAGCTCCAGCTGATTCATCTCCGTGCGTCTATGGATATGACACAGGATTTCCAGCTTCGTGCAGCTCGTCTTCACAGATGAAGAAAAAACTTGTCCCATCTCCTTAGCCAATATATGCAGCCCATATAATAGCTGGTCTTTGTCAGAACACTCCTTTTCGATTCCAATCCTCTCCCTCGCAAATAGTTGATGCATCAATTGATGTATCAACTATTATAAAATAAGCCGGAGCGAAACTCAAATATTTTTCTCCGGCTGAAAATTTTCAAACATAAAAAGGCCGGTGTCAGAAGCATTATCTGCTTCTAACCCCAGCCTATTTTGACTCCAAAGCTGCTATTTCCACACGACTTCCTCGCCGTAGTTTTTGCCCCAATCATACATCATGCGCAGCACCGGCATCAGGCTTTCGCCATAAGCCGTTAAGGTATATTCCACGCGCGGCGGAACCTCTGCATACACTTTGCGCTCAACCAGCAAATCTTCCTCCAGCTCGCGGAGCTGATTCGTCAGCATTTTCTGGGTGATATGGGGAATCATTTTCTTCAGCTCACTGAAACGTTTCGTTCCTTCAAGTCCAAGATGCCACAATATAATCAGCTTCCACTTGCCCCCAATGACGGCCAGCGTAAGCTCCTTCTCGCAGTTGATTTCACGTAAATTAATACGTTCCTTTAATTCCTGAGCCATAACCATTCCCCCTCCTTCCCAGTATACATGATGAAGCAGCTTCCAGCTATGCTGTGCGCTGCCTGCTACTCCAGATTCGCGTGATTGCTGTACATCGTGTTGCCGCTGAGGCCCTTCTTCTCCATCAAGCTTAAGATAACCGCATCATAGAAAATAAGGAGACCTTGCTCAAAAAGAGAAGCCATCGGCTGTACGGTCTGCTTGGCCCCATCCTGCTCTTCCTTCGCTGCAGCCTGCAGCGGTACAACGATATGCGCCGCACGTCCAAGCGCCGACTCTGGATTCGTCGTAATGACGGCCAGCTTGCCGCCGAGCGTCTCCGCCTTTTGTGCCATCGCAATGAGGCTGCTCGTCCCGCCAGAGCCCGAGCCCAGCACAAGTACGTCGTCTTTGCCCAGTGCACGCGTCACCGTCTCGCCAGCGACATAAGCATCAAAGCCCATGTGGACAAGCCGCATGGCAAAAGCTTTGCCCATCAGGCCCGAGCGCCCAGCGCCTGAGACGAAAATACGCGGAGCGCGCATAATTGCATCTGCCAGCTCGCCTGCGGCCTCATCCGGAATGAGCTGCGTCAGCCGCTCCAGCTCCTGTACGATTTCTCCTGCAAGCTGACTAATACGCATCAGCTTTAGGCCTGTTTGATCCACTGCTGCATTTGCGATGCAGTTGCGGATTTATTTTCAGCACCCGTAATACCGCCGCCTACAATAACAAGATCAGGATTAGCAGAAATAACCTCTTGCAGCGTATCGATTTTGATGCCGCCTGCGATTGCGGTTTTGGCTTGTTTTACAACACGCTTGATCGCTGCCAGCTCTTCGAAGGAGTTTTTGCCTTCAGCCTGGTGATCATAGCCGGAATGGACACAAATATAGTCTACCCCAAGCGCATCAATTTCCGCTGCACGAGTTTCAATGTCTTTCACATTGATCATATCGACCATAATTTTGTTGCCCTGCTTGCGTGCTTCTTCAACCGCTCCTCTAATCGTGGAGTCGTCGGAAACACCAAGAACGGTAATGATATCAGCACCCGCTTCGGAAGCTTTCATCACTTCGTAGCCGCCAGCGTCCATAATTTTAAGATCGGCCAGTACTTTCAGATGAGGGAAAGCTTCTTTAATCGCTTTAACCGCATGCAGTCCCTCGTTAATAACGATAGGTGTTCCGATTTCAACGATATCGATAAATGACTCAACCTCTTTAACCAAAACCTTTGCTTCCTCAATGTTCACCAAATCAAGCGCCAATTGCAATTCCATGTATACGCACACTCCTTCATCAAATGTTGGAAAAGGTTACTCTTGCTACAGGTTTTAGTCTAGCCCCTTTCCGCCATTTGAGGAAGTACGCACTTGAAAGTGGTGTAGTTACTTGAAGGATACTATTGTGGTATATCAGGCTTTCTAGACAATTGTATAGTTCATCCAGCTGCCTTGAACCGCATCCATTTTATCAAAAAAATGTTGAGCCCGCTTATTTTGCGGGGATGTTATCCAGAACATATGAGCAAAGCCTTGCTCCTGTGTGTACGATCTGCATTTCAAAAATAGCTCGGCTTCCACTTCCGTATCCCGGTACGGCTCCAGCAGAAAAAAATCATTCATCAGTGTAATCCGAGCTGCTTTCATTGTACTAATCGTAAAATATAACGTAGCGAAGCCAATCAACTGCTGCTCCTTCTCAACAACAAGCTGGATACCACCTTGCTTCTCCAGCAGCTGCTCAATTAGTTGGTGAATTTCTATCGTGCCCGGCCAAGGGTTTTGATAAAATCCTACGATATAGTCGCGCATTAAATCGGTCAAGCTGCTTTTATCCTTATTTTCCGCCAGCCTAATGGTAATTAACATATAAAAAGCCTCCCTTTCAACAATGAATAATTATACATAAAAATGATATTATATTCAATCCGATTGTGCTATTGTTAAACTCATTCTAACGCAAAAAAACAACGCCTTGATCGGCGCTGTTTCATCTAATCTATTCATGCCACTGATTTGGAAGCTAAGCCGCCTCAGATTTAATCCTTCATTCCATTCGGTGAGCTGTCCTTTGACAGCAGGCTGCTGAGCTCCTTCATGAACATATCAATGTCCTTGAACTGCCGATATACAGATGCAAAACGAACATAAGCTACTTCATCGACCGGATAAAGCTGACCCATCACCAGCTCGCCAATGACACGGCTTTCCACTTCAGCATGTGCAGTAGTGCGCAGCTCCTTCTCCACCTCGGAAACGACTACCTCCAGCCTTTCAGCGGGAACTGGGCGCTTCTCGCAAGCGCGGATTAAACCACGCAAAATTTTATCACGGCTGAACTCTTCGCGGCTGCCATCTTTTTTGATGACGACCAGCGGCGTTTCCTCAATCATCTCAAAAGTCGTGAAGCGGCTTTTGCATTTCTCACATTCCCGGCGGCGACGGATGGACTTGTTCTCGTTAGCGGGACGCGAGTCCAGTACCTTCGTTCCGGAGTAGTCGCAATATGGACATTTCATTCTCTTTTCCTCCCTTCTAAGCCATTCCTAAAAATTACCAAACAATTCCTGTAATGAAGTTCGGATTTTCGCACATAATACTTTTACCAACCGCGAGGAGGTGAACACACATGAGCGCAAACCGCAGCAGCAACCAACTGGTTGTACCACAAGCGACAGCAGCACTCGACCAAATGAAATTCGAGGTTGCTCAAGAGCTTGGAATCGCGATTCCACAAGACGGTTACTACGGTAACATGGCTACAAAGGACGCTGGTTCCATCGGAGGGTACATTACCCGCCGCCTGGTACAAATCGCTGAGCAATCCCTTGCAGGGGGCTCCCATTAATAAATAGCTCTTGTAATAACAGACAGCTTTGGCTGCTTAAGTCCTGAAGTGACGGGCAGCCAAAGCTTCTTCCTGTTTACGGCTCAAGTTCCGGGTACAAGTCTTTGTACTTATTATAATACTTCACGACCTTTTGTACATAATCGCGTGTTTCTTTATATGGAATTTTACCAGCATCTTCGAACGTGCCGTCCCATTCCCCCGAATCGAGCCATTGCCGGACTTTACCTGGACCTGCATTATAAGCAGCAATGACAACGATATTATTTTCATCAAATTGTTTGTGCAGCGAGGCCAGATACCATACCCCCAGCTCGATGCTCACGTCAGCGCGATTGCGCAGCGTCTCCTCAGTAACCTGCTCGAAGCCCGCCTTCTCGACGATCCATTCGGCGGTGGTCGGCATAATTTGCATCAGTCCGAGCGCACCCTTCTTCGAAACCTTTCCCGTCTGGAAATTCGTCTCCGCCCTTATAATAGCCGCCACCAAATGCGGATCTACCTGATAGCTAATGGCACTTGCCCGAATGTCGGCCTTATAATCAATGGGATAGAGCTTTTTGAGCAGCCATGCCGGTTGAGCGACAATAATGACAACAATGATAATAAATAATAGCAAAAACAGCCTTCTCCGAGCGACCTTTCTTCTCTTGGCCCTCAGCATGTAAGAACCTTGCTCTGCCAAAACTCTTGAACCTGCTGCCTCGTCTGCGCGAGCGTTCCACTGTTGTCGATGACCCAAGTCGCTCTGCGCTTCTTCTCTTCCATGCCCATTTGCAGCCCCATGCGCCGCCTTGCTTCCTGTTCATCTACGTTGTTTCGCGCCATCAGGCGCTCCAGTTGGATGCGCTCCGGCACGTACACAACGAGTACGCCTTCATACAAATGCTCTTGCTCCGTCTCATACAGCAGCGGAATATCCGCAACGACCAGCGCATCCTGATGCTGACTTTCATAATCAGCCATTCGCTGCTGCATCGTAGCCCTAATCGCCGGATGCAAAATCCCTTCAAGCTGCCCTAGCTTCGCTTTGTTATTAAATACGATTTGGCCGAGCGCTGCCCGATCAAGTGTACCGTCCTTATGTAACACAGCTTGTCCGAACGCAGAGGCGACCGCCGCTAGAGCGGGCTCCCCTGGCAAAACGACTTCTCTTGCTACCTGATCGGCATCCACCAGCAGCGCTCCGAGCTCCACTAATAGGTGGGCAACGGTGCTTTTTCCAGTAGCAATGCCGCCGGTTAATCCGATCCTCATGCCCTTCCACCTCATCTTTACAGCAGCTTTGATATTCCAATCATAATAAGCAGAATGCCTGGCAGTACCGCAAGCGCCTGCATGCCCTTCCAATGCGAGAAGCGAAAGCCGAAGCTGATGCCCCCTAGCAAAAATAATGCGCTAGCCGCAGCGATAACAATCGCTGTCAGCAAGGCCGGCAAACCAATCATCGCGGCCCCAATTCCCGCACCGAAGGCATCAAGCGACAGCGCTACGCCGAGCATGATCGCCTCAGAGGCGGATATTGTGCCCGACTTATCGACGTCCGCCGCCTGCGGTGTCCGTAAAATCTGAATGACAAGCCCAATGCGCCTCAGCTCAACAATCACAACAAGCACCGGATGGCTGGCCTCCGCCGCTGCTGCGGAAAGCCCCGAAGCTGTGGAGGCTGCTTCTGCTGCCTTCTCAGCGGTCGCAGCGTTCGTCTCTACACCAGTCAGACCTGAGCGCTCCTCTGGCAACAGGGTGCTATTACGAGAAGCTTCGGATGCATTCTCCGCATCCACCTTCTTGCTTTCATGGCGATTACGCCGCAGTTGGAGCAGCGCCCAGCAGCCAATGCCCATCAGCACGATGGCGCCAATCAAGCTCGCCGTGCCTGGCGACAAATATTTTGCGATAACACTGCCTAGCTGCATCGACAATAAAATGATCAAGCCCGAGCAGCAGGCGATAATTAGCACAGACAGCAACGGAATGCGAATGCGGCGCAAACCATACGTCATGCCAACGCCGAAGCCGTCCACGCTCACAGCAAAAGCGAGCACGATCAACGAAACCAGATGCAAAGCCAACCCTCGTCACTCCCTGCACATGCAGGTGCCCCGATTTCACCCTACAGGACATCTGCCTATTGTTCATCACAATAAACAGCATATGCAGCTGTATGCCTAGGGTGAATGGCTTCATCATCAATGGCCTGGCTTTAGTATTTGAGATTAGCCTGCGCTTTGCCCACCCGCTTGCTCCGGCGCCTTCTGGCAGCTAGGGCAAATATGCGTGCCTCTGCCGCCAACGACAAACTTCTCAATAGCTTCTCCGCAAGTATGGCAGGGCTCGTCCTTCCGGCCATAAACGAGCAATTGATGCTGAAACATACCCATCTCGCCTTGCCCGTTCACGTAAGATTTAATGGATGAGCCGCCCGCTTCCACTGCTTTGCCAAGCGTAGAGCAAATAGCTGCATGCAGCTTATCCCACTCTCCGGAAGCAAGCGAGCTAGCGGTCCGCTCGGGATGAATGCCCGCTTGAAACAGCGCCTCATCTACATAAATATTTCCGAGTCCGACCACATATTCCTGATTGAGCAGCAGCGGCTTGATTTTCGTAGAGCGCCGCGCCAGCTTGGTTTGCAGCACATCGCGCGTAAACGCAGGCTCCAGCGGCTCAAGGCCCAGCTTATTCAGCGGCGGCAGCTCGAACTCCGTTCCCGGCGTGAACAAATGCATCGTGCCGAACTGCCTGACATCTTTATATCTTAAATCCGTTCCATCCTCAAAATGGAACAGGACATGCGTATGAAGCTCGATTGGTTCATCGCTTTGGAATACTCCATAGCGGCCTTCCATGCGCAAATGCGACACGAGCACAAGCCCGTCCATCACGATGCGCAGAAACTTTCCGCGCCGCTCGACCGTCTCGATCGTCATGCCGACAAGCGCATCCTCGAATTGCTCCGGCACAGCCGGACGCTGAATGATGCGGGGCAGCCGCACCGTAACCGATTTAATCTTTTTTCCTGCAACAAGCTCAATTAATGTTCGTCTAACCGTTTCTACCTCTGGAAGTTCCGGCATATCCTTTCACCTCAACGTCTATTATACCTGATTTCCGCTCCCAGCGGGTTATTTCGCTTCATACCAGTTCGCTCCAAAACTAACGTCCGCCTTAAGCGGAACATCGAGCTTAATTGCGGCTTCCATCACCTCGGGAAGGAGCTTTTTCATCTGTTCCAGCTCATCCTCCGGCACCTCAAATACCAATTCATCGTGTACTTGGAGCAGCATGCGGCTTTTGAGCTTCAGCTCTTGCAGCTTCTGATTCATATGCACCATCGCCAGCTTAATAATATCCGCTGCTGTGCCTTGAATCGGGGAATTCATTGCTGTTCGCTCAGCGAATGAACGTTTATTGAAGTTCGAATGGTTAATATCCGGCAAATACCGTCTGCGATCCAGCAAGGTCGTCACGTAGCCTTGCTTCGCCGCTTCGACTTTAATTCGATCCATGAACGACTTCACGCCTTTAAAGACGCCGAGATATTGCTCAATAAACCGTCCGGCTTCATTTCGCGTAATGTTCAGGTTGTTGGAAAGGCCAAAGTCACTGATGCCGTACACAATGCCGAAATTGACCGCCTTTGCCGAACGGCGCATGCCCGAATCCACCTGATCCTCGGTTACGCCAAATACATCCATTGCCGTTTTCGTATGAATGTCCATGTCCTGAATGAACGCTTCCTTCATATTCTCATCGCCGGAAATATGGGCGAGCACGCGCAGCTCAATTTGCGAATAGTCCGCTGCGAGAATGGTCCAGCCCGGTTCGGACGGGACGAATGCTTTGCGAATTTTGCGGCCCTCTTCCAGACGGATCGGAATGTTTTGCAAATTCGGAAATTGACTGCTCAGACGGCCCGTTGCCGCAATGGTCTGGCGGAAATACGTATGAATTTTGCCTGTCTGCTCGCGAATTTCCTTGAGCAGCCCTTCCACATAGGTCGATTGCAGCTTCGCAAGCGTCCGATAATGCAAAATCAGCGGCACAATTTCACTGTATGGCGCCAGCTCCTCGAGCACCTCGGCATCTGTCGAGTAGCCTGTCTTGGTCTTTTTCCTTGCGGGCAGGCCCAGCTTCTCGAACAGCACCTCGCCCAATTGCTTCGGCGAATTCAAATTAAATTCCATACCCGCCTGCTTGTAAATTTCCGTCACCAGCGTCGCAAGCTGACGCTCTAATTCACTGCCCAGCGCCTCCAGCTCCGCCTTCTCAACGCTAATGCCCTGGTGCTCCATTCCCGCCAAAATAACGGAGAGCGGCAGCTCCAGCTCTTCATACAAGCTGAGCATGTCTGTTTCCTTCAGCTCGTCACGCTGCAAAGGCGCCACTCTGCGCACCGCATCGGCTTTCGTTGCCAAATGCTGATACAGCACAGCCGCAGCTGGAACTTTAAGCTTCGCTCCTTTGCCGTATACCGACTCATCGCTAGGGACAGCTGGCTGTTCGTAGCGATGGACAATGCCGGAGAGCAATAGACTTGATTCCGTCGGATCAATGACATAAGCAGCTAGCTGGACATCGAAGCTCACACCACTCAAAGATAGGCCAGCCCACTTCAAAGCCAGCTCGACTTTATGCGTATCAAAGCCGATCTTCTTCTTGTCTGGATCAGCGAGCCAGCTTCGCAGCGGCTCTGTGAACGCTTCCTTCAGCGCAGCGAAAGGCAGCGCATATGCCGCTTCGGCGTTTGCCAGCGCCAGCCCGACCAGCTCAGCCTGATGCGGATTTTCACCTATCGCCTCCACATACAGACCGAATCCGCTCTCATCCGCTTCAAGCGCCTTCATCAGCTCATCGAGCTTCGGCGCATCCTCAGCCGACTCAATCGAGGTCAGGTTCAGCTCGGCAGCTTCGCCTGCTGAACCACTTCCTTCGCCGCTCAGTCCGAGCCGTTCCTGAACGGATCGAAACTCCAGCCGGCGCAGCATATCCGCAAGCGCCGGCCCATTAAAGCCGCTGTAGCGAATCGCCTCCGGCTCCTGCTCAGGGGCAAGCGGCACCTCGCGGTGAATCGTCGCGAGCTTCTTGCTCATTACCGCATCCTCTTTATGCTGCTCGACCTTTTCCTTCATCTTGCCTTTCAGGCTGGCTGTGTTCGCCAGCACTTCTTCAACCGTGCCGAATTCATGCAGCATCTTCAGCGCTGTTTTCTCGCCAACGCCCGGAATGCCCGGAATATTGTCGGACGCATCGCCCATCAGCCCTTTCAAATCAATGATTTGATTAGGCGTCAGTCCATATTTCTCCTTAATAGCATCAGGCGAATATCGCTCCTGCTCGCTTACTCCTTTACGCGTTAGCGCTACGGTCACATGCTCCGATACGAGCTGGAGCATATCCTTGTCGCCCGTGACGACAAGCGTCTCGACCTTCTGCTCGTCCGCAAGGCGGGTGAGCGTGCCAATAATATCGTCCGCTTCAAATCCGCTCAGCTCAAACTGTGCGATTTGAAAAGCCTGCAGCAGCTCCTTGAGCACGGGGAACTGTTCCGACAGCTCTGGCGGCGTTTTTTCCCGCCCTCCTTTATATTCCGCATAACCTTCATGGCGAAAGGTTGCCTTCCCTGCATCAAATGCAACGAGCACATGCGTCGGTTTTTCGTCTTCTAGCAGCTTAAGCAGCATCGTCGTAAAGCCATATATCGCATTCGTATGTAAACCAGCCGAATTCGTAAGCGGAGGCATTGCAAAAAATGCCCGGTACGCAATACTATTTCCATCTAATAACATCCATTTATCCATTATTGACACCTCATTTATCGGTTCTAATGGTTATCATACCATAACTGCAAATGCCTTTGCTTCCTTCTCGCGCCCCGCTGGCAACATTCCTAAAAACCCGCAGCCGCAGCTTGCATAAGCGAGGTTGCCATGCATATAAGACATGGCCTGTTCGTGAAAAAAAAGCTCTCTCCAAGCTCCATATGGATCGCTCAGAAACAGCTTTTCTCATCCCGTCACCGCTGCTGAACTAGGCCGGCAATTTCGCCCGGCCGCCCTAGCAAATAGCCCTGGGCATAATGCACGCCCATTGCCTTTACTTTGTCCAGCTCCGCTTGGTGCTCAATGCCTTCGGCGATGATCCCAATGGCCATTTTGTCAGCCAGCTGGACAAGCGTATGCACAATATGCTCCTTCATTTCGTGCTCATGTATGCCCATAATGAGGGAGCGGTCTACTTTAATATAATCCGGCTGCAGCTCAATAATGGCCTGCAGCGAGGAGTAACCAGCGCCTACGTCGTCGATTGCAATTTGAAAGCCTTGGCTGCGGTACTGCGCAAGTATAGCAAGCACCGAGCCATAATCCTCAATACCCGAACGCTCGGTAATTTCAAATACGATATGATGGGGCGACAAGCCTCGCTGCTCCATCATTTTAGCGAGCTGATCAGGATAAAAGCTTCCTTCATTTAGCAATTGCGCCGTCATATTTAGAAATAGCTTCTGGTGCGACTGAAGGCCGGTACTGCCCTCCACTGCCTGCTCGCGCGCCGTTTGGTCCAGCCGTGCAACTTCTCCCAGCTCTTCTGCGAAAGAAAACAGGTCAATCGGACTGGAAAACCATTTATTTTTAGGGAACCGCGTAAGTGCCTCATATCCGAATGTCGTCAGCTCGCCGCCGCTTTCTTGAATCGACATAATTGGCTGATAAACGGGAATCAGTAGCTTGCCGCGAATAAGACCGTTCATATATTGAAGCCGCTTGGCGCGTGATAAGGATTCCTTTTGCTGGCCATATAGCAGCGCTCGCTTAGAGGCTTCGTACAGGCGGGAGACTGGGCTTCCAGTGTCGCTGCGCTCAACCAAGCCTACGCCCGCATGCAGACGCATATCCGCAAGAAGCCCAAGCTCGGCTCCATTGAACCCCCGCTCGGCTTCCTCCTGCCATTTGCCTGCGGCCTGCAGCAAATTCTCCTGCAGCTCCTGCTGCTGCAAGTCTGGCAAAGCCATCACAATATACAAATCATCGCCCATCCAGAACTTGTCCCGCACATGAGCAGCCGTCTCCTGATTCGCATAAAGCATCATCTCTATGTATAGCTTCCATCTCTTCATAAAGGAGGGTGGCAGTAGCTGAAAGGTGTCTGCCGACTGCTCACTGTGCCAGGACAAATAAATAACGCCAATATTTTCCGGCTTATCATCCATTATAAGGTTGCTTCGCTGCAATATCGCTTGATGATGTCCCACGTCTCACTTCGATCCCCTCTGTAGCATTACGTTCTTGTGTGCAAAAAGCCATATCTTGCATGACATACACACTGCCTTTTTGCATCTTGGCACGCTTCTTGAGCTTCGCTGTTAGAGTGGATATGTGGCTAGGCGTCGTCCCGCCGGCAGCAAGCATTAAAGATAGGGACAAGGTAACCCCTTCCTGCTCCACTGTGTTGCCGTGACGATCCTCCACCATGCTGACTTCCACTCCACCGTAATACCTTTTTACCCCGCCGTCGAAACGCTCAATCAGCCTGGTGCAAACTTTCTCAGCATAAGAGGCCTCCGTTACCATAATGAAATCATCACCACCGATATGCCCGATAAAATCGCTCGCCATCCCATATTCTTCCTTAATCCCGACTAGCGTATCAGCCAAAAAACGAATAAGCGCGTCGCCTTGGCTAAATCCAAAGCAATCATTAAACCATTTGAAATAATCCAGGTCCGCATAAATGACGGCGAACGGCTTGTCGCCACTGCTCCTGCGAGCCAGCTCCAGCTGAATGCCCTCATTGCCGGGCAGACCCGTCAGCGGGTTGGCTGATCTTGCCGCCTCCATGCGCAGCGTCGTAATGCGCTCCAAAATATCGCGAACCGTCGTTGCGCCAAGCAGCTGGCCTCCCGCTGTAATGATAACGACATCATACAAATGGGAAATATCCCGCGCCATCGCCAGCTGAGACACCTGCTCTATCGGCATGTCCGCGTCCACAATTAACGGCGATGCATTCATAATTTTTTCAACAGGACGAGTAGAATAAAGCGGCAGCCCATATTTCCCCGCTAGCAGCTCATGCAGCTTCTGCTTCATCAGCAAGCCGACGGGGCGCCCCTCCTCCTGTAAAATAACGCATTGCTCCTTGCCGTTCATATTGAAAAAATCGGAAATTTCCGCCACGCGTGCCTGCGCTGAGAAGACGGGAAACGGCGCTGCCTGCTCTCCAATGCTCATGCCAGGGGCTGCATAATAAGCGATCGCCGATTCGTCCGTACCTGCTTGCCCTTCCGGTTCAAGCGCAACCGCTATCTCCTGCTGAGTTTGCCCATCTGCAAATGCCAGCACAGCTGTTGTTTCCCGCTGCATCTCAAGGCTCGGGCTTATCGCCACTTCATCAGCCTGACGGCTTGAACCCCCTATGCTGCTGTACACCGGTTCCGCTCGCCGACAGGCCTCCCTTATAGCTTTCCATGCGGCTTGTTCAGCCGCAGCAGTACTCTGCCCAGTCGGCGGATAAGCGATCACATGGCCTACTAAAACATTTTGCTCCCGGCTTAAGAGTGTATACAGCTCCGCTGCACTGTCATTCAGCGCCTGTTCAGGCGCAAGCTTCGAGCCATTGCTGCCGAGCATAAAATAATACTCCTGTTCAAAGCCGTGCTTCCAGATCAGCCTGAACGACCTTAGCTTCCGCTCCCATATCCGCAACCATTTTACGGGCAAGGCTCGTTCCTCTGTTAGCCTTATATATATGACGCCAATTCCCCCAAGCCGCCAGCTTTCCCTCATCACTTGGAGCAGTTCTATATGGATCAGACCAATTGCCATATCGTCCATGCCAGGTCTCCCTTTAGTCTTGGTTGTTCTGCTTCTACCTTACCAGCCAAATGTGAGCAGAGTAACATATTCATGTAAACTATCTGTAAAGCACAAGACTTTTGCCCTAGATGCAGTCAGCACGCTAGCTAGCGTGCCTGTCTGTTACACATACCTTTTAAAGTACAAAAAAACAACTCCATACCAGCTTGCTTAGCAGGCAGAAGTTGTTGCTGGGGCATACAGGGCCCGATTGAAGCTATACAGGAAGCAAGCATGCAAGGGGATCACCCGAAACGACCTGAAATATAGTCACTCGTTTCTTTTTTGCTGGGATTCGTAAACATTTTCTCTGTATTTTCGAATTCCACCAGCTCACCGGACAGGAAAAACGCCGTTTTGGCCGAAATCCGCGCCGCCTGATGCATATTGTGCGTGACAATAACGATGCAATAGTCCTGCTTCAGCTCCGTAATCAGTTCCTCTACCTTTGAGGTCGAAATAGGATCAAGCGCCGAGGCTGGTTCATCCATCAAAATAATGTCCGGCTTGACCGCAATAGAGCGGGCAATACATAGCCGCTGCTGCTGTCCGCCAGACAGCCTAAGCGCCGACGTATGCAAGCGGTCCTTCGTCTCTTCCCAAAGCGCCGCTTTACGCAGCGATTCCTCGACCAGCTCATCGAGCTCACTTTTATTTTTGATGCCGTGGTAGCGCGGGCCAAAAGCAATATTTTCATAAATCGACTTATGAAAAGGGTTCGGCCGCTGCCATACCATCCCGATGCGTCTGCGCAGCAGCACCACATCGGTTTTTGGATTGTTGATATCCTCATCGCCAATCCAGATTTCTCCGGTCATTTTAGCGTTCGGAATCAAATCATTCATCCGGTTCAGCGTCCGCAAAAAAGTCGATTTCCCGCAGCCGGACGGTCCGATGAGCGCTGTAACCTGTTTATTTTCAAAATCGATCGATACATTTTTAACAGCCTTATTGCTGCCATAATAAACGCTTAAATCGCGTACGGATATGCCATTTTCAGCCATATGCTGCCATCCTCCTATTTCGTAGCGGTAAACTTGCGGTACATGAAGCGGCCTAGCCAGCGTGCGATCAAATTAAACAGCAGCACGGTGATGACCAGTACAGCCGAAGCTCCAGCAGCAATTTCCGCAGCATCGGGAGCAAGTCCCTCGGAATTGATTTTCCAAATATGAACCGCAAGCGTTTCAGCCGGACGCAAAGGGTTAAGCGGCGATACCGGGCTGAACGGGTTCCAATCCGAAAAATCGAGTCTAGGCGAGCTCATGCCAGCCGTAAAGAGCAGTGCCGCCGCTTCGCCGAATACGCGGCCCGCAGCCAAAATCGTGCCCGATACAATAATCGGCAATGCGATGGGCAGCATGGTAGACGTAATCGTCTTCCACTTCGTCAAGCCCAGTGCCAGGCTCGCTTCCTTCTGCTCTCTTGGCACGCTTTTGAGGCCTTGCTCCGTAATCCGCACCATCAACGGCAAATTGAACACGGTGAGCGCAAGCGCACCCGCCAGCAAGGAAAAACCAAGACCGAAATAATTGACAAGCATAAGCAAACCGAACAAACCAACAATAATGGAAGGAAACGAAGATAATACCTCAACGACAAGCCGGATAAAATCAGTCAGCTTGCTCGGCTTCGCATATTCACTCATATAGATGCCTGCGCCAATCCCAATCGGAACGGTGATAATCATCGTAAGCACGAGCAGGAACAAGGAGTTGAACAGCTGTGGCCCAATGCCTCCTCCTGCTCTGAACGATTCAGGAGCCGAGGTCAGGAAGCTGAAGCTGATGTGGCCTAGCCCTCGCACAAGAATGAAGCCGAGCAAGCCGATTAGCAGCAGCACGATGAATGCAGCTACGCAAATAATGACGGCTGTGGCAATTTTATCTACTGTTTTTGGTTTCATAGTTTAGACCTGCCTTCCAGCCAGCGTACGATAAATACGAAAACGAATGTCATGAGCATCAAAATCATCGCAAGCGACCACAAAGCATTGTTATGTGTGGAGCCAGCAGCCGTGTTGCCCATGCTGAGTGTAATAGCGCTTGTCAGCGTCGAAGCCGACTCAAACAGGGAGCGCGGCACAAAGGGCGCGTTGCCGATAACCATCTGTACAGCGAGCGCCTCGCCGAATGCCCGTGCAATACCGAGCACGACACCCGTCATGAGCGCAGGAAGCGTGGTCGGAATGACGACGCGATATATCGTTTGCCAGCGTGTGGCACCTAGTGCGTAAGAGCCTTCCTTAAGTCCAGCAGGCAAGGAAGCGAGCGCATCTGTCGCAACCGTCGTCATCGTTGGCAAAATCATAATGGACAATACAAGTGCACCCG
This sequence comes from Paenibacillus sp. R-74696, assembly GCF_055814915.1. Classification (NCBI taxonomy): domain Bacteria; kingdom Bacillati; phylum Bacillota; class Bacilli; order Caryophanales; family Paenibacillaceae; genus Paenibacillus; species Paenibacillus sp. R-74696. Next base: position 113,854 of record NZ_JBPULM010000008.1, read on the forward strand.
CAGCTACACCCAAACCTTGTCCAGGAAAAATATCACGGAATAAAGGCACGATGACGCTAAGACCGATAAAGCCGTATACGACGGATGGAATGCCCGCCAGCAGCTCAATAACGGGCTGCAAAAACTTGCGTCCAAATTTCGGCGTAATTTCAATCATAAAGATGGAAGCGCAAATGCTGAGCGGTGCCGCAAGCAATGCCGCAAGCAGCGACGTGCTGAAGGAGCCGAAGATGAACGGGAATGCACCGAAGGATGGGGGGGATCCTTCCGGGCTCCATTTTAAACCGCCTAAAAGCTCAAATACGTTTACATGATCTTTAAAAAAGGTGCTCAGTCCACGGGAAGCGACAAAATACACCATGGCAATAATCGTCGCAACCAAAAACAGGACACATAAGGTTGTATATACTTTACCGACCCATTCTTCTACAAAATGGTTATTGCCCGCTGTTTTTTTCGGTATCGTTTGCGCCATAATGATCTCCTCTATACAGCCAGAAAGAGGCAGATTGCGAATCCGCCTCTTGTGCTGGCCTATGAATGATTAGCTACTACTTCTTAGTGATGTTGCCGTCGATATCGCGAACAACTTGCATTTGGCTAGTTGGGATGTAACCCAGCTCTACAACCAAGCCTTTTTCGTTTTGGATTTCATCGCTCATCATGTATTCCAGGAAAGCTTTTGCTGCTGCATCAGGCTCGCCTTTTGTATACATGTGCTCATAAGCCCATACTGGATAAGTGCCGTTTGCTACGTTCTCTACGTTAGCTGCAACGCCTTCATAGCTAATTGTTTTGATGGAATCATCCAGGTATGAAAGTGCAAGGTAACCGATAGCGCCTGGAGTTTCGCCAATAATTTTCTTAACCGTACCGGACGAATCCTCTTGGATCGAGCCTTGAAGATCTTCGGACTTCTGACCAAGTGCATATTTTTCAAAAGTAGCGCGAGTACCGGAGCTTGCTGGACGGTTTACGATAACGATTGCTGCATCGTCGCCGCCAAGGTCTTTCCAGTTCGTTACTTTGCCTGTGAAAATATCAATCAGCTGTTGCTTCGTAAGGTTGTCTACTTTTACTTCTTTATTCACAACTGCTGCCATAGCGACTACCGCCACTTGGTGGTCAACCAATTCTTTTGCTTTATCTGCATCCAGCTTCTCTTCCGCATAAACGTCGGAGTTGCCGATATTTGCTTGTCCTTCGGATACTTGCGTCAGGCCCGTACCGCTGCCGCCGCCTTGTACTTGAATCGTAACGCCGCTGTTTTTTTCCATAAACATTTTCGATGCTTGGTCAACCAATGGTTGAAGTGCAGAGGATCCTGTTGCAAGAAGCGAGCCTGTTAGACCAGATGCTTCAGCTGACGGTTCAGCGGATGGCTCTGTGGATGGGCTGCTTGAGCTTGTTGTGTTGCCAGCTGTTGTACCTCCATTGTTTGCTTGGCCGCATGCAGCCAGTGTAAATGTCAGTACCATTGCCATAATCAACATCAAAGACTTCTTCATTTCTTATTTTCCCCTCTCAATACCTTGTTTGCTTCACAAGACCTATTGTAGATCGGGGGCATTAACCTAATGTTTTCTGTTTGTAAAATTATCAATTAAATCTCATAGATTTTTTCTATGAATACGGATATTATATAGATAAAATGAAAGATTTCAGGAGGCAGCTCATGAGTTTGTTAAAAATGAAGTTAATGGTCCTCATCGATCGCTATAAACAGATCACCGCGGTGGCCAATGCCCTGCAAATCAAGCAGCCCACCGTCAGCTTTCATATGAAGAAAATGGAGGAGGAATGGGGCGTCAAGCTGTTCGAAATGCGAACGGGGAAGGTGCTGCTCACGAAAAATGGAAAGCTGCTGCTTCATTATGCTTCGCAAATTGACCAATTATATAGCGAGGCGGAGTCGAGGCTTGGTGCTATTCATGCGGCAGAGAAAAATCGTTTTGTGATCGGCTGTACGACCAGCACCGCTGCTTACCTGACGAGCAGTGCCGCAATGGGGAAGCTTCGGACACTCTCAGGCAGCCATGCCGCCGTTATCTCCATCGCCGTTCATGATGAGGAGGAGCTTTATCAGAAGCTGCATCTGGGAACGATCGACTTTATTTTGTATGGAGCAGGAAAGCAGCAGGCAGAGGGTGGCGAATTCCGCTATCAGACGATGGGTGCCTCGCCGCTCCGGCTTATTATTCCTCAGCAGCATCCTTTATATGAATGGTCAGGAGAACTATCACTCTATTCGCAGCTGGAAAAATATGAGTTTGCCGAGCTTGCTGACAGCTCCGTCGTTCAGCGCATTCATGAGTGGAGCCGCAAATGCCAGTATTCTTTAACCTCGCATGCCTCCTTCGGATCGGTAGAACTGCTTATAAATACCGCTGCGGCCTGCGGAGATCTTGCTATTTTGCCCGAATGCTTATTGCCGCAAGCGGCTAAACTAGAGGAGCTTGGGTTTAAGCTTGCCGTGCTGGACGATGAAGCAGCGCGGTGGGCCATGATGGCAAGCTGGCGAAGCCAGCACTGGGATCAAGCTTTTATGCAGCAGGTGCTGGAAATAATCAGCTTATAAAACAAAAAAAGCCCCATTTCCACAGCAGCGTGGAAATGGAACCTTTTTCACTGGATTATTAGATTACTAGATTACTAGGCTAAACGTTCAAATCTGGTCTTGTACCTGTCACAATGTAGACGACGCTCTCACCGATGTTAGTGGCGTGGTCGCCGAAGCGCTCCAAGTAACGTCCAACAAAGCTAAGCAGCGAGGACTGCGTAATATTGCGGGGGTTTTCCATCATTAGGGAGTAAAGCTCGCGGGTAATTTGCCCGTACAGCGCATCGACCTGATCGTCATCCTTTGCCATTTTGTAAGCGAGATCGACATTTTCTTGGATGAAGGATTGGATAGATTCCGTTGTCATCATTTGTACAATTTCAGCCATGCGGGGAAGATCGATGAGCGGCTTAATTAGTTCCTGCCCATCCATACGCAATACGACCTTGGCAATATCAACCGAAAGATCACCCATCCGCTCCAGATCGCTGGCAATGCGGAAGGCAGATAATATACGGCGCAAATCCTTCGCTACCGGCTGCTGCGTCGCAATGAGCTTTGCTCCAAGCTCCGTTACTTTCTCCTCCAGCTGATTGAGCGAAGGATCCGCTGCGATAACCTGCTGCGCGCGCTCCACATCAACGGCTTTTAATGCTTCGATGGCTTCGACCAATGCATGCTCAACAAAATTCCCCATCTCTATTACAAAATCATGAAGCTGCTCGAGACCGTGGTCGAACTCCTTGCGTGTTGTCATCATTTTAACTTTCCTCCCAAATGATCAATCTTTACATGGAAAACGCATGAGCCCGCGTGTTCGGCATTAGCCGAAGCGTCCAGAAATATAATCCTCGGTGCGCTGGTCGGTCGGATTGGAGAACAGCTTTTCCGTATCCGCATATTCAACAACCTCGCCGTTCAGGAAAAATACCGTTTGATTGGATACCCTAGCCGCCTGATGCATATTGTGCGTAACCATAACAATCGTATATTTATCCTTCAGCTCCTGGGTCAGCTCCTCGATTTTCAAGGTGGAAATCGGATCAAGCGCCGAAGTCGCTTCGTCCATCAGCAAAATATCCGGATTTACCGCAATCGCTCTTGCGATACACAGCCTTTGCTGCTGACCGCCCGATAAGCCGAGTGCCGAGCGCTTCAAGGAATCCTTCACTTCGCCCCACAGCACCGCGGATTTCAAGCTCGTTTCTACAATTTCATCAAGCTCTTTTTTGTTTGTAATGCCGTGCAGGCGCGGACCATAAGCCACATTATCATAAATGGACTTTGGAAAAGGATTCGGCTGCTGGAATACCATGCCGATTTTACGGCGCAGCGCCTCTACCTCTACTTCGTTAGAATAAATATTTTGTCCGTCAATCATGATGCTGCCTTCAATCTTCGTCCCTTGAATCATGTCATTCATCCGGTTAAGCGTCCGCAGCAAGGTCGATTTGCCACAGCCGGAAGGCCCGATAAAGGCAGTAATTGCCTTAGCCGGAATTGTAAGCGATACGTTCTTCAGTGCGTGGAACGCTCCGTAGTACAGGTTCAGCTTGTCTATGTTAATTAGCGCTTCCAAACGTTCTCCTCCTTATTGCTTTCCATTGCCCGTTTAGCCCTTATTCATGGGTTGTATGTGATTCATTACGAAACTAATCTGTTCCGTTCTATATGTTACAGACTGTTTGTAAATCTTATATTGCATTTATGTTAACGTAGTGTTAAAAGTAGACCAATTAGGAGAACCTACTTTTTTGCAGGCTGCTCATCTCGTCTGCAACATGCTGCACTTGCAAATAAGCCCGCTCGGACAATGTTCCAATTTGCCCGGCATTGCTGTGATTGTCAGCCGCCGCATGAAATAGGCTATTGAACGCGCCTTCTACCTCATGCACATGTGCTTCGCTTGATGCCGTCTCCAATCTACCGCTTTGCGCGAGCTGCGCCGTTTGTTCGATTTCCTGGATAATCGTCTGGATAAGCGATGTAATCGTAGAAGCCGATGTTTTCGTCTGGTTCGCCAGCTTCATCACTTCTCCAGCCACGACCGCAAAGCCCCGCCCATGCTCGCCAGCCCGCGCCGCTTCAATCGAAGCATTAATTGCAAGCAAATTGCTTTGCTCTGCAAGTTCCTTTATAAGCCCTGACACCTTGCTAATAGAGCCAGCCTCCGCTTGCAACGCACGCATCCGCTCCTCCTGAAGCTGTGAATTGGCCGCGATAGAGACGAATGCTTGCGTTACTTTATCCAGCTCGTTCTTCCCCTTTAGTGTCAAATCCACCATCAGGACCGAAAGCTCCTCTCCTTCCTCCGTGGAGCCACGTACGCTTTGAATCGCTGATTCGATCTCCTTTACTCGCTCTTCGGCAGATTGGATCGTCCTGCGCTGGGCCTGCTCCGCTTCCTCCTGCAGCCTTTTGGAAAGCTTCAGCAAATCGGCAACCGTCAAGATGCCTGTGAACTTATCATCCTCTGTTACAAGCACGCAATCATAGAGCACTTTTTCCTGACGATTAAGCGCCCGCTCAATGAGATGCTCCGGTGCACTGTCCATATCTATAATGAGCGGGGCTGCATCCATCATGACGGTAATAGGCTTTTCATAATATAAGTCCGCACTAAAACGATGGCCCAGCTTTAGAAAAAAACGATTCCGCATCATGAGTCCCTTCACTCTGCCTGCGGCGTCGCAAATGACGACACATTCCGATTCGGGATGCTGCTTGAAGACAGCTATCGTCTCTTTGCAGGTCCGCTCCTCCCGTACAAACGGCGCCTGACGAATAAAATCAGCAAGCTGAGCGGCCTGCTGCAATGGAGCGTCTGCCTGCTGCCACATACCGGCAGCCTCTGCAGTTAAGATATTTTCTGCCTGCTGCTCTGGAAGACAGGCTTCTAATTCGTCCATATCCAGCTTTATATCCATCGGATGCGCTAGCTCAGCAGTCGTCATTTGTCATCATCCTTCCATGAGTCCTTCTTCCTTTACTATAGGTCTTTAGCATCAACGGAAATACTTTGCTATGTTAACGCAATGTCAAATTAGACCAAGCCCGCCAAACGGAAATTCCACTTTAAGGAAAAGGGACAAAAAACCGCTATTCACGCTGCTGAATCAGCAGGGGAATAACGGTTTTTGGAGAAAATTTAAATTTTAAACTGCGACAGTTTTCCCAGCAGCTCCTGAACCATATGGTCCAGCGATTCAGCCGCCGCCGATATTTCCTGCATCGACGCGAGCTGCTCCTCGGAGGCCGCCGCGACATTATGGGAATTCGATGCGGTATCGCCAGCTATAACCGCCATTTGCTCAACACTTGCGGTCATTTGCTGCGAGCTTGCATTCATTTGTCCAGCCGCTGCCGAAACCTCTTGAATTTGACCGCTCACCGCGCTCATTTCATTCATAATGGCATTGAAGAGCTCGCCGCTTCCTTCTACGGTTTGCGCGCCGCTGGCCACTTCTTTGGACCCTCTTTGCATCGTTTGCGCCACATGCTCCGTATCGCTGCGGATGCCATCCACAAGCTGTGATACTTGATCCGCAGCCTGCTTCGTTTGCTCCGCCAGCTTGCGCACCTCCTGCGCTACAATTGCAAAGCCCCGGCCATGCTCGCCTACACGCGCAGCCTCAATGCCAGCATTCAGCGCCAGCAGATTTGTTTGTACGCTGATCGCTGTAATCAGGCCTGTCATTTGTCCGATTTGGGCCGAGCGTTCATTAAGCCGTTCAATCGCTGCTTCCGTCTCGGAAACCGAATGCTGGATTTGTCCCATTTGCCGGACAGCTTGCTGCATCAGTTGATAACCATCCGCCGTCTGGAGCGCGACTCCATTTGCAGAGGCTGCTACCTGATCGCTCGATTCAGCTATCCGTTGCACATGGCTGGACATCGCATACATCGCCTCGGCGGTGCCGCCTGCATGCTGATTTTGCGACTCGGCATCCATCGCCACCGTCTGAATGGATTCGGCAATCGTCTCGGACGCTTTGCTCGTCTGGTCAGCGCTAGCCGTCAGCTGCTCCGACGTTTCACTAACGGCTACTCCGAGATTCTTCACGAGTTGGAACATGCTCCTCAGCTTCTCGGTCATGCTATTGAAGGAGGCAGCCATTTTGCCCAGCTCATCCTGCTGTTTAATAGCAATCGACTGGGTCAGGTCGCCCTCGGCCATTTTTTCAAGGCCCTTATTAAACAATTGCAGCTTGCGGATGACCATATAACGAATCAGGAGAGAAATAATAACACCTAATAAAAGCATTGAACTTATCGCAACGATAAGCAGGCTCGTTTGGCTCTCCGTAAATTCTGCAAAAATCGCTGTTTTCGGAATGACGCTTTGGCTGTACCAGAACTGGGTGCTTCCTGGCAGTGCGATCGGCTCGAACAGCCGCAGCACTTCGTCTCCGTCTGCATTCGGGGTATAGTCCGATAGGCGCGTTCCTTTCATCACATCATCCAGCAAAGCCTGTTTTTCGGCATTATCGCCAAAAGGCTGATTTAAAGTGGCTGGATCGTTGGGATTAGCCAAATACATCCCCTTTTCACTTATGAGCGATACATGCCCGCCCATCGGAGCATATTCAGCTGCTGCTTTTTGAAAGCTTTCAATCGATATATCAGCCCCTACGATGCCAAGAAAGGTGCCGCTTTGATCCATTATCGGAACGACGATCGAAGTAATAAGCGTCTGCTGGCCTGCTACTTCATAAAAATACGGATCAACATATGTCGTTTTTTTCGACTGCTTGGGCAATAAATAATAGTCTCCTGCACCTTCCACTGTATAGTCCGTTAGTGGCGTAATCGCTGTTCCACTGCCATTGCGGAAAACATAAGGAATAAACCGGCCTGTTTTATCATCGTATGTCGTGAAATTAATGTTGTCTTCATCGCTCTGGTCAAAAGCATTTGGCTCCCAGAGCGTATAATAGGCGAGCGCTCGCGGATCATTTTCAACCATTGTCTTCAACAGCTCGACGACGGTTTGCCGCGACAGCTGCTGCTTACTGCGGGTTTCCTGAAGAGTGAGCTTCAAGGTCTCTAGCTTCGATTCTACTGCTGTCATTTCCCGCTGAATCGACATCATAAAATCCGTTCCAGCAATTTGCCCCTCCTGCTCGCCTTTCGTAACGGCAAGCGTCCGCAGCTGATTCAAGTTCAGTGTAATCATGACACTGAAGATGGCAAGCAAGCACACGATGACACTGGATACCAATTTAACCGTCAAAGATAAATGTAGATGTTTCTTTCTCATGCTACCCGCTCCCCTCCAAAACAACATGAATCGTTAATCGACAATAAATCCACAATTGTTTATAGGCATATAGAACCATATCGTTAATTCTTCGTACCTAATGTATAATTTAAAGCATTTTTCAATGCAAATAACCGCGAATGAAATTCGCGGTTCCTGCACAAACGTTAGAATGATTAACGAGATTTACGTTTTAAAATCCGAACATCATACGCAGCAAGCGCCAGTGCAGCCCCCACTTGACCACCATTCAAAACATCCTCATAAGAGTGGTCATCGAGCACCACTTGCTGCTCTTGCGGTGTGAAATTGGATACGAATACATAGTCCGACTCCCCCTCGCCGCGCAGCTGCGCGGTCACGCCTTGAGGCAGCTCGGTATCCAGCACTTTGCGAATGCCTTCCTGCTCCACTAGCGTCTTGAAGAAATCTGTGAAAAATGGTTCTTTATTGCGGGAAGCTACATAATACGCTTTCCCCTTGCCCAAGCGGTTTACCGTCAATGCCGGACGGCCAGCATAGAAATCTTCGCCGTATACGGCCAGCGCCTCGGCGCCTTCAAGATGGATAAGGTCGCAAAGCTCATGCGCTTCGTACTCACCGGACAAGCCAAGAGCATTGCCTTCCGACATGACTACGCGATTCGTCTCGCCGTCATGAAGGGAATCAATCTCCTCTGACCAAATGCCAAGCGTTTTGCGAAGCGGCCCTGGGAAGCCCGTCAAGAAGCAAAGATCGCTTTCGTTAACGATGCCTGTCCAGTAAGTCGCAATAAACGTGCCGCCATTTTCAACAAACTTTTCAATAGCCTCGCCAACACCTGGACGCACCATGTACAGCATAGGCGCGATCACGATTTTATATGAATCCAATGCGCATTCGGAATCAATAATGTCTACCGGTATGCCGAGCTCCCAGAATGGACGGTAATGCTTGCGCGCTGTTTCCTCGTAATGAATGCCACAGTTGCGCGGGCCTTGCGAATCTTTGACCGCCCAGCGGTTTTCCCAATCGTAAATGATCGCGACTTCCGGCTTAACCGTTGTGCCGACCACATCTTCAAGCTTCGTAAGCGCATGGCCTACGTCGGTCACATCTTTAAATACGCGGGTATGCTCATGTCCAACATGGTCAACGACCGAGCCATGCAGCTTTTCGCTGGAGCCGCGGCTTTTGCGCCATTGGAAATATTGCACGGTATCCGAGCCATGGGCTACGGCCTGCATGGAAGACAGCAAATGCATGCCTGGCTTCTTCAGCTTGCTGACCGGCTGCCAGTTCGTCATGCTTGGCGTGCTTTCCATCAGCATAAATGGCTTACCGCCTTTGAGTGAGCGGAAAATATCATGGTTAAAGCCGATCCAAGCCGCCAGCTCGCTATCGCTTTCCAAGCTGTGCCAAGTTGGGTAAGCATCCCACGAAATCATATCGAGCATATCTGCAAACTTCCAATAGTTCAGCCCTTCGAAGTCGAGCATAAAATTAGTTGTAATCGGCAGCTCCGGATTAATGGCACGAAGCGGCTCCATTTCCTTACGGCAGAAGTCCACCGTCTGATCAGTGACAAAACGCATCCAGTCCACATTCATGCCGTGAACAGCTCTTTCTCCGCGGCGCGTTGGTGTATCGACTTGGCTCCAATCGGTATAGGTGTGACTCCAGAACGTCGTCCACCAAGCGTCATTCAAGGCATCAAGTGTGCCATAACGCTGCTGCAGCCAGCCGCGGAACGCCTCGGCGCACAGGTCACAGTGACATTCGCCGCCGAACTCATTGGAAATATGCCAGCCAATAACAGCTGGATGGCTCGAATAACGCTCCGCAAGCTTCGTATTCATAATTTTCACTTTCTCGCGGTACACCGGAGAGGAGAAGCAATGATTATGACGTGCGCCATGCAGATTGCGAATGCCATTTTCATCTACACGGAGCACTTCCGGGTATTTGGAGGACATCCATGCCGGTCTTGCTCCGCTCGGCGTTGCAAGCAGTGCATAAATGCCATTAGCCGCAAAGCGGTCGAGTAATTGATCCATCCATTCAAAGGTGAAGACGCCTTCCTCTGGCTCAAGGGCAACCCAGCCAAAAATACCCACTGACATGACATTGCTGTGCGATAATTTCATTAAACGAATATCTTCCTCTAAAATATGAGGATATTTAAGCCACTGGTCCGGATTATAATCCGCGCCATGAAGCATTTGGGGAATTTTCGAGCTGATTGGTGGAAATTTGCTGCTCATCTGTTTAACCTCCTGTAATAGCGGCCCTCGTTTGACGAATGCCCATTCTTTAACTATATTCATATTATATAATTCGGTTTATCGAAACTAAATCTCACAATATTCTTATCTCTATAAAAATATGAAACAGGATGTGCAGCAAATGGATACAATTGCATTCCCACTTGTAACAGATACCGAGCTTGCGCTGCCGCTTTTCGTCGACATTATCGGACATTGGGGCAATCAGGAGACCATCGATCGCATGAACGGCTTTCCCCATTATCAATGGCTGCAGGTTGCTTCAGGGGAAGGCGAGCTTATTATCGGGGAAAAAAGCTATTCAGTGAAAAATGGCCAAGGCTTCTGCCTGTTCCCCGGGGTGCCCCATCGGTATTATGCGACCCGCGAGCCGTGGGATGTGCATTTTGTAAGCTTTGGCGGCAGCCTGTGCGAAACGTTGTTCGGGCAGGCCGGCATTACCGAATCCGGCGTCTATGCAACTGCAGATGGAGAGGTATTAATTTCACATATGCGCAGCATCTACGCCATGTCGCAGTCGGACCGCCCTTTCCTCGGGCTGGAATGCTCGAAGCTGCTCTATGCGATGCTGCTCGATCTGATGAAGGTCGTTCGTGTCAGCTCTCATTCGGCGCATCAAAGCTTATCGCGGCTCCATCCCGTCATTCAGTACATTGAAGCACATGCTGGCAGCCTCATTACGATTGAGGATTTAGCAGGTGCGATTAATGTGACGCCGCAATACTTGTGCCTTCTATTCAAGAAAGCGATGCGCATGCGGCCGATGGAATACGTCAACCGCGAGCGTATCAGCCGCAGCAAGCAGCTGATGTTCCGTGAGAGCACGCTGAAAATGCAGGAAATTGCCAAGCTGTCCGGCTTCGACAGCGCCAGCTATTTCAGCTCCGTCTTCAAACGGCTGGAAGGCGTCGGTCCCGAACAGTTTAAAAAAATGCACGGCATGCGTTAAGCCAACTATTCGTATAACGCTCGCTGAGACTAGACGCTTACTAGACGCTTGGTACTGCGCCTGATTGGCTTGTTCGCCTTGCATCCCCACGTATGCGGCTGGCTATCTAGTGGACTGCACGGCATGTTATAATGCCAGCATCTGCTTTATTTAATATGTCGTGACAAGTGGTTGTTTAGAAAGGAATGAAGAGAATGTTGAACAAACCTACGATTTTTGAGGAAATCGATCGTCATAGCGAGGAATTCAAGGCAATTTCCCGTTCCATTTTTGCAAATCCGGAGCTTGGGCATGAGGAATTTAAAGCCTCAGCAGCGCTGTGTGCGGAGCTTGAGCGTCAAGGCTTTTGCGTTGAGCGGGGCACGCTTGGGCTGGCTACTGCTTTCATCGCTACCTATGATACAGGCAAGCCTGGCCCTGTCGCCGCTTTTCTTTGTGAATACGACGCTTTGCCGGAAATCGGCCATGCCTGCGGCCATCATCTTATCTGCATGATGAGCATTGGAGCCGCGGTTGGGTTGAAATCGGTTTTAGAGGCGGGAAGCATTCGCGTCTATGGTACGCCTGCGGAAGAAACGAAGGGCGCCAAGGTGCCGATGGCAGAAGCCGGCTTGTTCGATGATTGTGATTTCGCCCTGATGGCGCATCCTTATCATACGTTTGAAAAATCTGGCGAATCGCTGGCGATGGACGCTGTGCAGTTCGAATTTACTGGAGCGGCTGCACATGCGGCAGCAAGCCCCTATGAGGGCATTAATGCGCTCGATGCGGTTATCCAGCTGTTCAACAGCGTCAATGCCTTGCGCCAGCAAACCCGCAGCGATACGCGCATTCACGGCATTATCGACAATGGGGGCAAGGCGCCCAACATTATCCCTGACTATGCCTCGGCGAAATTTTATATTCGCTCGGCTTCGCGCACGTATACGAACGAGCTGACGGAGAAGGTGCTTCGCTGCGCCGAAGGGGCAGCCCTGCAAACAGGCTGCGAGCTGCGCACGAACAATTATGAGCTGTCTTATGATGAGCTGCGCACGAATGAGGCGCTGTCGGAGCAATTTTCCGCCAACCTGCTTGCCTCCGGCATTCAGCCGGAAGAAATTCAAATCGGCAAGGACCATGGCTCGGTCGATCTCGGCAATGTGTCCACACACTGCCCAGCTATTCATCCTTATGTGAAAATCGTCGAGGAGCGCCTTCTGCTGCACACGGAAGGATTCCGTGACGCAGCCATTACAGAGCGGGCGCTGGAGCGCATGATCTTCGGAGCGAAAATGCTCGCTGCAACTGCGGCGGATGTATATAACGATCCAGCTTTGCTGGCACGGATTAGAGCGGAGTTTGAGCAGCAGAATTTAAATTTAAACTAAGTTTAGTAATTGAATCTATTGATATGCACAGAGATCGACTTTATTGCGATGGTTGCAGACAAGCTGCGGATCGAGCATAAGGTTTCGTAACAAGCAGTAAATATCCAAATTGGATGTTTCTAAACCTATAAATTTCTGAATAGTAAACCAACTGATACCACTTATTTATTGGTTCTCTAAAATCAATAAATAAGTGGTATTTTTCATGACCGATTTTGATTTTTAACTGGACAATTTTACTCTTTATTGTTTGTCCAAAAACCTTTCACGTAAGACTTTGGCAAGTTGCAAGTAGATGTTAAAGCTGGCATACCTATTCAGAATGTCGCAAAACTGGCTGGGCATGATTCAACACAAACTATATTAAGATACGTTAAACCTTCGCAGTAGGATTTTAAGGAAAGTAATCAATTTAATATGATTGAACTTGGGGCGAACTTTAAAGAGAAGCCACTCTATTTTGCTAATTTTTAATCAACTTATTAAGTTACTATTTAAGTAATAATATTTAAGTGATATGATTAGTTTATGAAGAGGAACGGGGGAAGGTAAAATGGACAATCAACAACAAAAGGTTGAATTGATTCGTCAAATGATCGATGAAAAGGTAAACAAAAGGAGCAAAATGCGCATTCAACTCGAGAGTATTCAAAACGAGATGAAGCAAGTTGAAATGGCAATCACTGCGTTTCAAAATGAATTAGAATTACTTACAGGTGAAAAGGTTGATAAACCTCTAATGATACTTAGGGGGCAAGAAATCGGAGAAGCAGCTATAGAAGCGTTGGAGCGTTTAGGTGGCTCGGCACACTATCAAAAAATAAAAGAAGAAATTGAAAAGCATTGTGAGATAAGTGGTATCAATGAGAAAAGCAAGGCTGATTCAGTCTGGACTCATCTAAACAAGAGTGATGCCGTTATTAAAGTGGGGAAGGGAGAGTTCGGCTTGACTAGCAAATATACACCTATAGCTAACTATTTGAACAGACAAATTGAACAGAGATGTATAACACTAACGTTTAATGAAATTGAGGATATATTGAGCTTCACACTCCCTTCATCCGCTTATAAATACAACGCATGGTGGGCTAATGAGAATGACGGAAACCATACTCATGCTCGCTCGTGGCTGTCTGCTGGTTGGAGAACAAAAAATGTGGAAATAGGAAAAAAAGTGACCTTTATTAAAGAAGGCTAACATCCGTAAACTGTTGTTGCTAGAATAAGGGGAGTTTATGCCTTTGTGAGCGCCCCTACACCTAAAGGGGAGGCGCTTCTAGCGACTGCTTCAAGATTTAGAATTTTATGATATAATGAGAACAAATGTTTTTACTTTCTTATAAGATATGAAAGGGTGAATTTAATTGCCAGAAGATTTTGATTTACGTATAGAGGAAAAGCGTCATGAAATAACCGAAGCCAAATGGGAAATGGAACAACTTAAAGAAAGATTTAAGGATGCATTGTCTGATTACACAGAGGAATGGTATCAAACGTATGCAAGAAAGCTGATTGTTAACAATCCAGAAACATCTGGAAAATTGACAGACGCTGAACTCAAAGAATTAAAAGATGAAGTAAAAAATTTGGCTAGGAGTGCCGGCGAATATATTGATTTGCATTTTGACAAGGATGAATTATGGTGGCATTTAAAAGAAAATACATATAGTTATTCGGAATATATGGATAAGAGATTACCACCTATATTGTCGGAAGAGGTTTCTTATTTATTGGGGAGGCTAGGCCAATTATTTCTAAAACATAAAGTAATACAAGCAGGAGTAAAATCTAGTTATACGAGCGAAAGTTATAAATTTGACTTTGTTATAGATCAAACTAGTGGAAGGAAAGAATTGAAACTAAAACATGTAGGGGGCTTCCCCAATCATATTACAAACTTAATGGAGGAATACAACAAGCTTCTTGGGAAAGCGAAACATGCAAGGAGCCAGATTGAAGAATTACTTGAAGTGAAAAGAAGAACTTCAATTGGTGATTTATGGGATTCGTTATAATCGGTTTTAAGAAATAAAATGTATTTTCATACAGACGCTTTATGTCAGTAGAGCGAAGATTCATGGGTATGTATCTTACATGAACTCTAATCCATCTAAACCCTTGATGCGTAAGGCTTCAGCAACATTGACAGCACCAGCTACCTGTTTGGCTACACAATTAATATCAGCAAGTCCAAGCCGACCAACAGCGAGTTGATGGGCAAAGCCGCGGCCTATTTCAACAGAATCACGTGTTATGAAACAGGCTGCGGATTTAGGAGCCGCTAAATTTCTGCAAATGACCCTGATGAGATACTGAGAGCAATAATGGCTTGGCTTGCTAGTCTGCGTACAGTCTGAAATTGTAGCAATAGCAAAAATAGGGGAAGCTTCGTCCTTCAGCAAAGGATTGAGCTTCCCAAACTGCAAGCTGCATGGTCTGTGCAAAAATTGCAGACAGCAGATACCCATCATTAATCGTCTGATGAGATTAGTCTCAATAAACTGCTGAGCAAAGACAGACAAGCCCGCTCTAATCCACATATATCTCCTACATCAAGACAACTACTTCAGCTCAGGAATCACATATTGCGGCTCGCGGCCGTACAAGCCGTCCACCAGATTGCGGGCAGCAAGCATCGCCATATTGAATCTCGTCTGATGGGTAGCCGAACCAATATGCGGCAGCAGCACCGCATTGTCGAGCTGGAGCAGCGGATTATCCGGCGTAACCGGCTCTTTTTCAAAAACATCCAGCCCTGCGCCGCGTATCGTGCCACTTTGCAGTGCCTGGGCGAGCGCCGCCTCATCAACCGTCTCTCCTCGCGAGCAGTTAATAAAGATGGCACTGCGCTTCATCCTTGCAAACTGCTCCTGGCCGATCATATGCTTTGTCTCCGGCGTTAGCGGCGTCATCAGCACGATGAAATCGGACTCTTGGAGCAGTTGATCAAGCGGGCTGTACTGAACGCCAAGCTGCTGCTCAACGTCTGGCTTGCGCGAACGATTATAATAGCTGACTTCCATATCAAACCCGAATTTTTCACGTCTGGCAATGGTTTCGCCAATGCGGCCCATGCCAATGATGCCAAGCTTGGCGTGATGCACATCAATGCCGAACAAGGATGTGCCGATGCCGCGCTTCCACTCTCCTGCGCGAACGAGCTTGTCAAGCTCCGCCACCCGGCGGGCAGCAGCGAGCATAAGCGCCATCGTCAAATCTGCCACCGTATCATCGAGTACGTAGGGCGTGTGCGTACCGATAATGCCGCGTTTTTTCATCGCATCCAGATCATTATTATTGTAGCCGACGGAAATGTTGCTGACTACTTTCAGCTTCGGTGCCGCCGACAGCGGACGCTCGCTGATCGCATTGCCCGCAGCAAGCAGACCTTCCACTTCGCTAATTTCTTCCGCCAGCTGCGCGCCGGTAATCCCCTGCTCGCCCTCCCACATCCGGGTATCGCAATGCTCATCGAGAACTCGAAATAAATACTTTTGGTTTCATGTTATAATCCTCCATTTTCCAGATTTCATGATGTTCCTGCTTTCCTGCTCTTGCCTTTAAGCCCTATCCACTCTACAATAAATCATATTGCCTCCACGGCAAATTCACGAACCTGTATATTACCATATAAAAAATAAAGATCTTTTTCGATATTTTACAGACTTCTCCTTCCATGTATGCTGAAGGTATAAAGAAGCTGTTCCGATATGAAAAAATGTGGTGAGGCTCATCATCTTTTAGCTATTCCTACATTTGATTGAAAGCCATGTTAATCAAATAATCTCGATAGTCTAAATCCATGGCTGCGACGATTCTTTTTTTGGGCTTGCTCTTTTTCGGCTGGATTTTAGTTTCATTTTCGAGCACATTGAAGACCATCCGTTTGACGATGGCTAGATTGTGCGCTGCTCCAGTTTCCCTTGTTTGATTGCGGTCGTCTCCAAAGGTAACATCCAGACTCCAATGCATGCTTTCCACGCCCCAATGTTTCCTCGCAGCCGTAGCGAAGTCGGTCACATTGTCTATGCTGCCGATATAATAAGACGTTTCTGTCGTTTTTTTGGTGGGTCAGAGATAAACGATACCTCGCGTTTAACCATTCCAACCCCTGTCCGTTTGCTCCAGCCTTTTTCGCATCGCCCATGCAATCAAGAAGCGTGGAATAAAAATAGGTTCTATTTTCGATTCGTCCCTGCCCTTGCTCAAGGGTACCGAGAATCTTGAACATTGGTTCTTCGGTACGCTCCTCCTGGATCGCTGCCAGTCTCCCGGATTGTTCGGCCCCAACGAAATAATCTTTACTTCTTTATGTAGCGTTCCTTGATTCCCTTTGAGGTTGATGACATAATCCCCCTTGTTCTCTTCAACCATTTGTTCCACGATTTTCCCCTGAGCGCCCATGGCATCGATCGTCACGATACAGCCTTTGATCATCAACTGTTCGAGTAATGCTGGGATGGCTGTAATTTCATTACTCTTCTCCTCTGTTTTCATCTGCCCAACGATCATACCGTTAGAATGACACCGGGCACTCACGATATGCAGCGCTTTTTGATCGTTTCCCTTGGAGCCACTCGACATTTTTCCATCATCAGACACGACATCCTTGTTCGGTAACGAAAACGTACCCAACATCCAATCGATAAAGCGGGCTGAATATTCCTGTGGCTGGATCAAGGAAAAACCTCGTTTGATCGTGGATAGGGAAGGCAAGCCATTCCTTAAAGCAATATATTTCTGTAACCATTTTTTAGTTGCTGGAATTTCTGCCCGTATCCGCAAAGTACGCCGCTTACGACAATAAACAGAATATCCGTTAGTCGATGATACACTTTTCCTTCCTGCCTCATAACCTTTAAATCACTAAAGTACTCAAAAAAGTGCCTTGATATCTTTCGTTGCTCATCATGATCCCTCCGTGAATGCTTTCAAGCAATAGCTTACATCACGAGGGCACTTACTGAAAGAATCTATATTTAACTTCGGGTTTTTTAGCCTGCTGTTATTTGCGGCATTCCACTTTCCGTGATCATATGCTAATGAACCATTATTTGCCTGTTTCTACCAGTATGTTTCTTCATGAATTCGCCGTGCCTCCTCTTCCAGTTGATCATTATGATTATTAGGCTGTATAGATGGGATTCCATCGATTCAGACGTTGTGGTAATTGTGTATGGGAAAGCAGCGCACCGACCGAAGCCAAGCCTGCATGTGTCGTTAAGAGAATTTCCTTAGAATGGGTGAATTAGATCTTCATTTTCAGCACCTCACAGGTGAAATTAGATAATCGTCGATTATCTTTACTTTTCGCTTTCAAAGATACTAGGGCGTGTCTGAGAACTCTGAGGGCAGCAAATTTTGCCGAATTTTCGTTCCATGCAAGGCGCGCTTGTGAAGGCGTACCGGGGGTACGTCAAGCAAACGGAACGAAGCAGGGGGCGAAAAGGCGGTGAAAGGTGCCACTGAACGGGTTTTCAGACACGCCCTAATTACCTTTGTTTTTCTTCATTTTTATAGATTGTCTATCAGGAATTTATATAAGTGAAAAAAAATCCATTTCCCTTCAAACGGGAAGTTGGAATTACTTTACATGAAATTGTGCAACAATTTTGTCTTCTGTACGTCAGATAATTTGCCTGAATTTGTATATAGGGATTAGTGAAGAGAAAGAGAAAATAGGAATATGTCCCTATTCATGAAAATGATAATATAAATTACAATTAGTTTTATAATTAGAAAATCTAGAAACTATATCCAAACTAACTGTTTAGGCTAAGCCTAGAGAATGAAGCATTGCCTATGGTTGAGAGGTGGTGGAGTGGGAAGTTTATTATCAATTTGTAGTAAAAATCTATTTATATCAAAAGGAGGTATTACTTTAAATTATGAAAGTCTTAAAGAAAAGATTTTTAGGGATATTGATTATTACTTCAATGTTGGTATTAATGACACCCTCATTCGAGGCCTCTGCTTTGAATGATAATGTGAATAGCCAACAACTTGGTATAAAAAAATTCTACGGTACTATATCAGAAATTGAAAAAGCCCTGAGCGAGCAAACGGATAAAGAGACTAAACAATTATATAATTCTCAATTAAAAGTTTCTGAATTGGAAGATTATCAGGAGATAGTAAACGTTAAGGTTGATGCTCCTGTTATAAAGGATATTATAGAAGAATTTCCTGATACTTTTTCTGGAATGTACTATCAACCGGAAAGAGGAACTATTGTAGTGCAAATTACTAAAGATTCGGTCGAATCACGAGACAAAATATATAGAAGTATCACTCATAAGGAGAAAATCGAATTTCAAATTACAAAATATTCTAAAAAGGAGTTGGACAACGCACAGAACATCATCAGAGAAAACTCACCTGAGGGAATAATAAAAGCTTTGATTCCTGATGTAGAAAACAACAAACTAATCGTATCTTTATCTGAATTAACTGATGAGAATAAAAGAATAATTGAATCATTGGTTGAAAAATCTGATTTTATTGAGTTTATTTCACCAATTAACCTTGATCTTCAAGTTGTAGATGAAACGAATTATGGTGATCCATTTCCTTTTGGGGCGAGAATTTCGAGGTATTTTAGCGAGGGAGGAACAAACTATCAGGGGAGCTGCACGGTTGGTTATTTTGGAGTAAACCAATCTGATAAAGATGTATTAGTTACTGCAGGTCACTGTGATGATGTTGGTTCAACACTTGCTTGGTTTCAACCGAATAATAGCACACCCAAGATAGGTAATTGGGCATTTAGAACTTCATCATCTTTGACTAATGGTACTGACAAAACAAGTGATGCCGGGTATATTACACTTACAGGAAGAGACGGCATGCCGTATGTTCCTTATCCATCGAGCTCAGATATGACTCCAATCACTGGCATTTATTTAGACGACCTTGCTAATGACACAGTTTATCTTAGAGGTTCTACTACTGGAGCCCTCGTATCTGGAAAAATAAAATATTCAGGTGTAGACGTCTGGATGGGACACGAGGGATATGGCTACTTAAGAAGTATGGTACTTGCTTCCTATAGCTCCCAAGGTGGTGATAGTGGTGGTAGTGTTGTTACCGATTATGCATGGGATAACGCAAAACAAACCTATACCTTTGATTTAGCCGGGACACATACAGGAAGGTTAACAATAAGTGATCATGATGATATTGAAGATGGTAATTATGCTGTATACAACCCTATTTGGACAACGTATACTGATCTAGATTTAGCTGGCCTCTATCTTGTGCAATAAGAATTAAATAAAATTAAAGTCGGCGCTCGTTAGTTCATCAAAGGAGCGCCGTTACTTATTTAATCAGTGAAATCATCTAAATTTAGTAGATAGGTTTAGTGCAATGTTTCATTACATTTTCCAAAGACGTTCACTACCATTTAGTCTTATATTTGAGTTTAATCCACTATAATCCTTTAATTGCAGAGGAGTAACAGCCGAATATGGTTATCTGCGAACTGCCGATGAATTGATAGCCTTACTGCAGAAGTTGACGGTCAAGTATAACAATTAAGCTGGGACAATCTAAATATCCATCAAAACGGTCATTTGAAGCGCTTGACGCTTTCTAAGGAGTCACGGGATCATGTACTTATTCTTGCGTCATGGATATATAGAATCTAAATCATCTTTTCGATTCTGTACAAGCGTTACTTAAACCGTGGAGGCTTCTTGTCCATAGCATATTTGAAAGAGAAGATAATCACGTTTATTCAGCAGTGAAATGAAACGGAATGTAATCTGTCTAACTTAACCTTCAGTGTTAATTTGCAAGGGGGACATGGTTTGCAATGAAATTACCAATCAATCTATTGCGTGTCTTGTTTATTTTCAGTTTGGTTGCCTGTAGTAATAATCCTGTTATTAATGATGGGACACAGGTTGAATCCGTCCTTAAAGACGAACAATTAGCACAGGGAGCTGCCATGCCTACAAAAGAAATTTTTGGAGTTAGTATATCGGTATCCAACCAGTATAAGGTAAACGAAATATTTGAAGTTGAAGCTCAGTTTCGAAATTTATCAGAAAACCCTTATGAAATGGAGCGTCGGTCAAAGTTGTTTTATTTTTACATCGCAGATGAAAACAACAAAATTGTAAATACCTTTGTGACACCCGATATGATGATTTCAGGTCAAATTCAAAAGAATCAGATGATTAAAGAGCAGTATCAATACAAACTAGACAAACCTGGACAGTATGATGTGTGGGCTGTCGCTAAATTTGCGATTGTTATTGAAGGCAATCAACAAGAATATGAAATCGAGACAAAAAGAGTGAGCATTGAAATAAATTGAAGGTGGCTTCCGTTACCGAGTCGTCGTAAGGACGCTAAGTCTGAAACCTTCTATATTACATAATGAGGAAACAGATGAAGATGAGGTATTATTTGCATACTACATGGAACAGTCGCTGGAAATGAGGAAGCATCAGGTTGAGCTTACTACGTTTCGTAGGGTTATTCAGTGAACGAAGCTTCTATGACAGTCAAGAGTTAAATCAACTGTGCTAGAGTAAAGGGGCTGTCCAATAAGTCCCTAAAATAAAAAGTTGGACGGAAAAACGCAATGTTTTCCGTCCAACTTTTTTTGCCCATGCTTTTGCAGAAGGTAACAAGGCGAATGCCTGCCACCTTCAAGAGATTGTGAGCCAACGCCACAATCCCAAACTCCGTGTGAACCTTGTCCAGCCCTCGCAAGGAGAACCGGCGGAACGAACGGTTGCCCTTGATGTGACCAAATACGCTCTCTACCTCGACTTTACGCCGAGCATAAATGGCGGATTTATCGTCATCCTCAAGGGCTTTTTTGGCCTTTGCTTTTAACTCTTCCCAAATCGTATTCCAGTGAACCTGGCGATTTCCCTTTGCTTTGCTGCATGCGGGCTTGAAGGGGCAGTTGCTGCAATCTTCACATTCATACAGCTTGAAGCTTTGTTCCATACCAGAAACATTCTTTTTCGTTTGGTATTTCTTAAAGCGAACGTAGCGGCCATTCGGGCATACAAAGCGGTCATCATGCTCTTCATACGTCCAGTTCGAGGCGTGCCGGATGTCCTTTTGGTAACGACGCGTTTTTTCTTTCATATAGGTGCCGTAAGGAATGAGAAAATCAAAGCTCGGCTCTGTTTCTCCGCCCATCGCATACAAGTAGTTCTCTTCGCTGCCATAGCCTGCATCGGCAATTACGGTTTTGGGCATGGGCAAAGAAGACGCCCCCAATTGCTCCATATGCGGAATGAAGCAGCGCGTATCCGTAGGTCGCTGATGGAGACTGTAAAACAAAACGAATTGGTTTTCCGTGGCCATTTGCACATTGTACCCCGGTTTCAGTTGGCCATTTTTCATGTGATCTTCCTTCATCCGCATAAACGTGGCATCGGGATCGGTTTTGGAGTAGCTGTTGCGATCGCCAAAGCAGGCTTTCTGCTGCTCATACCTCGCGAGCCTGGGAAGAAAATCCTCCCGAATCTGCTTCAGTGGCTGCTTCCAGACACGGCGCGCTTTACGTAAGGCTTTTCGCGTTTTATTGTCGTTTGCCCGAGCCATTTGTTCCGTTAACCCTTCAACCTTTTCTTCCAGCACAGCTGCTGTTTCCTCAAGCTTTGCAGGAAGCTCATTTGGATCTGTAGCGGCGTATTCTCCAGCTTCTTGCTGCGTGAGGGCATGAATATGCGCAAGGGTCTCCCGCACCTTTACCTTGAGCTTTTCCTCCAATCGCAGCGTGGATTTTTTCCACACAAACGAATATTTGTTATCATCGGCTTCGATCTTTGTACCGTCGAGAAAGTAGTTCTCCATCGTGATGTAGTGATCTGCGATGAGCTTGTGGGTCATCGTTTCAAACAACTCATCCATGAATGCTTTCATGCGCACGCCTCGGAAGTCGTTTAAGGTACGGAAGTCCGGCTGCTGCATCTCGGCCAGCCACATCGCGGGGATGTTTTCTTGCAGCAGCTTTTCGATCCCTCGGCATGAGTAGATCTTTTGCGAGTAACCGTAGAGGATCACCTTCAGCATCATTTTGGGATGGTACGAACTGCGCCCTCCACCTGTGTAGTGGGCAAACAGCTGCTGGTCAGGGATCGCTTCCACCATCTCATCGATAACGCGCGCTACATGATGAGCAGCAATATACATCTCCAAATCCAGAATCATCTGGACTTGTTTGTTGTCGTAAGACTTAAAGGTAGGGGCTAGTTCTCGCTTGGCACGTGTCTTCTCTTCCATTTCTCCTAGATGAAGTTTTGGTTGCATGGTATACTGTTTAGTAGTAGTCGTCAGATTACGCAAAAAAATCGCCCTTTCTTGAGTTGGTGGTGTGGTAACTTCCATTCTACAAGAATTGGCGATTTCTTTGTGTTTATTTTTAACATCTAATAAAAACGGGGCGTCCAGTAGTCAGCTTTCACTGACTTTCTGGACAGCCCCCTCCTCATCAAACCGTACGTCAGACTGTCTAACAATTGATTGCTAGGCATGTATTAAAACATAAATTTATGCAGTTTTACTCAAATATACGTTGTACACCTTAGATATCGAATGAGCTCGGTCTATGAAGAGACGTATGAGCTCCTTGACTCCCATTATATTGATCACTCTCTTGAGATTATAAGCAAGACAAATTAGATTGGTCTCAGTGCTTACTGATCCCAACCCTCGTGTTAAAAAGTATGTATAGCCCCAGTGACGTTTTATTGTCCCAAAAGGGTGCTCAACGATTGCCGCTCTTTGCTTATATGTATTGCTTTGACTACGGGTATTTTCGGCAATCTGTTCAATCAATTCTTCATCTTTAAGCCTGGTTACCGACCTTCCGCCTTTGGCAGACGTGCATAACTTTTTTTTCCGCAGATATCGAAGGTTTCGCACGTGTATCGCTTGTATTCTTTTCCATCTTGTTTTCCATTCCATTTAAACGGTAATTCATAACCCAACGGGCAAATATATTTATCGCTAGTGGCATCATATTTAAAGTTCTCTTTATCAAATCCGTTTGCTACTTTGTTTTGTTTTCCCTTCTGCGGTTTAATTAAGAGTTCGGTGTTTTCGTCGACAACGTCAATCATTTCAAGATAGTTATAATAGCCTGTATCGGCCAGAATTGTAGTTTTTTGATCACGAAAAACTTGCTTTATTTTCTTCCCCATATTAGACAACTGCCCTTGATCGTTGACATCATTGACCGTATCGCAGTCTATAATCAATTTATACTTGCTGTCCACCACAGTTTGAACATTGAAACAAACTTCATGCTTTCCGTTATTTTTCATTGATTTAGCATCGGGATCAGTAACACAAAGCTGGTTTTCACCTGTTTCCTTGAGTTTTTGTTTCATTAACTGCAACTCATACATTCTCTCTTGATAGATCTCTAACTTTTCTGTGATTTCCTGCTTTTTGAGGCAAGTATCCTCCATTAAGAAGTCGCGCAAATAGGCATCGATTTTTTTATCGAGATACTCTAGCTTTTTACTGATAATGTTGTCGTTAAAGTGTTTCTTTTTTGAGCAGTTGGCCTTTAATTTTGTGCCGTCAATATCGACAAGTCGACCATCGATCAAGCCAAAACCTTTTAACAATAAGGTGAACTCTTTAAATTGTTTTTTGATAGCCGTTTGGTTATTTTTCATGAAAGCAGACAAAGTACCGTGGTCGGGCTGGAGCTTTCTGATTAGCCACATAAGTTCAATGTTTCTTTTCGTTTCGTTTTCCATCTTGCGAGAGGAACGGATGCCGTTCATATAGCAGTAAAGATAAAGTTTGAGAAGATCTACTCGGCGGTAAGGTTTTTGCCCCGCTTTTCTTCCCGAATACACCTGAAACCCTAAATCCTCCAAGATCAAACTATCGACGTAGACATCGATGACTTGGACAGAATTTTCTTCTTCTACAAAATCGTCCAATGTATTTGGCAGTAAGTAAATTTGATGTCTATCTTCACCTTCGATATAAGGCATACACGTTCATCTCCTTTGATATAGAGATTCGACAAAGGACATCCATTTACATGTAAAAAAAAGGAAATTATTAATAATTGTTAGACAGTCTGACGTGAGGTTTTCCCTCATACGGCTTTCCGATGTTCGTCTTTCATGCGAATGCAGCTTTACAATAACGTTTTTAATCCACTTTGCTTGGCTAGAAACTTCATCTCTTGAAAAGAACTCATCCATCTTTTTCGTTGTCTATTCTTCGCGTACCATCGTGTGAATCGCGCAAGGAAACATTGGGGCATTGAAAGCATGCATTGGAGTCTGGATATTACCTTTGGAGACGACCGCAATCAAACAAGAAAAACGGCAGCAGCCCAAAATCTAGCCATCGTCAAACGGATGGTCTTCAATGTGCTCAAAAATGAAACCAAAATCCAACCAAAAACAAGCAAGCCCAACAAAAGAATCGTCGCAGCCGCGGATGTAGACTATCGCGATCATTTGATAAACATGGCATTCAATCAAATGTAGTATTAGCCCATCAGACGGTACCCTCAATATACATGAAAGGAGAAGTCTGTAATATTTCGAAAAAAACATTGTAATTTTGAATGGTAATATGTGGGTTCATGAATTTACCGTAGCAATATAGCTGATCAAACAAGTAATTCATCGTCACAGACTTCATCTGAAATTCGCGAATTATACCTGGAACTAAATCAAACGAATACCATTCTGACTGTTTTAGTTATCGTCATTGTCATAAAAATCATCCTTGATTTTTGGTACAGAAAAAAATAATGGCAAAGTAAGAGATTCGTGTTTTTAAGGTTCTGTCCCTTAGCGGAAACGCCGAGTAAGTCAGTAAAAAATATGGAATAAAGAAGCATCCAACTCCACATTGAAAGTGGGATTGGATGCTTCTGTTTAATTGGAATCTGATTCAAAATAGGGTCTAACCCTACTATTAATTTTCACGCGGCCTTTTAATCCATGTTCTCACGACTCACTACTTCAGTTCCGGAATCACATATTGCGGCTCGCGGCCGTACAAGCCGTCCACCAGATTGCGGGCAGCAAGCATCGCCATATTGAATCTCGTCTGATGGGTAGCCGAACCAATATGCGGCAGCAGCACCGCATTGTCGAGCTGGAGCAGCGGATTATCCGGCGTAACCGGCTCTTTTTCAAAAACATCCAGCCCTGCGCCGCGTATCGTGCCACTTCGCAGTGCCTGGACGAGCGCCGCCTCATCAACCGTCTCCCCTCGCGAGCAGTTAATAAAGATGGCACTGCGCTTCATCCTTGCAAACTGCTCCTGACCGATCATATGCTTTGTCTCCGGCGTTAGCGGCGTCATCAGCACGATGAAATCAGACTCTTGGAGCAGTTGATCAAGCGGGCTGTACTGAACGCCAAGCTGCTGCTCAACGTCTGGCTTGCGCGAACGATTATAATAGCTGACTTCCATATCAAACCCGAATTTTGCGCGTCTGGCAATGGTTTCGCCAATGCGGCCCATGCCAATGATGCCAAGCTTGGCGTGATGCACATCAATGCCGAACAAGGATGTGCCGATGCCGCGCTTCCACTCTCCTGCGCGAACGAGCTTGTCAAGCTCCGCCACCCGGCGGGCAGCAGCGAGCATAAGCGCCATCGTCAAATCTGCCACCGTATCATCGAGTACGTAGGGCGTGTGCGTACCGATAATGCCGCGTTTTTTCATCGCATCCAGATCATTATGGTTGTAGCCAACGGAAATGTTGCTGACTACTTTCAGCTTCGGTGCCGCCGACAGAAGACGCTCGCTGATCGCATTGCCCGCAGCAAGCAGACCTTCCACTTCGCTAATTTCTTCCGCCAGCTGCGCGCCGGTAATCCCCTGCTCGCCCTCCCACATCCGGGTATCGCAATGCTCATCGAGGTAGTTTTTCACCTCTGGGGGTATTTTGCTCGAAATAAATACTTTTGGTTTCATGTTATAATCCTCCATTTTCCAGATTTCATGATGTTCCTGCTTTCCTGCTCTTGCCTTTAAGCCCTATCCACTCTACAATAAATCATATTGCCTCCCGGTACCAACAATCGATTTCGTTCCCTGAAGGAGGAGCAGCCTTGGAAGCCTTTAACGAGCAGGTTCCCTATGAGAACCCGTTGCTTTCTATCCGAATTTTTCGAACACAGCGCTCGACCAGCGAATTGATCAAATGGCATTATCACAAACAGCTGGAGCTCATCTATATTATAAAAGGCAGTCTCAAGATCGATATTGAGGATGACAGCCTTGATCTTGAAAGCGGAGACATCGTTGTCCTCGGCTCAAGCCAGCTGCATCGCGACCGTAATATTGGCAAGCTGGACTATATTGTGCTGCAATTCAATCTCGAGGATTTTTTCGACAACAGCACCATTCCTTATATCCGCTATTTTTCCGAGACGGAAAATCCGCTGAGCCGCGCCAACTATATTTTTCGTGAAAATCAAGCAATTCGGCAGCAGGCAAGCCAGGCTATTACTGAGCTGCTGCATGAAGCAACCCACAAGGAAACCGGCTATGAAATTGCCGTCAGCATCCAGATCAAGCAGTTGCTGCTGCTCATGCTGCGCGGCGACAGCCAGCGCATCCTGGCCAGGCAGGATGATTTTGACCATATCCGGCTAAAGCCTGTCCTTGATTATGTCGAGAACAATCTAGGCGAACGCATTCAGGTGGAAGACATGTGCCGAATTGTGAATATGAGCTACTATTATTTCGTTAAGTTTTTCAAAAAAACGATTGGCCTTTCCTTTACCGAATACGTTAATTATCGCAAAATCAAATGGGCGGAGCGGATTTTGCTCACGAAGGACTTAAGCATTGCCGACGTAGGCGAGCGGATTGGCATGCCGAATATGGCCCATTTTTATAAAACCTTCAAAAAATACAACGACTGTTCACCCAAGCAGTTCCAGCGCAAAATGCTGGAATGGGACCGCAGCTAAAGTTAATAGCTTCTCTGATTTAGGTTCCCATTTTCGTCTTCGTTTGTTAAGCTCTTTGTCTTTGTCTTTGTTCTTTGTCTTTGTTCTTTGTCTTTGTTCTTTGTCTTTGTTCTTTGTCTTTGTTCTTTATCTTTTGTACTTTTGCTCTTCCTGCTCTACTGACTTTGCTTTTTTTATTGTTTTTTAGGAGGAGCGAGGAGAGGAGGGGCTGGTGTGGAGAGGAGCGAAAGGTTTGAGCTGGAGAAGCGAAGCGTTCGCTTTTGCTGCCCAATTTCTACGATGCGGAGCATAGTTCAGAGAAATTGGGCAGCAATGGCGATCGTAGGCCAAACCTTTCACGCAGCGCAGCACAGCCCTTCCTCACCGAGCCGCTGCACTCGTCCCTAACAACCCATGAAAAAAGCTTGTCCACCTTAACTTTTAGGTGTGACAAGCTTTTTGTGCATAACGAGCTTATAGCCGACGCCGCGAATCGATTCGATTTGCACCGACTGCTGACCCAGCTCCAGCTTTTTGCGAAGCGAGCTGACATGCACATCTACGGTACGCTGACCGCCGATGTAATCGAAGCCCCACACGACATTCATGAGATCGTCGCGCGTAATAACCATGCCTGGCCGCTGCACAAGATACAACAGCACTTCAAATTCCTTCGGACGCAGCGGGATCGATTCCCCATCCAGCACGACCTCATATTTATCCGGATAGATCGACAGCTCGCCCGCTGTAATGATCTTCTCTGTCGTTTCAGGCATCATGTTATCGTCCTGAAGCTGAGTCCGGCGCAGCACCGCAGATACGCGCGCCAGCAGCTCGGCAACGCCGAACGGCTTAGTAATATAGTCATCCGCACCATGCTTCAGACCTTGCACGACTTCTTCCTCGGCATTGCGGGCTGTCAAAATAATGACCGGCGTCCGCAGGCCATTTTGACGCAGGCGATTTAAAATGTCGAAGCCGTTCATTCCCGGCAGCATAATATCCAAAATAATGAGATCAAAGCTGCGCTGCAGCGCAGTTTGCAAACCTTCTCCACCATGATCGGCGACCGTAATTTCGTAGCCTTCCTGCGTCAAATTGTATGACAGAAGTCTAGCGAGTGTCGGTTCGTCTTCAATGACAAGCACTTTATGCGACATGGTAACCTCCAGCATTATTGCATTTATTCATCCCTATTCTAACATGAAATTATATAGAAGTGGTAAACCTTTTGCGCTAAGCGTGAAACCGCTACTGCTGAAGCACCGGAAGTTCAATAATAAATGTCGTTCCACGGCCCACTTCGCTCGTTACCGATATCGTTCCTTTGTGCAGCTCAATCAAATGCTTAACGATCGACAAGCCAAGCCCCGTGCCGCCTGAACTGCGCGAACGCGCCTTGTCCACCCGGTAGAAGCGCTCAAAGATGCGCGGCAAATCCTTCTTCGGAATGCCGATTCCCGTGTCGCTGATACGTATGCGGATATGGTCCTCGTTTATGCCTTCCATTTTCACGGTCACCCGCCCGCCCTCTGGCGTATAGTTGATGCCGTTCGAAAGCAAATTCATCACAATTTGCCGCAGCCGATCCTCATCCGCTTCCATATATAGGCCTGCTTCAAGGTCCATCTTCAGCTCAATTACCTTGCGCGATGCCTCTGCCTCCAGCAGCTTGAGCGTTTTATCCATAAATATATCCATATTGACCGGTGAAAAATAGAGCGGAACCCGCCGCGACTCGATTTTCGACAGCTCCAGTATATCCCCGATCAACCGATTCAACCGATCGCTCTCATCAAAAATAATTTGCAAAAACGAGCGCGAAGTTTCCGCATCATCCACAGCTCCTGCGATCAGCGTCTCCGCGAAGCCTTTAATCGCCGTAATCGGCGTTTTCAGCTCATGCGATACATTCGCAACGAATTCGCTGCGCATCCGCTCCAGGCGGCGAATAGCTGTCACATCCTGCAGCACGAGCAGCATTCCCTCATACTCTTCTCCCTCTTGCTCGATCGGCACCAGATTTAGCTCCAGCAGCCGCTCCTCGGGAAAATAGAACGTAACCTCCTCGCGGATATGCTCGCGAGTTTCCAGCCCCTCTTGAATCATTTGAGCCAGCTCAAATTGCTGTTTGCCTTCGGCGTAATGGCGCCCAACGAGCTCGCGTGCCGAGAAGCCGAGCAATTCCTCTGCGTGCCTGTTCATCAGCACGAAGCGGCCGGTACGATCAATCATGACGACGCCGTTGATCATGTTGTCCAGCACGCTTTCCAGCTGGCTTTCATTTTGGCGGATCTGCGTCATTTGCACCTGCAGGCTGTCTGCCATGGCGTTAATCGCATTGCCAAGCTCGCCAATCTCATCCTGCTTGGCTACCACCACGCGCGCCTGATAATCCATATTTTTAATCCGCTTCGCGACGCTTGTAATTTGCTCAAGCGGCCGCGTCAGACTGAGCGCAATACGGTAGCTGACAACGGCAGCAGCCAAAAACAGCAGCAGCAGCCCGCCGCCAATAACCGTCCATACGTTGCGGATGCTCTGCTCTACATCACTTAGGCTCATCGCCAATCGGATAACATTGGAGTTCGGGTTGCTGCTATCGGTCAATATCGCCACATACAGCAGATTCTGGTGCAGCGTATCGCTTTCCCTGATCGTGCGGCCAACGCCGTCCTCGCGCGCTTCGGCTACCTCCGAGCGGCTGTTGTGATTGTCCATCGTGGACACTTCATGATCCGAGTCGCCCACTACGATACCATCACCGGAAATAAAGGTGACCCGGGCGCCAGTGAAGCCTTTCAGACTTTTTGCTTCCTCGGTAAAATAGGGCTCCACCTCGCTCAGCGTGCCCTGCTTCCATTCCATTTTCGCCAAAATGATGTGCATTTCCCGTACCATATTGTCTTCCAAAGCACTAATATGATTTTGCTTGAACGTATTTGCCATAATAAGTCCGGCCGCCGTAACGGATAAAGCAATCATTAAAATCATAATAATCGTCAGCCGATTTCGAAAGCTGTTCACGCCACCCACTCCTCGTGTTCTTTGCACTCGTTTATTATAAAACCGGGGGACTGGTGCTTCGCTGCGCGAAAGGTTGGTCTTCCGATCGCCATTGGTATTGATTTTCCTGAACAATAAATACTGTATCGGAAGAAAACCACACCATGGGTAGATGCTTACGAAGCTGCTTTCCTACGGAAAGCTTTAAGCGAACACTTCGTTTCTCCAGACCAACCCTTCACTCCACTCGCACTATCCACCCGTTTTCTAAAAAAACCTCGTCCATCCTGAACATCTTATCATACCGATATAGAAAAATGGCATCTGCATTTTTCATATAAAAAAACCCCATAAGGTTGCAGCGGCCAGCTTATCTTTACAGATAAACTCGCCTACTGCAAGCCCTATAGGGATTATGCCCCGCTTTTCAACGAGGGCAATGGCTATTTTAAAGAAAATATTTTATTATTGTAAATCCGCTTCACAAAGCCATTTCATCCTTTTAATAACCAATTAATATCCAAATACCTTCCAAGATTGGAGACCAATTAGCACCGACTCATCACCAGGGATAAGAACGCGAATTTTATTCGTTTTCACCGGCGTAAAGCTCGTTTCATTGTCTTCATTCACCTTCAAGCCAAGACCCGAAGCCTCCGCAACATCAAGCCATTGCTCGCCATCCCAATATTGAACCGAATATTGCTCCGGCAGCTTAACAGCTCCTTCGCCATCGTTCCAATGAACACGAATACTGCTAATCGTGTAATCTTGGGCAAACTCGTATTGCGCCCATTGAACAGGCGCTTCAATGACCTCCGGAACCGAAGAAGGAGCACTCGGCGCCTCGGATGCTGGCGGAGCATCCGCATTTAGAGCGAGTCGCAGTATATGGAGGCCTACTACCGCCGCTGGTGTCACTGCACCAGTACCAGTATCAGGCTGGCCAACTGCCTGTTCACCGCTGGACTGTGTTCCTGCCTCCACACCTTGAGGCTCATCCTGCGAGGTCGAAAGCGTACCTTGCTCTGAAATATCCGCAGCCAGCGAGGAACCGCTGAATATGGAGCCGATCTCCGCCCCGCTTAACGCACGGCTGTAAATTTTAAAGTCATCCAAAGCTCCATCCAAATACGGATCGCCATATTGGGATTTGCCGAGGTAATTCAAATTCGTATTGCCAAGGCTTGATGGCTTTAAGGTCATCGCTGTATTAATCGCAACCTGTACCCCATCAACGTACATTCTGCCCGTCGTGCCCGAAAGCGTCACGGCGACATGCTTCCAGACGCCAGTAGGCAATACCGGTGCATTAAGCTGCTGCTCCGCGCCGTTGCCGCTTGACGTAATGGCAAAGCGCAGCCCGCTGCCGCCAGCACGCGGCGTCAGGAACATATTGGCATTCGTTCCTGTGCCAAAATCGAAGATGCGCGACCAATCGCTAATCGTGTCTAATTTGACCCATGTCGAAATCGTAAAATCATTTACAGCGCTGACGATGCCCGTTGGCAAGGATGCATAGCCGCTCGTGCCGTTAAGGTCGAGCGCATTGCCCGAACGTCCCGCTACCCATGCCGTCGTGCCGGATAGCGTTGCATTTTTCCCATTGCCTGAGGAATCTGTCGCTGTCGTGCCACTTGTCTGATTAAACAAGTAGTTCGCAATGACCTCTGGCAAAGGAGCTGCAGGGTTAACCGTATGCGTAACCGTTGCATTCGCAGTCAGGCTGCCATCATTTGCCGTAAGCCTGAATACATAAGTTCCCGCCGTCGACACCGTCGCCGTCGTATTTACAGCTGCTGCGTTTGCGAATACAGCCGTTCCTGGACCGCTAACAAGCGTCCAGACGCTCGTCAAAGTGCCAGAAGGCAAACCATCATCCGTTGCAGTTCCTGCCAGAGCAACTGGCGAAGGAAGCGTGAATGTGCCTGCTGTTCCTGCACTTACAACAGGTGCTGTATTCGTTGGCGCTGTTCCTTGCGCAAGCTCAATATCATACGTTGCAGCCGTACCAATGTTTAAGGTAACCACTGCTGACCCACTGCTCGAAACATTGATTCCGCCAGCTACAGCGTTGTTAACCAAAATATTATAATAGCCAGCAGCCAAGCCTTTGAAGGTTACTTTCGTTGTGTGCGCCGTTCCCGATGTCGAGTTTTTCAAATTGAATTTCACATTGTTTTTGGCCTTCGTAATCGTTGCTGTTGCAATTTTGTCACGCTCCAGCTCCATGCCGAATTTCTCGGTAATGAGGTTAAGACGCTGGAATACGCCATCCTTCGGCACAACCGTGTAGCTGGTGCTATTGTCGGTTGCATCGCAGCCATAACAGTAGACGCCGAAAATAGGATCAACGGCTACGTCAGAGCTCAAAATTTTAATGGCGCCGAACAAGCCCAGATCTGCTTCTCCTGCCATGCCACGCCAGCCGTTTTGCAAGGCGCCGCCGCCTACTCCTAGTGCAGGATAGTTGCCTTTTTCCGCCTGATACGTCCAGGCTACAGCACCAAGATCTGCCGGGTCTGCGCTGATTTGACCGGAGTTAATCGCGCCGACGTTGGCGATTTTGGCTGCATAGGACATACGCTGCTCCACTTCCGCATTGGTCGAGTTATTGCGAACCCAATCGTCCATCGCATAGCCCGCCAGCGACACCGTGTACTGGAAGTTCCACCAGTTCTCGCCGGTAATCGTGACCGGATCAGCATAGTAGTACCAGACTGGCATATGGCCGCGTGCTGCGCGCGTTTTCAAATTGATTTTGCTTTTCATCGTATTGTTGTTGTTCATCTTGGCAAGCGTGTAAACCGCTTCTTCGCCTGTATTATCGTAGTTATACTCCGAGCCGTATGGGTATGTCGTATTTGCGAAATTATTGTATTTGGTCGCCATTTTGGCGATCAAATTATTCGCTTCCGCCGTGTAGCCCTCGTCCTGCAGCGCCTTAATAATGTCCGGCGTTGTCAATTCGCCCATGAGGCCCGTGTTCCAGTTGTAAGCGATACCTGGTCCGTACAGGGCATTGAAAATATTATAAGCCCGCAGCAGATAGGTGTTTTTCGGATTGTCATACGTAATCAAATTCGGATACAGCTTAGCGATTTTGTACATGCTGAAATACGTGTTGTAAATATGCGGATATGCGTAGCCGCGGTAGGTTGGCGTATCATTTGGCTCTGGCATCAGGAAGTCGTGGATCAAATAATCCGTCTGATGCTGCGCCATCAGCCTACCCCAAATGGCCACCGTCAAATAATCGTCAAGCGCCGTAACCTCGGAGGCAACGGGGGTTTGAACATTTTTCTCCGCTAGGAACTGTGCATGAGTGTAACCCCAATCATCGCCCCAGCCCCAATAGCCGTTGAAAATATTGCGTTTGGAGTTGGTATCCATCATCCAGTCGTCAAACACCTTGTCGCGAATATCGCCCGGAACGTTCCACTGCGTGCTGTTCACCATGAAGGTCGAATGCCGCTGGAGCGCTGCATCAACGGGTTCAATCGCATAAAACTGCAGAACCGTCTTTTCCCCGTTTCCATAGTTGACCGTTATCAAATTCTGGCCCAGCTTGTTCATCGTAATTGAATACAGCTTATGGTTCGTGCCCGTTGTACCGAGTGACGTAATCGTCGTGTCGGACGGGTATTGCGCTGTAATCGAATTAATCGTTTTCGTCGTGTGCAGATCGAATTTAGCCGTTTGGTTCGTTGGCACGATCATGCCCGGAACGACCGTAACATCGATATGGCCCTCGTTGTAAAGACGATCCTTTACATCATTTTCGTTAGCGACTTTGAAAAATTTAAACGCATACGTTTTGCTTGCGCCCGGTGCGAGCGTCAGGCTCGTATTCGGCAAATAGCCGCGATTCGTGCTTTTGATCACATTGGAGTGGATGTAGAAGACGTTGAGGCCTTCAATCCAGCCGCCTTGATCCATCGCCCATTTGCTGCCCGGATGCTCCTCGACTCTCCAGCGATCCTGGTATTCAAAGCCTGCTCCTGTGCTCGCATCAGGAACCATCAGCAAATAAGGGCCGATGCCGCTTGGCCGTGCTGCTGTAATATAGGAGCTGTTGTTGCCGACAAAGGAGTGGGTTAGCACGCGTGTTTCATAAATTTGCTCGTTGCTGCCGCCCGTCCAAAATTCATTGAACGGCAATGGCAAACCAACGTCGCCAAATTCAATCGTTTGTGTGCTCGTATTCGTCAGCTCGATTTTCCATAAAAAATAATCGTTTACGAGCGAATACGAATTAACCAGCTTGAAATTTTTGACGCCATTGGCATTCGTCGAGTTCTGGTAAGTAATCGTTACGTTGTTGCCCGTCTGGCTTTGCGTTCTGCCGTCGGAGGAGCTTTGCGTCAATGCCGTCTGCCAAGCTCCTGTACCGAAGCGGTACTTGAACATGAGCTCGCCCAGCCACTGGTGATCAGCCGTGTTCTGATTCGGCGTTACCGTCGGATTCATCACATATTGCGTGTTGAAGGTGTCTCCCGTCAGGCGCAGTGAGTTGATTTCTCCGTTTGTGCCGGTGGAAATGTTGAAATTGCTGTCGGAAAGCGTGTAAGCGGAAGCGATGTGAGGAATTAAAATTACCATTAAAGCGGTTACAAAAAAAGATGTTGCCAGCTTAAGCATTTGCCTTGAACGAGGTAGCCATTGCATGGTCATGCGGTTTAGCCTCCCTGAACCTATTTTTATAATGCCTCTGTCCTCCCCAGGATGTAAAAGCCATCTTTTTCTTGAAATATAGGAAAGTATAGGATTACGCCATACTTTCTCTATATTTCTCGGACTGAAACGCGCCGCGCCGCCAAAGGACGGAGACAGCCGTTTCACCTTGGGGCAGCGTCTTGCACTCCCGGTATGGTACGCCCGTATGCCGCTGTGCCGCCTTGCCGCTCTGTAATCCCCACACCACCTCCTCTCAGCGCTTTTTTCCATTAAAAAAGACCCTATTACTCAGAGCTGCGACTCCGTTAGCCTGCTGCTGGCAATAGGGAAGATGGGGGAGTAATCATTACTCCCTCATCCGGCAAACCATTTCATGCTGTAAACGCTATGGGATGGATCAACTCGTACTCTATTAGTTACACTTCTTTTCAACATACTCCCATTTGGGACTATGTCGTTTCTCTCACCCAAACAGCCATTTCCCCTGCACCGCGATTCGCCCAAGCAAAATACGGAATAAACTTCAGCTCGGCAGCTTCCTGCTGCCAGTCCGCATTATGACGATACAGCTGTCCTTGCCAGCCGTCCGAAACCTGCCGCTGTCCGAGCACCGAAATCGTCTGCATGCCTCCTAGCAAAGCAGGCTCAAAAGCGGTACTAAGCTCACTTCCCGCAGGCAGCGCCAATTGGTAAAGCTGCTCGCCATTGTCCGTTTCCTCCAAGCAATAAACGAAGGGGCCGCGCTGCAAAGCTACTTTGCCGGCATTCTCGCGGACTAGCGGATGGCTTTTCATCCGGTGAATCGGCATCGTAAATACGAGCTCCACCGTATCGCCGCTCTGCCATACACGATCGATTTGGGCATAGCCATTGTCAATTTCACTTCCACTAATTTGCTGTGGCTCGCCACCATTAACTGCCCATGTTGCCTCCCCGCACCAATCCGGAACACGCAGCTTTAGCGCAAACGCAATCGGACGCGCGGTGCTGATTGTAAAGCTGACTTCACCGTCCCAAGTATAGGCCGACTGCTGTTCGAGCTGTACTTCTGTATCCGCTATTTCAAGCTTTGCCGCGCCCCCTACATACAAATGCACATAAATAGCCGACTTCGAGACCGTATACACATATTGACCGAGCGAAGCCAGCAAGCGCGCGATATTCGGCGGACAGCAGGCACAGCCGAACCAGCCCTGCCTTTGCCCGCATACATGATGCGTATTTTTATTCCCGGCGAGCTGTGAAGGATTAACCTCCAGCGGATTGACGTAGAAAAAGGTTTTGCCATCCCGTGCCATCCCGCTAACGACCGTATTGTAAAGCGCCCGCTCCATCACATCCGCGTAGCGGCTGTCCGGCTCGATTTGCAGCATGCGGTGGGCGAAGAAAATCAGTCCGATTGAGGCACATGTTTCGGCATAAGCCGTATCGTTTGGCAGATCATAATCTGATGTAAAAGCTTCCCCCTCCGCCATCGAGCCAATGCCGCCAGTAATGTACATACGCTTGGCTACTATGTTGTCCCATAGCTTTTTGCACGCTTGCAGCAAGGCTTCATCTCCCGTTTCAGCGGCCAAATCGGCCATGGCTGTACACATATAGACGACACGCACCGCATGGCCAACCGCTTGCTCCTGCTCCTGAACCGGAAGATGAGCCTGGCTGTAGGGCAAATCATGGGCGATGTCCAGCTGTGGAAAATGAACCTTCCGCCCGCGCTTCTCCCACTCTTGCTCATAGAAGGACGGCTTAGCGCCCCTTTGCTCTATAAAATAACGGCTTAGCGCCAAATAATGGTCTTTTCCCGTCGCATGGTAAAGCTTCACAAGTGCCAGTTCAATTTCCTGATGACCGTCATAGCCGTTCAGCTTGCCGGGTTCCCGTCCAAATACACGATCGATATAATCTGCAAAACGGCAGGCTACCTGCAAAATCGTCTCATTGCCCGTCGCCTTGTTATAGGCGACTGCCGCTTCTATTAAGTGGCCTGCGCAATAAAGCTCATGGCATTCCGCCAAATTCGTCCACCGGTTTTCAGGTTCCTTCACTGTAAAATACGTATTTACATAGCCGTCAGGCTGCTGGGCTTTCGCAATTAGCTCTACGACGCTGTCTGCTACCTGCTGAAGCGCCTGATCTGGCTCCGTTTCCAGCAAATAGCTGACGGCTTCCAGCCACTTCGCCACATCGCTGTCTTGAAATACCATGCCGTGGAAAGCGCCTTCCGCTTCACCAGCGGCGATTTTAAAGTTTTGAATCGCATGGCTTGGCTCGGCTTCAGGCACCCGGTCGTTCAGCGCCTCCCATTGATAAGGGACAACCACGTCGCGCACGAGCCGAATATAGTCCGACCAGAACGGGTCGCTAATTCTCACCTTGTCCAAGGTTAGCGGTTTTGAGCGGTCCGTCGGCTTAATTCCTTCCTGCAGCTGTTCATTCAATTGGTTATTCATTCTCTTCCTCTCCTCTTCTATCTATGGTCAGCCTTTAACGCCGCCTACTGTGAGCCCTGCTATAAAAAAGCGTTGAAAAAACAGGAACAGCACCAAAATCGGAATAATCGTCATAATCGAGCCTGCAAGCAGCACCTCATAATTGTTGCTCGTTGGCGACAGCAAGCCGGACAAGCCAATCGGCAAGGTGAATTTCTCAGTTGAACGCAGTACGATGACCGGCCATAAAAAGTTGTTCCAGCTGAACAAGGCTTGCAAAATCGTCATCGCGCCAAAAGCAGGAAGCATCAGCGGAACCATAATACGGAAGAAAATACCGAATTCCGTACAGCCATCTATGCGGCCCGCATCCATAAAATCCTTCGGCAGCCCAATCGCAAATTGGCGAAAAAAGAAAATCGGCAGCGGCGCTACAACAAATGGCAATATAACGCCCCAAATCGAGTTAATGATCAGCAGATCAATCGACAGCTTATACAGCGGAAGAATAATAATTTCCACCGGAATCATCATGACGGCAAGCACGAGTGTAAATACAAGCGCCCTTCCTTTAAAGCGGTACATCGCTAGCCCATAACCGACCATCGAGGAAAGCAGCAGGCATAGGAAGGTAAATAAGAGCGTAATGACCAAGCTGTTGCGATACCAGTGAAAATAGTTCTGGGAGCCCCCTTTTCCCGAAAAAATCATTTTGTAGTTGGCCAGCGTCATCACATCAAAGTCCAGCCTCACATTCAGTCCGTAACGAAACAGCTCTGACGCTGGTTTAAACGAAGCAAGCAGCAGTGCAAACAACGGGAACAGTGCGAGCACTGCAAACGCCCCGAACAACAGCACCAGCAGGAGGGAGAACCCTTTATTCCCCTTTTTTTCAGCCATCTCCCTAATCCTCCTTTTTGAAAAATCCGAGCAAATTCAGCTGAATGACGCTAACGACCAAGGTGATGCCGAGGAGCGTAATCCCAATCGTTGAACCAAAGCCCAGATCAAAATATTGAAAGCCTTGCTGATAAATGTAGCCCACCATCGTCAGGCCGATATTTTGCGGTGACCCCCGGCTCCCCCACAGCATAAAGCTTTCGGTAAACATTGCATAACCGCCATAGATGGTAATCGTGAATACATAAATAGTGATCGGCTTCAACAGCGGAATCGTAATTTTGAAAAATTTGCTCAGCGTGCCCGCACCGTCCATATCCGCCGATTCATACAGCTCACGCGGAATGCCCTGCAGCGCCGACAGAAAATACAGCATATTAATGCCTGCCCAACGCCAGGTAGCTAGCACGACTAGCGCGAACATGCTCAGGGAGGGGCTAAGCAGCCATTTTTGACTGGATAGGCCAAACAGCGAAATGAAGGAATTCATAATGGCACCATCCAGCTCGCTAAAAATAAGCCTGAAAATAATGCCCGCGACTACTATGGAGGTCAAAGCCGGTATAAACAAGCTGGCTCTGAAAAAGTTTTTCGCCCGCATAATGCTGGAGTTCAGCAGTGCTGCAAGCGTGAGCGGCAGCGGAATGAGCACCAGCAGCGTCCAAAATACATAACGTGAATTGTTCCATAAAGCCTGATAGAAGTCGCTGTTCCATAATTTGCGATAGTTGGCTAAGCCAATAAATTTCACATCTCCCGGCAGCACCTGCTGAAAGCTCATAATGACCGCATGAATGAGCGGATATGAGAAAAACAGCAGAAATGAGACGATAAACGGCATAATAAACAAATAGGGAGCGAGCTTCTGTGAATTCATGCGCCTGGGCGCTGTTTTTTGCTTCTTAAGGGCGAGCCTGCCCATGTTGGCATTCATGCTGATTTCACCTCCGACTTACGCATACTTAGGAGCTGCGAGGAAATTAGCGGTACTTTATTTCGTCGCAGTCTCTTATAGTTAACGTTTTCTGTATAGACGCAGCGCTTGCGCAGGCTGCCCATGCTAACCAGGCCGAGTTGCAGCATTTCGGCTAGACCGCTGGCAGCCATGCGAGCGCAGGCGTCTTGCTTAAACCTGTGTCCCTCTCGAATTGCTCTTTAGCTCTGTGGTTAATTGATTAATTGATTATTTCCCTGTATCCTTGCGAAGCTTGGCTGCGACTTCTGCAATTACGGTTGCTGGATCTTCATTGAATTGAAAGATTTTAGGAACGATTTCGTTACGGACAGCATCGAACACAACTGGCGACGTCTCGCGAATGTTAACCGGATAAATTTCATCCTTGATTTCAGTCAGTGTCTTGAAAATATCTGTGCCAAAGTAGTCGGTGAATTTATTCGGCTCCTCCATCGCTGGATCGCTCCATACTTCGGTACGAATTGGGTCCATGCCAAGCTGCTTCCATACTTGAATGTTGCCGTCTTTGGACAGCTTCGCATAAGCAAGGAATTTTTTGGACAGCTCCAGATTTTTCGTCTGAACAGTAATCGACAAGCCGGTTCCACCCATGCCTGCTGAACGATTGCCGCCTTCTTCCCATGCCGGCATTGGACGAATGATCATTTTGCCTTTCAAATCAGGCATTTCATCCGTGAAGCGATTCATAAACCAAAATGGCATAAATACCGATACTGCGCCGCCGCCATTCATAAAGGCTTTGTACTCTGGCGTATCGTGTCCAACACCTGGAGAGACCGCTGCGATTTTTTCATCCACCAGCTTTTTAAAGAAGGTCATCGCTTCGATATTGCGCGGATCATCAACCGTAATTTCACCGTCCGGGCCCACCTGATCAGATTTCAGCTGATTAATTGCCGGCCACCATGACCAGTTGCCCGCGCCTTCAAACGTGATGAATGGCACGCCTGTTTTTTCCACTACCGTCTTCCCGTATTTCTCAACATCGGACCACAGCTTAATATCATCTGGGTTGACGCCTGCCTTATCCATCAGCTCCTTGTTGTAATACATGACCGTTGCGCCAACGTGCATATCTACGCCATAATACTTGCCGTCCTTGCTGTAAATATCGACGCGGGATTTCACAATATTCGAAATTTCCGGATCAACGATATCATTAAGCTCCGCAAGCTGAACCTCTCCCTTCATAAAATTCGGGAATTTGCTTTGCTCAATATCGACCAAGTCCGGTGCCCCTTCATTCGATTGCAGAGCAAGCAGCAGACGAGTATGCATATCATCATAAGGAATCGTTTGTGCATCCAGCGTTATTGGCTGATCCGGATTGTTTTTATTCCATTCTTCGGCCATAAACGTATAGAAGTCTGCATGCTGCTGGACAAACGTCCACAGCGTCAGCTTGACCGGGTCCGCCGCTGGCGCCCCCGCCTCTGCGGATGCTGCTGCTGTCGGCTCGGAAGTACCGTTGTTTGTAGCTGATGCCCCACCATTCCCATTTCCACCGCTGTTGCTGCAAGCCGCCATCAGCATTGTGACTGCTAAAATGCTTGCGGTTATACCCAATCTCCCTTTTTGCATTCCATCATCCCCCGTGAACGTTTTTATGCTTAATCCTTGCGGATTATAGCCACACATAGGTAAGCGCTTACACTAAAAAGTTAAACGTTTAGATTTATGTTGAAAAGTAACGGATGGTACCTTTGTTCACCATTCGCTTCCATATTGCAAGTAGTGGACGACCATCCGTTATTGTCATATCCTTTTTAAAAACCAATGCACCTATTCAAGTTGCCAGCTCGGCTACCGAATCCCGTTCAATCAGCTTGCAGACAGGCTTCTCGCCCGTTTCGACCTGCTCTCCATGCAAAATACGCGACAGTGCCTCCATTGCCTTATATCCCATTTCATGAAGTGGAAGATCCATCGTCGTAATACTTGGACTCACATATTCGCTGAATTCACGGTTGTCAAAGCCGATAATCGACAGCTGCTCAGGAATTTGGATGCCCAGTTCCTTCGCGGCCCGCATGACTCCGACAGCCATGACATCATTCATCGCCACAATAGCTGTTGGCGGCTCGGGTGTCTCCAGCAGCTCTTTCGCCAGCCCGTATCCGGATTCCGCCTCCCAGTCGCCCATTTTAATCCACTGTGGATTGAATGGCAGCTCGAATGCCGTAATCGCTTTATAAAAACCGCCCAATCGCAGCCGTGATGGCATGGAATCCACCGCCCCGCTGATGATTGCAATGCGGGAATGCCCTTTACTCGTTAAATAGCTGATGGCTTCAAAAGAAGCCTGCTCATCGTCGTATTGAATGGACACATCGTTTTGCGTATAGCAGTAGGTATAGACGATTGGCTTGCCTTCCGTATCGAAGAGCCCCGTCAAATCGCGGGGATGAGCGCCGATATAAATCATGCCATCCACTTGCTTGCCAAGCAGCTCTGACACGGCATCCTCCGCATATTTGCGGTAAGCGTCCACCTGATCGAACTGGCGGCCAATCCGCTTATCCAGCCGCAGGTTGGTCAGCAAAATATGCATATCGAGGCGATCTGCGCAGTCGTTGATTCCGTCGATAATCTCCGGCACATTAAACACCGTCACGTCCTCTGCAATGACTCCAATCGTATTCGTCCGCTTGCGCTTCAAGCTCTGAGCCGCATTGTTAGGCTTGTAGTTCATCTCCTCAATGACCTGCTCAACTCTTTCGCGCGTCTTTCGGCTGACATTTCGCGTGCCATTTATGACATAAGAGACTGTGGCGGTTGAAACTTGGGCTTTGGCAGCGATGTCTTTAATGCTAATAGTCGACAAACCGTCACTCCTTTATGTTAAACGATTAGATTTTGTTCTAAATTGGTTATAACACATGAAATCATTTTTATGCAAGCGCTTTTTTGTTAGGCCATGCATTTTAAAAAAAGCCAAGGTCTCAAAATCACCTTAGGCTTGGAAACTCCCTTTTCCTATAAGCATTACAAGAAATGAGTTATCAACGGTTTTACCATACCGACAGCCTCGTTCTTGTGTCATTTTCGCTAGTCACATACTCGATATTTTTGAATTCATTAACAGTTGCGATATGATGCAGTCTTTCAAGTACCTCCATATCCTTGCAATAAATCGTGATATAGGTACAATCAACGACTAGTAGCACCAATTGACAGTCACTTTTTAAATAATCCTCAAAAGTCGCTATATTGGTGGCAATCTTCCCTTTTGGAAAAGCTTTTAAATCTGCAAAAATGACATAATACCGCGTATTATGTCAAAGGGCCTTAATAGCTCGCCAATAATGCTTCCAAATGGACCAGGAATCTGAAAAGCTATTCCTATTTTCAATGATAAAACTCCTTAACGTATAATCATTGATTTCTCTAAATGCTCTTTCCTTTTTTGCATCTTTTGCAAAATAAAATGATGGAGCGTCGCCAGCGGCTGCTGCACCATAATAGACAGAACAACGGGTACGGCGGCCAGTGGGCTGAAATAGCCGAGCGCAAGCACCATGCCTAAGGAAATGTTGCGCATGCCAGTCGCAAACGATACCGTAATTTGCACTTCTTTGCTTACTGCACGCATCGTTCCGATAAAGCCAACAGCGTAGCATAGCGAGACGAGCAGCACAACGAGCGGCAAAAGCTTGAACAGGTCACCCTTAAGCTGCTCGGTATACGGGGCAATTGCCGCTGCATTCAGCGCGACTACCGCCACAAAGCACAGCTTTGAAAGGGGCGCTGCGACAGGCTTAACCTGCTCCAGCAGCCGCCCACGGCTCAATTGATGGAGCAGCACGCCGAGCAGCGTTGGCAGCACAATGATGAGCAGCAAATCCAGCATGAGCGGTGCGCTCTCGATCTCTACTGCCGTTTGGAAAAATAAATGGAGCCCCGCAGGCACGACGAACGGGCATAATGCCGAATCGATAACGACCATCGCGAGCATGAGCGGCACGCTGCCGCCTGACATGCCTACCCACAGAACCGTAGACACGCCCAGCGGAATAATGGTAAACAGCACAAGCCCCACCACATAGGGCGACGATGCGCCGAACAGCAGCGTGCCAAGGCCATAGGCGATTATTGGACAGAGCACATGCGCGAGCAGAAACGTCCAGGCAAGCACGCCCGGCCTCTTCATAACCGCTCCAAGCTCCTTCACCCCGCAGCCAAGCGCCATCGTCAGCGTCACATAAGCGAACAAATAAGGCACAGCAGCCACCATGCTGCTAAGCCTATCGGCGAATATAAAGCCAGCAATTAACGAAAAGGGAATAATAACAAACATCCATTGCTCAAAATAACGGTTAAAAGCTAGTCCAAATGCTTTCGTAAGCCATCCCTCTTTTGTTAGGTTCTAGAAGTCTATACAAGCCGTGTTTTCAATAAAAATAAAATCAAGATGCTGAGGGCAGCCTAGCTGCACTTGCATTCAGCCTTTATAATAGCATAGAACAGCAAGCGTCTCTTGCTTTCATCTCCATTTTATCGCACAAAGGAGTCCACATCTTATGGATAGTCATTTTTTTGCTTACATGTACCGCCTCAACTATATTGAGCGCTGGAGTCTCATGCGCAATACGACAAAGGAAAACGTCGCCGAGCACTCCTTCCATGTCGCCCTGCTCGTGCATATGCTTTGCGAAATCGGAAATTCGCTTTTTGAAAAGCAATATAATGCTGATCGCGCGGTGACGCTCGCTTTGTTCCACGATGCGACGGAGGTGTTTACCGGCGACATTCCTACGCCGGTCAAGCATCATAATCCTAAAATGCTCGCCAGCTTTCGCGAGCTTGAAGCGCTCGCCGCTGAGCGGCTGCTTGCCATGGTTCCTGAGCCGATGCAGAAAACCTATGCTCCGCTGCTGGGCAAGCACCACGGCAGCCTTTCTCCTGAGGAACAGACGCTTCAATCGATGGTGAAAGCCGCTGATTTGCTTGACGCTTAC
This sequence comes from Paenibacillus sp. R-74696, assembly GCF_055814915.1. Lineage (NCBI taxonomy): Bacteria > Bacillati > Bacillota > Bacilli > Caryophanales > Paenibacillaceae > Paenibacillus > Paenibacillus sp. R-74696. The sequence goes on from NZ_JBPULM010000008.1 coordinate 158,127, forward strand.
TTGAAATGCCTCTATGAACTATCGGCAGGCAATCGTGAATTTCTCGTGGCACGGGGTCAAACTGAGCAAGCGCTAGCCGCATTAAATATGCCCGAGGTCGAATGGTTTCTCACCCATATGGCGCCAAGCCTCGGCATGACGCTTGATGAGCTGACTGACTGAAGCTAAGCAGGGCTAGGCTGGGTCGGACTGGATACGCTTATCCAAGCGTATTCATTCTGGCTGCTCCATACCTGAAAAGGAAGAAAGGACGGAATAAATCCCGTCCTTTCTTCCTTTTTTCTTTTCCGCTAAACAAACCTTGGCTCAGTCACGCATCTTTGAAACATAAGTACTAATGGCTTCATAGAAAGCTTTCCATTCTTCACTCGGTTGTTCAGCTGAACTAGCCTCAGGCAATGGCGTTAGCTGATCGGTTGATGGCTGCATAGGGCTAAGCTCCTCCTGCTCCTTGGCATGCAGCGCTCCGTTTGGCGCTTCGCCTCCAACTGCATTTGAAGCTGTATCCCATGCTTCGCTAGCTGCCGCCCCCAGCACCTGAGCCGTTGCCTGACCCTGGCCTTCTTCGGTCTCGACTGTCCCTTCGCCGCTTCGTTTGCGGCGCTGGGCCATCACTTTCGTTAGCTGGTCTCTCAGCTTCTCTTCTGCCATCTGGCACTCACCCTTTCAGCCAGTTTTTCCGCAGCTCAAACAGCTCTTTCAGCTCGTCTGTTGACAGCTCGGTAATCCACTGCTCAGACTGGCCGACGACTTGGTCATTCAATGACTGCTTGCGTTCAATCATTTCATCGATTTTCTCCTCAAGCGTGCCTAGCGTAATGAACTTATGAACCTGCACCTCGCGCGTCTGCCCAATTCGAAAGGCACGGTCCGTCGCTTGATTTTCCACTGCCGGATTCCACCAACGGTCAAAATGAAACACATGATTGGCCGCTGTAAGATTAAGTCCCGTTCCGCCTGCCTTAAGCGATAGAACGAAAGCGCTGCAAGGCTGTTCGGGATTTTGAAAGCCTTCGATCATCTCGTCGCGCTTTATTTTCGGCACTCCGCCGTGCAAATAAGGAACGCTCGTGCCCAGCCGCTCTTCCAGCAGCTTCTTGAGCTGATGGCCCATCTCAACGAATTGGGTAAAAATCAGGCAGCGCTCCCCTTCGGCAGCGACCTCCTCCACCATATCCATCAGGCGGGCGACCTTGTTCGAACGTTCTTCCTCCCACTGCTTCGCTCCGCCATTATCCCCTTCCATCAAGCCGGGATGATTGCAAAGCTGCTTAAGCCGGGTCAAGGAAGCCAAAATAAGACCGCGCCGCTGCATCGCTCCTAACGTATCGAGCTTCTCCAGCAGGTCCGAGACAATATTTTCATACATCGCGCCCTGCTCTGCCGTAAGTGTAATATACGTCTTGCCTTCGAATTTCTCTGGCAACGATAACTGAATGGCCGGGTCTTTCTTAATGCGGCGAAGCATGAACGGCTTCACCCAGCGCTGCAAGCCTGCAATCATTTTCTCATCCCGCGTCCGCTCGATAGGAGCGACTACTTCCTTGCGGAACTCGTTCACCCCGCCCAAATAGCCGGGATTGATAAAATCATAGATGGACCACAGCTCCGTCAACCGGTTTTCCATCGGTGTGCCTGTCAGCGCCACTCGGTGGCGGGCAGGCAGCTTGCGAATGGCCGCCGACTGCTTCGTGTAAATATTTTTTATATTTTGCGCCTCATCCAAGCATAATGCATCCCAGGCTACTGCACCTAAGTCTTCTTCATCCAATTGGGCCAGCGAATACGAGGTAATAACCAGATCCATGTCACGGACTGCGTCCTCGAATGCTTCCCCCTTCTCCCGCTTAGGGCCGTAATGAAGATGAACCTTAAGCTCCGGAGCAAATTTCTCCAGCTCCTTCTCCCAGTTGCCGATAACCGAAGTCGGGCATACAAGCAGCGAAGGCGCATGAGCGAGCGCCGGGGAATTTCCCAGCTTAAGCTGCTCCTCGCGCTGTTCCTTGACGTAAACGAGATAGGCCATGAACTGAATCGTCTTTCCCAGACCCATATCGTCTGCCAGACAGCCGCCAAAGCCGAACCTCCGCAAAAACAACAGCCAAGAAACCCCTTGCAGCTGGTAAGGACGAAGCTCCCCAAGGAAAGCCTCCGGCTTTTCGATAAGCGGAATTTCCGACGTATGCTGAAGCTGCTCCAGCCATCTGGTCAGATGCTCATTGAGCTCTACTTCGGCCCGCAGGTCGTGTGCCTGCTCCTCCTCATCCTCCAGTACAGCTCCGCCCAACAGGTGCATTTCCATCACATCGCGGAAGGACAAGCCGCTCTTCTTGCCAATTTTCGAAACCCAGCTGCGGATCTGCGCCACATCCTGCGGATCTAGATGCACCCATTCGCCGCCAATCTTCATTAGGCGCCGGTTTTCCTCGGCCAGGCGCATAAACTCCGCCTCCGACAAATCGACATTGCCGAGCGCCATTTTCCAATCGAATTGCACGATTTGGTCGAGACCGAACATCGGCTGCGCATCCGAGCCAACCGATGATTTCACCTTCGCCTTCAGCCGCAGCTTGCGCGATCTAACAGCTTCCCACCAGCTCGGCAGCAGCACCGGGCAGCCTGCTTCCAGCAGCGTCAAGCTTGCCGATTCCATGAAGCTCCATGCTTCATTGTCCGACAGCTGAAGCTTAATTTGGCCAGCCGTCTCAGGCTCCTGCCAATCTGGCAAAGCGCTAACCCACTTCGCTTCCTCTTTCGCAAGCTTCGCCGGCAGCAAGGGCAGCCACTCTTCGGGCAGTCTCGCCTCAGTGGGCACCGAACTATCCAGCTCCGCCTTCCACGGCGGCTGCCTTTCAGGCTCTCCGTCCGCAGCCAGCTCCCACTCTCCTGCAGCGCTGCGCACGAGCGGCAGCCACTCTCCGCCTCCGCTGCGGCTTTGCAGAGCCGGCCGCAGCGTCCACTGCGGCTGCTCGCCCGGCTCAACGAGCTGCAAAGCCACCCTGAACGGCAGCGAATCTTTCCGCAGCCCAAGCGCAATCAGCCAATCTTCCTCCTCGGCTGCTTTGCGCAGAACGACGATTTCGCCGCCAGCAGCTGTGCCGACCTTCTGCCATGCTTTCGCAGCCAAGCTTTCCGGCTGCTGCAAAACCTCCTCTACCGCGAGGCTTAGCCAGTGCTGCAGCTCAACATCTCCCGCAGCTCCCGCTTCCTGAATAAGCCGCTCCCACAGCGCGCCTGCCTTGACGCCTGCTTCTGTATCTGGCACATACAGCTTCCACGCCCGCTGCTCCTCCGACCAGCCGCCCCAATCTGGCATAAACCAGCCTTGCAGAAGCGCCTCCCGGATCAGGGAAGCCAGCTCCCTCAGCCGCTGTGCCCTTTCCGTCCACTCCACCTGCAGCAGCCGTGCATACTTAGGCTGCGACAAATAATCAACTGCCAGCAGCGGCGACAGCAGCAAGGCTTTGCGATCGCCATGCTGGGCGTCCTCCACTTCCGTGCCGTACCAGGATGCTTTGTGCCAAGCGAATAGCACGGAACGCAGACGCGTCGCCGACTCCTGCTGGTCGCCAGCAAGCAGAGCAATCCGGTATTCGCCGCTCTCCGCCTTCAACCAACAGGCGTCCATCGTTAAAATTCCAGTGCCAATAGATGCTCTCATGTCACAATTTTTCCTTTCCACAGCTCCTCTTGGAACGCGCGCAGCCGCTGGTATTTACGACCGATGCCCGTAATATAAACCTGCCATCTGTCCATTTCCTTCTCGGCTTTATAAATACGCTCCAGCTTTTTAAGCTGCTTCACCGCCATCCGGTAGCCTTGGCGATTGCGCGAGCTGATCCAGCTGTCGATCGCCTGATGATAGAGCGGCATCATGACGCGCGGATTCACCTTTGACACCTCGCGTACATCCTGAATCGGCAAATCATCGGGCAAGGCGCCAATCAGCATTTGCAGTTCAGCCCATTCCTCGTATTTTTTCTGCGCAAACCAGTGATCCGTAAGCTCCGAATAAGAATGCGGCAGCAGTGACGTCATATAGGACGTCCATTTCAAATTATCCGGTTGATCCGTATCTGCACGGCGGCATAAGGTCAGGAACGGTCCCACCGTCCTTCCGCTTCGAATCGCATAAATATGCTTGTAAAGATAGGTCATCCAAGCCTCAAACGGCTCCCAATCTCCTTCCTCCAGCCGCTGAGCAGCGCATGTATAGACCATTTTTTGCGAACCGCGAAAATCCGTTTCTCCGAAATGGGCCAAAGCTTCCTCATCCTGCCCATCAAAAAAATACATCATAGCAATCGCCGTATGAATAAACGTGTCATTTATTTGCTCATCAGCAGTTTCCGTCTGCTCACCTGCCGATGCAAGCATTGAGGCCAGCTCGCGCTGCTGCCAGTCCCGATTTTCCGACATCTTCCCGCACAGCGCCAAATAAATATAAGGCCAGTCGAATAGCTGCTGCTCCTTCCGCAGAGCCCGGTTATAGGCATATCCAACAACCGCATCCGCCCAGTCACGTTCGTCCTCCAGCATTTCGGCAGGGGCCAGCTCCAGTACGAGCGTATAATAATGCTCCAGCCATGGCTCAGCCATACGGACGAACGACATTTCGTGATAATAGCGGCTGAATGAATCTACCGCTTTAATTGCTTGCTCTGCCTGATCCAGTACAAATAAAATGACATTCATCCAGTGCAGCCGCTGCTTTTTTTTATCCCAGTCCTTGGAAGTGCCTTTAAGTGCAGACAGCACGGGCTGCAAGGAATGCAGCGAGTGGCGGCATACGCGCCATGAATCGCCATACTCCTGCTCCATCCACGCCTGCCAATCTGCAGGAGACGCATCCATACCTGGAGTGGAGGCTGTTTTCCCCCGCTGCTCCACAACGACAGCCGCCCGCGGCGCAGGCTCCGGCTGAAGCCCAGTCAGGCGGCGATACGCAGACTCCGGCGTACCATGCAGCGCCTGGTTATGGTCGCAAAAAGCAAAAAATACAGCGGCCATATGCTTGCAGAAACCACCATATGGACACGTACATCTGCTATAGGCATAATCCATCACATCAATGCTTACCGCATACAGCTCCGACCCGGCAACGACGCCTGTCAGCAAATGCTGATCGTGCACCTCTACTTTTCGAACATTGCCTTTACGAAAATATTCCCAGCCGCGCTCGACAATAACCTGCTGCATATGCTCCCTGATATTGCCCTCTAACAGCTTCAATAGCTGACCGTCATTTCTAGTCAAAGCTTTGTTCACCCGCTTCCTTCCGCTCAAGTAACATTCTTTCCATTATAACACATGAGAAGACGACTTTCCGAGAAGTCTATAGCCCTAGCGCGAAGAGACAACCAACATCTGTGAAAAGCTGCAAGCCCTCATCAGCCTTTGTTTGCAATTTAATCTCATTTAGACAAGGCAGCTATTCCAAACGAGGATGCTGAGAGAAGGATTATGCCGAACAGAAAAAAACAAGGCAATACCCCGCATTCAATGCCGGAGAATCGCCTTGTTTTAATTTATAATGAAAGGAAAAACTACCTCCTTTTTTAAAGGACTGAGTTTCCGCTATTCTGACTTATAAGAAGATTTGAGGTCGTGCGCGGACAGGAAATCCGTTATTTCCTTGATTTCCCCTTCAAAATGAAGTTTGGCAGCCCATTAGCGTCTCCTGAGTCCGCGTATGCTACCTTAACCAGTGATTCGGCTGAAATAGCGGCCGCTGTGTCCACCAAAAGTTCATTCACGAAGCTGCCTTTCGGTGCGTAGGTTCCTATCCATTTCTATACTCATCACTGCCAGAAGGAGCCTAGAAAAAACCTCTATCCGAGCTGCTTAATCAGCAGTCGTGCCAGAGGCCTTTAGGTAATACTTACTACCATTCATTAACCCTGAAATACCGTTTTAACCGTCTGCTCCACTTGCTGCAGGTTCGCCTTCAGCTCAGCTTCGCCGATTTGGCCAATGCTGCCAAAGAACAAATGTCCAACGGACTCAATGCCGACAAAATCAAAAATGCCTGTATCGGAAGTGTTTTTCATGCCAGCGGTCATCCCGATTTGATCATAAATTTCACTTGGCGTGCCGTGCGTGTTAATGATGAAGCCTTTTTTGCCGGTAAGCAGCTTGTCAATGCCAGTTTCTCCGTAAGCATAGGCGTAGCCGTATGCAAATACGCGATCAACATAGCCTTTCAAAATAGCAGGAAGACCCGTCCACCAAATCGGATAAATAAAAGTAACCGCATCAGCTTCAGTAAGGTACTTCTGCTCTGTCAAAATATCTTCCGGCGTCTGGCCAGCACGCATGGCTGCTGTGTCTTCCGGCGTCAGCACCGGCTGAAACTTCAGCTCATACAGGTCACGCACCGTTACTTCATGGCCTTCTGCCTTCAAGCTTTGCACCGCTGTGTTCAAAATGGCACGGTTGTAGCTATCTTCATTCGGATGGGCAAATACGATAAGATGTTTCATGGGGAAATCCTCCTAAATAATCATTATATTTTTTAAAACTGGGTGTGTACTTGCTCCAACAGCTGCTCTAGCTGCAAGCTCTGTTCTTCGCTTAAGCTGCCATAAATCGTGTCATTAACCTGCTGGGAAATAGCTACAAAAATCGGTTCCAGCCCCCGTCCCTTCTCGGTCAAAAGGATCAGCGATACGCGGCTGTCTTTCTCGTCCTTTGTCCGATCTACAAAGCCAAGCTGCTCCAGCTTGTTGATGAGCACGGTGGTCGTCGGCTGTGTGCGATGGATTTTCTCTGCTAATGCCTTGACAGACAGCGGCTGCTTCTCCCGATAGAGAAACATGAGTATATCACCATGGGAAGGCACAATTCCTGTAATCTGATTTGCTTCCAGCTCACTGACAATCAGCTTATTCGCTTTGTCTCGAATTTTAGCAACTAAGGATAAGGCGTTATGTTTTATCATAATACGATTATACATAGATATCTATGCATTTTCAAGCGCTTATTTTTCACTGTTAGCATTTCCCCCGTTTCGCTCCAAATACTCTTATAAGTGGCTTATTTATAAAATAAAGCAGCTCCCGGCTTTCATAAGGAAAGCAGGAGCTGCTGCGCCGCAAAACGATTATATTTTATGAGGAATCGTGATAAAAAAGGTCAGACGGTCAGGTCCATCAGCATAAATGTGTATGGTGCCTTTATATTTGTCTACAATCGACTTCACAATGGACAAGCCCAGCCCTTGGTGATCCTGCTGATCCTTCGTGGAATAGCCCGATTGGAAGAGCGGCATCGCCGCCACCTTCTCGGCGTCCTCGCAAGTATTCGTAATCGTGAACTCAAGCATGCCATTTCGCTGCAAGCCTTGCAGCTCCACTACTCGCATGCTCTCCGGATATCTCATCGTCTCATCAAAAGCATTGTCAATGAGATTGCCAAGTATACGATTCAAATCGAGCGTCTTGACGCCCATTTCCAGCTTGTCAAAGCTCGTAAAGGTGCACTCTAACATAATGCGGTAGCTTTCCGCCTGCGATGTTTTCGAGCGAATAAGCGCGGCAATCGCGGGATTGCCAATATTAATAATGTCGTTCATTTGCCGAATTTCACCCGTCAGCTCCTTCGTATAGGCAATGAGCTCCTGGTGCTTGTTTAATTCCGCAAGCGAATGAATGGTCTGCACATGATTAAGAAAATCATGTCGCTGAGCCCGAATCGATTGAAACATCTGATTGATTTCATCGACGTACGTTTGCTGGGTGACCTGCACCGCATTTTCGCGGGAACGGCGGTAATAGTTCATCACGACACCTGCCGTCACCAGACTTAGTGCTGTTACAAGAACAATGATGATGGCAATATTCAACAGCTGCGTAGACATCTGGTCGCGAATAACCTGATAATCGGATACCAGCGTCAGCACATAGCTGTCCATAGGCACGCCGTTCTCATCTACAATATTCAGTCCTTTGTCTTCGGTAAAGACGGGAATGAACATTTTGAAAACATGCTTGCCACCCACTACTTCATCCACAGTTACTCTTTGTTTCGTATTGAAGGCCTTCGATACGTTAGCTACGTCGCCGTCCGCAACATAATTGTAGCTTCCATACAAGATCGGCTGCTGCAAAATATGCTCCTGCACGTCGCCGTTCGGGTGAACCGTCTCGAAGGGCCCTTTCGCAAACGTCTCCGGATTAAGCACCGTGACCTCAAGCAGCGCCTTATTGCTTTCAATGGTCTTCTTAATCAACGAATCTACACCCGTTAGCTCCTCATATTCCGCCAGCTTCGTATAGCTGACATAAGGATCGGTTATGTAATTCGTCGTCCCGTCAAAATAATAGCCCCATTTATAAATGCTGCCTGGGTCGGTAGAAGCCACCTCGAAGGGACCGCTCCAAAAGTTGGGCAGCGATTTGCCTAGCCAGTCGATTTCCACATTTCGCTGATCGAACAGCTGGTTAAACACGACAAACCAAGGATCCCATGATTTCGTGCTTTTGCCAAGCTGTGTCTCATCGGACGATTTATACAGTAAAATATCGTCCTTCACGCGCTTGAGCAGCGTAATATGATTGACGCCAAGCTTCTCGCTTAGCTCCACAAGCTGCTCGTTCGTGACTTTATCAACGTCGGGATCAAGGGCATATTGGGCAGCAATCGATACGACCCGAAGCTCATCGCCGATTAAATCCTGATAACGCTCCGCCCCTAACCGCGATTGCTCCACTGAAAATTCAATTTGCCTGGCTACGGCGGCAACTTCCCGATTCAGTGCATCCTCCAAGGATTCTTTCGTTAAAAAATAATAAGCTGTGTTGTTCAATAAAATAATGACTACAATAAGTGAAATCGCCATAAACCATATATTCCGCTGCATGTATTGCTCCTCTATCTTCTACGCTATTAACTAGATTATGTACGATTTTTAGGCAAACGACAATAAACGTTTTTCATACGCTGCCTTGTAATCTTTTCCATTACTTGCTCCATCTTCTGAACCATAGGCGAAGCGCCCATTTACGCTCTCCGCGTTTTTTGTATTTCGGCAGCGTTCGATAAATGCGCAATCCTTCCTCGATTGCCTCTTTCGCATCCTGTTCCTTGCCCATCGCCTTATATATGCCCGCCAGACGTTCATAGGCCTCACAGGAAGACGATTGAATGCGCTGAAACGCTTCAATATAGTAAATAGCCTGGGATGCATCTTTGCCTGCATACAGCGCAGCCAAACGCAAATACGGCGCGCCGTATTTCACCCGTTCGTTTAGCGCAAGCGCCCGTTTAATGGCCTCTTCGCCGCGCTCCATCTGCCTCGCCTGCAGCAAGCAAAGGCCTAGATCATCCCAATATTCAGCGGAATCCTCAAGCGTGTGCTCCATTGGAGAAAGCCAGCCTAGCGCTTCGTTATATTTTTTCTTCTCGATTAAAATTCTCGCGATTTCCTGTTTGGAGGACACATCGTTAGGCGCCATATCAACATGACGTCTTAGCTTCCTAAGCTGGCTCGATCTGCGTAAAGGCCGTACAAAGCTTGGCGTCAAGCCGACAAATCGGCGATCCAGCGCATACAAAATAAGCAGCAGTACGATAATCGCAATAAACGGATTTCCCGTGAGCCAAGTCAAAAAGAAAAATAAAAAGATTTTACTCATTCGTTCCTCCCATGCCTGAATAACACCGCAAGCGTTCAGTGGAACAGCTCCGGCGTCAATTGGTTAATTTTTTCATCTATCATACCATAAAATTCGCCGATTGCGCCCATTTTCTCCGCCAACAGCACCATTGGCACCCGTCATTCATACTATATTTTGACTGTATCCCTTAACCTTGTTAAACCATAAAAACCCAAGCAAGGAGGGGTGACTGAAAAGGTGAAAGGTAGCGACCATAAGAGCAAGTTTTTACTGACACATCGTGAACGCGAGGTATTCGAGCTTCTAGTCCAAGACAAAACAACACGAGATATTGCGCAACAGCTGTTCATTAGCGAGAAGACCGTCCGCAACCATATCTCTAATGTGATGCAAAAATTAAACGTTAAAGGTCGTTCGCAAGCGGTTGTCGAGCTAATCAAGCTCGGGGAGCTGCAGATTTAATTCACGGCTCTCCCTTCTTCATTGCTTTGGCAAAAGCCATTTGCTAATAGGTTGTTACCATTTATGGTATTTCGCGAGGCAGCATAGTGCGCTATGCTGTCTTTATTTTTTTGTGTGTAAAACATGGAAGCCTAATATTAAGGCATTCATGTTCGGCTTGATGTAGCTTTGTTTTTCATTAAAACTCAAACAATTGTTCACTACAGGCATGTATTCTTGCCAGCTCGGATTTAGGAAAGCCAAGCAACTTTGTTTTATAACAACACCAATAGCAGGAACAATGCACCTTTCCTTTTGCAAAAAGGCCTGCAAATTTCACTCCCCATCCATAACGCTTGGACAAATTCAGCTTGCTCTGAATAACCCGCCTTCTGTGATGCCGTACATAGGCCTGACTGCGATTTTTTTGATGTGGTTTCATTAATACCATCACGCTCCCTTGGGCAAAGGCTCCGCCCGTAAAAAAGTCAAAGGAATCACTCTTTACGGGCAAAGCATGATGGTAATTACAACCTTGTTATAAGTCATCTTTGTCTCCTCGAAAGCACTAATTTTTAAAAAACTATTTCATAGAAAATAGAAATCCGCTCTCTCTTATTGTATTTATATTATGATAAAATAGAGTCAGATTTCAGATTATCACTGGAGGGATTATCAATGAAATGGCAAGAAGTCAGAGATTTGTTTCCCGATCAATTTGTACTGCTTTCCATACTTGACTACCGTGAAGAGGATGAGAAAAAAAATAGTTACGGAAGTAGCACCTATTCGGATGGTTCTCGATAAAGATGCCAATCGAGAGTTTTTCAATGTTGAGCCAGGCAACCTTGTTTATCACACCTCCAATGAGGATTGCATCATTCATCTGCGCAAAGATCCTCTGCTGAGAGTGAGACGCTGGTCATGAAGATGGCTTATGATGGACAACTGATAACAGCGACTCTAACTATTTGTTATCGTGGACAAATACTGCAACTGACAGATATCATTATTGATACTGGATTATATTCAAATTGATGCTCTTCAGATCAAGAATATTGAGATTGATGTCGGAATGCTCCCTAATTCACATAAAGGTTTACTTGGTTTAGATATTTTGAAAGCCTATGGATTTATCGTGGATTTGGAAAAGCTAGAACTTCACTCATCACTTTCGACTCCTTAAGCGCTTGAATCGTCTTTCACATCATTGCCTCATTTATCTAACGTTTAATTTTCACATTACATTAGTGATACAAAAATTAAACGTTAGATCGAGCAACCAACCATTCAAAGCCATCTAAACATAATAAAAACAGAGTAGAGATTGCCCTACACTCAAGGCAACCTCTACTCCACTTTCAATCTATCCAACTTTCAAAGCGAGCCGTTATGAATTCCTCTCTACCCCTCCGAAGCCTCCGGCAATTCTACCTTCATGCGCTGGAACAAAGCAAATATGACAATACTGGCCAAAATAATGACTATACCCGACCAAAAAAACCACACCTGTACGCCATACTTATCGACAATAGGTCCTGCTAATGCTAGCCCAATCGGGGATGAGAGCATCATCACGCTTGTGACGAGCGAAATAACGCGTCCCAGCATTGAAGGCTCAAACGCCCTTTGAATCATGGCCATATAAGGCCCATTGAAGAAAGGTGCTGCCGCTCCCATAAAGAAAGATACGATCACGAACAGCACAAAAGCCTCCTTGCTGATCACACCGCTCAGCACACAGGTCAGACCAATCATGGCCAAGCTCAGGCTCATATACGTAATGTCCTTCCATTTTGAAGCGACGACCGAAAGCAGTACACCACCCGCAATCATGCCAATGCCAAAAATCGCTTCAACGAGGCTTGCACTATATCCCCCACGCCCGAAATGAGACAACGTCATGTAAGGAAACAATGTCGCCAAGGGCATAAATACGATGCTGAAAATAGCTGTAGCTATCGTAATCACGACAATTGGCTTTACTTTAATGAAAGCATCCCAGCCCAGCTTAAACTCCTTGAAAAAGGATGGCGCTTGTGTTGTCTCCGACTTTGGCTGATGAATCCTCACGAACAATAGCATGACATTGGCAATTAATGCCCCTGCCACATCAAGGAACAACAACGCTCCGAGCGAAGTTGCTGAATAAATAGCAATGCCAAGCGCCGGTCCGATTACACTGGAAAAGGAATAAACCATCTGCTGCCAGCCCGCCACACGCGTCAACTGATCCTCAGGTGCCATTAATGGGATCGCAGCTTGAAAAGCAGGCGCATGGAATGCAGAGGCAGCAGAGCGAACCATTAAAATAACGTATACAAACGCTAGACTCGGCTCGCCAAAAAAGAAATACAAGCCTAAAATCAAACTAAAAAAGGCAATTGCACTATCAGCTATAATCATCGTCAATTTACGGTTCCAGCGATCCAGCCATACGCCAATAAAAGGCCCTAAAATTGCCTGTGGCAAAAATCCAGCCAAGCCCGCAATCATTAAAACCGAAGCGGACCCGGTCGTTTGCGTCAGATGCCAAATAACCGAAAATTGTACCATCGAACTCGTCAATATGGAAAAGATTTGTCCGCTGAAAATAATCGCGAACGTTTTTTGCCATTTAAGCTGCATGGATATAGTCTCCTTCATTCATTTTGACTATGACATATGCACCTTAAATTAACGTAAACGCATGGAATGGGTCAAGAAAGACACCTCCTAAAATTTAGAATTATTATAGCAAATAATAGTGATGCAGAAAAGACAAATTAACTGAACACAAACAAAAGCAGCCGGCTCTAATTCGCCGGCTGCTGCTATCATTTAAATGCTTTAGCGTGAATCACGCTGAATGCTTCATGCCCTATTTTTCACTAAACGTTAGTCGTAAATCATCGGACTGCTTCTGTGCGCATTCGTGTAATTATCGCGGTCTGTACGGTCGGTCATGCTGCGATAGTTCATGTTGCCATCATAATTGCGCGTTTCAATTTTGTTAGCGTTGGCCGGGAACAGACGCTCCGCCATGGCATTAAATTCAACCAAGAAGCCTTGGATCGGATGGCCATTGCGGACATCTGTCATATAGCTGGTCATTCGGCCGACAAAATCCGGGTTTGCCGATACGTACACATTGTCCACACCTGGCTTCACCCTTCTGACTTCCTTGGCGATGTCGGCTTTAATTTGTGAGGTCAGCGCGTTTTCGCCTGTGCTCATCGTATTCATGCGGCGTTGGTAATTGGAGCCGTCTCGGCCCATATAGCTGGAGTTTGTGCGGCTCATCAGCTTTTTATCGCCATTATTTAGGTTGTCCTCAAAGGATACGGCCACATAGGCATTGTTATCGGTCAACAATACATTAGCTGATCTAACATTATGCTTATTGGCAATGCGCTTCGCAATTTCTTCGCTCATTTCCATTTTATAATTTTTATGACTCCCTACAATATTGTTGCCTCGAATGCTTTTGCCGTTTACGTAGTTTTTCTCATTCATATGATCGTTGGCAAAACGATCCTTTAACATTTTGTTGCCATTTGCATCTTCCCTTACCATTTTGGTGCGAATGTTCTTATTACCTAAATCCCCTTGATTGGCTGCACAGCCTGTCAGCATAGCGCTTAGCAAGGCTCCTGCGGACAAGACAGCAAGAAAATTCGTTTTACGCATGTGCCGTATTCCTCCCTTGTTGTTGTTTACAGGCCTCATGACCCGCTATTAGGATGGGTGTCCGGGATTCAGACTATGCACGAATGGGACTTGACAAATTGTATGGAGAGGAGTAATTTATTATCAGGTATTAGCATCTGGTACTAAATTGTGAAGGAGTTGTTTTCAATGACTATTTCCACTCTCGTTCATTCCCATGCAGCAGTAACGGCTATCGGCACTTATGTACCTGAACGCATTTTAAGCAATCAAGATTTGGAGAAGCTCGTAGATACTTCGGATGAATGGATTTTTCAACGCACAGGCATTCGCGAACGCCGTATTGCGGGAGAAAGGCAATATGCAAGCGATTTGGCCATTGAAGCCGTTCGCGATTTGATCCATAGATATGAAAAAAACGTTCATGATGTCGACTACATCATTGTCGCGACCTCTACACCGGATACTTTCGTCCCAAGTGTAGCCTCAAGAGTGCAGGCCGCATTCGGCATGAAAGGCTGCGGAAATGCTGATTTGCAAGCCGCATGCGCCGGCTTCACATCCGCCCTGCAAATGGCAAACGGCCTATTGCTCTCCAAGCTATGCCGCAAAATTTTAATTATTGGCACCGAAACCCTTTCGCGTGCTACTGATTATACAGACCGGACGACCTGCATTTTATTCGGCGATGGCGCAGGTGCCATGCTCGTTGAAACGACCGATACGGGAGTAGGAGTAGATATTAGCACGACTAACTCTGATTCAACACTTTCTGCTGGCGACATACTTGCTTCGAATGCAAGCACCGATGGCGAGCAGGGCCATCATGTATACCGCAGCAGCCTGGCGCCGCACATCGGCAGCTTCGAGCTTTCCCAGAACAGCATGCTCGTCCAAAACGGCCGGGAAGTGTACCGCTGGGCATTAAGCCGCGTAGCAGCAGGCGTTCAAGAGCTGCTAGACGGCAGCGGCTACACCGCTCAGACGATTGATTGGTTCGTTCCGCACAATGCCAATCAGCGTATAATTGATGCTTTATGCGAGCGTATCGGATTTGAAGCGCAGCAGGCGCTGTCCAGCATTGAGCATTATGGCAACACCTCTGCAGCTTCCATTCCGCTTGCGCTTGATGCAGCCGTCAAAGACGGCAGAGTGCAGCCGGGTCATCTGCTGCTGTTGTACGGCTTTGGCGGCGGACTTACGCAATCTGGCGTTATTATGCGCTGGTCCATTTAAGCCGCCGCAGCCAATGCAGCTTGCCCCAAGCCTCATTAAGCAAATAATATGGACAGCATCGCATGCAGCCTATGGGCATAAGTATGCTCGCTCAGCGTGCGATGCATGCCGCGAATCGCAATTTCCTTGCGTTCATTTTCATGATTCAAATAATAGGCCAGCTTTTCCACCATTTCCTGCGGAGATTCATACGTAACAATTTCCACACCAGGTGTGTAAAAGGAAGCCAAATCCTCCCGCACATCCGTTAGCTGGAGCACGGCGCAGGCAGAAATTTCAAACGTTCGCGGATTTGGAGAGGAAGCTGCTACGCCAAGACTGTTGCTATTGAATAAGGCATCATCGTGAGCTCGATGCATGTTGATGACAATTTTTGAAGCATTATAAGCAAGCGCCGTATCCTGCGGGCTCAGCCAGTCTCCCAGATTGATTTTAGATTTAAGCATATCGAACTTTTCCAGCCGATCCCACCATATTCCCGATATCAGTGTATCCTTGGAAGCTAAATAAGAGGCTACCTCATTAAAATAGTGCACTCTATTCATGTAGCCTGAGCCGATGAAGCTGATTTCCTTGCGTTTGCTGCGCTGTGGGTTCATCGGCCGGAATTGGGCAGGCATAACGCAGAACGGCAAATGATGCACATTGGCACAGCCGAGCTGCTGATAAAGCGCCACGCTACTTCGATCAAGCGTAAACACGGTGTCATAGTGCGGGGCAAGCGTTGTTGTAATATCCGCATAATAAGGATCATCTGTAAACCATATGGCAGTCCGAATACCCAAAGCCCGCATAGCATCAATCTGCGCTACATCAAACTGCAGCCCATCCAGTACAATCACGTAATCCGGCCGCAAGCGCGCAGCGACTTCTGCTACAGGCTCCCCCGTTTGCACGACAGTTAGCTGGGCTACCATTCCCGTTAACGTGGCGGCAACCGCTTCATCAAGCGGCGAATAAGGAAATCCCTTTCCCGTAGACACATACATGACATGTACAGGCCATACTCCTGCTACTGGGGGAATACGGCTAATAACCGACTCGCATTGGCCAAACCAATAACCGTCCCCCCAACCAGCATGGTAGCCTGCGGCTCTCCCTAGCTCCACTTCAGTAGGCGGCCGCTCTCTTTTTCGCAAAACCGATCGTTTAGCCATTGGGCTCCTCCTCCTCCTTCATAATAAGCTGCAATAGCTGCACAGCACGCGATCTGAATGTATGGTCCCGCAGCGTGCGGCGCAGCCCATTCACTGCGATCCGGCTGCGCGCTTCCTCATTTTCCAAATAAAAATCGATTTTTTCAGCAAGCTCCTCCGCATGCTGAAATGTTTCAATTTCCTGACCTAAGATGTAATAATGCGGCAAATCCTCACGAATATCCGTTAGCTGAAAGGCGCCGCAAGCGGCGATTTCATAGGTTCGCGGATTAATAGAAAGCCCTGGGCTTTGAAAAGTATTAAAATTGTCTGAGCCTATCTCTGTTGTGCGATGCATGTTAATGACGATTTTGGCGCTGTTATAATAGGGGATTGTCTGCTTTGCGCTTAACCAGTCGGTATGGATAAACGGCTGCAGCCGCTTATAGGCCGATAAACGCTCCCATAGCCCTCCGGACAAAAAGATTTTGCGCCTCTTAGCCAGCAGCCGCTCGCTAATGGCATCAAGGAGACCAATCCGGTTCCAAAATCCTTGCCCTATGAAGCAAACATCGCTGGCAAAAGCTGAATCCGTTCGCTGTGGCCGATACAAGCCGGCATGCACCGCCAGCGGCAAATAATGCACATTTGCGCAGCCTGCACTGCGATACAGCTCAAGTGTCCCAAGCTCATGCGTTAGCACCACATCATAATGCGGCGCCGCAATAGCCGTTTTCTCCGTCATGTAAGGATCATCTACAAACCATACCGCTGTGCGGATGCCCTGCTGCCTGACCGCGGCGATCTGCTGCAGATGATTGGCTGGAAAAGTATGCAGCCCATTCATCACAAGCACGATGTCGGGGGAAATGGCTGCCGCTTGCTCGGCAAGCTGTTCTGCGCTTCCGACATGAAGCTCGCTTACACTCGCCTGCAGCGCCTCAATAAGGCCTGCGTCAATTGCCTCAAAACCTTGCGGAATATAGAGCATTCGCAGCGGAACGGGCGTCAGCTCCGGCGGGGGCAAAAGCCCGCTTACCGCTTCGCAAGCCCCGTCTCGCCAGCCGGTATGAAAGCCGATTTCATACCCACTTTGCCTGACTTGCTTGCGGGAATTATTTTTTCTGGCCATCATTTGCTGCACCGCCTTGCTTCGTTTTCAATCGCTGCACAACACGTTTTCATTATGTATATGACAAAAAGCAGCAAGGCTAAGCGGCACTTATCCCTGCATCGCAAAAATTGGCGTTTAACCTGCTGTTTCCGCCAAGACTTTTGCCATATCGTGATACGAACACAGCTTGTCCTCTCTATTTTAAAAATAGCCCTGGCCTGCCTGGTGGCTGAATAAACCATCAAGCAGGCCGAGCTAATTTAAAAATAATAGCCGCATTTTTCACTAAAGCATGACGAAGATGACCGCTACGGCGTTTGCTCATACGCGAGCTGATGTCCATCTTCAAAGCCTTTCGCAAAACCTGCATTATAGCCGGTATTATACGTCTGGTTGAAGCCCTCATTAAAGGTCTCCGTCCCGATCACACGCTTCCTGATCACCTTCCTGCGGCGGCGCAGCGATGAGCTGCTTCCTCTTTTTTTCCCTGTTGCCTTGCGTGTTCGCGTGCTTTTTGAGCGGCGCGATACAGCTTTGCTGGCGGAGCGTTTCGTCGCCCGCTTGCGGACGGACACGCGTTTTTTTATACTCAATTCCAATTCCTCCTGTTCACTTGCGGGTGCCACCGCACCTGCTTTCGTCGCAGCTCGTTACGGAGCCAAGGCTCGGGCGGCTTGCCCGTCCTTACCCGGTAACTGCGCACAGGCCAGCCTGTCACGCTCTCAGCTAACTGCTCCTGCATGCTCGTCAATAGTCGTACATTTTCGCCAATTCGCTTGGCTGTTTGAGGCGCGAGCTCGGCAACATCAGCCACGCTGTTCAAAATGCGGGCAAGCGCGAGCTGGCTGCGCGCAATCGAAGCCAGCACCTCCAATTTAACCTCGCGCTCGCGGCGCACCAGTTCCCTCAATTCCCGCCTCCGAATCCGCCGCCAAAGTGGAAATCCGAGCCGGAGGAATGGCCTTCCTCCCCATCTTTCTGCAATACGGCTTTGAGCACGGATACGATGCCTTGGCTCATTTTGTT
Source organism: Paenibacillus sp. R-74696 (assembly GCF_055814915.1). NCBI lineage: Bacteria > Bacillati > Bacillota > Bacilli > Caryophanales > Paenibacillaceae > Paenibacillus > Paenibacillus sp. R-74696. The sequence goes on from NZ_JBPULM010000008.1 coordinate 176,345, forward strand.
AATGCCTTCAATCGTCTCGACCATCTGGTCATGTACACCTAGCGTCTGCTTAAGCTGCGTCTGATCGCCTGAGAAAGTGCCCGTATGAATATGATTGCATATCCAGTTGCGGGCCTTCTCCGCTTCCTCCGCCTTCGCCTCCAGAATTAGCGCCACGTTCCACTGCATATTGGCTGTAGCGCCCAACATGCGCATATAGGCTTGCTCTCGGTCCATGACATGCGCTCCCCTTTTCGCTTCGTCATTCTTCCTCGCCTGGGTTCAGCTCTTTTATCGTATAAGACAGCTGAGATGCCAGCGTCTCCTGCAGCTCAGCCATGCTGTTTAAATAAGCAATCACGCTGCCCAGCAGCGCTTGCGATTCCCCAAGCAGATCGTCCACGCCGCCCAAATTCGGCCCATGATCAGGGAGGCTTTTCACAATTTCGGCCATTCGTACCGTGACATGGCGCTTTGCTTCCAGCACACGTGCCATCTGGCTGTTGGAATGGGATAAATGCTCAATAATTTCGGTTACGATATGCTGCATGGCCAACAATCCTCCTTCGGGCTATGGCTTGGCCCTGTGCCGCCACTTGAATAGGTGCAGCTATTTACAGCATATGCACGGCGATACACAGTGATACTTGGCGCCGAACAGTGGCTTGATAACCATTCTAAAGTTGTTGGCGGAGCTTGACAGCGGGAATAATCGGCAAGCCTTCCGGAATGGCTTGCAGCTGCTCCATTGTGAGCTGGACTGACGGTCTTGCCGTAAGCGCCCAGCCTTCATAAGCAGCTTCCGTTATCATTTTCCGCTTAAAGCCCTGCTGCATATAATAATGAAAACCATCAAGTCCGCTAACGATTTTGCCATGAAGCTCGCTGCCTTCCATCGCCAGCATTTGCTGCCGCCTTGCATGAACTTCCTCGCTTGAAATCGGCGGTCCGATTGCCCATCGTCTGATATCAATCTGCCCGATGTGACTGGCTTCTCCAGCAAATTCGCCTTCAACAGGGCGCCTGACGCCGCCTTCAATCCAATACACTGAACCTTTTATTGAAGTAACAGCAATGCTGTCTGGGTAATAGGCTGCTTCCCCAAGCACAGCGATCTCAGCCTTTAGTGCAGGCTGCTCGGCGAAGCGATGCTTCATGACGCTGACCAGCTCATGCGGATTGCCCCATTTATTCATATAATGCTGCAGGTTTCGGTTATTAACTTCCTCAAGCTGCGCACCTAGCGCTTTGATGCTGACGCTGCCAAAATGGTGAATAAACGAATCGCGGGCAATGACAAGCGAATACCCTAGCAGCTTCACCCGAATGTTATAGTCATCGTCTTCAAAATTGCCGATTTCAAAGCCTTCATCAAAATAACCGATTTTCTCCCACAGCTCCCGCCTCAGCAGAAGGCAGAAGCCCGTCAGCCGATCAACCTGCTGCCAGCGTCTAGGATCCGGCACATTATTCAGCCTTGCAAAGTCTGGCATATCCGCAACATTCGTATAAGGAACCTCTATCAGCTGCTCGCCGCCGATATAATTCGTGACAGGCCCAACCATGCCAATTTGCGGATTGCTGTTCAAGCAGGCCATCATATTGTCCAGCCAATTGTCGGTTACGAGCGTATCATTGTTCAAAATAAGCATCATCGTGCCTTTAGCCATCATCATGCCTCTGTTGACCGCTCCAGCGAAGCCGAAGTTTTCGTTTAAAATCCGGTAGCGCACCTGACCATCAAGCTGGGCCAAATAGCTCCCCGTCCCATCGGTCGAAGCGTTGTCAATGACGATAATTTCATAGGCAAGATCCGTATGGTCCATAATGCTTTCAATGCACATCTTCAAATACTGGAGCTGATTATAGCTAGGAATAATGATGCTCGTTCCTTGAAACTTCTCATTATAGCTAGTAAATCCCGCTTGCCGCCCATCCTGATAGCCTTGCTCGACACCCTGCGCATACGATGCCTGCTGCCGTATGCGGGATTGCCTAGTATTGCGGGGTCGTTTTCTTGCCGCTATTCTCCTCATTCTCCCGTCTCCTTCAACAGCCTCGCTGCGGCTTCATGCAAGGATTCGAACGTTCCCGCATCCGTCCACCATCCTGCAAGCGTATGGGAAGCAAGCGTTCCCGCCCGCGCATACATATTGTTCAGGTCGGTAATTTCCAGTTCCCCACGCCCTGATGGCTCCAGCCGATCAATCGCTGCAAAAACGCTGGAATCGTACATATAAATGCCCGTTACGCATAAATCCGATTGCGGCTCTGCCGGTTTTTCATCTATATAAGCGATTTGTCCCGCTTCCTGAAACACGGCTATGCCATAGCGATGGGGGTCTGGCACCTGCTTGAGCAGTACCATCGCACCCTCCTGCTGCCGGGCAAATTTCCTTACATACGGAGCCAAATTATCCTCGAACAAATTATCGCCAAGCAGCACGATAAACTTCTCATCATTTCGAATAAAATCGCGCGCCAGCTCCAGCGCTTCCGCAATGCCGCCTGCTTCCTCCTGAATGCGGTAAGTCAGCGAGACACCTAGCTCACGGCCGCTTCCTAAATACTCTGCAAACAAACCTATCGACTGCCGTCCTGTCACGAGCAGCATTTCTTGAATGCCTGCCTGATGCAGCTTATCGATGCCATAAAAGATCATGGGATGCTTGCCTACTGGAAGCATATGCTTGTTCATTAAAGTGGTCAGCGGCCTTAGCCGCGTCCCTGTTCCTCCTGCCAATATGACTGCTTTCACGGTTCAACCTCCATGCCGCTTAAGCCTTAGCTTAAAGCGCAAACTCGCGGCAGCGACGGTAATCCTCAAAGCCGCCACGTTCATTCGATTGTGTAATCAGCCAGTGGATCGCTTCCAAATGATCCCCAACAATAAGATGCTCAAGCGGGCTTCGCCGTTCGCGCTGTGGCCTGCGCCGGTTCATTTTGCCAACATTGACCGTATGCACCGCCTCTACCTTCAGTCCAAGCCGAATCGCTCTCGCATGGGCAAGCGGTGGAACGCACAGCGCCTCCGCTCCGATTAAAGATAGACCCTGTCTGCTTATCGCATGGGGGACCGCTGTGAAGGAAGCCCCTTTCAGCTCCGGTCGCTCCAGCACAATATTGAGCGCATGCTTCGCGAGCACGACGCTGTGCACAGCGTTTTTGTCTACCGGGCCGGTATAATCATTTAAAGCGGCATCTACACCTCGATGCAGCACGGCATAGACAAAATGCCGCAATTGCGCAGTGCTTATGATCATATCTCCATCTACAAACAGCAGCACTTGACCTAAAGCAGCCCGCGCTCCAATGCTTCGTCCAACATCATGACCTAGCGCCTTCTCATAGCGGAGCACTCGCGCTCCCGCACGCCTGGCGATTTCGGCTGAACCATCCGTCGAGCCGTTTGCAACGACGATAACCTCAGTCCGAGGATGGACGCCTGCTGCTTCCCTAATGATCCTTCGAATGGTAGCCCGTTCATTCATAACGGGAATAATAACGGAGACGACTGGAGACTGCAGCGGCTGCGCTTCTCCGGCATAATCGTCTGCGGCCATGCCGCCCTGGGCATAACGCGGCTTTTTCGCAGCACGGAAATTCCGGGCTTTTTTCCCCTTCGCACCCTTCGCTTTCTTCATCCGCTTTGTTCACCTCGGTATACGCCTATAGTTCAAAATCGTGCTGCTTAGTAATTACACCTCATTGTATGTACCTCCATCATCTGCGCAACGGCAAATGTACAACTCCCATGATGTCTGTCCCGCACCCATATCAAAAGCAGTAGGCCGCTAACCGAGCAAAAACGACTTCGTCGTCCTTCTGGGACGTGCGAAGAGCTTTGTCAGAGAATTCTAAGCGGATTATAAGGATGAAACTTATAAATTCTTAGAATTCAAGGTGAAACGGCTGTCGCCATCCTCTGGCGGCGCAGCGCGTTTCAGTCCGAGAAATAAAGAAGCTCCCCTCGCGACCTGCGCAAGAGGAACTCTTTCCATGTTGAATTATTGACTCTAATCAGCAATCGAGCAATCGTTAATAGCATTTCGAAGCAACCATTATTGCCCGATTGCAATCCAGTTGATGGCACCGGTGAAAGCTTCGCTGAAAAAGCGGCGATTAATGGATAGGATGACATGCCCCGGCTCCTTCGCTTGAATGCATACATAGCAGGCAGGATGATCGCTCGTTGCTGTCAGCACATATTGATTGCTTGCGAACGGTTCATCAAAAAGTATAACCTGCTCTAACTGCTGTTTCTCAGGCGGAAAGCTGTACGGGCATAACCCAAATTGCTGCTTGCTGATGCTGCCGCTCCGTCCAACGATTGGCGAAAAAGCAAGAGCCGACAGCTTTACGCTGGCAGGTGCGAGATGCTCGGCGGTGACAGCACCATCTGTAATTTTGTCACTCGTTACGCTGTTGGTGGACAGATGCTCCGCCTTCACGGCTCCTTCCGCCAGCGCCTCACTGCTTACGCTCGCAAAGGCCAGCTTCGATGACGTTACACTCGCTTCGCCCAGCTTTTCCGTTGTGAAGCAGCCATCCGCTAGCTTATCGCTCGTTACGCTTTCTGCCGATAGATGCTCTGCTTTCACAGCTCCTTCCGCCAGCGCCTCACTTCCTACGCTCGCTAAGGCCAGCTTCGATGCTGTTATGCTCGCTTCGCCCAGCTTTTCCGTTGTGAAGCAGCCATCCGCTAGCTTATCGCTCGTTACGCTCGCTGCCGACAAATGCTCCGCCTTCACGGCTCCTTCCGCCAGCGCTTCACTTCCTACACTCGCAAAAGCCAGCTTCGTCGACGTTACACTCGCTTCGCACAGCTTTTCCGTTGTGAAGCAGCCATCCGCTAACTTATCGCTCGTCACGCTACCCGTCGACAAATGCTCCGCCTTCACGGCTCCTTCCGCCAGCGCTTCACTTCTTACGCTCGCAAAGGACAGCTTCGTCGACGTTACACTCGCTTCGCCCAGCTTTTCCGTTGTGACACTGCTATTCGCCAGCTTATCGCTCGTTACGCTCTCTGCCGTCAGATGCTCCGCCTTCACGGCTCCTTCCGCCAGCACTTCACTTCTTACGCTCGCAAAGGCCAGCTTCGATGCTGTTATGCTCGATTCCCCCAGCTTTTCCGTTGTGAAGCAGCCATCCGCTAGCTTATCGCTCGTCACGCTACCCGTTGACAGATGCTCCGCCTTCACGGCTCCTTCCGCCAACGCTTCACTATCTACGCTCGCAAAGGCCAGCTTCGATGACGTTATGCTCGATTCACCAAGCTTTTCTGTTGTGAAGCAGCCATCCGCTAGCTTATCGCTTGTCACGCTACCCGTCGACAAATGCTCCGCCTTCACGGCTCCTTCCGCCAGCGCTTCACTGCTTACGCTCGCAAAGGCCAACTTCGACGTCGTTATGCTCGATTCGCCCAGCTTTTCTGTTGTGAAGCAGCCATCCGCTAGCTTATCGCTCGTTACGCTCGCTGCCGACAAATGCTCCGCTTTCACAGCTCCTTCCGCCAGCGCTTCACTACCTACGCTCGCAAAGGCCAGCTTCGATGACGTTATGCTCGATTCACCAAGCTTTTCTGTTGTGAAGCAGCCATCCGCTAGCTTATCGCTCGTTACGCTCGCTGCCGACAAATGCTCCGCCTTCACGGCTCCTTCCGCCAGCGCTTCACTGCTTACACTCGCAAAGGCCAACTTCGATGACGTTATGCTCGATTCACCAAGCTTTTCCGTCGTGACACTGCTATTCGCCAGCTTATCGCTCGTCACGCTATCCGTCGCCAAATGCTCCGCGGCAACAGCGCCATACGTGATTTTGTCGCTAGTTACGCTGTCCGTTGACAGATGCTCCGCCTTCACGGCTCCTCCCGCCAGCGCTTCACTGCCTACACTTGCAAAAGCCAACTTCGATGACGTTATGCTCGATTCACCAAGCTTTTCCGTCGTGACACTGCTATTCGCCAGCTTATCGCTCGTCACGCTATCCGTCGCCAAATGCTCCGCAGCAACAGCGCCATACGTGATTTTGTCGCTCGTTATGCTGTCCGTCGACAGATGCTCCGCCTTCACGGCTCCTTCCGCCAGCGCTTCACTATCTACGCTCGCAAAGGCCA